>NZ_JBITHV010000019.1:0-124639 GCF_044458365.1 Kribbella sp. NPDC050470 | reverse complement strand
GGGGGGGCGCCCCCCCCCCCCCGCGGGGGGTTGGGGGGGGGGGGGGGGGCCCGCGCCCCCCCCCCCCCCCCCCCCCCGGGGGGGGGGGCGGGCCCCCCCCCCCCCCCCGCCCCGCAACTCCGATCAGCGCTGATATCGGGGAGTTCGGAGCTGTTCTGCGGGGTTCGGCGCCGGTGGGGTGGCAGGCTTGGGGTATGGCGCGGAGAGGGGTTCGGCGGGTTCGCACGGCGGTGGTGATCGCTGTGCTGTTCGCGTTGCTCGCCGGGAGTGGGTACGTCGGGTGGATCGCGGTCAAGCGGTCCGAGCCAGTGGCGTTGCCGGACCCGACCGGGAACTTCCAGGTCGGCCGGCGGACGTTCGAGTGGACCGACACGACCCGCAAGGATCCGTACGGCGACGGGCAGCGGAAGCTCTCGGTGTGGGTCTGGCATCCGGTCGCGAAGGACGTCACGGGCCGCAAAGTGCAGTACGCGCCCGGCCTGTGGAGCGACCTGCACCTCAAGGCGCCGGCGTCGGTGTTCCAGGGACCGTTCGACACGCTCCAGGACCCGGCGTTCGACCGGGTCGCGGTCGCGCCCGGCCGGTTCCCGGTCGTCGTACTCATGCCGGGCCTCGGCCTGTCGGCGCCGATGTACGCCAGCCTGGCCGAGGACATCGCGAGCCACGGCTACCTGGTGGCCGGCGTGACGCCGACGTACAGCGCCGACCTCACCGTGCTGGACGGCCAGAAGGTCGAGGCCAAGGAGGACGCCCAGCCGAAGGACCTGGACGAGCAGGGCGATCTCCTCGTCAACACCTGGGCCGCCGACGCCCGGTTCGCCGGCTCGATGGTGGCGAAGCAACTGCCGAACAGTGCCGAGCCGAGCGTCGGGACGGCGTACGTCGGCCACTCGTTCGGCGGCGCGGCCGCGCTCGAGGCATGCCGGACCACCGAGCGGTGCGCGGCCGCGGCGAACCTGGACGGCAGCCCGTACGGCGAGGCCGTCAGCAAGGGTGTGCACGCGCCGATCCTGCTGCTCGGCGCCGACGACTCCTGCATCACCGGCGTCTGCGGACCGGACGCCCGGGGCGACGACGGCCGCGACCGCGCCTTGTCGTTGCTCAAGGCAAGCACTGGCACGTCGTGGTGCGCGACGGTCCCGGGGACGCGGCACTACAACTTCACCGACTACGGCACCTACTACCTCGCACTGCCGCTACGGAAGTACCTGCCTCTCGGCAGCGCCGGACCGCGGCACGCACTCCGCGTGCAGAACGGCTACATCAGCACCTTCCTCGCCCACGCCATCTACAACGCCCCGGCCCCGGGCGCTCCGGCCTGCAGCAGCTAGAGGTCGATCTCGTACGTCTGCGCGGTCAGCTCAGCGCCCCACATGTTGTGCGGTTCGGAGCTGGTCAACCGGAAGCCCCGCGACAGATAGATGTGCCGCGCGGCGACCAGCGGATCGTTCGTCCACAACACCATCCGCTTGTAGCCGGCCTCGCGAGCAAAGGCCAGGCACGTGTCGACCAACTCGACGCCGAGCCGCAGCCCGCGGGCGTCCGGCGTCACCAGCAGCAGCCGCAGCTGCGCCGTGGCCTCGTCCGGACCGCGCACGCAGAAGATGCTCCCGGCCCGCTTACCGTCCACCTCCGCGATCCACGCGGCCTCGCGTGCATCGTCGTGCTCGGTCGCGTACGCCGAGACGATCTGCGTGATCAACGCCTCGTAGGCGAACCCCCATCCGTACTCCGCCGCGTAGATCTCGGCGTGTGACTTCACCACCCAGCCGAGATCGCCCGGCTCCCCCAGTTTCCTGATCAGCTTCGGCATCAACCCTACCCAATCCACTGACACGACTGTTTCAGTAAGAGATACTAGCGGGGTGCCGACCACGAAGCCAGCCCCGTCCGCGCGCCAGCAGGAACTGCTCGAGCGCGCCTACGCGTACTCGCTCAGCCACGGCCTGGCCGACCTGTCGCTGCGCCCGCTCGCGACCGCGATCGGCTCCAGCCCGCGGGTGCTGCTGTTCCTGTTCGACAGCAAGGACGGCCTGATCCGCGCCCTGCTCGCCCGCGCCCGCGTCGACGAGCTCGAGTTGCTCCGGCAGATCGACGAGCGGTACGACGAACCACCCGGGCTGACCGCGGTCGCCCGGGAGCTGTGGACCTGGCTGGCCGCGCCCGAACGGCGGCCGCTGATGAAGTTCTGGGTCGAGGCGTACGGCCGATCGCTGGTGGCGCCGAAGGGCCCGTGGGCGGACTACGGCCGCTCCACGGTCGACGACTGGCTTGAGCTGCTCAAGGCGAGTCAGCCCGATCCCGGCACCCCCGAGGCCGAGGCGCGCCGGACCGCCGTACTCGCGATGCTCCGCGGCGCCCTGCTCGACCTGCTCGCAACCGGGGACCTCGAGCGCACGACCAGGGCGGTCGAGGACTACCTAGACAGCTAGCTCGAACGAGACCGACCGCTTGGCAATGTCGGCCTCGACGAGCTTGACCCGCACCGCCTGCCCGAGCGGCAGCGGCGTCGCGCTCGTCACCCGTCCCTCGATCGCCAGCTTGGACAGTACGACGATGCCGCGCGTGTTCTCGCGCTGGTCGACCTCGGTGATCACGCCGTCGAACTCGGACCCGACCTGCTCGGCGACCAGCCCGGCCTCGACCATACTGACGATCGACCGCTCGTACGCGTTCGCCCGGCGATCGGCGTCGTCCATGATCTTCGGGATCTCGTCCAGCGACTCGCGCGCCCACTCGGGGACGTCGGTCCCCGCGGACAGCGCGACGCAGATCTCGCCGGTCCAGCGGTCGACCAGCCGGCGCAGCGGCGCGGTGACGTGAGCGTACTCGGCCTTCATTGCCGCGTGCTCCGGCCGATCTGGCGTCGAGCCCGCGAACGCCGTGTACCCGGCGCCGCGGAACAGCACCGTGCACGCCGCCAGCATTGCCGCGTGCGCCGGCACCTTCGGATCCAGTCCGTGGATGAACGCGGCGTACGACGTCCCGTCCGGCCAGGAGATGCCGAGCGCCTTGGCAGTGTTCCCGAGCTTGCGCCGCAGGTCCTCGGGCGACTCCGGCAGCGTGCGCAGGATGCCGACCTTGCCGGCCAGCATCAGGTCCGCCGCGGCGATGCCAGTGAGTAGCGAGATCTGCGCGTTCCAGCCCTCGACCGGGAGCGGCGCGCGGAACTCCAGGCCCCAGCCGTGGTTGGAGGTGACGACCTCCTGGTCCGGGATCGGCAGGTTGACGCCGCCGCGCTCGAGCTCGAGCCTTTCACGCAGTTGGCCGACCTCGCGGAGCAGTTGCAGCGACTCCCGCGCCGTACCTGCGTCGAGGTCCTTCTGGACGCCGGCGTAGTTCAGCTTGGCGCGCGACTTCACCAGCGCCCGCTCGCAAGTGACGCCGGTGCCCTCGCCGGACGCGTCGACCTGAATCGTCCACAGCAGCGCGGGGCGGACCTGGTCGGCGAGCAGCGAGGCCGCGCCCTCGGACAGCTCCGGCGGGTGCAGCGGGGTGCGCTTGTCCGGCGCGTAGAGCGTCTCGCCGCGACGACGCGCCTCGACATCGATCGGGTCGCCGGGCTGCACGAACGCGGCGACGTCGGCGATCGCGTAGTACACCGTGTAGCCGTCGCCGTTGCGCTCGATGTGCAGCGCCTGGTCGAGGTCCATCGAGTCCGGCGGGTCGATCGTGACGAACTCGATGTCGGTCCGGTCCAGGTCCGGCAGCCGGGGGTTCTGCACCGCTTCGAGCGCCGCCGCGACCACCTCGGGCGGGAACTCGGCCGGTACGTCGAGCTCGCGCCGGATGTCCCGTAGCGACGCCCGGAACACCTCGGGGACGTCCTCGGCAAAGTGGACCCTCTGCAACGGCACGGGCGCTCTCCGTCCTTCTCAGCTGTGCGTGGACCTCAGACTAGCCGTGTCTGACGGTCCCACGCCGAGTGCCGCGCAGTAGGCGTGGGACCGTCAGACACGGCCTAGCGAGGGTTGCACGTTGAAGGATCGCAGTGACGCGAGGCCGTCGGCGTACCAGTGGATCTCGGTCACCGTTGCCGGACGCAACTCCATCCGGAACAGCGACGCCATCGGGGCCTGCAGCACCGACCGGACCATCAGCTTGATCGGCGTCACGTGGGTGACCACGACCACCGTCTTGCCCGGGTACCTGGCCAGCAGCCCGTCGCGCGCCGACCGGGCCCGCCGGGCGCACACGTCGAACGACTCACCACCGGGCGGCGCGACCGCGGTCGAGTCCAGCCAGGCGTTCAGCGCGTCCGGCCACTTCTGCTGGATCTCGGCGAACGTGTGCCCGTCCCAGTCGCCGAACGAGACCTCGATCCAGCCCTCGTCGACGACCGGCTCGAGTCCGAGACCTGCGCCGACGATCTCGGCCGTCTGCCGCGTCCGAAGCATCGGCGACGTCACGAGAGCGTCCACACCACCGATCCGGGACAGGTACTCGGCGGCCGCGTGCGCCTGCGCCCGGCCGGTGTCGCTCAGCCCGGGGTTGTCGCCGCCGGATCCGGAGAACTTCTTCTCCACGGTGTGCGGGGTCTCGCCGTGCCGCAGGAAGATCAGCTGCGTCGGCGGCTCGGCCTGCGCACCCCAGCCCTGCAACGCCTTCTGCAGGTCCGACGGCTCCTTCGCTACGGCCGGCCCGGCCGCGGTCGCCTCGGGGGTCAACGGGATCGGCACACCGTCCAGCGCCATGTTCGCGAGCGCGTCCGCGGCCGCGTTCTGCGCCCGCGGCACCCAGGTCCACTCGGTGCCGAACGGCGCCAGCCCCTGCGCCTTGATCGCGAGCGGCTGCAGGTCCGGGTGCTTGATCTTCCAGCGGCCGGCCATCTGCTCGATCACCAGCTTGGAGTCCATCCGCACCTCGATCGAGGCGTTCGGCGCGTACTCCGCGGCCAGCTCCAGCCCGGCGACCAGCCCGGAGTACTCGGCGACGTTGTTGGTCGCGATCCCGAGCGTCTTCCCGGCCTGCGCGATCACCTCGCCGGTCGCGGGATCGCGCACCAGAGCGCCGTACGCCGCTGGTCCTGGATTACCCCGTGATCCGCCATCTGCCTCGACGACGACATGGTCGAAGCTCATCCACGTCCTCGCTTCGCTCCGGGCGCGGATGAGGCACGAGGGGCGCTGTGCTTGATGATGAGCTCGCTTCGCTCCCTCATACCGCGCTCTCCGACGTGCGCACGAGGATCCGGCCGCACTCCTCACAGCGCAGTACGGCGTCCGGCGCGGCAGCCTTGATGCGGTTCAGGTCGGACGGCGCCAGCTCCATCCGGCAGCCCATGCAGCGCTTGCCGACCAGCGGCGCGGCGCCGATGCCGCCGTTGTGCTCACGGAGCCGCTGGTACTGCGTGACGAGCGCGTCCGGGAGCTCGGCGGCGACCGTGGCCCGCTTGTCGCCGAGCTGGGCCCGCTGCTCGTCGAGCTCCTTGATCACGGCGTCCCGGGTGGTCTCCAGCTCGGCCTGCCGGCCGGCGAACGCCTCGGCCCGGGTGCGCAGGTCGGCCTGCACCGCCTCGGCGGCCTCCAGCTTCTCCATCACCTCGAGCTCGGCGTCCTCCAGGTCGGAGATCCGCCGGTCCAGCGAGCCGATCTCGTGCTGCAGGTTCTCCAGGTCTCGCGGCGAGGTGACCTGGCCGGAATCGAGCCGCTGCTGGTTGCGCGCCTTGCGCTGGCGCACCTGCTCGACGTCGCTGTCGGCCTTCTTCTGTTCGCGCTGCAGGTCGCTGACCTCGGTGTCGGCGGTGACGAGGTCGCGGTCGACCACCGACTTCTCCGCGACCAGGTCGGCCAGGGCCTGGTGCTCCGGCAGCGACTTGCGTTTGTGGGCGACCTGATCCAGCTGCAGGTCGAGTTCCTGCAGGTCCAGCAACCGGCGTTGGACAGCGGGCTCGGCGTTCAGGGTCGGCTCCTTCAAGGTCGTGTCTGGTGGTTCCGCGCCGTCGCGAGGTGCCGTGCCGAGTGCCGCGCAGTAGGCGCGGAGCCACCAGACACGGCCTCCAGCAGCTTTCAGTTGTGAGAGTCTCCACGCTACTGCCTGCGCGCCACAAGCCGGGACGGTGGTCAGAAGGACTGTTCGAGGATCTGCCGACCCAGCGGCTCGAGCTGGGCCTCACGGCCGGTGTCCAGGTCACCACCGCCGCGCGGCCGCTCGAAGGCGAAGTGAACGGACAGGACCACACCAGTGCTGTCCTCGGCCCGCAGGTAAACCAGCTTGCTGTCCTCGTCCGACTGTGACGTCGAGACCAGAGCCTGGCGGCCGGCCAGTTCGACCTTGCGCGGCGCGATGCCCGCACCCACCGTCCGATCGGTCACCCCGACCCTGACCTCGAGCGCGTGACTCGGCTCGACGAACACACAGGCAGCACCCTCGACGACCGGCCGGAATCCGCTCCCGAGCACCCGCCGTACGGCGTCCTGGCTGATCGAGCACACGACGTTGCCGTCCTGGCTGCCCTGCCGGTACACCTCGACCGCACCCTTCGGCGGCTGCACCGGAACGTACGGCTCGCAGACCGGGAACTCCTTGGTGACCTCCAGATCGATACACGCACCCGGCTGCTTCGAGTCGTGGTCGGTGGGCTTCATCAGCAGCGGTGCCTGCGGCTTGGCCGCGGCCGGGAGCGGGCCGGCGAGCATCGCGATCAGCTTCACCGCCAGCCGCTTGCTGGTCGCGCAGTTCGGCGACCGCAGCACGATCTGCACCCACTTCTCGCGCGGATCCGGCTGCGCGGACGGTCCTTGGTTCCAGGTCAGCCAGCACTGCCCCTCGCCGTACGTGACACCAGCCGTCCGGCCGGCAAGGCGCACGGTCTTGGGGTAGTTCGAGGTCACCAGGTCCGGCCCGTAGCCGAGGCTGACCTCGGTGCCCTTCCGCCCGTCGACCCAATCGGTGCAGCCGTCCACGGTCAGCGTCGGGTAGCTGCCCACTTCGAACCGGCCGGTGGCGCGGCCGACGAGCTTCTCCAACGCCGTGCAGCCGTTCCAGCTCGCGAGCGGCGCCATGGCCGGAGTCGGCCGATTCAGCACCGGTACGGCGGCTGCCGCAAACGCCTCGACCGTCCGGCAGTCGAGCGGGGCCGCCTTGTCCGGCCAGTGTCCGTAGAAGCTGACCGAGCGCTGGAAGGTCACCGGCAGGGTTACCTGGCAGGAGTCCTCGTCGCCCCTCACGTACGCCTTGGCTCCGGCCACCGTGCGCAGTTCGCTGTGGAACCGGAACGAATCAGCAAGGCCGAGCTCGGCCCGGATCCAGGCGGTGCCGTGCTCGATCCGGCACTCGTGTGGATCCGTACGGCGAATCGTGGCGCCGACCGTGAAGCCGGGCGCCTTCGCCTTGGCCGGGTCCAGCAAGGCACAGGCGTCCACCTGCGCGAGCGCGGCCAGCACCCGGGCCTGGTCGCGATCGACTGGCTTGGCCGCCGGCGGGTGCACCGCTTTCGGCAGCGGAGACGGCAGCGGCGGCGGACTCGCTGAGCGATCTGGCCCGCCGAGCCCGACACAACCGGTCAGCGCAATGAGCAGGACGGAGAGCAGGCCGAGCCGGAAGATCACCGGCTCAGCCTAGGGACGAGGTGGCTCAGGCCTGTGGGTCCTGGCCGACGCGGAGGGTCCATGCGTCGGTGCAGATGGTGGAGATGTGCGTCTCGACGTCACCCTCCAGTTGCGCGCGCAGCAGGCGATCCGCGTCCTGCAGCCAAGGCCACTCGCTCGCCCAGTGCGCGACATCGACCAGCGCCGGGCCCACGTCGTACGCCCGGGCCTCGGTCGCCGGGTGATGCCGGAGATCCGCGGTGACATAGGCGTCGACCCCGGAGGCACGGACGCGGTCGAACTCCGAGTCACCCGCTCCCCCGACCACCGCGACGGTCTCGATGATCCGGTCGGGATCGCCCGACACCCGTACGCCGTGCTCGGTCCGCGGCAGGTTGTCCGCCACCAGTCGCGCGAAGTCCCGCAGCGGCAACGGCTCCCGCAGTACGCCGACCCGCCCGCCGCCGCGCTCACTCGGCAGGGCGGCGAGTTCGTAGATATCGAAGGCCGGCTCCTCGTAGGAATGGGCGGCCTTGAGCGCCTCAACCACGGCCCGCCGGTTCCGGCGCGGGACGAGCATCTCCAGCCGGTTCTCCGCGACCACCTCGATGTCGCCGACTTGCCCGATCGTCGGGTTGGCGCCTTCGAGCGGCCGGAAGGTGCCCTCGCCGGTCCCGCTCCAGGCGGCCCGGTCGTAGTCCCCGATCCGGCCCGCGCCTGCCTTGGACAGCGCGTCCAGCATGCCCTGCGTCTCCTCGACCGGGACGAACACGACGAGCTTGTCCGTCGGCTCCGCAGGCATCGCCTTGAGCGGGCGGGTGTCCTGCAAGCCGAGCGCCGCGGCGAGCGCATCGCTCACGCCCGGGTTCGCGTTGTCGGCGTTGGTGTGGCAGACGTGCAGGGCGGTGTTGCTCTTGATCAGGTCGTGGACGACGCGACCCTTGGGTGTCGTCGCGGCGACGCTGTTCACCCCGCGCAGCAGCAGCGGGTGATGCGTGACGAGCAGGTCGAAGTCACCGGCGATCGCCTCGTCCACGACCGGCCGCATCGGGTCGACAGCGAACAGAATCCGCCGTACTGGCTGGTCCGGATCCCCGGTCACCAGCCCGACCGCGTCCCAGCTCTCCGCCCACGCCGGGTCGTACAGCCGGTCGAGCACGGCAATCACATCAGCAAGCCTCGTCGTCACGAGGCCCATCCTTCCATCCATAGGGATTGTGACGGGGGCCACCGCCCGGTGCCCCCGTCACAACCACACCCGCCGGTGCCGGTGTGGTGTGGCGACCGCCCCGCCGCCTCCACCACAACCCGTTCCGGCGGTACGTCCCGGCCAAGCCACAGCCGCCAGGGGGACGACCGGGATGACCGGGACGTGTCTAGATCAGCCAGGCCGTGGTGGCACTCGGCAGCTTGTCGCCTTCGAGCGGGCCGCTGGACAGCACGACTGCAGCCTCGGGCAGCTCGATCGGAGCGGCGCCGAAGTTGGTGATGGACTGCCAGCCGCCCGGACGGATGAAGTGCAGGACGTCGTCGCCGCCCTCGACCCAGGTCAGCGAGTTGCCCGTCTGCAGCCCGCGCCGTACGGCGAGGGCCTTCCGGTAGAGGCTGAGCGTCGACTCCGGGTCGCCCTCCTGCGCCTCGACCGAGTAGCCGCCGAACCACTTCGGCTGGACCAGGTGCGAACCGCCCGAACCGAAGCCGAACGACAGTCCGCCGACAGTCCACGGGATAGGCACCCGGCAGCCGTCGCGGCCCTTCTCGGCGCCCTTCGACCGGAAGTACGCCGGGTCCTGCAGGTTCGCGGCCGGCAGTTCGCCGACCTCCTGCAGCCCCAGCTCCTCACCCTGGTACAGGTACGCCGAGCCCGGCAGCGCCAGCATCAGCAGCGTCGCCGCACGCGCCCGCCGCAGGCCGAGCTCGACGTCGACCGTCGGCTCGGTCCCGTTGCTGAGCAGCCACGCCTTGCCGTCCTGCCAGCTGCCGGACGGGTCCTTCGGCAGCCCGTAGCGGGTCGCATGCCGGACGACGTCGTGGTTGGAGAACACCCAGGTCGAGGACGAGCCGTTCTGCTCGGCCAGCGCGAGGTTGTCCTCGATCACCTGCCGGAACTTCGCGTACTCGAAGTCGGCCTGCAGCAGGTCGAAGTTGAACGCCTGCCCGAGCCCGTCGGCACTCGCATACCGGGCCCGGCGGGCGGCCGGCACGAACGCCTCGGCCACGGCCGACCGGGGCGGGTCGTACTCGTTCAGCACCGTGCGCCACTCGCGGTAGATCTCATGCACGCCGTCCTGGTCCCAGAGCGGGTGCGCCCCGTTGGACTCGGACTGTCGGGGCAGCGTGGTCTTCGAGGGGAACGGCTCGCTCAGGTTCTTCACCAGGGCGTGCGCGACGTCGACGCGGAAACCGTCGACGCCGCGGTCCGACCAGAACCTCAGCGTCTGCAGGAAGTCGGCCCGGACCTCCGGGTGCTCCCAATTCAGGTCCGGCTGCTCGGCCGCGAACAGGTGCAGGTACCACTGCCCGTCCTCGACCTGCGCCCAGGCGGACCCGCCGAACACCGAGTCCCAGTCCGACGGCGGCTCGTCGCCGTCGCCCTCGCGGAAGATGTACCGGTCCCGGGCCGGCGCGCCCTTGTCCGCCGCCAGCGCCTCGGTGAACCACTCGTGCCGGTCGGAGGTGTGGTTCGGGACGATGTCGACGATCAGCTTGATCCCCGCGTCGTGCAGCGCGCTGACGAGTACGTCGAAGTCCTCGAGGGTCCCGAGTCGCGGGTCCACGTTGCGGTAGTCGTCGACGTCGTACCCGCCGTCGGCCAGGGCGGACGGGTAGAACGGGCTCAGCCAGACCGCGTCGATACCCAGGGACGTGAGGTACGGAACACGGCTGATGATGCCCTGCAGGTCACCCATGCCGTCGCCGTTGGAGTCGGCGAAGCTGCGCGGGTAGATCTGGTAGACGACGGCTTGGCGCCACCAGTCTCGGTCGGTCGGCGACTGCGTGCTGGTCAAGAGAGCCTCACTTGGGTCGGAAGGCGCGGGGTCCAGGATGTCCAGGCGGTTGCGGGGACGTTTCCCGCTCATTTATATATACTCTAAATTTAGATTCTGCAGTATTCTGCGTCGCAGTCCACGACAGGTCAAGGGGGTTTCATGGCGAAGCCATCGGCCACTCCGCCGACCGCGACGCCGCCGATGCTGCGCCGGGTCAACGCCGGGAAGCTACTCGGCGTGCTCTCCCGCGCCGGGGTGATGACAGGAACCGGCCTGATCGAGGCGACCGGCCTGACCCGGGCGACCGTGCACGCGGTCTGCAACGACCTGATCTCGATGGGCTGGGTGGTCGAGCACGACCCCGGCCGGGACGACAGCGCGGTCGGGCGGCCGTCGCGCCGCTTCGAGTTCAACAGCCGGGCCGGCTACGTGCTCGGGATCGACATCGGCGCGGGCAAGGCCACCGTGCTGGTCGCCGACCTGCGCGGCGAGACGTTGGCCAAGGCGGTGCGCTCGGTGGCCGGCGACTCGACCGCGGCCGAGCGGACCGAGATCGTGCACGAGACCGTTGTCGAGGCGCTCGAGACCGCCCAGGTGCCGGACGCGCAGGTGCTGGCAGCCGGCGCCGGCGTCGCCGCTCCGGTCGACCGAAGCGGAAACCTCCTGGCCGACGACGAGTTCTGGCGGCGCTTCGACGCCGGGCTCGGCCGGCGGCTGACCGAGCTGCACGGCTGGCCGGTCCTCCTGGAGAACGACGCCAACCTGGCCACACTCGGCGAGCACTGGCGCGGCGAAGGCCGCAACGTCGACGACCTCGCCGTACTGCTGGCAAGTGAGCGGTTCGGCTCCGGCCTGATGGACTCCGGCCGGCTGCTGCACGGCTCTCGCGGCGGCGCCGGCGAGATGGTCTACCTCAAGCTCGTCGAGGGCGTCGGCGACACCCACGGCATCGCGCGGATCGCTCGCGAGGACGGCGCCGCAGCCGTCGCCGACCCGGCCGTGAAGACTGCGCTGCGAGCCCTGGCCGGCGACCGGCCGGTGACCGCCGAGCTGGTTTTCACCGCCGCGGACGCCGGCGACCAGGTAGCGCTGGAGATCCTGCAGCGCATCTCCGCCCGGACCGCCCGGGTGGTCGCCACGCTCGCCATTTTGTTCAACCCCGAGCTGGTCGTGATCGGCGGCGCGGTCGCCGAGGCGGCCAAGTCGCTGCTGCCGGACATCGAGCAGCAGCTGGCCGGCTTCACCTCGACACCGCCGCGCGTCGCCGTGTCGTCACTCGGCGACGCGATCGTGTCCGTCGGCGCCGTCCGGCACGCCCTGAACTACGTGGAGCAGAACGCGCTGGATCTCAGCCTCAGCTGCCGTCCCGGGTGAGGGCCCTGGCAATCGCCTCGAGCACGATCACGTTGCGGCCGGACGTCGTACCGGCGGCGATCCCTTCGGGGACGAGCTCGCGGTCCTCGGGGATGCCGGTGCACAGGACGACGGTGTTCTCGCCGCGGCCCTGCAGCAACGCGGCCAGCGCTTCACGCATCCACGGCGTGCGTACGGCATCCTGCACCGCGATCACGAGTGGACGACCGGCCGCCGCTGCCGCCGCGCGGGCGATGGCACCCTCGGACTCGGATCCGGCGCCGTCGAGGACCCGGTGCTCGCCTCGCAGGACCACCCCTTCGGAACCGGGCGCGACGCGGCTGAAGACCTCCGGAAGCCCACTGAAATAGGGGTTCCATGCCGGGTGCAGGCCTTGAGTCAGGTCGACGATGTACGGCTGCGTGCCGAGCGCGGGCAGGGTCTGGCTGGCCACGACACGGGTGGCGACCTCGCGGACCGGGGCGCCGTCGAGGCCTGGCTGGCGAGTGCGGGTCTGCAACTTCGCGGCGAGCGCGCGGACCCGGCCGGCGGCGTCGGCGAGCCGCTCGGCGTCGAGAGCGCCGTTGCCGACCGCATCGACCAGGGCCTTGGTGAGCGCCCGCGGATCGGCGGTGGCGAGCGCGACCATGGCGAGGTCGGCGCCGGCCCGGACGGAGGCGACGGTCGCGTCCTCGATCGACTGGGTCTTGGTGATCGCCTGCATCTCGAGGGCGTCGGTGGTGATCACGCCGGTGAAGCCGAGCTCCTCGCGGAGCAGCCCGGTGAGGATCCGGTGCGAGAGGGTGGCCGGTTGGTCGTCGTACGCGGAGAAGACGATGTGGGCGCTCATGATCACGTCGGCGCCGGCCGCGATGGTGGCCTTGAACGGCGCGAGCTCGACGTCGGTGACCTCGGCGATCGAGCGGTCCACCCGGGGCAGGTCGAGGTGGGAGTCCACGGTGACGTCGCCGTGGCCGGGGAAGTGCTTCGGGCAGGCGGCGATCCCGGCCTCGTGCACGCCCTCGACGAACGCGACGCCGTGCCGCGAGACGACGTCGGCGGTGGTGCCGAACGAGCGGGTGGAGATGATCGGGTTCGCCGGGTTGCTGTTCACGTCGACCGACGGGGCCAGCATCAGGTCGATGCCGAGGCTCGCCAGCGTGGCGGCGGCGTCCCGGGCCGAGGCGCGGGTCAGGTCGACGTCGTCGAGGTCGCCGAGGATCCGCGGCGAGGCCAGCGGCCACGGGTTCGCCGGGGCGAGATGGCTGAACTCGCCGCCCTCGTGGTCGATCGAGACGATCAGGTCCGGCCGCTCCGACCGCAGCGTGGCGGTCAGCGCCTGGACCTGCTCGGCGTCGGAGACGTTGCGGGTCGACAGGATGACCGCGCCGAGCCCGGCCGCGACCGCGCGGCGCAGGTCGTCCGAGGCGGTGGTCCCGTCGAAGCCGACGACCAGCGCGCCGGCTGCATCACGTTCCAGGTGATCGCTCATCCAGACACCCTCTCGCCCCGGTGGGGGAAGGCGCTACCCGAAACCGCTGTGGGTGCGCCGTCACGGACAGCTAATAATTAGCGCCGCGTGACGAGATCAGGGCGATCGTTGTCAGACTATTGTCAGACCGATTTTGAGCGTGCCAGGACGGTTTCCGGACGGATTTCTGAGACTTACCCCTCGCTGTCCGGCCCGACTACAGATAACGTTGTCTCTCGACCTGACCGCTGTCGACGGAGCCCGACACCGTGACCGCTTGCCCAGCAGACAACCGCCACTGACCCGGGGGGACGATGAGTGACGTTGCGGTGACCGCGCAGGACACGGTTCTCGGGATCGACATCGGCGGCACGAAGATGGCCGCCGCTCTCGTGTCCGCGGACGGCCGGATCGTGACCGGCGACCGGATCAGCACCCCACCTGGCGACGCCGACCAGGTGTTCGCCGCGCTGGCCGAGCTGATCGACCGGGTCCGCGGCGACGCCGAGCCACTGGCGGTCGGCATCGGTTCGGCCGGTCCGCTGGACCAGGAGCACGGGCTGGTGTCGCCGGTGAACATCACCGGCTGGCGGAACTTTCCCCTCGTTGACCGGGTGCGCGAACTGGTCGGCGACGTACCGGTGACACTCGGGGTCGACGCGCACTGCTTCGCGCTCGGCGAGTTCTGGACCGGCGCCGGGCGGGAGGCGGACACGCTGCTCGGCATCGTGGTGTCGACCGGCGTCGGCGGCGGCCTGGTGGTCGACGGCAAGCCGATGATCGGCCAGTCGGGCAACGCGGCGCACATCGGACACGTGGTGGTCGACCTGGACGGCGAGGCGTGCGCGTGCGGATCGTTCGGGTGCGTCGAGGCGTACGCGAGCGGGCCGCGGATGGTCGCCCGGGCCAAGCGCCGGGGCTGGCGAGCCGATGAGGCCGTGGACGCCGCCGTACTGGCCGCCGACGCGGCCGCCGGGGACGAGCTCGCGCTGGCGGCCTTCGACGACGGCGCGCAGGCGCTGGCCGCAGGCATCGTCGCGACCGCGGTCACCGTCGACCTCACCACCGTCGTCATCGGCGGCGGCGTCTCGAAGGCCGGCTCGGTCCTGTTCGACCCGGTCCAGGCCTGGGTCAAGCGGCTCGCCCAGCTGCCCTTCGTCACCGATCTGAGCGTTGAGCCCGCCCAATTGGACAACGCCGGCCTCCTCGGAGCCGCTCACCAGGCCTGGTCCGCCGTTCGCTGAGCCGCTGCGGACCTCCGCGCACAACTAACGCGTCCGGAAAAGGGCGTCGCGAGCAGCTTTGCGCAATTTTTACGAAGTTGCCCAGAAGTGTGTAACGACCACCCCGTCGTCTCCGATGCAACGGGTGGATGGGGTGGGGGCACGTCATCCAGGGTCGGTCGAGGGGGGCTCGGACCGACCGAACCGGCCGATCAGGGGGCCTGGATCGGCCAGAACGCGAGTGCGGCGGAGAGGAGACTCTCCGCCGCCATCGCGTGACAGGGGCAGTCGCATTGGATCAGGTGAGGTAGCAACGTTCGCCAGCGTTGTCCGAGGCAACGCTCGACCCCAAGGGATCAGTCCGGATGGACGTCGCGGTACTCCTGCTCTTCGCCGCCTTCCTCACCACTGCTGTCGTCACCACCGTCTCGCGCCGCGAGGTCGGTGAGGTCGCCGACCGCCTGTTGTTGCTGAACGTCGCCGCAGCGTGCGGCGTCGCCGCCCTGCACGGTTGCCTGCGCGGACGAGCCCTCGCCGGCTCGGATCCCGCCGCAATCGTCGCCGGCGCGGCCGCGGTCTGCTCACCGGAATCCGGTACTGGTCTGCGCCCGGGCTCGCCCCTGGGCTCCGACTCGGATTCCGGTGAGCGGGCCGACGACGGGAGCGTCGGATTCGCGCTCGCGATCTACTCCCTGCTCGTCTGCGTGATCAGCGCCTCATCGCTGTTCCGCGGCAGACCGGCGCGGAGTGCGATCGGTCCTCGGGAGGGATGAGGATCGATCGCGGGTTCTGCACCGTGGACGGTCGGCGGTGGTTGTGGGAGGGCGGCCACCGGCCCAACCCCGCCCACGGTGCAGGACAAGCTGTTACGCCTTGAGCCACTCGGGTTCGGGGAGGCGCGAGCGGTCCAGGCGGCCGTTGTCGTCGAGCGGGAGCTCCTCGATCGGGATCAGGTCGGCCGGGACCAGGTAGATCGGCAACTCCTTGCCCAGGTCGAGCATCAACCGGGCCAGGACCGCGGGATCGCTGTCCTCCAGAACGACGTACCCGAGCAGGCAGGTGTCACCGGCCGGGTCCGCGCACGCGACCACGACCGCGTCGACCACGCCGGGTTGGTCCGCGAGCACGTGCTCGGTCTCCCCCGGCTCGACCCGGTGACCGCGGATCTTCACCTGGTCGTCCGCCCGGCCGAGGTACTCCAGCGTCCCGTCCGCCCGCCAGCGACCAAGATCGCGGCTGCGGTACAGCCGGCCACCCGGGTGACCCGGGTCCGGCACGAACGCACGCTCGGTCTCGTCCGGCCGCCCGATGTAGCCCTGGGCAACGGCCGCGCCGCCGAGGTGGATCTCACCGACCGCGCCGACCGGCACCGGCCGCAAAGCCTGGTCCAGCAGGCGTACGACGACGCCCTCGACCGGCCGCCCGATCGACGGGCGGTCCTCGGCCGGGTCGACCTCGTGGATCGTGGTCACGATCGACGCCTCGACCGGGCCGTACTCGTTGAACAGCCGGCAGCCCGGGTGCGCGTCCAGGAAGTCCCGGACCTTGTGCGTCAGCACCATCGCCTCGCCACCGGCGACGATCTCGCGCAGCGCGGGCAGCTCCGGCAGCCGGCGCATCGTCGCGAGCAGCGCCGTCAGGGGGCTGAACGCCATGAACAGCCGCTCGACCTGGTGGTCCCGCAGCGCCGCGATCACCGCGTCCGGGTCGTACCGGTCGTCCTCGCCGATCAGCACCAGCGGCGCGCCGGAGGCCAGCGCGGTGAACATCTCCTGCACGTGGACGTCGAAGCCGAACGACGTCCACTGCAACGTCCGCAGCGAGCGCCGGGTCGCCAGGTAGTGCCGGATCAGGTTGACCGGGCCGCGGTGCGGAACCAGCACGCCCTTCGGGTTGCCGTTCGAGCCCGACGTGTAGATGCAGTAGGCAACGTCATCGGCAGCCGACCGGACCGGCGGCGCCTGCTGCGACCGCGGGTCGCCGTCCACCGCCGCGACCGGAACCAGCCGCAGCCCGAGCCGGTCCGCCAGCGCGGCGTCGTCACCGACCAGGGCGACCGCCGACGAGTCGTCGACCATGAACGCCCACCGCGACTCCGGCACACCGGGGTCCAGCGGCAGGTAGGCCGCACCGGACTTCAGTACGGCGAGCACCGCGACCACGAGCTCGGTGCCTCGGGCAACGCGTACGGCGACCAGCTGTCCGGGCTTGACGCCGAGGTCGACCAGTTGCCAGGCGACCGCGTTGGAGCGGCGGTCCAGCTCGGCGTACGTGAGCTCGCGGTTGCCCTGGATCAGCGCGATCGCATCGGGAGTGCGGGCGACCTGCTGCTCGAACAGCGTGTGCAGTCCACTGAGTTCGCCGGCGACTACTGCGTTCCGCCGTACTCGGCCGATCGGGCCGGCCGGGTCGATGTCGCCTTCCAGCTCGTGCAGTGTCTGCAGGTCGGATTCGATCGGCTGCATCAGGTCGGGCAGGCGGAGATGCGGTTGCGTGGTCGCGCGACGCAGTACCGCTTCCAGGTAGGCGAGCAGGCGGTCGATGGTGCTCTGCTCGAACATGCCGGTGCGGTAGTCCGCCGTACAGGTGATCCTCGCCTCGTGGTGCGTCAGCCGGAGGCGCAGGTCGAGGTGCTTCGGCAGGTCGGTGTCGCCGTCCTCGAACTCGACCAGGACCTGGAAGAGCGGGTCACGTTCCAGTACGGCGAGGTCGGTGCCGGCGTGGTCGAACGCGCCGGTGGTGACGTCGCGGACGCGGTGTGCCAGCACGCCGAGGTCGGGCTCACCGGACAGGTCTACGCGGATCGGCAGCGCTCGCTGAGGCGTGGTCGAAGTGTCGCCTTGCGGGCGGGGCGGCGCGGTCCCGATGGTCACGTCGTCCTGCGCCGCGAACCGGCCGAGCACGGTGCCGACGGCCGCGAGCATCACCATCAACGGGCTGACCTTGCGCTCCCGGCTGAACACGAAGATCGCGCCTCCGAGGTCCTCGGCCAGCTCCTTCTTGACCGACCCGACGCCCTGCTCCCCTACCGGCCGATCACCCACCAGCACCAAGGGCTCCGCGCCCGCGAGGGCCACATCCCAGTACGCCAAGTCCCGCCGCCGGGCCTCCCGCTCCTCCTCCGACAACTCGGCAACCGGAACCGGCCCACCAACCGCAGCCAGCTCCGCAACCCCAGCTTGCTTCGCTGTCTCGGTCTGCTCACCGGCTCCGGCCTGCTGGTCGGCTTGGGTCTCATCGCGGGGTTCGGCGGCCGGCTCGGGGTCCTCGTCGTCGGCTGACTCGTCGGGCTCCTGCGCCTCGGATTTCGCGGACTCCTGCGCGGGCTCGAGCAGTGCAAGCTGCTCACGCATCAGCTTGGTGACGCCGTCGACCAGCTGCCCGGCAACGCGCAACTGCTGCGACATCAACGCGGCCATCCCCGACCCCGGCAGCTCGGCCTCGCTCGTCGCAGCCGCGGCCTCGTCCACCTTCGCCGCCAGTTCCGCCAGCCCAGTACCCAGCACCGCCAGCGCCGTCCGGGCGTCAGTTGCCGGCGCCACACTGTCAACCACAGCAGGCGTCTCAGGCGATTCGTCGCCCTCGGCAACCACCTCTTCGATGACGACGGGCTCCGGCTTCGGCGCTTGAATCGCCACGGCAGTCGCCAGCTTGTGCGGCGTACTGAAGCTGCCGAGCAACTCCTCCGCCGTCAGACTGACCTCGAACCGCGCATTGATCTCCTCGACCACCGGCGCCATCGACTCCGCCGTCGCCCCCAGCTCGGCGAACGTGTGATCGACCGTCAGGTCGTAGGGATCCAGCGACAGTTCCTCGCACGTCAGGTCCAGCACCACATCGAGCGACGCGCGATAGACCTCGGCCGACACCTCGTCACCCGACAACGAGCCGGCCTGCGCCAAGTAATCCGCGTCCACCGAATGCGTCTCAGCCGGCAGCGCAAACACCGACTCGTCCGCCACATCAGCCTCGGACTCGCTCGCATCGACCTCGACCGCTTCGGCCGCCGACGGCTCGACGGGCGGATCCAACGGGATCTTCTTCACCGCAGGACCAGTCCCGCTGGCCGGCTCGAACACCACCGTCTGCGCCCGCGCCGCCCGCTCGAACGGACTCAACCGCCCAGCACCCTCGGCACCTTCGGCGACAGCAGCGGAGTTGTCGATTGGGTGATGCACCCGACGGAACGGGTACGTCGGCAACGGCACCCGCCCGCCATCGCCGTACACCTTGGACCAGGCGATCTCGGTGCCCTGCTCGTACAGCTCGGCCAGCCCGTTCATCGTCGCGAGCACCGGGTCCTGGCCGAGCCGCTGCGCCGGGATCCACGTGCTGTTCGGCGCGATCCGGCGACCGGCCGGGCTCAGTACGGCGTCCGGCCCGAGCTCGATGAACCGCCGGCACCCGGCCGCCGTCACCGCCTCGACCGCGTCACCGAACAGCACCGGCTGACGCAGCTGGCCGACCAGATAGTCGCCGTCCAGCACAGTCCCCGACTCCAGCAGCTCACCGGACCAGCTCGACACCATCGGCGTACGCAACGGCTTCAGCGTGATCTCGCGGACGATCGCCGCGAAGTCCTTGAGGATCGGGTCCACCAGCGAGCTGTGGAACGCCCGGTCCACGTCCAGCCGCTGCCACGCGACCTGCAACTGGTCCAGCTGCGCTGCCAACTGTCCGACGATCACCTCGGACCCGGTCAGCACGAACGACTGCGGACCGTTGCCTGCGGCAATCTCCACACCGGGCGTCTGCGCCAGCTCGCGAACCCGGTCCGCATCCGCCCGTACGGCGACCATCGCGCCAGGGACCGTGCCACGCTGCATGAGCTCGCCACGCTTGGCCGTCAGCCGTACTCCGTCAGCCAACGACAACGCACCGGCCACGCACAGAGCGGCGTACTCACCAACGCTATGGCCGACCACGAGCGCCGGCTGCACACCGAACGACTGCCACAACCGCGCCAACGCCAACTCGAACGCGAACAGCGCCGGCTGCGCGGTCTCCGTCGGCCACACGCCCTCCGACGAGCCGGCCGGGGTCAGCAACAGGTCGAGCAGGCTGCCGCCGAACTCCTCGGCGTACACGCGGTCGCACTCGTCCAGCACCGACCGGAACACCGGGAAACGTGCTGCAAGGCCAGCAGCCATACCGCGGCGTGCAGCACCCTGTCCGGTGAAGGCGTAGCCCAGTGGACCCGGTCCGCCGCGCGGCACTTCGGCTGCTTGAGCTGTGGCGAGCGCGTCGACCAGCTCGGCCTCTGACGAGCCGGCGACGGCGATGCGGTGCCGGTACGCCGGTCGGCCGAGTGCCGCCGTGCCAGCGAGGTCGATGAGGCGGTGACCGGTGCCGTGGCCGAGGTCGGTGCGGTACAGCTCGACCAGGTCGGCCAGTGCGTCCAGGTCGGGTGCCGACAGCGGCAGCACGACCGGTCCGTCGTCGCCACGGCGGATCTGCCGCGGCGCCTCCTCCAGAATCACGTGCGCATTGGTGCCGCCGGCATCGAGTGCGCTGACGCCGGCGCGCAACGTCGTACCGGCCTCCCAGTCGCGGGCCTCGGTGCCGATCACGAACGGGCTGCCGTCGAGGTCGAGCTGCGGGTTCGGCTCGCTGTAGTTGATCGTCGGGACCAGCATCCGGTGCTGCAGCATCAGGATGGTCTTGATCAGGCCGGCCATGCCCGCAGCGCTGTCGAGGTGGCCGATGTTCGGCTTCACCGAGCCGAGCGTGCAGAAGCCGACCTTGTCGGTGTGCCGGCGCAGCGCGGTCGTCAGCGCCTTCACCTCGGCCGAGTCCGCCGTCGTACTGCCGATCGCGTTCGCCTCGATGTAGCTCAGCGAGTCCGCCGCGAAACCGGCCCGCTCGAGCGCGCGCTCGATGAGGTCGACCTGGTTGCCGGCGGGCGCGTCCTCGCTGCTGACCGCCGTACCGCGGATGACGGCGTACACCGTGTCGCCGTCGGCAACCGCCTGGTCGAGCCGCTTGAGGAGGACCGCGGCGACGCCGTTGCCGGCGACCGTCCCGTCGGCGGTCGCGTCGAACGCGCGGACCTGACCACTCGGCGACAGGATCGACTCCGGGGACGGGCGATAACCCGTTGCCTGCGGCACCTGTACGGCGGCCGCGCCGGCGAGCGCGAGATCCGCGTCACCGGACCTCAGCGCCTGGCAGGCCAGATGTACGGCGACCAGCGACGACGACCACGCGGACTGGACCCCGATCGCCGGGCCGGTGAGACCGAGACGGTAGGCAACGCGGGCAGCCAGGGAGTCGCGGGACTGGTTCTGCTTGGCGTAGAGGTTCATGCCGGAACCGGCGAAAACGCCGACGCGGCTGGAGGTTCCGGCGTACCCGCCGTGCTCGAGCGCCTGGTAACAAACCTCGAGGAACAACCGCAGCGCCGGATCCATCAGCTCCGCTTCGCGATCCCCCAACCCGAAGAACCGCGCATCGAACGACTCCACATGGTCCAGCACCCCACTGACCGCAACCATCCCGTCATCCGGATGCCCACCCGCCAGCCGCACCTCATCCGGCGTGAACCGCCGAACGCTCCCAACCCCACCCACCAGGTTGTCCCAGAACTGCTCCAACCCCTCAGCCCCCGGAAACCGCCCCGCCAGCCCCACCACAGCCACCGGCCCAACAACAGCCGCCTTCTTCTTCTGCCCACCAACCGACCCCGCGGCCGAGACACCTTCGTCCGACGCCGCTTCCCCCACAACGCCAGCCGCCCCTACAGCCTGCCCGGCAGCCTCTTCACCGGCCTCAGTCCCGAGCTCGACGCCGCCAGCCCCCGCAGCACCCGCAACCTGCTCCGAAGGCTCAGCGACTGGCTCTGCTGCGACCCGCTTGGCGGACTCACCCGACTGAGCCAACGCCGGTACGACGGCCCCATCGCCGTCCGCCTCGGACTCAGCACCGAGGTCCCCCTCGGCGGCCGCCTCGCCCCCCGCGGCCAGTACTGCGACCTGTTCGCCGGCCTCCTCGCCCGCCTCAGCGCCCTGCCCAGCGATGACCGCCTCAGCCTCCGAGGCAACCTCACCAGCCGCAGCGCCGGCATCCGCCGCATCGTGCCCGGAAACGACCTCCGGCTCAGACGACGCAACCTCGGCACCCTGCACTGCGACCTGCTCAGCAGACTCATCGCCCGCCTCGCCCGCCTGTACTGCGACCCGCTCAGCAGACTCATCACCCGCGTCAGCCGAGCCCTCGACGGCCGCTGAATCAGCCCCGGCCTCAGGCTCGGCGCCAAGCTCCACGCCGGCGGGCGCCTCGACCTCAGCAGCTTCTGCGACCTGTTCGGCGGCCTGATCACTCTGCTCGGCGCCGTGCGCGGCAGCGACCGACTCGGCGTCCCCAGTGACCCCACCGGCAGCGGTCTCGTCATCGTCGGTTGCAGACTCGCCGACAAGCTCCGCCTCAACAGGCTCCACCTCGCCCGCCTGTACTGCGACCCGCTCGGCGGACTCAGCCGAGCCCTCGACGGCCGCCGAATCGGCCCCGGCCTCAGGCTCAGAGCTGGCGTCCACCACGGGCGACTCGACCCCAGCGGCTTGCTCCACCTGCTCCGCGGCCTGATCACTCGGCTCGGCGCCTTGTGCGGCGGTGACCGACTCAGCGTTCGCGGTGCCCTCACTGGCAGCAGCCTGGACATCCTCCGTTGCAGGCTCCGCGACAAGCTCCCGCTCAGCAGGCTCGACCTCGGCCGCCGGTCCTGCGACCAGCTCCGCGGGCACCTCGCCGGCAGCAGCCTGGTCGTCCCCCGTTGCGGGCTCTGCGACAAGCTCCGGCTCAGCAGGCTCGACCTCGGCCGCCTGTACTGCGACCGGGTCGGCGGGCTCGTCGGTCGGCTCAGCCTGGGCGGCGGGCTGGTCGGTTTCGGCCTCACGCTCGACGCTGAGATCGGTCTCCGTGGGCGACTCGCTCTCGGCGGTTGATGCGATCTGCTCCGCGGGCTGGTGACTCTGCTCGCTGACAGGCAACTCAGCTGCCGCGGTGGCCTCGCCGGCCGCAGCGTGAGCGTCCTCCGCGTCGGCCTCGGGAGCGACCTCCGGCGCGGCAGGCTGCTCGAACTCGGCGGGCTGTACTGCGACCTGCCCGGCGGACTCGTCGGTCGGCTCAGCATCAGCCTGCTCGCCGGACTCGTCGGTCGGCTCAGTATCAGCCTCGGCGGGCTGGTCGGTCGGCTCAGCCTCAGCCTGCTCGGCGGACTTGTCGATCGGCTCAGCCTCGGCCTGGGCGGCGGACTCGTCGGTAGGCTCAGCCTCGGCCTGGGCGGCGGACTCGTCGGTCGGCTCAGCCTCGGCCTGGGCGGTGGGCTGGTTGGTTTCGGCCTCGGGCCTGGCGCTGAGGTCCGCGTCGGCGGGCGACTCGATCTCGGCTGCGTGCGAGGTCTGGTCCGCGTCCGGGTCGCTCGGCTGCTCGGGCCGATCGCTCGCCTCGGCGGGCTCAGCGGTCGGGTCGGGGGTGGGCTCCGCGAGTTCACTGCTTGGTTCGGGTGCCAGCTCGGTGGTCGTCGGGTCGGCTGCAGGCTCCTGGTCGGAGGTGAGTTCTGTTTCGGCGGGTACCGCGGGATTGTCAGCCTTCGCGGTCGGCTGGGCGGGTTGCGGCGTGGCCTCGGCGCTCGTTGCAATCGTCGGAGGACCGCCGGCCGTCAGCGATACAGCCTCGGGTCCGAAGCCGGCCTCAGGTGCGGGATCGGCCTGTGGTTGGCCGCCGGGCTGGACGTCGGCGGTGAGGTCGACGTCGGCGCTGGGCTCCGTGGCGGGGCCAACCTCGGCGCTGGGCTCCGTGGCGGGGCCAACCTCGGCGCTGGGCTCCGTGGCGGGGCCATCCACGGAGTTGGGCTCGGTGGCGGTGTCCCCCTCGGAGCTGGGTTGGGCCTCGGCGGTGGGCTGGACATCGGCGGTGGGGTCTGTGCCGAGGATGGGGGCTTCTATGCGGCGGAGTTCTGTGGTGGCTTCGGGGTCTGTGGAGGGCTTGCGGGAGAAGGCTGTGCTGTCGAAGTAGGCGTCGGACTCGTCGTTGCCGTTGGCGTCCGCGTCGGGCTGACGGGTGGTATCCGCGTCGGGGGTGCTGTTGGTGCCGGGGTCGGTGGCGACCGTTGGACCGGAGGTGGAGCTGGCCTCGAAGGCGGCAGACGCGGGCTGGGGAGCGTGGTCGTGGTCAGCCTCGCTCGCGGCGGGAGTTGGCTCTCCTGCGGCGGTGGGAGCTGACTCACGCTCGGCGGCAGAGCCGGGCTCGTGTACGGCGGTGGGACCTGCCTGGCTTGTGGCGGGAGCCGACTCGTGTGCGGCGGCAGGAGTTGGCTCGTCTGCGGCTCGAGCTGACTCACTCTCGGCGGCAGGGCCCGGCTCGTGTACGGCGGCGGGAGTCGGCTCGCCCCCGGCGGAAGGGCTGCGCTCGTGTACGGCGGCAGGAGTCGGCTCGGCTGCGGTCGGGCCTGGCTCGGCTGCTGTTGCGGTTGGCTCGGCTGGGGCGGAGGGGGTTTCCGGGGCCGGTGTGGGGGTGCGGTTGGCGCCGAGGGTGGGGCGTTGGGGTGGGGTGGGGATGGATTGCTGGAGGGTTCGTTTCCAGGCCAGGCGGACTACCGGGAGTTCTTGGGTGCGTTCGGCGGGGTCTTCCTCGAGGGAGATGGGGGTGCCGGGGGTGGTGGCGTGCGGGCCTTCGCCGGTGGGGCCGGAGTGGGCGTTGGCGCCGGCGGGTTCGACGTACGGGTGGGCGGGGGTTTCCAGGGTGCCGTCGAGCCAGCGCTGGCGCAGGAGGGGACGGAGGATCTTGCCGCCCGGCGTGGTCGGGAAGTCGCGGCGGGGTACGCCGACGACCTCCGCCTCCAGGCCGAGGCGGCCCTGGATCAGGCTGCGGATCGCCTGGTCCATGCCGGGGATCGACTCCGGTGTGAGCGCGTAGAAGACGACCAGGCGGTCGGTCCCGCGCTCGGGGTCGGCAACTCCGCAGGCCGCGATCAGGCCGTGCTCCGCGCCGACCACCGAGGACGCGACCGTCTCGATGTCGTGCGCGTAGTACAGCTTGCCGGACATGATGATGCGTTCGCTGTCCCGGCCGGTGATGACTACCTGCCCGCCGGTGATGAAGCCCTGGTCGCCGGTCGCGAGCCACTTGCGCGCCGGCCAGTTGCCGATCGGGAACGCGTCCCGGTCGGCCTCCAGGTTGCCCAGGTACCCGGGCGTCACCCGCGCGGACGCGACCTGCAACTGCCCGATCCGGCCCTCCGGCAGCACCGCGCCGTTCGGCGCAACGATCCGCACGGTCGTCCCCGGCGCGGGTGCGCCGACCGACACCAGGCTGAGCACGCCCGGCGCCTCGGCCCGCGTCTTGCCCGGCCGTGCCACCGCGACCTTGCCGCTCGACGGCCGCTGGTCGACCCACTCGACGACTCCGGTCGGTGGGATCCGGACGCGGTGCACGTTCGGCGTCAGCCCCGGTCGCCCGAACGTGATCCCGGTGACCGTCTCGGTCATCCCCCACGCCGCGACGAAGGTCTCCGGTACGACGCCGAACCGGTTCGTCAGCCGGAGGAACTCGCTCATCACCGGCACGGTGATCTGCTCGCCACCGCTGACCAGGCTGCGCAGCGCGGACAGGTCCCAGTGCCGGTCCGGCTCACCGGCGATCGCCTGCGTGGCGAGCCGGTAGCCGAAGTTCGGCGACCAGGAGTGGTTGACCCGGTGCTGGTCCATCAGGTCGAGCCAGCGCAGCGGGTTGGCGAGCACCCAGTCGGTGTTGACGTGGATGTTCGTGCACCCGGTGAACACGGGCAGCAGGTGGTACAGCAAGAACGCGCCGCTGCGGTCCAGCGGCAGCCAGTTGAGCGTGGTCTGTCCAGGCCGGACCGGCAGCATCGCCGGCGTACCGGCGGCGAACTCGACCAGACCGCGGTGCGTCAGCTGAACGATCTTCGGCGCACCCGTGCTGGTCCCCGACGACGTCATCAGTACGGCGACGTCGTCGGCAGCCGGCCGGTGGAACTCCGAGGTCGGCTCGTGGCCGGCCAGCGCATCCGGGTCGAGGACGGGCAGGCCGAGGTCGTTCGGCAGGTCGGACGGGCGGCCGATCAGCACCGTCCAGCCGAGCAGGTCGGTGACCTTGCGGAGCCGCTCGCGGCCCTCCTCGGTGCGGTCGCCGCCGGCGCTCGGGGCCATCAGCAACGGCCGGATGCCGCCGAGCGTGCAGGCCCAGAACGCGGCGAAGAAGCCGACCGGCTCGGTGACGTGTACGACGGCCGGGTCGCCCGCGCGGACGCCGTTCGCCCGCAGCCCGGCCAGGATGCGCGCGGCGAGCTCGAGCAGGGTCGGGAAGTCGAGTTTGGTCTCGCGGCCGTCCGGCCCGATCTCGACCACGCCGGCGCCGCCGAAGTCGCGGGCGGCGCGCAGCAGGGCGCTCGGGAGATCACGCGGGTACCCGGCCGGAATCATCAGGGCCGGTCCGGTGCTGATCGCCGGCCGGTCCACACTGCTCCTCACCACGCCGATGCCACCACCGCGAGCAGGACCGGTACGGCGTCACGCGGGAACGCGGGCCGGATCGTCACCAGGACGGTGGCGCCAGCCAGTTGGCGACCCACGGACACGCGCCTCCCCAACTGGACGGAGCCGGGCTCAGGGCAGACCCGCCTCGCTCTCACCGACAGAAGCCCCGTTTTCCGCCTGCCGGAACGATGCCGTGACCGGGTGGACCCGGTGCGTCATCGCGCCGACCGACAGCCGTGAACCCTACCAGCCGCGACCCGCCCTGGAGGAGTCCGATCCCAGCAGCCGAAGGTTAAGAAATCGCGCGGCCGCCGACACCAGCACAACGAGCGGCGCGGCCACCGGGTACGGCGCCCGCCCGCGCCGTCCGATGACCGGAATCGAGATCCGGAACCCGGTTGGCTCTCGGAACTGAAAACCATTATCGTTTTCGACTGTTCGCCATCCGCCGAGGGAGTGAGGTCCTCGTATGTCCAGTTCGTCGTTGAGC
Source organism: Kribbella sp. NPDC050470 (assembly GCF_044458365.1). Classification (NCBI taxonomy): domain Bacteria; kingdom Bacillati; phylum Actinomycetota; class Actinomycetes; order Propionibacteriales; family Kribbellaceae; genus Kribbella; species Kribbella sp. NPDC050470. The sequence continues at coordinate 98,091 of NZ_JBITHV010000019.1, read as the reverse complement.
CGCCGCGGCTTCCTCGGTCTCGCGTCGGCCGGTGCGGCGGTCGCCGTACTGCCCGGCTGCGCCGAATCGCCCGGCACCGCGTCGGCAGGCGGCTCGCCGCGCTCGGGCGGTCGGCTGCGCGCCGCGTTCTCCGGTGGCGGCGCCGCGGAGGTGCTGGATCCGCACCAGAGCAATCTGTACGTCGAGATCGCGCGCGCCAAGGCGATGTACGACAAGCTCGCCGACTACGGATCGGACATGTCGCCGCAGCCCCGGCTCGCGGAGAAGTGGGAGCCGAGTGCGGACCTGCGGACCTGGCGGATCACGCTGCGCCAGGCCACCTTCCACGACGGCCGCCCGGTACGGCCCGCCGACGTGCTGGCCAGCTTCGCGCGGATCGTCGAGCCCGGATCCACGCGGCGCGCGAAGTCGGCCTTGTCGGTCATCGACCTGGCCGCCAGCCGGGTTGTCGACAATCGGACGATCGAGTTCCGGCTGCAGCGACCGTACGGCGAGTTCCCGAACGCGCTCGCGACGCTCGGCGCCTACATCGTCCCGGCCGGTACGCCGGACCTGGCGAAACCGATCGGGTCGGGGCCGTTCCGGTTCCGTTCGTTCGAGCCCGGGCGGAGTTTCGTGGCCGAACGCAACCCCGACTACTGGGACGGAGCGCCGTACCTCGACGAGTTGCACCTCCTGATCAGCAACGACGAGGCCGCCCGGGTGAACGCGCTGCTCGGCAGGCAGGTCGAGTACGCCCACGATCTGACGCCGACGAGCGCCCGGACGCACGAGCGGACCGTCCAGGTCCACCGGCTGCCGCTGAGCAACTTCCATGGGCTGGCGATGAAGATCGACCGCCCGCCGTTCAACCGGCCGGAACTCCGGCAGGCGATGTTCCACCTCGTCGACCGGGAGGAACTGATCAGGTCCGTGCTGCACGGATCGGGTGAGCTCGGCAACGACCTCTACGGCAAGAACTACCAGTACTACGCGGCCGGCCTGGCGCAGCGGGGTCCGGATCCGGATCGGGCCAGGTCTCTGCTGAAGCAGGCCGGTGCCGAGGGCTTGACGATCGACTTCGACACCTCGGACGCGTCGACCGGGCTGAAGGAGGCAGCGCTGGCGATCAGCGACCAGGCCAAGGCGATCGGCCTGAACCTGAACGTCAGGCTCGGCAACAAGGACACCTACTGGGCCGACATCGCCAAGAACGGCGTACTGGCCGGCTATCGATCCGGCGCGATGCCGCTCGAGTCGCACATCTCGCAGCGACTGCTGACGACCTCGACGACCAACAACACGCAGTGGCGGCGGCCGGAGTTCGACAAGCTGTACTACGACGCGCAGTCGACGACCGACGAGACGAAGCGCGCCGAGCTGTACCTGCGCATGCAGCAGCAACTGTTCGACGAGGGCGGCTTCGTCTGGTGGGGCGTCTCGGACTGGATCGTTGCCTCGGCCCCGAATCTTCGTGGCCTCGACGACAGCGCTCCGGCCAACACCCTGAACTGGGCGCGTTTCGACAAGGTCTGGCTCGCGTGATCCGGTACGTCGCCGGCCGCCTGCTGCTCGGTGTCGTACAGGTGCTGGCGGTGATGGGCGGGACCTTCTTCCTGACCGAGGCGCTGCCCGGCGACGCAGCCGTGACGATTGCCGGAGACAACCCGGATCCGGCGATCATCGCGTCGCTGCGCGAGCGGCTGGGCCTCAACGAGTCGGCATGGCATCGGCTGGGCGACTGGTCGGCCGCCGCGCTGCACGGCGACTTCGGTCAGTCGCTGGTGGGCCCACGTCCGGTGCTGGACATCATCGCCACCGCGGCCGGACCGACCGTCCTGCTTGCCGGGTTGACCCTGGTCTTGCTGATCCCGTTGTCGGTTGCGCTCGGGGTGTTCGCGGCACATCGCGAGGGTGGGCGGCTGGATCGGGTCATCACCGGCAGCACACTCGGGTTGTACTCGGCGCCCGAGTTCGCGATGGGAATCCTGGTCGTCACAGTGTTCGCGGTTCAGCTCGGCTGGTTTCCACCGACAGCCGTCGGTACGGCGCTCGCCAGCAATCCCGCCGTCCTCGTGCTGCCGGTGTTCGTCCTGTTGCTGCGCCCGGTCTGCTCGCTGAGCCGGCTGATCCGGGCCGGGATGATCGACGCCCAGCGGTCGGACTACGTGCGGCACGTGCAGAGGATCGGATTGTCGACAATCCGCATCCGGCTCTTGCATGCGCTGCCCAATGCGGTGGCGCCGTCCGTCCAGCAACTCGCGAGAACCACCGACTGGCTGGTCGGCGGCGTGATCGTCATCGAGGCCATCTTCGTCATCCCCGGTCTGGGCACGACGCTGGCCGAGGCCGTGGCCGCCCGGGACCTGCCGGTGGTCCAGGGCCTGGCCGTTGTGCTCGCCACCACTACGGTCCTGGTCAACCTGCTCGCCGACGTGGCGGCGCGGGCACTGGCGCCGGCGGCCGAGGCAGGCCGGTGAAGACGTCGATGGGCGGCAAGGCATCGACGAAGCGACAGCTGGTCGGCGAGACGGGCGGCAGGCGAGAATGCCGGCCTTCGCCAGGACGAACCGGGCCGGGTGGATTCGTCGTGCCCGGGATCCTGGTGGCGGTACCGGTGCTGCTGGCGCTGGCCGGGCCGCTGTTCGCGTCGGCCGGCACGGCCAAGGCGGTGCCATTCAGTCTCGGAAGCGGCTGGTTCGGGACGGACTTCGTCGGGCGGGACGTGTGGAACGAGGTGCTGCTCGGTGGACGGTCGCTGATCCTGGTGGCTGCTGCCGCGACCGCGTGCACCTACCTGGTCGCAGTACCGCTCGGGCTGGTCGCCGGGATGACCCGGAGCCGGGTGCTCGACGAGTTGCTGATGCGGCCGCTCGACCTGCTGCTCGCGGTGCCGTCGATGGTGCTGTTGCTGTTGCTCGTCTCGATCGCGCCGCACTCGCCATGGGTGCTGGTCGCGGTCGTTGCCTTGATCAATCTCCCGGACGTGGTTCGGATCAGTCGCGCCGCCGCGCTCGCGCTGTCCGCGCGGCCGGCCGTCGAGGCGATGCGACTGCAGGGCGAGAGCCGGATCCGGATCGGACTCGGGTACGTCGCGCGATCGATGCGCCGTACGCTCGCCGCCGACCTCGGCATTCGGTTCACCGGCGCGACCTACCTGGTCGCCTCGGCCAGCTTCCTCGGTGTCGGCATCTCACCGCAGGCCAGTGACTGGGCGGCGATGGTCGACCGGAATCGTGGCGGCCTGTTCGTGCAGCCGTGGGCGGTCGCCGTCCCCGCGGTGCTGATCGTGATGCTGGCGATCGGCGTCAACCTCACCTTCGACCGATTGCTGCGGACGGAGGCCCGGTGAGCGTCGTCGAGGTTCACAATCTCATCGTTCGATTGAGTGATCGTTCGATTGTCGACAATATCTCGTTCGCGCTGGCCGCGGGCAGCATCACGGCCCTGGTCGGTGCGTCCGGAAGTGGCAAGACCACGACCGCCCTCGCGTTGCTGGGCGAGCAGCCATCCGGCGGGATCGTCTCCGGCGAGGTGCGGGTCGACGGGCCGGTCGGCTACCTGCCACAGCAACCTTCGGCCGCGCTGAATCCGGTACGACGGATCGGCGGCGTCCTGCGGGAGATCGCCCGCCTGCACGTGCCACGCAACCAGGTGCGGCACCGCGTGCTCGAAGCGCTGCGGCAGGCCCAGCTTCCGGACGGCGACCAGCTCCTGCACCGATACCCACACCAGCTCTCCGGCGGGCAGCAGCAGCGTGTCGTGCTCGCTCATGAGCTCATCGGCCGTCCCAAGGTCCTGATCGCGGACGAACCCACCACCGGCCAGGACGCGCTGATTCGCGCCGGTCTCATCGACGAACTGCGGGCGGTCGCGGACCAGGGCATCGCGATCCTGCTCCTCACCCACGACCTCGAGCTGGCCGGCCGGCTCGCCGACCAGGTCCTGGTGATGGACAACGGCCGGATCGTCGGCACCGAGCTACCCAGCGCGCCGCCCCATCAGCCCGCGGCCTACGAAGCCGCCGGGCCGACGGTTCTCGACGTCCGGCGACTGACCGCCGGCCACCGACGGGTCGAGACCCTGCACGAGGTCTCGCTGACGATCCACGCCGGCGAGTCGCTGGCAGTCGTCGGCCCCTCAGGCAGCGGCAAGTCCACGCTGGCTCGCTGCATCGCCGGACTGCACCCGCACCGCGGAGGGGAGCTCCTGCTCGGCGCCACACGCCTGTCGCCGCTGCTGCGTCGACGCACCCGCGAGCAGTTGGCGCGGATCCAGTACGTCCACCAGGACGCTCGCGCGTCGTTCAACGAGTACGTCGCCGTGGTCGACCAGGTGGCCCGGACAGCCGAGCGCCTCCGCGGCCGGACCGATGCACGGCGCCGTGCGCTCGACGCACTGGCCCAGCTGGGCGTCCCGGAAGCCACTGTGAGCCGCCTGCCGGCTGCACTGTCCGGTGGGGAGCTGCAGCGGGCAGCGCTCGTGCGCGCTCTCATGGCTGAGCCGGACCTGCTGGTCTGCGACGAGATCACCTCCGGACTCGACACAGTGGCCCAGGCCGAGTCGATCGCCGTACTGCGGACGCTGCAGGACAGGACCGGCTGCGCCCTCGTGGTGATCACCCACGACTTCACGGTCGTCGCCGCACTCGCCCGTCAGGTCGCGGTGCTGGCCGCCGGCCGGATCGTCGAGCGAGGGGCCACGGCCGCAGTCCTCGCCGAACCCGCTCATCCGGTCACCCGCGCGTTGGTGGCCGCCTCAACACTGGAGGACGCCCTTGACCCGGCCGGCTGAACACCACATCGGCCCGTACGTCGTCCGGACCGCGCGTCGTGAGGACATCGACGGAGCGCGGTCTGTGATGCTCGACACCTTCTACCACGTGTTCGGGCACGGGTACGTGCCACGCTGGCACGCCGACGTCGTCGACCCGGGCCGGGCGTACTTCGACGATCCACGGCAGCGGCTGTTCGTCGCCGTACGGGACGACGAGGTGGTCGGGACAGCCGCCGTACGCGCCGACGGCCCGAAGAGCCCACCGCACGCCCCCTGGATCGCGCAACGGTACCCGTCCGGGACGACCGCCCAGATCTTCCGGGTCTACGTCCGCCCCGATCACCGTCGCCACGGCCTCGCCCGCGCGCTCGTCGACCTGGCCTGCCGTTTCATCGCCGACACACCCGGTTACGACGTCATCTACCTGCACACCAACGCGGCCGTCGAGGGCGCCGAGCCGTTCTGGCACGCCATCGCCACCGAAGTCCACGATGGCCGCACAGACCCCCGGTACAGCCCGGCGGTCCACTTCGAGATTCCGATCGTGGGCGAAGAGGGGATCGAACCCCCGACATCTTCCTTGTAAGGGAAGCGCTCTACCGCTGAGCTATTCGCCCGTTTCAGCGACCGGCGCAGTCTACCCGAGGTCGAGGCCCAGGCTTGCCAGGGCCGCCGCGTAGTCGTCCGGGTCGCGGGCCTCGGGGATCGGGTTCACGACGGACCACCGGACTACCCCGCTCCGGTCCACCACGAAGGTGCCGCGCAGGGCGCAGCCGCGGTCGGAGTCGAAGACGCCGTACGACGTCGCGATCGCCCCGTGCGGCCAGAAGTCGGTGAGCAGGCCGAACTCGAGTTTCTGGGCGTCCGAGTAGGCCCGCAACGTGAACATCGGGTCGCAGGAGATGGCCAGGAACTCGGCTGCCGCGAGCAGGCCGGGGCGGTCCCGCAGCGTGGTCAGCTCACTCGTGCACACCCCGCTGAACGCATAGGGGTAGAACACCAGCACGACGTCGCGCCGGCCGCGGAAGTCGGCCAGCCGGACCTGTTCGCCGTACTGGTTCCGGGCGGTGAAGTCCGGTGCCCGGCTGCCGACGGCAGGGGTCACCGGACGGTCACCGGCTGCCGCGGGCCGACTTGGGCACCACCAGCTTGGTCGCCGACCAGTCGTCGGTGACGGTCAGGCTGCTCGTGGTGGCAAGTCCGGCCGTCGGGGCGGCCTCGGCGATGTCGCTGGCGTCGACGTACCCGTCGCGGCCCACCTTCGGGGTCAGCAGCCACACCACGCCGCCGGCCTTCAGGTCGGTCAGGATGTCGAAGAACGCGTCGACCAGGTCGCCGTCGTCCTCCCGGAACCAGAGCAGGACTGCGTCCACGACCTCGTCGGTGTCCTCGTCGACGAACTCCTCTCCGGTGATCTCCCGGATCGCGTCGCGGAACTCGTCGTCGCAGTCGTCGTCGTACCCGATCTCCTGCACGATCCAGCCGGTCTCCAGGCCGAGCCGGGAGGCCATGTTCGGCCCGCCGCTCTTGCCGTCCGCGTGGTCCGCGGTCGCGCTCACGTGTCCTCCTCCGTGGTCCCCGCTTGCCCGGGGGTAGGCGTCAGTAGCGATAGTCCATCGTGGCCTACCGCGTCGCGCAAGTATGCACGAGGGTTCCGTGACGTGTCCGGTATCCGCGTGGTGGGTACGGCGCGTGTCCGGTGGGAACACGCCGGGACGACCAGAATCGGGCCCCTGTGGAAGGCGAAGTAGAACGCATTCCGAACAGGTGACAGGATTGCGGTGAAGAGCAACCAGAGAGAACGGCAGGACACCGTGGCTTCCGGACACGAACCACCAGCCATCATCACCGAGGGGATGCCCACCCAGCTCCCCGACATCGACCCCGACGAGACACGGGAGTGGGTCGAATCGCTCGACGCGGTCCTGGACGAACGGGGCAAGGCGCGAGCGCGCTACCTGATGCTCAAGCTGATCGAGCGAGCCCGGGAGCGACAGGTCGGGGTGCCCGCGCTGCGGAGCACCGACTACATCAACTCGATCCCGCCCGAGCGGGAGCCGTGGTTCCCCGGCGACGAGCACATCGAGCGGCGGATCCGCGCCTTCATCCGGTGGAACGCCGCGGTGATGGTGAGCAAGGCCAACCGCAAGGGCCTGGAGGTCGGCGGCCACATCGCCACCTACCAGTCCGCGGCCAGCCTGTACGAGGTCGGTTTCAACCACTTCTTCCGCGGCAAGGACCACCCCGGCGGCGGCGACCAGGTCTTCATCCAGGGCCACGCCTCCCCCGGCATGTACGCGCGCGCCTTCCTGGAGGGACGGCTGTCCGCGGACCAGCTGGACGGCTTCCGCCAGGAGGTCTCCCGCGGCCCGCACAACGGGCTGTCGTCGTACCCGCACCCGCGGTTGATGCCGGACTTCTGGGAGTTCCCGACCGTCTCGATGGGACTGGCCGCGCTGAACTCGATCTACCAGGCCCGGTTCAACCGGTACCTGCACCACCGCGGCATCAAGGACACCAGCCAGCAGCACGTCTGGGCGTTCCTCGGCGACGGTGAGATGGGTGAGCCGGAGTCGCTCGGCGCGATCGGCCTGGCCGCCCGCGAGGAGCTGGACAACCTCACCTTCGTGATCAACTGCAACCTGCAGCAGCTGGACGGCCCGGTCCGCGGCAACGGCAAGGTGATCCAGGAGCTGGAGGCCTACTTCCGCGGCGCCGGCTGGAACGTCATCAAGGTGATCTGGGGCCGGGAGTGGGACAACCTGCTGGCGCAGGACCACGACGGCGTGCTGGTGCACAAGATGAACACCACGCCGGACGGCCAGTTCCAGACCTACTCGGTCGAGTCCGGCGAGTACATCCGGAACAACTTCTTCGGCGGCGACCAGCGGCTGCAGGCGATGGTCCGGAACCTGTCCGACGAGGACCTGCGCAAGCTGCCGCGCGGCGGTCACGACTACCGCAAGGTGTACGCGGCGTTCAAGAGCGCGACCGAGCACGTCGGGCAGCCGACGGTGATCCTGGCCCAGACCATCAAGGGCTGGACGATCGAGGCGCTGGAGGGCCGCAACGCGACCCACCAGATGAAGAAGCTGACCTCGGACGACCTGAAGGCGTTCCGGGACCGGCTCTACCTGCCGATCGAGGACAAGGACCTCGAGGACGCCTACAACCCGCCGTACTTCCACCCCGGCACGGACTCGCCGGAGTACCAGTACATGATGGAGCGGCGCAAGCAGCTCGGCGGTTCGCTGCCGGAGCGCCGGGTGACGCCGAAGACCTCGCTGAAGCTTCCTGGTGACGACGTCTACAAGCCGCTTTCCAAGGGCAGCAACGCGCCGGTGGCGACCACGATGGCGCTGGTCCGGCTGTTCCGGGACCTGATGAAGGACCCGGAGGTCGGTCCCCGGATCGTCCCGATCGCCCCGGACGAGTACCGCACGTTCGGTATGGACTCGATGTTCCCGACGGCGAAGATCTACTCGCCGCACGGGCAGCAGTACGAGGCGGTCGACCGCAACCTGCTGCTGTCGTACAAGGAGTCCGAGCAGGGTCAGCTGCTGCACGAGGGCATCAGCGAGGCCGGCGCGATGGGCTCGATGATCGCGGCCGGCACGGCGTACGCGACGCACGGCGAGCCGATGATCCCGTTCTACATCTTCTACTCGATGTTCGGGTTCCAGCGGACCGGTGACTCGCTCTGGGCGTTCGGCGACCAGCTCGGCCGGGGCTTCCTGATCGGCGCGACCGCGGGCCGTACGACGCTGACCGGTGAGGGACTGCAGCACGCCGACGGCCACTCGCCGCTGCTTGCCTCGAGCAACCCGGCCGCGGTGCACTACGACCCGGGCTTCGCCTACGAGGTCGCGTACATCGTGAAGGAAGGCCTGCGCCGGATGTACGGGTACGGCCTGGACAAGGACGCGCCGTACGGCGAGGACGTCTTCTACTACCTGACCGTGTACAACGAGCCCGTTCCGCAGCCGGCCGAGCCGGAGAACCTCGACGTCGAGGCACTGCTGAAGGGCATGTACCGGTTCAACGAGTACGAGACGGCGGAGGGCGACGACGTGCCGCGGGTGCAACTGCTCGCGTCCGGGGTCGCGCTGCCGTGGGTCCGCAAGGCCCAGCAGATCCTCGCCGAGGAGTACTCGGTGGCCGCCGACATCTGGTCGGTGACCTCGTGGAACGAGCTGCGCCGGGACGCGGTCGCGGCCGAGGAGCACAACCTGCTGCACCCCGACGAGCCGGAGCAGGTGCCGTTCGTCACCGAGCAACTGAAGGACACCAAGGGCCCGGTCGTCGCGGTCAGCGACTTCATGCGCTCGGTGCAGGACCAGATCTCCCGCTGGGTGCCGAACGACTACACCTCGCTCGGGACCGACGGCTGGGGCCTGGCCGACACCCGGGCCGCGGCCCGCCGGCACTTCCACGTGGACGCCGAGTCCGTCGTGGTGGCCACGCTGGAGATCCTGGCCAAGCGCGGTGACGTGAAGCCGGAGGTCGCCGCCGAGGCGGCCCGCAAGTACCGCATCGACGACCCGACCGCGGTCGCCGGCGTGAAGCAGGAGGGCGCCGGCGCCTGACGCCCGCACCCTGGAAACCCGGGAAGCCGCTCACCTTCGGGTGGGCGGCTTTCCTGGTTCCGGAACCTCTTACGGTCGCCTGGCAGCGGGCCGGCGTACGACAAACCTCGTAGCCGGCCGCCTGCGCCGGTTGCACATTCCGTCCGACGCGGCGGGATGCCCCCGCTCCCTACCGTCAGTGACATGACTGGCGTCAGCGTTGCTCTTCTCGCGGGGACGGTGTCCACCATCCTCTTCGCGTCGAGTGCAATGCCCATGGTGATCAAGGCGGTCCGGACCCGCGACCTGAAGTCGTACAGCCCGGCCAACCTGGTCCTCGCCAACGTCGGCAACGCCGTCCACTGCATCTACGTGGTGCACCTGCCGCCGGGACCGATCTGGGCCCTGCACGGCTTCTACGTCGTGACGTCTGCGGTGATGCTGCTGTGGTGGCTGCGCTACCACAGCCTCACCGGGCACCACGGCGTCGCACGAGACGAGCGGAGGCTCGCGTGATGAACACCGAAAGTGTCGAGACCGTCATCATCGGCGGCGGCCAGGCCGGGCTGTCCACCGGCTACCACCTGCGCAAGCGGGAGCGGCAGTTCCTGATCCTGGACGGCAACGCCCGGGTCGGCGACCAGTGGCGAGCGCAGTGGGACACGCTGCGGCTCTACACCCCGCGCAAGTACGACGGGCTGGCCGGGATGCCGTTCCCGGGCACGCCGTGGTCGTACCCGACGAAAGACGAGGTCGCCGACTACCTGGCGTCGTACGCAGCCCGCTTCGACCTCCCGGTCCGCGGCAGCACCCGGGTCGAGAGGCTCGAGGCGTACGGCGACCGGTACGCCGTGACCACGAGCTCCGGCACCATCCACGCCGACAACGTGGTCGTTGCCACCGGCACCTTCGGCAGGACGCCGTACCTGCCGGACTTCGCCGTCGACCTGGACCCGGGGATCCGGCAGCTGCACTCCAGCGAGTACCGCCGGGCCGAGCAGCTGAAGGACGGCCCGGTGCTGGTCGTCGGCGGCTCGCACTCCGGCACGGACATCGCCTACGAGGTCGCGACCAGCCACCCAACCGTCCTGTGCGGCCGCGACCCGGGCCAGATCCCGGTCCGGCTGGACAGGCCCGGCGCCCACGTGTTCTTCCCGGTCTTCCTGTTCTTCGGCAAGCACGTGGTCACACGGCGGACCCCGATCGGCCGGAAGGCCAAGGACGACATCCGCTTCCACGGCGGCCCGATGCTCCGGGTGAAGCGGTCGGACCTGCTCGCGCGGGGGGTCGAGCGGGTGCACGATCGGGTCACCGGAGTCCGGGACGGGCTGCCGGTGCTCGGCGACGACCGGGTGCTGGACGTGGCGAACGTGGTCTGGGCGACCGGGTTCCAGCAGGTCTTCGACTGGATCCGGCTGCCGATCTTCGGCCCGGACGGCTGGCCGCTCGAGGAGCGTGGCGTGGTCACGGACGCGCCGGGTCTGTTCTTCTGCGGGTTGTCCTTCCAGTTCGCCTTCAGCTCGATGGTGCTGCCGGGTGTCGGGCGGGACGCGGCGTACGTCGCCAAGCGGATCGCGGCCCGATCCGGGCGGAGTCTTGCCGTGGCCTGATTGGGCGCGCATGCTCGCGAGTGGGGGCCGTGTGATGGGGATTGTCGACGATCTCGAGAGAGCCCGGGCGGCGTTCGAACGACGCGACTGGGCGGTGGCCTACGACCGGCTGTCGGCCGGCGGCGACGCCGCTCTGGGCCCGGACGACCTGATGGCGCTCGGCACCGCGGCGTACCTGGTCGGCGACAACGACGCCTGTGTCCGGGCCCTGCAGCGCGGCTTCCGGCTGCAGATCGACCGCGGTGAGATCCCGGGCGCGGTCCGGTTCGCCTTCTGGCTGTCGATGGTGCTCAACCTTCGCGGTGAGATGGCGGTCGCCGGCGGTTGGGCCGCCCGGGCCGAGCGGCTGCTGGCGGACTACCCCGAGGATGTGGTGGAGCGTGGCTACTTGCGGGTGACGGCGTTCTTCCGGAGTGTGGCTCAGGGTGACTTCGCCGAGGCGGATCGCGCAGCCAACGAGGTCACCGAAGCGGCGCGCCGGTTCGCGGAACCGGATCTGCTGGCGCTGGGCCTGATCGCGCAGGGCCGACTGCTGCTGTACTCGGGCCGGGTGCCGGAAGGGCTGGCGCAGATGGACGAGGCCATGGTCGGCGTCGCCGCCGGAGAGGTGTCACCGATCGTCTCCGGCAACGTGTACTGCGCGATGATCGAGGGCTGCCAGGAGGTGCTGGACTTCGACCGCGCGTCCGCGTGGACGACCGCGCTGACACGGTGGTGCGACAGTCAGCCGGATCTCGTCCCGTACACCGGGCAGTGCGCCGTACACCGTGGTCAGATCCTGCGGCTGCGCGGGGCCTTCGGACCGGCGCTGGACGAGTTCGACCGTGCCTGCAAGCGCTACGCGGACACCGGAGCAGTCGCGGCCGCAGGTCTCGCGCTGAGCGAGGCCGGCGACGTGCTGCGGATCCGGGGCGACTACACCGCGGCCGAGACGGCCTACGAGAAGGCAGCGAGCTACGGGTATGAGCCTCAGCCGGGGCGGGCGCTGTTGCTGCTCGCCCGCGGCCGTACGCCGGGAGCCGTTGCCACCGTACGGCGGCTGCTGTCCGAGGCCGGCGATCCGGTCCACCGAGCGCGGCTGCTGCCGGCGGCGGTGGAGGTGTTCCTGGTCGGCGGGCACCTCGAGGAGGCCGTGTCGACCGCAGCCGAGTTGAGCGACGTCGCGAGCCGCTTCGGATGTTCGGGACTGCGCGCGATGGCGGCGTACTGCGAGAGCCTGGTGGCGCTCGCGGCCGACGAGTCCGAGCGGGCGTTGCCGCATGCCCGGTCGGCGACGCAACTGTGGAGCGGCCTGCAGGCGCCGTACGACGTCGCGCGGTCGAAGGTACTGGTCGGTCGGGCTTTCCGGCTGCTCGGCGACGAGGACTCGGCGTCGGCGGAGTTGGCCTCGGCGATGCGGTCCTTCGAGGAACTCGGCACCACGCCGGCCCGGCAGGAGGTCGAGAAGCTGCTGCACCGCGAGACGGCCGGCGGGCTGACCGGGCGCGAGCTCGAAGTCCTCCGCCTGGTTGCTTCGGGCAACAGCAACACCGAGATCGCGCAGCGGCTGGTGCTCAGCGACAAGACCGTCGCCCGGCACCTTACCAACATCTTCACCAAGCTCGACGTACCGTCGCGGACCGCGGCGGCGGCCTACGCCCGCGACCACGACCTGCTCTGAAACGCTCTCCGGAGGGAATCGATTCACTCTCACGGGTGAGGTCCGCGCGCGGTGCGCGGCGGATGCTCGGCAGAGTGAACACGACGACTGAGCGCCCCGTCCCCCGGTGGGCCTACCGGCTCGCCCACGCGATCCCGCTGATGACGTTGCCGTCCGGCCTGTGGCGGCTGGGGCTGGTCGCCGGGTCGTCGATGGGCATCCTCGACGACGCCGGCCACCCGATGTACGTGATCGGCACTGCCGAGAAGGTCTACATCGTCTTCCTGTCGATCTTCTCCGAGGCGGTCGCGCTGATCGCCTTCGGCCTGGTCAAGCCGTGGGGTGAGGTCGCGCCGCGCTGGATCCCGTTCATCGGCGGCCGCCGGGTGAACCCGTGGGCCGCGATCGTCCCGGCCGTCCTGGGATCTCTGGCCCTGATCGCGATCTGGACGTACGGCTTCCGGGACGTCTTCAGCAACGAGTTCATCCCGTTCGCCGGCCCGGCCTGGGCCACGCTGATGATCGCCTGTTACGCCCCGCTCCAGCTCTGGGGTCCGTCCCTCCTCGTCCTCACCTGGGCGTACTACCGCCGCCGGGTCAGCGTGCCCGCGGCCGTGGTTTCAGCACGGTAGCCGGCAACGCCGGTGCCGGCAGTGCGGCGCCGTCGTACCCGGGGACCGTCGGGAAGCGATCGGTGCCGCCGGCGGCGATCGCCTCCTGCCAGGCGTCGCGGGCGGCGACGATCTCCTCGTGGGTGCGGCCGATGAAGTTCCACCACATCACCAACTGCTCCTCGAAGGGCTCGCCGCCGAGCAGCAGGAACCGGACACCGTCGTCGGAGGCAACCAGGTCGACGGACTCCCGCTCGGAGCCGAGGTAGGCCATCTCCCCGAACGACGGCGCCAGCTCGCCGACCGTGAGCGATCCGTCGACGACCAGTACGGCGTACTCGTTCGAGGGCGTCAGCGGGAGTGTCAAAGTGCGACCCGGGTCGACGGTGACGTCCGCGCCGACGAGCGGGGTGTACGCCGGCGCCGGTGAGGTCACGCCGGCCACGGTGCCGACCATCACGGTGGCGCGGCCGCCGTCGAAGTCGACCGACGGCAGGTCGGCGTACGCGTTGAAGGCGGGTGGGGTCGTCGTACGCACGGAGTCCGGCAGCGCGACCCACAGTTGCGCGCCGTGCAGCATCGGCGGCGCGTCCGGCGTGGACACCTCGGAGTGCGCGATGCCGTTGCCGGCGGTCATGATGTTGAGCTCGCCCGGCCGGACCATCGCGTGCGACCCGACACTGTCGCGGTGCTCGATCTCCCCCTCGAACAGCCAGCTCACCGTCTGCAGGCTGGTGTGCGGGTGCGGCGGGACCTGCATGCCCCGGTCCCCCGGCACGTCGTACGAGTCGAGGCGGTGGCTGACGTCGTCCGGACCGTAGTGGTCGACGAAGCACCAGGCGCCGACCATCCGGCGGTTCTTGTTCGGCAGCAACCGCCGTACCTTCGTCGTCCGGCCGAGGATCACCTCACGCGGCTCGAGGAACTCCAGCACGGGTCCACCGTCGCCACAGACACTCACGATCTCTGCCGGGTCTTTTTCCAGATCGCTCATAGAGAAAATCTAGTCCCGTAACCCAGAGTCAGGACGGCCGTGGGGTCCACCAGCGCGAGTCCGGGTCATGGAGGGCCTGATAGCGCCGCCGTTGCCGGGGGCTGAACGCGACCTCAGGGACCGGTAGCGCGACCTCCTCGACCTGTCCGGATCCTCGCCAGGCCGCCAGCCACGCGTCGAGGTCGCCGTCCGGCGCGGTCCCGAGGTGATGGCTCCACAGCTTCTCCCGGTACACCGTCACACCGTCGGCGAACGAGACCCCGTGTTCGATGTCGGTGTAGAGCGATCGCCTGGCCAGATTGCACGACCCGATGCAGGCCCATTCGTCATCCACCAGCACGGTCTTCGCATGCACGACGACCCCAGTACGACGGAACACGCGCACCCGCCTGCGCTGTCCGTCGTCCAGTCCGGCAAGCAGCCCGTGGTTGACCGACTGGCAGAAGTACTCCGCATGCGGCAACGGCGGGTCGTTCGGGTCGTCCAGCCCGCCGGTCAGCAGGATCACGGTCAGCTCGGGAGTACGCCGTACCGCGTCGCGGACCCAGGTCATCAGCTCGACCGACCACATCAGGGGGTCCTCGAGGTAGATGTAGCGGCGGGCCTGCCCGATCGCGTGGCGCAGTGCGTCGCGGTAGGTGAAGAGTCCGTCGGTTGCCTCGGGCAAAGGCTTCGACCGGACCGGCAGGTACCAGGGGAAGCGGGCCGCGGGCAACGTCCGCAGGTTCTGCACTCGCTGGGCACCGCGCCCTTCGACCGGGACCTCGGTGGCCGGCAGCTCCGGTCCGCCGTTCGCCTCCCACAAGGTGCGGAAATGGTCGTAGAACCCTTGGACAGCAGGGCCCTCCACCTTCGCCACCACGTCGTGCCAGATCTGCCGGCCGCTGTGATCCGGCCGCGACCACCGGCTCAGCTCGAGATCGAGGCCCCCGGTAAACCCGACCGTGTTCTCGCCGTCGGAGACCAGCACCAGCTTGCTGTGCGTCGATCCGGCGACATGACCGATCGTGCTCGGCAGCGCGAGCGCCCCGGCCTCCCGCAACGCCTCGAGCGACCGCATGGTCAGCGTGTTGATCGCCACCGCATACGCCGCACCCCCGCGCGCAGCGACGCTCGGATGCCGCAGGGCGAACGGCGAAACCCACCCCACCGCACGCACATCGGCGCCGGCACGAACTTTCCCCGCCAGCACTCCCAGCAGGGCCGACGACTCGTCGGGCGGATCCACGAACGGCACCGACTCCGGCCACGGATTCAGGCAGTACGGCGGGGCGTCGTACAAGTCCATGTCTCGCCCACCGGCGCGCAACTCGAACCGTCCACGCGCCAGCCCGAGCCACCAGCCGGTCAGGTAGACGAATCCACCCGCTCCGACTCCGTCCAGGACCTCCTGCAGCGCGGCGCCGTACTCGGCTCCGTCGATGAGCGGGGTGACCTGGCAGTCTGCGGAGATCGCGAGCTCAGGCAGAAAGTAGCCACCGCTCGCCATCCCTGCACGATACGGCTAGCTGGCCCAGGCGAGCAGCTTCTGCTGGTCCCAGGTGTTGATGACGCGGTCGGGGGTGACGCCGCAGTCCTCGGCGCGTTCGCAGCCGTAGACCTGCCAGTCGAGCTGGCCCGGCGCGTGCGCATCGGTGTCGATCGAGAAGACGCAGTCCATCTCGGCCGCGAGGGACAGCAGCCGCTTGGGCGGGTCCAGCCGCTCCGGGCGGGAGTTGATCTCGACCGCCGTACCGAACTGGCGACAGGCCTCGAACACCACCTCGGCCTCGAACTCGGACTCCGGGCGCGTCCCCCGGCCGCCGGTGATCAGGCGGCCGGTGCAGTGGCCGAGGATGTCGACGTGCGGGTTCGCGATCGCCCGGACCATCCGTTCGGTCATCGGCCCGGCCGCCATCCGCAGCTTCGAGTGCACGCTGGCGACGACGAGGTCGAGCCGGGCCAGGATCTCGCTGTCGCAGTCGAGCGAGCCGTCCTCGAGGATGTCGACCTCGATGCCGTTCAGGATCACGAACCCGTCGAGCTCGTCGGCCAGCTTCTTGTTCAGCTCGGCGACCACCTCGAGCTGCTGAAGGCGGCGTTCGCGGGACAGTCCGTTGGCGACCTGGAGCCGCGCCGAGTGGTCGGTCAGGGCGATGTACTTGTGCCCCAGGCGATGCGCCGTACGGGCCATCTCCTCGATCGGGCTGCCGCCGTCGGACCACTCCGAGTGCAGGTGCAGGTCGGCCTGCAACGCCTGACGCATCCGCTTGCCGGCCGTGGTCAGCTCACCCGCCGCCTCCTCCAGCTTGACCAGGTACGCCGGAGTGCTGCCGTCCATCGCCTCGACGATGACGGCCTCGGTCTTCGGCCCGATCCCCGGCAGCTCGGTCAGCGTCCCGGCCCGGCGCCGGGCCCGCACCTCGGTCGCCGGCAGCGCCGCGATCGTGTCGGCCGCCCGCCGGTACGCCTTCACCCGGTGGGTCGGCTGCCGGTCGCGCTCCAGGTAGTACCCGATCGCCCGCAGCGCCGCGATCGCATCCGCCACGCCTGCCTTGTCCGTCATCCCCCAATGATGGCAGTGCGGACCCCCAGGCCATCGCAATCCAACGCCCCGGCGCCGCTCAGGCGGCGCGTCACGCGGAAGCTGCAGTTGTGATGGCGTGGCGGTCCGCCGGTTATGGTCGGGGCGTGGCGAAGAAGGGACATCTCGCGCGCGCCGAGCGGCTGCAGGGCGCGACCGGTGCGCTGGCGACCGCCGCGATGGCCGCGATGGACGAGCAGCTGCCCTGGTTCGGCAAGTTGTCGGCGCAGGACCGGTCCTGGATCGGCCTGGTCGCCCAGTCCGGTATCACCGCGTTCGTCGACTGGTTCCGCGACCCCGAGGCGCACTCGTCGATGCCGACCCGGATGTTCGGCTCGGCGCCGCGGGAGTTCACCCGGGTGATCTCGCTGCACCAGACCGTCGAGCTGCTGCGCACCACGATCGAGATGATCGAGAACACCATCGGCGACCTGCTCCCGGCCGAGGACGTGCCGGTGGTCCGCGAGGCGATGCAGCGCTACGCCCGCGAGGTCGCGTTCGCCGCCGCCACCGTCTACGCCCAGGCCGCCGAGATGCGCGGCGCCTGGGACGCCCGGCTCGAAGCCCTCGTCGTCGACTCGGTGATCCGCGGCGAGGCCGACGAGTCGGTCCGCTCCCGCGCCTCCGCTCTCGGCTGGACCGGAGCCGGTACGACGGGATCCTCGGAGGTCACCGTGGTCGTCGGCCGGGCCTTGGAGTCGGAGCCGGGCAGCGCCAACGTCGCCGACCTGGTCCGGCACGCGGCCCGGGAGGCCGGCGCTGACGCTCTGTGCGCGATGCAGGGCGACCGGCTCGTGGTAGTACTCGGTGGTACGAGTAAACCTGTCGAGATCGTACAAAACCTGGCCCAGTGGTTCGGACCCGGCCCGATCGTCGTCGGACCCGTGGTGAAGGACCTGATGGCGGCGGTCACGTCCGCCCGGGCGGCCGTCGCCGGTCTCCGCGCGGCACCGGCCTGGCCGGAGGCCCCACGGCCCGTGCACGCCGACGAGCTGCTCCCGGAGCGATCACTCTCCGGAGACGGCCACGCCCGCCGGCAACTAGCTTCCGACGTCTACGGCCCGCTCACAATAGGCGATGGCGTGCTGCTCGACACAGTGTCGGCATACCTGGACTCGGGTGGTTCCATCGAGGCGACCGCTCGCACGCTGTTCATCCACCCGAATACCGTCCGGTACCGGCTGAAGCGTGTGGGCGAGATCACGGGCTACTCGCCGCTCAGTCCCCGCGACGCTTTCACGTTGCGTGTCGCACTGGCCCTTGGCCGCCTGCTCAACCCGGAGCCCGGAAGCACCATTTTGTAGGATTCCTCCAAAGACGGGCCGGTAGAATTCGTGCTGCATTCCGGCCCACGGACGGCCCGGCTCAGGGAGAGTTGTCACGTGCTCGTCATCGTCGCGCCCGGTCAGGGTGCCCAGACCCCAGGTTTCCTCGAGCCGTGGCTGGCGGATCCCGTGTTCGAGAGCCGGCTGAACTGGCTCTCCGCCGTGGCCGGTCTCGACCTCGCCCACTACGGCACCAAGGCCGACGCGGACACCATCCGGGACACCGCGGTCGCGCAGCCGCTGCTGGTGGCCTCCAGCATGCTGGCCGCGCTCGCCGTCTTCCCGCACCCGTCGGACGCGTTCACCAAGGTGGGCGCTGTCGCCGGGCACAGCGTCGGTGAGATCGCGGCCGCCGCCGGCACCGGCGTGCTCAGCGCCGAGCAGGCGATGGTGCTGGTGCGCGAGCGTGGCAAGGCGATGGCCGCCGCGTCGGCGCTGACCTCCACCTCGATGACCGCCGTCCTCGGCGGCGACCGGGACGAGATCCTGGCCAAGCTCGCCGACCACGGCCTGACCGCCGCGAACGACAACGGCCCCGGCCAGATCGTCGCCGCCGGCACGGTCGAGGAGTTGGCCGCGTTCGCCGAGGACCCGCCGGCCAAGGCCCGGCTCATCCCGCTGTCGGTGGCCGGCGCGTTCCACACCAAGCACATGGAGCCGGCCGTCCAGACGCTGGCGAAGTACGCGACCGCGATCAGCACCCACGACCCGCGGACCCGGCTGATCTCGAACCGCGACGGCCAGGTCGTGCACGACGGCCGCGAGGCGCTGAACCGGCTCGTCACCCAGGTCAACTCCCCTGTCCGCTGGGATCTGTGCATGCAGACCATGGCGGACCTGCAGGTGACCGGCATCCTGGAGCTGCCGCCGGCGGGCACGCTGACCGGGATCGCGAAGCGCGCCCTCAAGGGCGTCGAGACCTTCGCGCTCAAGACGCCGGACCAGCTGGACGACGCCCGCGCATTCGTCGACAAGCACGGCAGCCCGTCCGAGATCGACGCGTCGCCGACCTGGCGGCTGCTGGTCGCCCCGATGAAGGGCACCTTCACCCGCGCCGGGCAGACCCCGCGCGAGGCCGGTGACACGGTCGAGGCCGGCGAGGTGGTCGCGAAGGTGCAGAGCCTGCGCGACGAGCTCGACGTCCAGGCGCCGCACGGCGGCATCGTGGTCGAGTGGCTGGTCGAGGAAGGCGACCCGGTCTCCCCCGGGCAGCCGCTGGTCCGCCTGCACCCCAACGGAGGCAACTGATGAGTGGCACGATCACCCCCGCGACGGGTACGACGTACGCCGGAGTCCTCGGGATCGGGTCGTACCGGCCGCGCCGGGTGGTGCCGAACTCGGAGATCCTGGAGCACATCGACTCCAGTGACGAGTGGATCCAGACCCGTTCCGGGATCAAGGAGCGGCGCTGGGCCAGCGACGACGAGACCGTCCTGATGATGTCGGTGAACGCCGCCAAGGACGCGCTGGTGGACTCCGGGGTCGACCCGGCCCAGATCGGCTGCGTCATCGTCTCCACCGTCACGCACCTGTACCAGACCCCGGCGATCGCGACCCGGATCGCCGTCGAGGTGGGCGCCCCGACCGCGGCCGCGTTCGACGTCTCCGCCGCCTGTGCAGGCTTCTGCTACGGCATCGCGCTGGCCAACGACATGGTCCGCGGCGGCAGCGCCAAGTACGTGCTGGCGATCGGCGTCGAGCGGCTCAGCGACCTCACCGACCGGACCGACCGCAGTACGGCGTTCATCTTCGCCGACGGCGCCGGCGCCGCGGTGGTCGGACCGGCCGAGGAGCCCGGTATCGGCCCGGTGGTGTGGGGCTCCGACGGCACGCAGTACCAGGTCATCAGCCAGAAGGAGTCCTGGCAGGAGGCGGCCGGCAGCTACAACTGGCCGCACCTGCGGATGGACGGCAACCCGGTGTTCCGGTGGGCGTCGTTCGAGATGGCGAAGACCGCGCAGCAGGCGCTGGACGTGGCCGGCGTGAAGGCCGATGACCTCGACCTGTTCGTGCCGCACCAGGCCAACATGCGGATCACCGACGCGATGCGGCGGGCGCTCAAGCTGCCCGAGCACGTCAAGGTGGCCCGTGACATCGAGCGGCAGGGCAACACCTCGGCCGCATCGATCCCGCTCGCGATCACCGCGATGCGCGACAGCGGCGAGGCGAAGAGCGGCGACCTGGCCCTGATCATCGGGTTCGGCGCCGGGCTCGTGTACGCCGCCCAGGTGATCCGGGTCCCGTAGTACCCCCAAAGTTGTCCGGGGCGGCTCAGGTGGCCGGCCCGGTCGTGGCAAGCAAGAGAATCCGAAAGGGAAACCAACAGATGGCCAGCACCGAAGAGATCCGTTCCAGCCTCGCCGAGATCGTGAACGAGATCGCCGGCATCCCGGTCGAGGACGTCCAGCTGGACAAGTCCTTCACCGACGACCTCGACGTCGACTCGCTCTCCATGGTGGAGGTCGTGGTGGCCGCCGAGGAGAAGTTCGACGTGAAGATCCCCGACGACGAGGTGAAGAACCTGAAGACCGTCGGCGACGCGGTCGCGTTCATCGAGCGCGCCCAGAACGGCTGACAAACCCGCACTGTGCTGGCCAATGCTCGCCGGACCTGGTCCGGCGAGCACCAGCAACACACCCCTCGCTGACCGGATCCCCGAACTCTGAAGGATGAGGTAACCATGTCGAAGACCCGAGTCGTGATCACCGGGCTCGGAGCCACGACCCCGCTGGGTGGCGACGTGTCCAGCACCTGGGAAGGGTTGCTGGCCGGACGCTCCGGCGCGCGGCGGCTGACCGACGAGTGGGTGCAGAACCTGGCGGTCCAGATCGCGGCCCCGGCCGCGGTCGAGCCGACCGAGGTGATCGAGCGGGTGAAGGCCCGCCGGCTCGACCGCAACGCGCAGCTCGCGGTCGTGGCGGCCCGCGAGGCCTGGGCCGACGCCGGCCTGGAGGACTCCGGGCTGGACAAGGAGCGCCTGGGCGTCGCCTGCGCCTCCGGCATCGGCGGCCTGCACACCACCCTGGCGAACTACGACGCGCTGAAGAACAACCCGCGCCGGGTGTCGCCGCTGGCGATCCCGATGCTGATGCCGAACTCCTCCGCCGCATACGTCAGCCTCGAGTTCGGCGCCAAGGCCGGTGTGCACACCCCGGTCTCGGCCTGTGCCTCCGGCAACGAGGCGATCGCGCTCGGCCTCGACCAGATCCGGCTCGGCCGTGCGGACGTCGTACTGGCCGGTGGCACCGAAGGCGCGATCATGGCGCTGCCGCTGGCCGCCTTCGGCATGATGCAGGCGCTGAGCAAGCGCAACGACGACCCGGAGAAGGCGTCGCGGCCGTGGGACGTGGACCGGGACGGCTTCCTGCTGGGTGAGGGCGCCGGGATCCTGGTGCTGGAGTCCTACGAGCACGCCAAGGCGCGCGGCGCGAAGATCTACGCCGAGCTGGCCGGCGCCGGCATCTCCGCCGACGGTCACGACATCGCGCAGCCCGACCCGACCGGTTCCGGCGCCCGCCGGGCGATGGAGCGGGCGCTGTCCGAGGGCGACCTGACCCCGGCCGACATCTTCCACATCAACGCGCACGCCACCTCGACCCCGCAGGGCGACATCGCGGAGTCGCTGGCGATCCGGCAGGCGCTCGGCAAGGAGGCCGACCACGCGGTCGCCACCGCGCCGAAGTCGATGATCGGGCACCTGCTCGGCGCGGCCGGCGCGGTCGAGTCGATCGCGACCGTACTCGCGCTGCACCACCGGGTGTCGCCGCCGACCATCAACGTGGACAAGCTCGACGACCAGATCGAGCTGGACGT
The DNA here is from genome assembly GCF_044458365.1 of Kribbella sp. NPDC050470. Taxonomy (NCBI): domain Bacteria; kingdom Bacillati; phylum Actinomycetota; class Actinomycetes; order Propionibacteriales; family Kribbellaceae; genus Kribbella; species Kribbella sp. NPDC050470. The sequence goes on along the minus strand of NZ_JBITHV010000019.1, from coordinate 76,216 downwards.
CGCGACGGAGCAGCGCAAGCTGGCCGACGGGGACATCGCGGCACTGAACAACTCCTTCGGCTTCGGCGGCCACAACGCCGCCATCGCCTTCAAGACGGTGTAATTCCTTCCCCATCCCCGGAGGACGCATGACTGCATTGATGCCACGCCTCCGGCGCGGCGGGTCATGGGGCTGGAACTCCCGGCCTTCCCTCGTCCCTCCAGTCGCTGCGCTCCCTCCGCTCCTCAGTCCAGGCCGGGAGGCCCCATGACCAGCGCTGCCCCACCCAAACCTGCGAAGCTCCCGCGTGAGGACGATCCGCGGAACCCGGTCACCCGGCTGACTCAGCTGCTCGATGAGGGCAGCCTGGAGTTGATCACGCCGGACAACCTGTGCGGGATGCTCGCGGCGCGCGGGACCATCGAGGGCGCGGCGGTCATCGCGTTCTGCTCCGACGCCATCGTGATGGGTGGCGCGATGGGCGACGAGGGCTGCGAGGTCGTGGTCAAGGCCTACGAGGTGGCCCGCCGCGAAGGGCTGCCGATCATCGGGCTGTGGCACTCCGGCGGCGCCCGGCTGGCCGAGGGCGTGCTGAGCCTGCATGCGGTCGGCAAGATCTTCTACGCGATGACGCAGGCCTCGGGGAAGATCCCGCAGATCTCCGTCGTCCTCGGGCCGGCTGCGGGCGGCGCGGCGTACGGTCCGGCGCTGACCGACATCGTGATCCTCGGCCCCGAAGGCCGGATCTTCGTCACCGGTCCGGACGTGGTCCGCTCGGTCACCGGTGAGGACGTCGACATGCTGCGACTCGGCGGACCCGAGCCGCACGGACGGCGGTCCGGGGTCGTCCACATCACCACCGACTCCGAGGCGGCCGCGCTGCACGAGGCGCGCCGGCTCGCGGATCTGCTCGCGAACCAGGGGTCGGTCGCGACCGACGTACCGGACACCGATCTGTCCGGTTTCCTGCCGGAGTCGGCCAAGCGTGCGTACGACGTCCATCCGCTGGTAGGAGGGGTGCTCGACGAGAACACCTCCGTCGAACTGCACCAGCGGTGGGCGCCGAACATCGTCACCACGCTCGGCCGGCTCGGTGGGCGGACCGTCGGCGTGATCGCGAACAACCCGCTCCGGCTGGGTGGTTGCCTCGACGCCCTGTCCGCCGAGAAGGCGTCTCGGTTCGTCCGGATGTGCGACTCCTTCGGGGTCCCGCTCGTCGTGCTGGTCGACGTCCCCGGGTACCTGCCCGGTGTCGGTCAGGAGTGGGACGGCGTCGTACGGCGCGGCGCCAAACTGCTGCACGCCTTCGCGGAGAGCGTCGTACCGCGGGTCACGCTGGTCACCCGAAAGACGTACGGCGGCGCCTACATCGCGATGAACGCGCGCTCGCTCGGGGCGACCCGGGTGTTCGCCTGGCCGCGGGCCGAGGTCGCGGTGATGGGCGCGGTCGCGGCGATCCGGGTGCTGCACCGGCGCAAGCTCGCCGAGGTCGACCCCGGGCTCCGCCCCAAGGTCGAGGCCGAACTGGCCGCCGAGCACGAGAAAATTGCCGGTGGCATCGAACGCGCCCGCGAGATCGGCGTCGTCGACGAGGTCGTCGACCCCGCCAGGACCCGCTCCACCCTGGCCGCCGCGATCGCCACCGCCGACACCGGAACCCGGGGCTCCCACGGCAACATCCCGCTCTGACGTGTCCGATGGCCGGATCTGGCTCGCGACACGACAGTGATGTGGTTGACACGGCGAGGTTACTGGTGTTGGTGGGGGCCGTGGTGCAAGATGTACGAGTAGTCCGCCGGGATCGACGAGCGGGTGTTCGAGAACGCTGGGGAAGGCGCCCCTCGAGCACAGGAGGTCCCGGTGGCGACGACTCGTGGCGTTCTTTACGTCCACACGGTGCCGTCAGCGTTGTGCCCGCATGTCGAGTGGGCCGCGGGCGGCGTACTTGGCGTGCCGGTGAAACTGGACTGGACGCCCCAGCCCGCGGCGCAGGGCACCTATCGCGCCGAGCTGTCGTGGCAGGCCGAGGCCGGGACCGCGGCGAAGCTGGCCTCCGCGCTGCGCGGGTGGCAGAAGCTCCGGTTCGAGGTGACCGAGGAGCCGAGCAACGGGGTCGAAGGTGAGCGGTACTCGTTCACGCCCACGCTCGGCGTCTTCCACGCGACCACCGGCGTGCACGGCGACATCATGGTGCCGGAGGAGCGGCTGAAGGCGGCCATGCTGAAGGCGGCCACCGGCGAGGCGGATCTCGCCGAGGAGGTCGAACGCTTGCTGGGTCGGCCGTGGGACGACGAGCTCGAGCCGTTCCGGTACGCCGGCGACGGCGCGCCGGTGCGCTGGCTGCACCAGGTCGTCTGACCTCTCCTGGCTGAGGGGAACCTGAGAACTTCAGAAGAAAGGCGTGAAAGGTAAGGACTTCCCCGAACTTTTCGCCAAGACTGAGCATCAGACATCTCACCAGGGTGGGAGGGGCCGTGGCCGCTGGGCCACCGGGTGTCGGGACACCCCCGGTTGTCGCAAACAGCGGCCGCACCACGTGAAGGGCGCGAACCTCAGGGTTCGCGCCCTTCGTGCGTGCTAGGTAGAGGACCTGGGGATCAAGCGGGTCGGCAGGATCAGCGGCGTGGGCTGCTCGCCGGAGATCAGATTCAGCAGCATCCGGGCCATCTCGCGGCCCAGTGACTGGATCGGCTGGCGGATCGTGGTGAGCGGCGGCTCGGTGTGGCGGGCGCTGGTGATGTCGTTGAAGCCAACGATCGCTACATCACCCGGGACCGCCTTGCCGGCATCCTTCAGCACTCGCAGGGCGCCGATCGCCATCTGGTCGGAGGCGATGAAGACCGCGTCCAGGTCGGGGTGCTCGGCCAGCAACTCCTCCATCGCGCGGCTGCCGCCGTCCTCGCTGAAATCGCCGTGCACCACCCGGTGTGACGCCAGACCGGCGACCGCGAGCGCCTCTTGGTAGCCCTTGTACCGCGCGGTGCCCGCGCCCTCGTCCATCCGGCCGGTGATGGTCGCGATCCGCCTCCGCCCGGCCGCGACCAGGTGCTCGGTCGCCAGTCGCGCACCACCCCGGTTGTCCGCGTCCACGTAGTACCGCGGCTCGAAGTTGACCGGGCATCCCCCGAAGACGACCGGTACGTCGGCTTTGTCGGCCAGCGCGGCCAGCGGGTCGTCGCCATGCATCGACATCAGCATCACGCCGTCCGCCTGCCGGGTCCGCAGCAGCTGCTCGAGCCTGGTCTGCCCGCGGGTCGACGTCGCCAGCAGCAGCATCAGCTCGAGCTCGGTCTCCTCCAGCACCGAGTTGACCCCGACCACCACCTCGGCGAAGAACGGGTCGGCGAACACCTGCGGGTTGTCGCTCGAGATCGCGAGGACGACGGCGCCGACCTGCTGGGTGGCGAGCGCCCGGGCGGTGGCGTTCGGCACGTACCCGAGGTCCACGACGGCCCGCTGGACGGCCTCGCGCTTGGCCCTGCTGACGTGCGGCGCGTTGTTGATCACCCGGGACGCCGCCGATCGGGACACGCCGGCCCGCTCGGCGACTTCGTCGAGCGTCACTTGCCGTTTGGAGAGGTCGGTCACCGGCTGGTCCTTAACGTTTGAGTGGGTAGAGGGTAGATCATCACGACCGGACGGCGCCGTCCATGATGCCGCTGATCAGCTGACGGCCGAACAGGACGAACACCACCAGCAGCGGAACGGTCGCGATCAGCGTGCCGGTGAACATCAGCGTGTAGTCGGTGTAGTACTGCGTCGCGAGCTGGCTGAGCGAGAACTGCACGGTCGGGTGCCACCCGGTGGGATCCCGGACTACGGCTCACCGGTGCGCGCCAACCAGGGCGGCTACCTCACCAGCGGGCCGAAGCGGGCGACGTACGTGACCAAGGCAACGATCGCTCTCGACTGGCGGCTGGTCGATGCGGGCGACCGGATCGTTGCCACCGGCAAGACCACGCCGTACGGCGCCGACGCGGCCTCGGGCGACGAGGTCCAGCTGATCGACTTCGGCCGCTTCCGCCACACGGGCAGTGGCTTCCGGCTCGCGGTCGGCGACGACGTAAGCGAGCCGTTCGACATCGGCGACGGAATCCACACGACACTCCGCCGGGACGCGCTCGAGTACTTCTACAACAACCGCAGCGGCATCGAGATCAAGGCCGAGTACGTCGGTGAGCAGTACTCGCGAGCCGCCGGACACATCGGGATCGCACCGAACAAGGGCGACAAGTCAGTCCCCTGCTTCCCCGGCACCTGCGACTACAGCCTCGACGTGAGCGGCGGTTGGTACGACGCCGGCGACCACGGCAAGTACGTCGTCAACGGCGCCCTCGCGGCGTGGCAACTGCTGGACCTGTACGAACAGTCCGGCACGACCGCGCTCCGGATTGCCGAGGCTCGCAACGGGATTCCCGACGTCCTGGACGAAGCGGCCGCCGACCCGCAGCAGCGGTACCTGTACCCGCCGTCGACCGCGGCGACCCTCAACCTGGCCGCCGTCGGCTCCCGGTGCGCCCGCATCTACGCCCGCTGGGATCGCCAACTGGCCAAGCGCTGCCTGACCGCAGCCGAGACGGCCTGGAACGCCGCCCGCCAGCACCCCGCGCTCTACGCCCCACCCGGTGGCGAAGGTGGCGGCGCGTACGACGACACCAAGGTGGCGGACGAGTTCTCCTGGGCCGCCGCCGAGCTGTTCGGCGCGACCGGCAAGGCGTCGTACAAGCGTTTCATCACGACCGGGCTCGAGGCCGCGGACGGGTTCTCGTGGCAGGAGACCGCTGGACTCGCCGACCTCGCGATCGCCGCCGACCTGACCGGGCGTACGGCGTACCGCTCGGCGGCCCTGGAGTCACTCGACTACCTGCTCGGCCGGAACCCGGTCGGCACGTCGTACGTCACCGGCTACGGCGAGCGATCGAGCCACAACCAGCACCACCGCTCCTGGGCGCACTCGCTGAACCCGGCGCTCCCGTCGCCGTACGCGGGCTCGCTGGCCGGCGGACCGAACTCCGGCCTCCAGGATCCCGTTGCCCAACGCAACCTCCAGGGCTGCGCCCCGGCCAAGTGCTACGTCGACGAGATCGGCTCCTACTCCACCAACGAGCGCCCTGAACTGGAACTCCGCCCTCGCCTGGCTCACCGCCTACGCCGACACCCGGGTCAGGAACCGACCCGCCGGTAATAGGCCGGCGCGTTGACCTCGAAGAAACACCGCAGAAGTCGGCGAGAAAGCGATCATCACACCCAACGACCGTTTCACGAATCACCGGACACAAAACACTTTCCAATTCACCGATGTGACGGCAACCGACACCCGAGACACCCGCCGCCACCAGTAGGTGACCGACCGCCATCAGGCCATGCCTGGCAGGCGAAACGCCCCATCCCCGCAGTGCGGGACGAACCCACAGCTGCCGGTTTCCGGTGATTAACCGGTTCGGCCCGCACCGCTACATCTCTTACGCGACGGTAATGTCACCACCCGAGTTACGCCGCGATTTTCTGGGGCTATTCGAGGCGGAGATCCATCACGATCTGTTCGCCACTTGCTGACACTACGAGAACACCCGGTCTAGTTATTGCACACCACTACCCCCGAGCGTATGTTGCGAGCAAGAGTTCTCGGCATCGCCGACAGCTCTGGGGGAGCAGCAGATACCGGGTGGGGCCGTCAGTTTGCGCGAAGTTCGTCGTGTCCACGTCCGGGTCTGGGCAGCGCTGCCGGGACGGCTCCCGGTTCCAGGGGGGAACCGGAGTTCCATCTCCGGGGAATGGACGTGCGCGTATCAGATCGTCCGAGAGCACGCGGGCCGCCACCGCACGGTGGTAGCACGTTGACCTGACACGTCTCCGCGTGGAGACCAAACGCTTAGTCCATTTCAGCATCTGCGCTGCGCCTCGCCGCGCAGCGCTGGGAGAAGAAATGAAGCGATCAGTCGTACTCATGCTGGCAGCAGTGCTCGCGATCTTCGGGCTGACGGCAACACCAGCCTTCGCCCAGAGCGGACACTTCGTCGGTACGCCGACCTGCACCGACACCGGCTTGACGGTCGAGTGCTCGGGTAAGGTCGCCGGCCTCGGCGGCACCACCTTCGAAATCACGGTCGACGCCACCGGCATCGCCACCGTCGAGTGCACCAACCCGGGCGGCAACGTCGCTCCGGGCCAGGACACCGCAGTCGACGTTTCCGGATCCAGTGGCCCACTGGCGACGCCTCGCAACGGCCAGTTCAGGTTCAGTCTCGAGAGCGAGAGTCCGGACCCGTTGCCTCCGACGCCTACCTGCCCGAACGACCAATGGACACCTACGATCATTGACGTGACCTTCGGGGACGGCACTCTCACGCTGCTCGAAGACGGCGCAGTCTCCGACACCATCACGGTACCGGTCACCTGACCCGCCGACGGGAGGACCGCTCGAGAGGTCTTCCCGGCAGAGCATCCTCCGGCCACCCAGGCAGTCCCAGCGTGGGTGGCCGGTCAAGTGCTACGGGAAGCGGGAGGCCAGCGCGATGCAGGCGCCGGCGGCGGCCAGGGTGAAGATCATCGCGATGCCGGCGAAGCGGGCGGTGACTTCCTTGTCCACCTCGTCGTACCCGACCGAGGAGCCGATGTCCTTGTAGACGTCCTCGAGCTCACCGGCCGACTCGGCCGTGTACGCCTCGCCGCCGCTGATCTCGGCGACGCTGCGCAGCTCGGCGCGGTCCGGTGGCACCCGCTGCCGGATGCCGTCCATCTCGATGAAGCCGGAGTCGGTGCCGAAGCAGATGGTGTAGACCGGCGTGTTCTTCGCCTTCGCGGCCTGCGCGCCTTCCTGGGCGGTCCGCCCGACCGTGCGCTTGCCGTCCGACAGCAGCACGACGCGCGCCGGAGCCGGGTCGTTCGGGTGGTCCGGGTCCGGCGGGACCTGGGTGAGCGCCTGCAGCGAGGTGAAGATGCCCTCGCCGGTGGCGGTCGACTCGGCCAGCTCCAGCCCGTCCACGGAGCGCAGCACGGTGGCCCGGTCGGTGGTCGGCGGCACGATGATCGACGCCGTACCGGCGAAGTTGACCAGGGCCACGTTGAACTTGCCCGGCAGTTGGTTGATGAAGTTCTTCGCCGACTTCTTCGCCGCCTCCAGCCGGTTCGGCTCGATGTCGGTGGCCATCATCGACAGCGACACGTCGATCGCGACCACGATGGTGGCCCGCTCGCGCGGCACCTTCACCTCGTCCTTGGGCTGCGCGAACGCCACGATGCAGGAGAGCGCCGCCAGCAGCGCGAGCACGACGGCCAGGTGCCGGCGCCACTGCGGACGCCGCGGCGCGACCCGGTCGAGCAGCGCGATGTTGGTGAACCGCAGCGCGTACTGCGCCCGGCGGTGCTGCAGGAAGATGTAGCCGGCGACGACGACCGGGATGATCAGCAGGAACCACAGCCGCCCGGGAGACAGGAACTCCATCAGCGAGACACTCCCTTCGGCGGTTGGTGCAGGCGCGGCGCCACCCGCCGGTAGGCGAGCACGAATCGCACAGTGTCGGCGACCCAGTCCCGATCGGTCCTGAGAACCAAGTGCCCCGCACCTACCCTACGCAAAGCGGTCCTGGTTCGTTCCCGTTGCGCCAGCGCGGCGGTCGCGAACGCCTCGCGGACCTTGCGCCGCCGAGTGTCGATTTCGCGCACCGCACCGGTCTCGGGGTCGCCGACCAGCACGACGCCGATGTTCGGCATCTCCAGCTCGCGCGGGTCCACGATCTCGACCGCGAGCACCTGGTGCTGCGCGGTGAGCTTGCGCATCGCGCGCTCCCAGGACGGCTCCATCCGGGCGTCGATCTCGCTGTCCTCCGGCGTCAGGAAGTCGGACACGATCACCCGGAGTCCACGCTTGCGCTGGGTGCGGGCCATCGACTCCAGCGCCGCTGTCAAGTCGCTGCGGTGCGCCTCCTGGTCGCCGTTCACCTGCTCGGCCAGCAGCGCCCGAAGCAGCCCGTACAGGGCCAGTCGCCCAGACCGCGCCGGCCACCGGCGCAGCGCCGAGTCACGCAACATCAGCCCGCCGAAGCGGTCACCCAGACGGTGCGTGAGGAACCCGACCGTCGCCACGGCTGCGACCGCCAGCTCGCGCTTCTCGAGTTGCGACGTACCGAAGTCCATCGAGGCCGACAGGTCGACCAGGGCCCACGTCTCCAGCTCACGGTCCGCGATCAGGTCCCGCACGTGCGGAACCGTCGTCCGCGCGGTCACCGCCCAGTCCATCCGCCGTACGTCGTCGCCGACCTGGTACTCACGCGCTTCGGCCAGCTCGGTGCCGGGACCGGGCAGCAGCCCCAGGTGCTCACCGTGCAGATACCCTTCAAGGCGCCGTACGACGGTCAGCTCGAGCCGCCGCAGTGCGCGCTCGGGAGCGAGCTGCGAGATCGTCATCGCAGCCCGCGGGTCCGGTCGGTTGGGCACTACACAAACTCCGGGCGGCCGGAGCCGTCGGTGCCGTCGCGCCAGACCGGCTGCGGCGGCGGGACGGTGGCGAGGATCCGCTCGATCACGGCGCGCGGGTCGATGTTGTCGGCCACCGCGTCGAAGGTCAGGCCGAGGCGGTGACCCATCACGTCCAGCGCGACGGTCTGGATGTCACTCGGCAGCAGGTAGTCGCGGCCGTGGATCAGCGCCAGCGCCCGGCCGGCCGAGATCAGGCCGAGGGTCGCCCGCGGGCTGACGCCGAGCTCGATGATCGGCTCCAGGTCGGGCAGGTGGAAGTCGGACGGCGTCCGGGTCGCCATCACCAGGCGGACCGCGTACTCCGCGACCAGGTTGTGCACGAAGACCTGCTCGGCCGACCGCTGCAGCTCCAGGATCGTCTCGGGCTTCAGCACCTGCCGCGGCTCCGGCGGGTCCACGCTCATCCGGCGCAGGATCTCGAACTCCTCGTGCCCGCGCGGGTGCGGCACGTCGATCTTGACCAGGAACCGGTCCCGCTGCGCCTCCGGCAGCGGGTAGACGCCCTCGGACTCGATCGGGTTCTGGGTGGCGATCACGATGAACGGCTTCGGCATCGGGAAGGTCTGGCCGCCGATCGACACCTGCCGCTCGGCCATCAGCTCCAGCATCGCCGACTGCACCTTGGCCGGGGCCCGGTTCACCTCGTCGGCGAGGACGAAGTTCACGAACGTCGGGCCGAGCTCGATGTCGAACGTCTCCCGGGTCTGCCGGTAGATCCGGGTGCCGACGATGTCGGACGGGACCAGGTCGGGGGTGAACTGGATCCGGGCGAAGGTGCCGCCGACCACCGAGGCGAAGGTCCGCACCGCGAGCGTCTTGGCGACACCGGGGACACCCTCGAGCAGGCAGTGACCCTTCGCGAGCAGTGAGACCATCAGCGTCTCGACCATGTGCTCCTGGCCGACGATCACCCGCTTGACCTCGCTGATCGCCTCGCCGATCAGCCGGGACTGCTGGGCCACCGATCCAGCCGGCACAGTGGTTTCGGTCATGCCTGTCCTTCCGGGGTCCGCCTCGGACCTTGTCAACGCCGCGCCGTCGCCCGGCGCACTCACAACACCGGCCATTCCATCAGATCCCCGGGTCCCCCGGGCGCTGGGCCCACCAGGTCCATCCCTATCCTCCCCGCCCACTCAAGTCGGTACCCGCCGAGCGGCCTGTCGTCACGCCGGGTGAGCACGGCGGTCAGCGGGGCCGTCCGTCCGGAATCCGGGTGTGGCGACAGTGCTACCAGGGATGTGGTGGGATTGGGGGTGATGACTGCGACCGAATCCCCCACCGAGGTGCGGCCGGCGGATGCGCCGGAGCAGGCACCTGCCCGGGCGATTCCGGACGCGCTGCCGCTGCTGCCGGAGGACCCGCCCCGGGTGGGCGCGTTCTGGCTGCGCGGGCGGCTCGGGGCGAACGCAGCGGGTTACCTGTACGCCGCCAGCGACGAGACCGGCGTGGACGCGGTCGTGGCGATGATGACCGAGGGCTCGGCCGACGACGCCGCGGCCCGGGACCGGTTCGTCACCGCGGTCGACGACCTGCCGGGCGAGGCCGTCCTGGCGCACAACGACAGTGACGACGACGACCTGGCGCTGTGGGTCGCGATCGGGCCGATCCGGGTGGCCGACGGGTCCAGCGCGGCCTCGGACGAGCGGCTGATCGCCGAGCGACGCGGTGAGGAAGTGCTGTCCGCCGTACTGATGGACCGGATCCCGCACCTCGGGCCGTTCCGGGGACCCGACTTCCTGCACTACTGGGAAGGCCGCCGGCGTCCGGGCCTTTTCCGGATCTGGCCATTGCCGTGGCCGAGCGCGTTGCGGGCGGCGTCGCGGTGGGCGCTCATCCTGTCCCTGATCGCGATGGCGGTCGTGATGGCGCTGGCCGTCCTGCTGGCCTGGCTGCTGTTCCGGAACGCCGAGCCGCTCGAGCCGGAGCCGGTCATCCCGACCCCGACCAACACGTCGACGGTCACAGTCACCCCGACCACGCCGCCGCCGGCGCCGACCACCGGGCCGACGCCGACCACCGGTCCCAGCCCGACGCCGGGGAGCCCGACCAGCGGCATCCCGACGACGCTGCCCAGCACGAGCGGCAGCCCCGGCACCGGCGACCCGGGCGACAGGTTCTAGCTCGTCGACTCCCGGGTGCGGGTCAGGCTCAGCAGGCCGATCAGGCTGATCACGGCCCAGGTGCCTTCCAGCAGCAGGAAGCCCCAGGACGACTCGACGGCGGCGATCACCGCGAGGACGGCGGAGCCGACCAGGTTCAGCAGTTGGTACGACGTGGTGCGCTGCCGCAACCATCCGGCCTGGGCAGCCGCGAAGGCGGTCAGGATTGTCAGCGCACCGGCGATCTCGACGATGTCAATGGCATGCATCGGAATACCCCCTCCCGGGGGCGGGCGCCGTCTTGTCGTGGACCGGGTACGACGCCACTCGTCCGGGGAGCCGCAGATCGCGGCTCCTCCAGGTCAGGATATCAATCGCACCAAGTCGGGATCGCGCCACAGGGTGGCCGGCACGGGCCGCCGGACGAGGGCTGCGTCGGCGCGGATCTCGGCCGCGCTGGCCGCCGCGATGAGTACCGACGTGACGGCGGAATGCCTGGTGGGATAGGCGAGTGCGGCCTGTGGCAGCGAGACGCCGTACCGTTCGCAGACCGCGGAGATGCGGCGCGCGCGGATCGTTGCCGGGTCACTCGACTGCTCGGTCTGCAGGATCTGCGGCGTGAGGATGCCGGACACGATCACCGACACCCGGCGCGCGAGGCAACGATCGATCAGCGGCCGCGCGGACTGGTCGAGCAGGGAGTACTGCCCGGCCAGCAGGACCGCGTCCAGCTCGACGTCGCGAACGATCTCGTCGAGCTGTCGCCAGTCGCCCGACGCGACACCGATCGCCTTGATCACGCCGTCGCGGCGCAACTCGTCCAGCTCCGGGTACGTCGTCCCGACCGTGGCCAGATCCTGGATGAACGCCAGGTCGACCGCGAGCCCGAGTCGCTCCATGCTCGCCTTCACCGACTCCCGGGCGTCGCCGACCACCTTCGTCGAGACCAGGAACTGGCCACGGGGACGGCGCTGCAACGCCGTACCGAGTCGCTGCTCGGCGACGCCGTACGCCGGTGAGGTGTCGAAGAACCGGATGCCGGCCTGGTACGCCGCGTCGATGGTGGCGACCGCCTTCGCGTCCCCGTCCGGGCCCAGCGGCTCGCCGAGTCGCGAACCACCGAGCCCGAACCGGGGTGGCCGGAACTTGCTCATCGCAAGAGGCGTGAGAGCGTGACTGGGAGCAGCCATCGCACCGTCACCTCCCTCCACGACCACTACCAGCATCGGGGTTGCGAGCGATGTTCGCATCCCGAACGTGGGGAGTTGGTCAGCGGCCGGACTCGTAGAGTGTTCGCACCTCCGCATCGGTGAGCGCCCGGTCGTAAACATGCACCTGGTCGACCGTGCCGTCCAGGTGGTCGACCTGGTTGCCGCCGAACTTGGCCCGCCCGATCACCGTGTTCCCGGTCGACGTCGCATCCAGGCTGCACGCGGCCTTCGTGGCCACCAGTTGACCGTCCACGTAGAGCTTGAGCTCACCCTTCACGACGTCCCGTACGCCGGTCAGGTGATACCACTGATCCGGGTTCGGCTTCGTCGGGGAGAGTGCGCGCACGCCCGAGAAGCTCATCGCGAACCGCTGATCCTGGCCGGAGTACTGCAGGAAGAAGGCGCTGTCGTGGTCGCCGTCCTGGCTGACCACGGTCTGGTACGAACCGTCGGCCTTGTTCAGCTTCACCCAGGCGGCGGCCGAGTAGTTGCCGTTGGTGTAGAGCAGCGCGGCGCCGGTGTCGACGTACTGGCCGGAACCGTTCAGCGCAACGCCTGACCATTCTTGCCTGGGGCAAAGATCGCTCCACCCACGAGGGTGGCGTCGTTGTTGCCGACGGCATCTTCCGTGGTTCCGTCGAGCGGGTAGAAGTGGATGCCGTCCGGCCCGGGTGTGCCCGGCGAGGAACCCCCGGCGGGTGAGGGTCGTCATGCCACCGGGATGGTGAGCGAGGACGGGTCGCCGGCCGGCGAGCTGAACGTGACGGTCTTGCCGATCACGCTCCGGCCGAGGTACCGCGGATCGACCGTGTCGACCACCAGGACGAGGTGATGACCGGCCGGCACCTCCCAACTCGTCGCCTCCAGCCGAAGATCGATCGGCACCGCCTTGCCGGGCGTCGCTCCACGCAAGGTGAACGGTTTGTGCGCGATCAAAGAGCCGATGCCGAGCGCGTCAACGTCGTACAGATAGGCGAACAGCGACGTGTCAGCACCAGACGGCTGCACCGTCAGATGCAGCTTCGGCGCACCGTTGATGACGGCGTCACTGGTGTAGACCGGGCCGGACCACGCGCCCGCAAACGACCGATCCACCAACGGCGTCACCACACCAGTCGGAATCGACAGCAGCCCTTGCAGAGCGCCGGAAACGAGCGCCACGCCACTGTCGGCAATCGTCGGCACACCCGCCCCGATTCCGTTGCTCCAGCCCGTCGACGCCTGCGTCTGCATCGCACCGGTCCGCGACAACCCGATCGGCTTGGTGAGGTACGACGTACGCGCCTGCCCGACGGCCGCCCAGCTCGAGTAGCCGCGCCAGACTCCGCGCTGCGACTTCAGCTGAACCGGAGCCTCGTCGTCGGCCCCGTTGTCGACGCCGGTCAGGTAGTGGTGCAGCCAGGCGGCCAGCACGTCCCAGGTCTCGTTCGGCAGGCCGATCGCACCCGACGCCTCGGGCGTGGCGTGGTCCCCGTGGGCCAGGAGCAGCCGCTTCGGCCCGGTCAGCCGGGTGAAGAAGTTGGTGTACTGCGTCGGCGGGAAGATCGAGTCCTCGAACGCGTTGGCCAGGAACACGGCCGGCCGGTTGGCGTTGATCCGGTCGACCATGGTCGCCGCGGACCGGACCGGCGCGAGTTGCTTGGCCTCGGCGATCGCGCCGTCGAAGTTCCCGCTGATGAACTTCGCCTGCAGCGACGCCATCTCCGGTCCCGGCCGGCCGGTCACGTTGCCCAAGGCAAGCAGGCCGGCGACGGACTGGAGCGCGACGGTCTCGTTGGGGTCGAGTGAGGCGATCAGGTCCGCCCAGCCGCTCATCGCGCCGACCGCCTTGATCCGCGGGTCCTGCGCGCTGGCGAGCAGTGAGGTGCCGGCGCCGTACGAGATCCCGACGGCCGCGACCCGGCTGGTGTCGGACGGCGTGTGCTCGTCCGCCCAGTCGATCACCTCGCTGACGTCGGCGACGGTCGGCGGACCGGCGATGTCGATGCCGCCGCCGGTGTCCCAGAATCCGCGGCTCGAGTACGAGATGACCTGGAAGCCGGACTTGGCCAGCTTGGCGCCCTGGCCGACGTACTCGACGTTCGGGACACCCCAACTGGACGGCATCACGACCAGCGGGAACGGGCCGTCCCCCTGACCGGTCGGCGTGAGCACAACCGCGCCGATCTCGATCCCACCCGCGCCGGGGATGCGCTGGTACGACGTGCTGAAGCCGGCCTGATCCGCCTCGGCGCCGACCGCCGGGCCGATCGTGATAAAGGCCAGGACGACCGCAAGGGCGGCTGCGATTCTGCGCACGGGACGACCTCCGGCTCGGGATTACCGGAGAGTAGCCACAAATCTGCCGCTGTGTCACTACCTCAGCACGGTGAGTACCGGATCCACTCCGGTCGCCTCGACAGACCAGGTCCACAGCCGCTCGGCCAGCGCCGGATCCTGTGCGGTCCGGGTCGGCAGCACGATCGCCGGCTTCCCGCGGTACTCCAGGAAGCCGGGCCCGACGTACGACCCGGGCCGGAGATCCGGGTTGGTCGCGGCGTACAGGCTCGGCCAGGCGCCGGCGGCCGCGGGCTGCGCGACGAGCTTGTTGATGCCCGTCCAGATCCTCGCCTCGAAGGACCGCCCGGCCAGCTTCGGGCCATGCGTCTGGAGATGCGTGGACGCGTAGCCGGGGTGCGCTCCGGCGCTGAGCAGGTTGGTCCCGGCCGCCCGCACCCGGCGGTCGAGCTCTAGCATGAACAGCACGTTGGCGAGCTTGGACTTCCCGTAGGCGACCCACTTCGAGTAGCCCTGCTCGGGTCGCCGGAAGTCGGCCTCGTGGATGGCGCGCACCGTCTTGTGCATGAACGAGCTGACGGTCACCACCCGGCTGGAAGGGGCCTTGAGCAACAACGGGAGCAGCCGCCCGGTCAGGGCGAAGTGGCCCAGGTGGTTGGTGCCGATCTGAAGCTCGAACCCATCGGCTGTCTGCCGGTACGGCGTCGCCATCACGCCGGCGTTGTTCACCAGCAGGTCGAGCTTGTCGTAGGTCTTCGCGACCTGGTCGGCCGCCTTCTCCACACTCGTCAGATCGGCGAGATCGAGCTCGACGACGATCGGCTCCCGGCCTGACGCCTGCTTGAGGTCGGCGGCGCTCCGGGCCGCCTTCTCCGGGTTGCGCGCCGCGATCAGCACCTCGGCGCCGTGCCTGAGCAACTCGAGCGCCGTCTCGTAGCCGAGTCCGCTGGTGGCGCCGGTGACGAGTGCGCGCCGTCCGGTCAGGTCAGGGATGTCCGTCGTACTCCAGGTCATGCGCCCACAGTAGCGGTGGGCGCACAACCTGGTGTCGGTCAGAGGATCTTGCGGGCCTGGAAGGCTTCGGTCACCTTGGCGGCCGTGGCCTTGCCGTAGAGCAGCCGAGCGGCCTGGACGGTGACCCGGGCGGCGTCGGCGAACGACGTGTCCGGCGCGTAGAAGAACGTGCCCTCGAGGATCACCTTGTTGGCCTTGGTCCGGCCGAGCGCCTTGTGGATGTCCCACAGCGCGTTCGACCAGATCTCACCGTCGTCGTGCACCTGGCCGACGATGTCGTCGGTGGTCTTGCCGGTGTCGGTACGGCGCAGGCAGTGCGGCTCGGTGGTCGTGTACGACGTGGCGTCCCAGTCCATCACGCACGGCAGGTCGAAGTTCCGGCTCACCGGCACCGACATCGTGACGGCCCAGTAGTCGCCGAAGCCCTCACCGATCGCGCCGGCCTGCAGCGACTCGCCGTACCCGGGAACGACGTCGTCCTGGATCGCGTGACCGTACTCGTGCCAGATCACCTCGGCGTCCTCGCCGTCGTCGACACCCCCCTCGCCCATCGTGATGACGTCCTTCGACGGGTCGTAGAACGAGTTGTCGCCGTTGTAGGTGTTGATCTCGAAGTCCTGCGACTCGTTGTTCACCTCGGTGAAGCCGAGGCTGTGGATGTACTCCTGGGTCTGGTTGACCTGGTAGTACGCCATCACCTGCTCGAACCGGTCGTCGTCGCGGTAGTACAGGAACTGGTTGTTCGCGCTCTCGGCCAGTCCGCCCTTGGCCTTCACGATGGTGACGTAGGTTCCCTCGAGCTTGCCGTTGCCGGCCAGGTTGCGCAGGATCACGCTCTTGTGCGCCGGGAACAGCTCGTCGGTGTTGGCGTCGTCCTGGTCGGTCAGCTTCTCGTCCCGCTCGCTGACCACCGGGTTCGGGTCGAACACGATGCCGCGACCGTCGGCGTGGTCACTGATCACCTTCGACTCGACCACGGCACCGGACTTCGCGTCGACGAGTGAGCGGGTGACGCCCTGCGCCGACCGGCTGGTGACGTTCCAGACGAGTCGCGCGTCCGGGCCGCCGACGACGGCAAGCTGAGCGGCGCCGTCGGTCGCCGCCGGAGCCGGCGTGACGTCCTTCTCCGGCCCGGCGATCCGGGCCCGGGCAGCGCGGGCGCTGACCGCCGCGTTGGCGGACTTCGTAGCCGTTGCCGACGGCACCTTGGCGGTCACGTCCAGGTTCGCCGGTACGGCGTCGCGCCCGTCGGCGATCTGGACGCCGCCGGATGTGGTCACGTGCTTGGCGTAGTACCCGTTGACGACCGGCAGGCCCTTGAACGTCTGCTGGTACCAGTAGTGCTTGCCGAGCAGCGAGGTCTTGGTCTTGATCAGCTCGAGGTCGTTCACCGGCTTTGCCTCCGGCGCCGCCCCCGCAGCGCTGGTGAACGACATCCCCATCGAGACGGTGGCCAGACCGGCAGTGACGACCGCGATCACGCGTTTCGCCATGTGTTCCCCTCCTAGGTAGACGAGTTGCGTAACACAACAACTACGGTCCGTCGAACCCTAGTTCTCCCGCCGGCCGCTGGGAAGCAGAAGTTCGGGGTCGCAAGGGAAATCAGCCACCTGCCAGCAGGCGGATGACGTTGGGAAGCACCGAGACGCCGACGTCGGGGTCGATCGCGCGCTGGACGCCCAGCCCGACGCCGAGGCTGAGCAGCGCGGTGGCGCAGTCCGCCGCCGGCATCGGCAGCGTGATGCCGAACTCCTTCGCGTGTTCCTCGAGGAGGACGGTGACCGCGTCCCGGATCTGCGCGTTCCGCTGCGCGAGCTCCCGCCGTACGACGTCGTCCTGGCGGGCCCGGGTCGCGAACTCGACCTCGAAGACGGTCCAGGCCTGGTCGCCGATGGTGGCCTCGGCCCAGCGCTGGAACGACGTGAGCATAGCCTCGAGCGTGGCGGCCCCTTCCAGCGCGACCGCCATCCGGTGCGCCTGGTCAGCGCGGATCGCGTCGACCACGGCCAGGCAGAGCTCGTCCTTGTTGCGGAAGTTCGAGTAGACCGCGCCCTTGGAGTAGCCGGCCTCGTCCGCGACCTTCTCCAGCGACGTCGCGCCGTACCCGTCCCGCAGGAACAGCTCGGTCGCGGTCGCCACCAGGGTCTCGCGGGTCCGCGCCTGGCTCTCCGCGCGGGTAATTCTCGGCATGGTCCGACTCTAGTGCCTGCGGTATTGGCATTCCCTTGGTATTCGGATACCGTCGGTTTCTGGAGGTGAACTGATGGCTGACGTTCTGGATGTCGTCGTGGTCGGCGCCGGGGCTTCCGGGCTCGGCGCGGCGATTCGGTTGAGGCAGGCGGGGATCACGGACTTCGTCGTACTGGAGAAGGCGTCGTCGCTGGGTGGGACCTGGCGGGACAACACCTATCCGGGTTGTGCGTGCGATGTGCCGTCGGCCTTGTACTCGTACTCGTTTGCGCCGAATCCTTCGTGGACTCGGGCGTTCGCGGGGCAGGCGGAGATCCGGCAATACCTCGCCGACACAGCATCGCGGTACGGCGTGCTGCCGCATCTGCGATTCGGCGTCGAACTGGTGCGCGCATCCTGGGATCCGGATCGCACCCTCTGGTCACTGCAGACCTCGACCGGACCGTTCGAGGCGCGGATCCTGATCACGGCCACGGGTCCATGGCACGAGCCGTTGATGCCGTCGATCCCGGGAAGCTTCTCCGGGCCGGTCTTCCACTCCTCACGGTGGGATCGCTCGGTCTCGTTGGCCGGCAAGCGGGTTGCCGTCATCGGCACGGGTGCGTCGGCCGTGCAGTTCATTCCGGCGATCCAGCCGGAGGTCGAATCTCTGCACGTCTTTCAACGGACCGCGCAGTGGGTGTTGCCGAAGCCGGATCATCATGTGCCGGGCGTGGAGCGGTGGGCGTTTCGGCGGTTCCCGGTGTTGCAGCGGTTGCTGCGGCGGGCCGAGTACTTGGGGATGGAGGCGCTGGGGCTCGGATTCCGGCATCCGTGGATCATGCGGGCGGTGCAGCAGGTGGGGTTGCTGCATCTGCGTCGTTCGGTGCGGTCGGCGTCGTTGCGGGCGGCACTCACTCCGTCGTACAGGCTCGGGTGCAAGCGACTGCTGATGTCGAACACTTACTACCCGGCGCTTGCCCAGAGCAACGTGTCGGTACATCCGACCGCGGTGGCCGGGTTCGACGGTCGGTACGTCGTCGGCGCGGACGGGACTCGGGTCGAGGCCGATGTGGTTGTGCTCGGCACCGGTTTCCGGATCCTCGATCTGCCGGTTGCTTCCAAGGTCTTCGACGGTTCCGGGCTCAGCCTCGCCGATCACTGGAAGGGGTCGCCGCAGGCCTACCTGGGGACTGCGGTCTCCGGCTTTCCGAATCTGTTCAACCTGCTCGGGCCGAACCTGGGCACCGGCCACACGTCGGCCTTCATGATCCTGGAAGCCCAACTCGACCATGTGCTCGCCGCCGTGTCTTCGCTGATCTACCGCGGCTGGTCGACTCTCGACGTACGCGCGGAGGTGCAGGCCGCCTTCCTCTCGGAAGTCCAGTCCGCCTTGACCGGCACCGTCTACGAAACCGGTGGCTGCGCCAGCTACTACCACGACACCAACGGCCGCAACAGCTTCAGCTGGCCCTGGTCCAGCGCCCGCCTACGCACTCGCGTCTCCCACTTCGACCCCACCGCCTACACCATCACCGCCCCCTTGGAGCCAGCCCGATGAAACCTCTCCCTCTAACCAACGCGGTAGTAGTAATCACCGGCGCCACCCGAGGCATAGGCCTAGCCACAGCCCAAGCCTTCGCCACCGCAGGCGCCATCGTCTACACCGGCGACCTCGACGCCCCCACAACACCCGACAACCCCGACAACTCCCCTCGCCTCAACAACCCGCCACCCCACCCCACCACGCCCCAATCCCCCACCCACACCCGCGCAATCCCCGCCCCACCACACCCGGCCACCGATCCCACCGCCCCACGACCCGGCACACACTCCACCGATTGCGCCGAGCTCTCCAGTGGCTGCATCCACGGGCCCTGGTTTCTCGACGTGACCTCCCGCGACTCCTTCGTGTCTTTTGTTGACAATGTGATTGCCGACAGTGGGCGGATCGACATCCTGGTGAACAACGCCGGCGTGATGCCACTCGGCCGGTTCCTCGACGAACCCGACGAGCTCAGCCGCACCACCCTCGACGTGAACGTCTGGGGCCTGATCCACGGCATGCGCCTGGTCCTCCCCAGCATGATTGCCCGCGGCAACGGCCACGTCGTGAACATCGCCTCGATGGCCGGCAAGATCCCGTTCCCCGGGATGGCGGTCTACAACGCGTCGAAGTACGCCGCCGTCGGCCTGACCGCCGCCGTACGCCGTGAGCTCCACGGCACCGGCGTGACCGCGAGCGCCGTACTGCCCAGCGCCGTACGCACCTCCCTGTCCTCCGGCGTCCGCCTCGGCGGTCTATTGCCGACAGTCGACCCGGAAGACGTCGCAGCCGCCGTACTGCGCACCTGCCGAACCCGACAGGCAGAGCTGACAGTCCCGCGCTGGCTAGGCGGCTGGAAGGTTCTCGACGGACTCGTCCCGTCGTCAGCCATGGCCCTCGCCCGCCGCCTGGCCGGCGACGACCGCGGCCTAACCGTCGACGACGCCGCCCGCCGCGCCTACAACGCCCGCCTCGCCACCTTCAGCCGGACCCGAGAGGCCTGACTCCGGTTCTCAGTAGAGGACCGATCCTGGCCTCTTCCTCTCCTAGCGTTTGATCCGTAAACCAGGAGAGGATCAGCCATGTCGAAGTTGAGCCTGCAAGCCCAGAACCGCGCCACCCTGCACCGCCAGTGGCTGATCGAGCGCCGCGACGCGACCGCGCTGGAGACGATCGAGCACCTCGTCGGCATGCAGGCCCAGTCGCCACTCGCGCCGTACGTCGGCCTTTGGACCCGCTTGAACAACTTCGACCCCGCCGAACTCGCCGGGCTGCTCGAGAGCCGCGAGGCAGTCCGCGGTTCGATGATGCGGGCAACGATCCACCTGATGTCGAGCCGGGACTTCCTCGCGTTCCGCGCGGTGACGCAGCCGCGGCTCGAGCGCGAGGTGTTCCAGAACATGACGTACGGGCGTCATCGGCTCGAGGGTCTCGACATCGACGCCGTACTGAAGGCCGGCATCGAACGCATGGCCGAGGGCCCCGCGACCGCCGTGCAACTCCGCGAACACCTCGGTCCGCTCTGGCCGGACCGCGAGCCGGCCGCACTCGCCCACGCCGTACGCTGCCTGCTCCCCACCATCCAAACCCCGCCCCGCGGCATCTGGGGCAAGGGCGGCAACCCCGCGATGTCCACCGCCGACCTCTGGCTCGGCTCCCCCGTCAACCCCAACCCGTCCGTCGACGACCTGGTGCGGCGCTACCTCGCCGCCTACGGCCCCGCCTCCGTCGCAGACGCCCAGACCTGGTCCGGCCTCACCCGCCTGTCCGAGGTCTTCGACCGCCTGGACCTCCGCACCTACACCGACGCCGAGTCCGGCCGCACCCTCTACGACCTCCCCGACATCACCCTCCCCGACGAACACACCGAGGTCCCGACCCGCTTCCTCCCCGAGTACGACAACCTCCTCCTCTCCCACGCCGACCGCTCCCGCTGGATAGACACCGCAACCCGCAAGTCCCTAACCCTCCAAGAGGTCCTGACCCGAGGCTCCACCCTCCACAACGGCCAAGCCACCGCCCTCTGGAAACAAACCAAAACCACCAAAACCCAAGCCACCCTGGAAATCCAGCCCATCACCAAACTCACCCCCCAAACCTGGGCCTCCCTAGAATCCGAAGCCCACAACCTCCTAACCTTCACCTCCCCAGACGCCACCCACGAAGTCATCCGAGTCACCGCTTGACGCGAGGTCACCTGAGGCCATCGACCCAATGCCCGCTAAGGTCGTCAGGTCAGTGGAGCTGCGGCTAACACCGTCGATACTGACGAGACCGCGGCGCATCTTTGGACTCGACTCCATGCACCGCGGTCTCTTGATTACTCACGCTTGAGCAGGGGGCGCAAGCCCCTCAAGTGCACGGACGCGGTCCCCGAGAGACGGCGTGCTCGACATCAACTGCGAACGCCGGTTCGCCTCGCGACCAAGCATGTTCTGATGCTGAACCTGCCAGCCATAGAGGACCTGCACGATAGTGGCGCCATAGCCCATCGCGGCGGCGCGGCGATCGGCCTGCATGACCTCTCGACGGCCGAGCCACGCCAGGATCGGCGGCGCGACAAACGGGGTCAGGAACAGGATGGGCAGCACCAGGCTGTCGTCGAAGGTGAGCACCGCCAGCAGGATCCCGAAATACCCCAGCGTCAGGAAGCCGATGACGAGGCACCCGACGGCGGGGACAGCCTTCATCAGACGTCCGAGGGCACGTACGCCGATGAGCGCGCAGCGAGCCGGAATCGAGTACCAGAAGCTCAGCAGGCTCAGCAGTGCGCGTCCACCGAGGTGGTGGCTGAGTTCGTGCGCCAGTACACCCTCCAGGTGCGGTGCAGGGAGGTTGTACAACGACCAGGTCGTCACAGCGACGATGTGACCAGGGGTAGGCGTTGCGTTGGCGTCCTCCGACTCCTGGACCCACACGGAGTACTTGCTGTCGCCCACGCCGGCACGGTTCGACAGTTGTGGCCAGACCGATGCGATCCGCTGTTCCTCGACCAGGGTCGGCTTCCGCAGACGGAACAGATAGCGAGCGATCCACTCTTCGACCGGCTGGATGAAGACGACTGCTCCGGAGACGAGCCAGACAGCCACCAGGATCCATCCGTAGCCGAAACCAATGATCCCGGCGATCCAGGAGACCGTGACGAAACTCCAGAAGAACCAAGGGACCGCTGTGAGCAGAGTCGTCGCCGCAGATACCTCAACCCGGCCACCGGGCCTAGGGCTGCCTTGTCCAGCTGAGCCTGCTGGTTCGCCGGGCGGTAGCTGACCCCACTGTGGGGAAGGGGGTGTGTTTTGGTGGGGGCCTGGGGGGTTGGTCGGTTGCCAGGGGCCGGTTGTCCAGGGGCCGGTGGGGTCGTTGGGGTCGCCTGGGCTGGTCATTGAGCTCTCACTTCCTGTGCCACCTCAGCCACACGCGGCAGACTACGGAGACATCTGTCATCAGTACAGCGACACGTGGACGTGGTCGTAGTGGCCGCCGGTGGCGTCGGTGGGGCTGTAGACGCCGCCGCCGTTGTACGGGATCCAGGTGCCTCGGCGGGCGGACCAGATTTTGCCGTACCAGATGACGTAGCGTACGCCGGTCTGGCCGGCGGTCTTCACGGCCCAGTTGGCGATCTGGTCGCCGCGGGCGCGGGCCGGGGACGATTTTCGGGCGTCCGTGCCGACCATGACGTCGCAGGCTTTGCCTCGGGGGTGGTCGCTGGTCGGGTTCCAGAGGTGTGCGTCCCAGCAGCTCATGCTGAGGGTGCCGAGGTTCTGGCGGGCTTGGGCGACCCAGGCCGCCGTACGCGGGGTGACCATGCCGCCGGTGCCGGTCGGGTCGGTGACGCTCTGCTCCTCCGGCGGCCACACGCCGTTGACCGGCTTGCCAGAGATCAGGTCCCCACCGCCGCACTCGTTGTCCTGGTCAACGCCTTCGATGTCGCCGGACGGCGCTGTGCCTGCGCGGCCGGCGTACGGGTTGCCGGGGCGTGTCAGGTCGATGCCGGCCTGTGCGGCGATCTGACGCGCCTCGCCCTCGCGCGTGGCGTAGCGCTCGGGGAACGCGGACACCTGCACTCGCTGGGCCGCGTCCCCGAGGGCCATCGACGGCCAACCGTCGATGTCCACCAAGCCCGGGGGCTCTGGCTCGTCCTTACCACCGAAGAAGGCTTTGATCGAGTACACCGGGTCCGACGTGATCTTGATAGCGTCGCCCCAGCCCGCACCGGGCCGCTGTTGGAAGAGTCCGACCGAGTCGGCATCGCCGTACGTCAGGTTCTGCAGATTCGACTCCACCAGGGCTGTCATCAGCGCGACCAGAGTCGCCCGCCCGGGAAGCCCGCGCTGGACGGCCACCTCGTCGATCATCTTCGCCCAGCCGATCTGGGTAGCCCGCAGCGGACCGTTCGGCATCGGGTTGTCGGCCTGTCCCGGCGCCAGCGGCAAGCAGGCCGCCTGCGGCTTGCCCGTCCCGCCGAACGGAGCGAGCATCAGCAGGCTCGCCACCCCGACCACCGCCAAAGCCGCCGCGGCCTTGACGAACACACCCCGGTTCGCGACTGCGAAAATGCCCCTGCCGAGATCACGCTCATCGAACATCGCAGCCCTCCACCGACGTGGTCATGGCCCGGTACCGCCTGACACTTCGCTGATGACCCATTGGTTGTTCTGATTCACCAGCGTGACGAGCAGGGGTACGTCGAATCGCTGAGCGTTCTTTCCGGTGACGTTGATAGTGACTTTGACAAATCTGGTGATTCGGTCCGGCGTGTCGACCGGCGCGTCGGCGTTGTCCGGTGGCGCGCTCACCGGTGCGGAGACGACTGTCGACTTCCCGCCGTCCTTCTTCAGTGCGTCGTACGTCGGATCGCCGGCCGAGGTGAAGCTGGACGCGACCTCAGCCGTCATGTACTGCGCCGACTTGGCGACCAGGTCCGAGTACGACTCCGCGGCCGGATCGCGCGTGTAGAACGTCCGTGCCCAGGTGCCGACCACGTCGGTGGCGAGCGCGGTCGCTTCGGCCGCGGGGCGCTGGGTTTGCGGTGGCGGCGTCGTCAGCTGCGGAGGGGTGGATTCGGACGTACCTTGGCCCGGTTGGGTGCTCGACGGCGCGGTCGGCAGGACCACCGAACGCCCCGGGGTCAGCAGGCCGACGGGAGCGCCGTCGTCGGAGCTTTCCTGGCCGAGCAGGCGCGGCAGGCCGCCACCGAGGCCGAGGATGATGATCGCCAGCAGGATGACCAGCGCGACGATGACGGCCGGGCTGGTCGGCTCGGCCTGACGTTGGTTGCGCAACCAAGCCATCCGCTGCGCGTGGTCGTCGCGCCGCCATTCCTTCTTCGCGCGACGGCGATCGCGACCACGGAGGTCGCGCATCTCCTCCGGGTAGTCGTAGTCCGTGCTCATCAGCGAACGCCAACTGTCCGGCGCGTCCGGGTGCCGGCGCTCTCCGCGGTCGTCGTACTCGTCGTAGTCGCCGTACTCGTCGTACTCGTCGTACTCGGGGCCGGTTTCGCGGGCGTGCCGGCTCGAGGCGCGACGTGCGCCTTCCCGCCGGTCCTCAGTCGATCGGTGCTTGCGTGCCATCCGCGATCACCTGCGCGTCGGCACGTGTATGGTCACGCCGTCTTTCGTGATGGCGGAGTACTCGCGGAACCGGCGAGGCTGCGGAGCCGTCGCCGCCCGACGCCGCTGGCGACCCTTGGGCGGCCCCTCGCGGAGGCTGGCCGAATGCGTGTATGCCCTTGGCTCGTACCTTGGCTCGCTGACCGGGGCTGAGGTTGGGGCTGGCCGGCGGGAATGACGGGCCTTCTTGGCTTCTGCGGGGGTGCCGCGGTTCCCTGAACTGCTGGCCTGCGCGACGTTGGCCGCCGAGATCGAGATCGTACGGCGGCCTTCGCCCTTGGACTGCGCTCGTGCGCGGGCGAGATTCAAGGCCGACGTGCTCCGGGCCGGCCCGCTCACGCCTGCTGTCCGCACAGCGCCACCCTCAGCACCAGCTTGCTGCCCACCAGGCCCGAAGCCTCCTGGGCCGCCTGCCGCATCCGACTTCCGCCGCTCAGGCCCTGCCGTAAGCTCATACGGCGAACTAGCCGCAGCTCCCCGAGTCAACGAACCAACCACGGGTGCCTGCCGATACACGCGGACCGATGTCACGCGTTGCGGGCTCGCGCCCTCCTGGGCCATGCCCCTCTTGCGCTCGGTGAGCGACGGTGCCGCGCTCCGGCTCGTGATGGAACCGAACATCCGCCTCGCCACATTGAGCGCGCCACGACGAGCCAGACCACCCAACAAGATGCTGCCGGAGCCAGGTCGCATCATCGAGGTCAGGTTGTCCAGCAGCCTTCGTAGCCTGAATCCGGCGATCAGCACGGCGATGGCGAGCCCTGAAACAGGAAGCCAGCCGAGTACACCGGTCAAGCTGAAGACGGCTGTCACGAGGGTGAGCGCCGTACCGAAGACGAGCATTGCCAAGAACGACTGCAGCACGAGCCCGACCAAGGCCTCGAACCAGTTGAGTCCCCACTGCCGAGTCCGGCCCGGGATGATCCAAAGGCAGGCGAAGAACACCCCGACGACCAGGAGCAGCAGACAGCCGACGAAGGCCATCAGGGCTGTAAACGCCAACGAGATATTGAGAAACGCGAACAACGTCGCGGCGATGGCCGCGAGCATGACGACGGCAATTCGGCCGAAGGCATTCTCGCCCTTCGCCCACTTGACCGTCGGCGCATCATCGCCACCTTCAGCCGGCGCTATCACAGAGTCGATGTACTTGTTGCGCGCATCAACGTCCGTCCCGGCGTCAAGCATGCCCTTGCCGTACCGTCCGCACGCCTCCAGGGAACCGAATTCGGCGATACACCACGGTGTCACTGCGAATCCGCGCCAACTCGCGTCGGCTGACTTCCGCAGCAATGTGTCTCTTGGCGTGCCGGTAAAGCTGGGCTCAGGCCACGCGATTGGGCTCTGCATGGTCGGGCCCATCGCGTCAGCGGAGGCCGTCATGATCGCACCTGCGCCCATCTGACGCGCACCGTCGACACCACGCAGCCAGGTCGCCGGAGCGAGGGCAAAACTGATGCTGAGCACGCCTGCAACGAAGACCCAGGCCAGTTGCCCCAACGAGCTTCCGCTGGTCTTGCGCTGCGTGTATGCGGCGACCGCGCCGAAGGCCAAGGCAGACGGTAGTAGCCAGCCGACCAGTTGCGTGCTGGTCGCTCCGATCGTCGCTGACGTCGCGTCTGTGAGCGGTTTGACGTCAGTGAACGAGAAGAGCCACCAGCCAACCGAGATTGCGCCCCGTGTGATCGCGACGATGTACATCATCACGATGTGCGCGTAGCCGTTGAAGACCGCTTCCATGGGATCGCGGATGCTGCGCTCGAAGTCCAGCCCGTAGGCCATCGGGCTGTACTGCTCGAAAAGTGTCCGCGTGTCGCCGTGAGTCAGGTCCGGTGTCGGCAACAGGTCGCCGAAACCGGTCGGGCTTGTCGGGCCCGGTTCTGGATCTGCGGCCAGCGCGAGCTGAGTGGTGACGATCAGGGAGATGGTGAGTGTGGTCACGGCCGTGCGGAGACGGCGTGACCAGGTCATGCGACGTGCTCCTTGTTTGAGGAGCTGGGGCGTTGTGCGTCGTCGTCGGGGGACGGGGAGCCGTTGTCGCCGTAGGCGGGGTACATGGCTTCGTTGTAGGCGGCTTCGTCGGCTTCTTGGTCGTAGACCTCGTCGGGGCCGATGGGGGACTCGTAGCGGAGGGGGTGGGTGTGGTCTTGGCCGTTGGGGGTTGGGGGGTGGCCGTTTTGCTGGGCTACCGCGGGGGCGGGGGGTGCTGGTGGCTCGGCGTACGTGGGCTCGGCAGGCGTCGGCTCCGGCGCAGGCTGGGAGTGGTGCTGCGTCGGAATCGGCTGCGTGGGCTCCGTGTACGTCGGCTCGGCGTGCGGCGAGCCGTTGGGAGTCGGCTCGGGGTGCGGCGAGCCGTTGGGAGTTGGCTCGGGGTGCGGCGAGCCGTTGGGAGTCGGCTCGGCGTAGGCCGGGTCTGGCTGGGGTGGGGCCTGGGTGTGGGCCTCGGCTTGGGCTGTGGCGGTGGCGGCAGGTTGGGGGGTTTCCTCGTCTTCGGCGAAGGGGTCGACTTCGACGGGCGGGAGGACGGGCTGGGCCGGTTCGGTGGCGTGCTCGGATTCGGGGGTCGTGCGGAGGAGGGCGGCCACCTGCTGGCTGGGGATGTCGATCTGGACGGTGGCTACCTCGTCCCAGCGGTCGCGCATGATGCAGTGGCCGTGGCGGATGCTCTTGCCGTTGGCGGCGGTGTTGATGCCGCGGACAAGGGTCTGGTACGGCGGTGTCTGCGGGCGGCCGAGCAGTTCGAGCAGGGAGTCGACCTGCTCGCGGGAGCGCAGGCTGAACGCGAACAGGGTGGTGATCTGCTCGACCAGGCCCGGCAGCTTCAGAATGGATGCGGGGTCCTGCGTGTCGAGGACTAGGGACGCGCCGAGGGCACGGCCGACACGGGCGATGTAGTCGAGGAAGGACGCGCCGTCCGGGGTCTTCGTGAGCAGGTGGACCTCGGGGACGATGACGACCTTGGAGCGGCCACGGAACTCGCGGCGGCCCGTCGTACGGACCATCCAGGCGAGGCAGCCGCGCAGGCAGGCCATGCCGACACGTTCGATCGGCGACCAGGACTCCGGCGCCGACTCGGGTGAGGGCAGGGTCAGGCCAGGCATCTGCACGACCCACAGGCCCGGGTTGGTGGTCAGCGAGGACAGGCCGGACGGCGGACCGGCGACGACCGAACCGAGGCCGGTCTCGACGAGGTCCCGCAGTGCGAAGCCGACAGTCCGCACCGTCTCCGAGTCAGAAGCGCACAGTCGCTGGATGACGCCCCACGAGGACGGATCGGGCGACTGGATTTCTGCACGAGTCGCGGCCACGACGGGAGCCTCAGCCGCACCTCGCAGATGCGGCGGAAGCAGCAGCATCAGCTGTGAAGGCGCCTGCAGCAACGCGTCGTCGACCGGCAGCACGCGCAGCAGGTCGGCAGCGCCGGAGAACTGTGCGGTGATCTCGACGACAGCAGTCGGTACGCCGTACTCCGCAGCGACTGCGGACACGCCGGCCGCGTCACCCTTCAGGTCGAGCAGCGGCACCCACGCGCCGGCGAAGGCCGAGTCCAGACCACCGAGCATCGCGGCCGTCGTCTTGCCTCGACCCGAACGGCCGAGGAACAGGGTCGTCGTCGCGTCACCCAGAGCAGAACCGGCGGCCGCGTCGAAACGCACCAGACCGGGCGTCGACCCGGTCAGGTAGCCGATGGCCGGGCCGGTCGCGTCGCCGATCGACGCGCCACCCCAGAACCAGGAGCCGAAGAAGGCTGTCGACTCCCGGACGTGACCGAGGTCGGGAACGCGCAACTGGTCGCCTGGCAAGGATTCCAGCCAAAGGTCGCGCTGCTCGTCCGCGCCGACGGCGACGCTGATGCCGCGGTCGGCGTAGTGCGCGATGACGGCGTCGACGTACGCCTCCAGGTCCTCGCGGGTGTCCGCGCTGACCAGCAGACGGGGGTGGTCCTCGACAAGGGTCAGGCCGCTGCGGTTGATGTCGCGCTTGACCTCGCGCATCACGCGCTCGGTCTCCACGATCTCGTCAGCGGTCTCCTCCGCGGTGCCCTTGGCGGCGGACCTACGTTGTTCCTTGGCGCTCTTGCGGGTCTCGTCGACCAGGTGCCGAGCGGTCTTCTTGGTCAGCACCCGGAACCGGACGGATGCCTCCACGGTGACGTCGATCTCGTCGCCGTCGTCGTCGATCGCCTTGATCTCCGACAGCGTCCGCAGCCACTCCCCCGCGCCCGGCGTCTCGAGCTCCTCGGGGAAGTCGGTCATCGCGAGCACGGTCGTGTACGCCGCGATCTGGCCGCGGGTGTCGTAGATGCGCAGGTGGTCGGTGTACGGCACCACCCGGCCGGACGTGAGCCGGGCCAGCGACGCGCCGGTGATGAGGCCACGGCGCGGGGCGGCGACGGCGCCGCGGTGCATCTCGCGGCTGATCAGCCAGGAGATCACCTCGGCCGGCGCGGTGTGCGCCCGCCAGACGGTCGAGCCCAGCTGGCGAGCGAGCTTGCGCACCCGCTCGTCGAGATGGGCCAGCTCACGGGCGCTCACGCGCCAGGACGTCGTACCGAGGGCGTCGCTGATCGAGCCGCGGACCTGGGCGGTGGCGCGCGGGTCGCGGTCGGACAGGTGGACGCCGAGGGCGACGTACCGCTCCGGCATCCGCATCTCGTCGATGCGGTCGGCCCTGGTCTGCGCCCAGGACTCGTGGTCGCCGAGCCGGTAGTGGCCGGTCACGCTGTCGATGTAGTCCTGGCCGGTCGAGCGTCCCCAGACCACCTTCAGGTGGCTGAGGCGGTCGCCGAGGATGGTCGCGGCGGCGCTCACCGCGGCGTCGAGGGCCGCGTCCTGCTCGGCCTCGGTGGCGAGGTCGGTGTTGGCCACCGAGATCAGGAACCACGCCTCGGCGCTGCGCTCGGTGACGAGCAGGCCGTCCGCGATGGCAACAAGACGAGGTGGCGGCAGGCCGCGCTCACGACCGACCCCCACCAGGTTCAGGAGCTTGTCAGCGATCTTCATCCGTGCCCCTTCCTCTCCGATCGGCCTAGCCCAGACGACGTCCTGCGACTGACCCGCTGCACGTGATCCGCCCCGAGCAGGCGGGCCCGCTGGTTCACCGTGATGTCCGCGCCGGCGCGGACCCTCGGATCCAGCTCCACCACGACCTCGCGTTCCCACTCCGGCGTCACTCTGGCCTTCGCCAGGTTGGCCACCTTGTGGGTCGCGACGCGCTCACGCCATGGCAGGTACTCCGTCTTGTCGGCGGCCCGCGCGCCGAGACCGATGATCGGGCGGTGGGCGCGCAACGCGTAGCGGACGGCCAGCGCCCACTCGGTCACGCGGCGGCGGCGTTCGTGGAACTTACCGGGTCGCCAGCCGAACGCGGTGATCACGAACGGCGGAACGATGTACAGGCTGACGGTGGACTTCTGCGGCACCCCGATGAACGGGATCAGCAGCGCGACCCAGAGCACGATGATGACCGCTCCGAAGATGATCATCCGGCGCCGGGCGCCTTCTCCGAGGTCGATGCCGAGCAGGTCGTACTGCCGGGTCTCGATCTCGAAGTGGTGGGTCAGGGTACGGCCGACGCGCATCAATTACCTCCGGACAGCAATCCCCAGAAGCCCTTGAGCACGTTGATGGTCTGGTTGTTGGCGTAGATCAGCCCTCCGACCAGCACCCCGGCCGCGATGTGACCGAACAGCTCGCCCCACTCGCGCTTGAAGTAGTGCCCGATGGCACGCAGCACGAGAATGGCGATGAAGATGTTCCCCGCGATGACCAGGACCCAGTCCTTGAAGTCCGCGCCCGTCGGGACGTTGCTGTCGACCAGTGGCGCGGCGAGCTGAACCACGCTCGCGGCAAGTTCGTGCGTCATCATTGCGGTGTCTCCCTTGTTGCCTCGGTCATCCGACGGCGGGTTGCTGGTGTCATCCGACGGCAGCCACTTGCCATCGCTGTGCTCCGTCCGTGGCGACTGTCCGCCGCAGCGTGAGCGTGTACGTCTGGTCCAGGGTGGTCTCCCCCGCCCCGTCCCAGGTGACGGCGGCGGTCGCCCGCCGCTCGTCGTCGTTGCCGGTGTAGACCTGCCAGTCCTTCAGCTCGGCCAACTTCACCGAGCCGTTCAGACTGCGGATGGTCGAGCCCGGCGCGGTCACTGCCGATACCTTGTTGTCGGACTCCGCGTACGCGCTGAAGAACGCCTCCGCGTCCTTCAGTGTCGCCGCGGTCAGCTCGTCGTCCGCGATGCCGGCCTCCGGCATGTTCTCCGGCAGCGCGGCCCGCTCGTCCGGCACGAACGTCGGCGGCCCGCTGGCCACCACCCGCGACGCCGTCCGGGCGACCGGTACGGACAGCCGCTCCCACGAGTACGGACCGGCAACCCAGGCCTGCCCGCGCTTGGTGAACGACCGAACCTCTACACGTACGTCGACCACCGCGGTGACGCCGGCGGAGTCGACCTTCACCTCTCCCGGGTACGCCGTGTCGGCGGTCTGCTTCCCGCGGCCGTTCCACCCGGCCCGGCTGTCCAGGCCGGCCGCCAGGTCGAGGGTGATCAGGTTGGGCCGGGCGTCCGGGTTCGCCTCGTCCCAGTTCAGGTAGGAAACGGCGTACCTGGTCGCGACCGCACGGGCCTCGTCGACCGGGAAGCTGTTCTGGTTGCTGACGACCGTCTCCGGGGCGCGGTTCGGCGCGACCCAGGAGCGGATGCCGCTGATCGCGGCGAGCAGCAGCACGACGACCACCAGGCCGCGGAAGAACCGCCGGGCCCAGGTGGAGAACGACGACTCGGGCTCCGTCGACCACGGCGGCTGTCCGTGATCGAGCGGCTCCCGGACCGGACCGGGTGCGGGGTGCGTACCGTGAGGTGAGCGCTGTTTCAGACGTTCGGGTGTGCGGTGCGCGCTGTCCGGCGTACGAGCGGACGGACGACGAGGCGGAGCCATCACTCCGCCGGTCGGCGGGTGCGGCTGTGGAGCCGAGTACTGCGCGGCTACGCCCTGTGCCTGGCGAGGAGTGGGTGACACCGGGCCATCCGGGTGGTCCCACCACTCCGGTGCGGTGTTCGACGGGCGTCCTTTGCCCGGCTTCTTTGTGCGGCGCTGGTCCGACCAGTGCTCACCTTTTGGCGGCAGATTCAGCAACGTTCGCCACCAACTCATCGCTACCCGCCCCTCAGACAGCAGTTACGCGGACAGTAGCCGGGACAATACGGCAAGCAACTGCCCTCCGGGAGGCCTGAGACCAGGATCCGGATGCTCCATCGCTCCCCGCAGCCATACTGTTACCCCGCTCGCGGGAAGTGTCACCCTCAATGGGCAAGGGTGACACCTTCGGTACGGTCGTCATAGCTCCTCTCTCATGCCCGATCAAGTCGATCAGGCAGCGCACACCATGCCACACACCGCGGACAGGTTCGAAGATCCGTGCGAACAACATGGTAAAGAGCGCATCAACTAGTCACGCATAGTAACTGATCGATACGTCCAGCCTGTGGAAAACTCTCCCGTGGCGAGGGGTCAACCCGCCGGGGCGGGCATAGGGTCGCAGTAACCCTGCTACCCCCTGGAGGACCAGGATGGAAACTCGCCGACTGGGCAGACTCGGCCACGAGAGCTCGGTACTGATCTACGGCGCCGCGTCGCTCGGCGGGGTCGACCAGGATCGGGCCGACGCCTCGATCCAGGAGGCCCTGGACGCCGGCATCAACCACTTCGACGTCGCCGCCGACTACGGCGACGCGGAGATCCGGCTCGGTCCGCGGATGCCGGAGATCCGGGACCGGATCTTCCTCGCGACCAAGACCGGCCGCCGGACTTACGAGGAGGCCTGGTCCGAAATCAACCGGTCCCTCGAGCGGCTCCAGACCGACCATGTCGATCTGATCCAGATGCACGCCGTGTGCGACCTGGAGAACCTCGATCTCGTCACCGGCAAAGGCGGATCGCTCGAAGCAGCCGTCCGCGCCAAGGAAGAAGGACTGGTCCGGGCGATCGGGATCACCGGCCACACCGCGCAGGCGCCGGCCGTGCACACCGAGGGCCTGCGCCGCTTCGACTTCGACAGTGTGCTGACGCCGCTGAACTACCGGCTGTCGACGGATCCGCAGTACGCCGCCGACTATGCGGCCCTCGTGGACACGGTGAAGGCTTCCGATGCGGCCCTGATGACGATCAAGATGATTGCCCGGCGCAACTGGCGGGACGGCGAGGAGAAGTCGTACGACACCTGGTACCGGCCGTTCGACGAGCAGCGCTACATCACGGCCGCGACCGCGTGGCTGCTCAATGGGCACCCGGAGATCACCGGCCTGGCCACTGCCGGCGAGACCCGGTTGCTGCAGCAGATGGTGATCGCCGAGCGGGAGCGGGCCGACATCAGTGCGGAGGACGCCGCGTCGATCCTCGACGAGGTGCAGGACTACTCGTCACCCTTCGTGGACATGCCGATCTGACCTCGACGTGTGCCAGGTCACACTCGCCGATCCGCATTCCGGTCAGGGTCAAGCGCTTGTACGCCGGACCCGCGAGCCGGACGGGAACACCGGCGGCCGGCCTGGTGTTGTAGAGGCTGTATTCGTCTAACTTCGGAGGTCGTAGTGGCAACGGTCGAGCTGTCCCAGGAGAACTTCAACGAGGTCGTCAGTGGCGAGGGCCTCGTGCTGGTGGACTTCTGGGCCGATTGGTGCGGCCCGTGCAAGATGTTCGGACCGGTGTACGAGAAGTCGTCCGAGACGCACTCGGACATCACGTTCGGCAAGGTCGACACCGAGGCGCAGGTCGAGCTCGCCCAGGCGTTCCAGATCCGCTCGATCCCGACGCTGATGGCAGTCCGTGACGGCGTCGTCCTGTACTCGCAGCCCGGCGCGCTCCCGGCCGCCGCCCTCGAGGATCTGATCGGCCAGCTCCGCGCGGTCGACATGGAAGAGGTCCGCGCCCAGATCGCCGCCCACGAGGCCGAGCACGGCAGCGAGCCGCACAGCCACTGACAGCACACAGCACTGTCGAACGAATCCGGGTGCTCACACGGTGAGCATCCGGATTTCGTCTGCCAGCCGGTGCCGGGCCGTTCCGGGCTCGATCTGAGAACTCGCCTCGATCGCTGACCGCAGGTTGGAGCGTTCGGGCGGCGTCAACCGGCTCCACTGGTCCCGGACCAGCCTCAGCGCGTGGTACTGCTCGTTCGCGCTCGAGGATCGGCTCACCGCCTCGTGCAGCACCGCAGCGTCCACCAAGGACGGATCGCCCTCCATCAGGCCGAGCGCCAGCACGCGCATGACCGGCGTGCCTTCGGTGAACATCGTTCTGACCTCGTCCTTGTCGAACTTCTCGACCCGGGCGGCGCCCGCCACGCGGTCGACGATCCGGTCGAGGACCATCCCCCGGACGTCCGAGAGCTCCGGTCCGCGCAACTCGGTGTACACGGTGGCGTAGGCGTCGAGCTCGCGGCCGAGGCCGAGCCGCTGCAGCGTCTGGGCCGCGCCCCGGGCGCTCGCGGCGATCTGGCGGACCAGCTGCACCTCGAACCGGCCGAGCCTGAGCTTCCGGATCCGATCGGCGATCGTCGGCATGATCAGCAACAGCAGACCCGCGACGAGTACGGCGAACAGGCTCGTCTGATCGACGTCCGCGAAGAGCGCGACGATGCTCGTGACCAGCAAGGCCGCCCCCGCCAGCAGACAAGCCGCCCGAGCGACGACATCCAGCGTCCTCGGTGCTTGATCGAGCCAACTGCTCTTCCGCTGCCGCTCGATCGGAGCCCGCTGCTGGAACTGCGGTGGAGCGTTGCGAGCCGCGGTCGGCGGGCCGTCGTACGTGTTTGGCATCCCCCCGGCCTCCTGACTGTTGAGGTTGAGACCGATGGTGCGCTCAGTCTCGACGTTCGGCAACGGTCAGGTGGCGCGAGAGCTCAGGATGCAGAATTCGTTGCCTTCGGGGTCGGCGAGGACCGTGAAGGAGGCATCCTCGGGTTGGCCGACGTCAGCGCGGCGCGCGCCCAGGCCCTCCAGGCGGGCGATCTCGGCGTCGCGGTCCTGGGTGGTGTGCGGGGCGAGGTCCAGGTGGAGGCGGTTCTTGAGGGCCTTGCCCTCGGGGACGGGGACGAAGGTCATGCCGGGACCGATCCGCTCCCAGGGGGTGTCGCGCACGGCCTGCTCGTCGACCCAGCCGGGGATGTTCACGCACTCCTCGTCGGTCTCGTAGATCGTCCTCCAGCCGAGCGCTTCGGCCCACCAGGCGGCCTGCTTGCGCACGTCGTGGCAGTCGATGACGAGGGTGTACCAGCGCAGCACCATGAAGAAGTCCTCCTCGTAAGGTCGAGGAGGACCACGATGTCACCCACCGCCGACAAAACGACGGGAGCGGGCCCTGGGCAGGAGATCTATCGCCAGGGCCCGCTCCGGGGTCCATCCCGTTGTCGTCAGCGGAGCGGGTCGAACGGAGCCAACTCGCTGGGGGTGCGGCCGGTGGTGATGGTCTCGGCCAGCAACTGTCCGGTGATGGGGCCGAGCGTGATGCCCCACATGCCGTGACCGCCGGCGGCGAACACCCGCGGCGACGCGGTCGCGCCGATCAGCGGGAGGCCGTCCGGGGTGCAGGGCCGCGGTCCGACCCACTCGTCGGTGCGCGCGTCCAGGTCGGCGTCCCGCAGCAGTGGCCGGGCCGCCTCGACGATCGCGTCGATCCGGCGCGGGTCGAGCTTCGCGTCGGGCTTGCGGAACTCCATCATCCCGGCGACCCGCAGCCGGTCGCCGAGCGGTGTGCAGGCGATCCGCTGCGCCGGGAAGTAGACCGGGCCGGCCGGCACGTGCTCGATCGGCACGCTGAAGCTGTACCCACGCCCGGCCTGTACGACGGTCTTCACCCCGAACTGCCGGGACAGGTCCCCGAGCCACGCGCCGGTCGCCATCACCACGGCGTCGAACGGGTCGGTCTCACCGTCGCCGGTGACCAGGCGGACCCCCCGGATCTCGTCGACGATGTCCAGCACGTCGACCCCGCTGATGATCTGCCCGCCACGGGCGGTGACCGACTCGGCCAGCAGTTTCACGTAGTCGCCCGGGTTGATGAACCGCTGTCCGTGCAACCGGATCGCGGCCCCGATCTCGTCCGACAGCGAAGGCTCGATCTCACGGGCGTCGTCACCGCTGATCGCCTCGAACTCGATGCCCTGGCCGGCCGCGTGGATGTGCTCGATCTCCTCGAGCAGCACGCTGCGCTCGGCCTCGGTGCGGTACGCGGCCAGGAACGACTTGGCCTCGTAGGTCTGCGCCTCGACGCCGGCCTTGGCCAGGAAGTCGAACGCGGGCAGGGCCTGCCGGTTGATCGGGACCAGCGACTCCATCGCGGTCTTCCAGCGTCCGGCGGTGCTGTTGCGAGCGAAGCCGGTGAGGAACTTGAGTAGCCGCGGGCTCGCGGTCGGTGGAACGTACACCGGTGAGGACGGGCTCAGCACCGCGCGGACGCCGTACTTGAGGACTGCCGGTTCCGGCAGCGGGGTGGCCAGGCCGGGCGTCAGCCAGCCGGCGTTGCCCCAGGACGCGCCCGCGGCGACGCCTTCGCGGTCGAGCACGGTGACCTCGACGCCGGCCTCCTGGAGGAACCAGGCGGTGGCGAGTCCGACCATGCCCGCGCCGACGACAGCGACGCGATCGGGAACGATGTGTGTGGAACCAACAGCGACCATGTATCGATGGTGCGGCCGCCGCGCACCGCTGTCATGGTGCGATCACACCACTGAAGAGACAAATGACTGTGCTCAGAGCACAATAACTCCATGATCACCGCGCCTGACCTGATCGTCGCCGTCGGCCCTGCCCTGTTCGAGGTGGTGGTGACCGGCAAGGGCGACGGCGAGGTCCGCGACGTCTTCCTCGCCGACCCCCAGGAGCCCGCGACCGGCCAGCCCGGTGACCTCGTGCTTGGCCTGGGCCTCCGCGACGCAGAGGATGCGGTCGAGCTGGTCGAGCGCTGCGCTGCCAGCAGCGCCTCAGGCGTCGTTCTGCGTACGACGCTCGCCCACGACCCCACCGTGGTCGCGGCAGCCGAGCGGTGGCTGCTCACCCTCGTAGCACTGCAGCCGAGCGTCACCTGGGCGCACGTGGTCTGGCTGCTACGCGGTGTGATCGACAGGGCCGCAGCACCCGACTCCCCTGCCGCCGGAGACGCCGGCGTGCACCAGGAGCTGTTTGCACTCGCCGACGCCGCCGCTGCGATCGTGGACGCGCCCGTCACGATCGAGGACAACCAGTCGCGAGTGCTGGCGTACTCCTCCGGCCAGGACTTCACCGACCCGACCCGCGTCTCCACCATCGTCGGCCGTCGCGTACCGCCCGAGGTGATCGCGCACTTCCGGGCCCGTGGCATCTTCCGTCGGCTTGCACGTTCCAGCGAGCCGTTCCTGGTCCCTGACGGACCCAACGGGATTCGGCCGCGTCTCGTCGTACCTGTGCGGGCTGGTGGTGAGTGGCTGGGGTCTATCTGGGCTGTGGTCGACGGGCCTGTGAGTGACGAGGTGACGGCCGAGCTGAGCAACGCTGCGTCGGTGCTGGCGCTGCATCTGCTGCGGCTGCGCGCGCAGGCCGACGTGGCGCGGCGGAGTGCGATCGACAGGTTGCGGACGATCCTTAGGCAGTTCTCCCCCGACAACCCGATCGACGTACGGCTCCCACCGCAGCCATGGCGTGTTGTCGCCCTTGGCTCGCCAGACGGGTACGACGTACCGCAGCAGCTCGACCTGTGGGAGTCGACCGGTCGCAGACACGGGTGGAGCGAGCCGCAGCTCGCAGACCTCGACGGCACGGTCCTGGCAGTCGTCACCGACACGGACGGGCCCGGCTCGTGGAGCTGGTTGAGCAAGCTCGTCACTGAGCAGGCCAAGACAGCGCCAGGCACCATCGCGGCGGCAGGTGGGCAGGCACGCGGTCCGGCAGACCTGCCGAGCTCACGTGCCCAGGCGGTCGAGCTGCTAGGCCTGGTACGGCGGGGCGCTGCACCAGGACCCGCCTTGCCGGTGGAGCAGGCGTGGCACGTGCTGACTGTTCACCGGGCAGTCACCTCGCTCGACACCAGCAAGCTGGACGGACCGCTCGCGACGCTGCTGCGGCACGACATCGAGCACGACACCGGGTTCGTCGAAACGCTGCAGGCGTGGCTGGAGTACCCGGGTCAGCCGCAGCGCGCGGCGCGGGAACTGCATCTGCACACGAACACGTTGCGGCACCGGATGAAACGGATCGGCGAGATCGCAGAGCTGGATCTGTCGAGTCCGCGCGAACGCCTCGCGCTCCAGCTGCAGATCGCCGCGGTGCGCACCGAACACTAAGACGGGCACTGAGATGTACGCCACAACCCTACGTAACAAGGCTTCATATTCCGGCAACTGTTGGGCAACATCCGACTGATTAAGTCTTCCTCAGGAACACCGAGCACCACCCCCAAGGACTGTCCCAGCTTTTCACCAGGAAGCTGGGGCACCGTTCCAGCCTTTCACCAGGAGGCTGGACCGGCCGGTCCGAGCTTTTCACCAGGAAGCTCGGGCTTCTCCGGGCCCGGCGATTGTCTGAGCGATCGCCGGGCCCCAGGAGAAGGACACAGCGAAATCCTTGCTCAGGACAAGCGGTTGACGATGTGCGAGTAGACGCCGGGGAGCAGCGTGGCCGCCGGCACGATGCGGGGCGCGAGCAACGACCTGTTGCGGGCCCAGAGCAACGAGCCGGTGAGCAGCCGGCACTCCCAGGACACTCGCCGCCAGGCGGCCTCGTAGTCCGACGGCCGATCCTTCAGGACACAGTCCACCAGCTCGGCCGACGTACGTAGTGCAACGGCGATGCCCTCGCCGGTCAGTGCGTCGACGTACCCGGCCGCGTCGCCGACCAGCAGCACCCGCCCAGCCACCCGTGCCCGCACTCGCTGGCGGAGTGGACCGGCCCCCATCACGGCGTTCGCGGGGCAGGCCCCGCGCAGGCGGCGCTTCAGGGCCGGGAACGCGTCGAGGTGCGAGTCGAACGTGCCACGCTCGGAGGTGAGGATGGCCACGCCGACCAGGTCGTCGGCAACCGGAGTCACGTAGGCCTCGCCCAGCCCGGACCAGTACACCTCGACCAGATCGGTCCATGGAGCTACGTGGAAGTGCCGGCGCAGGCCGCGGCGGGTGGCGCCGGGTGCACCGGCCAGACCTAGCTGGCGGCGGATGCCTGAGTGCAGGCCGTCGGCGGCGGCCAGGTAGCGAGCTGTGATGCCTGCTGCCGTTACCGAGGTGGTGTTCTGCGTGATAGCAGCGACGCGGGACTCGACAATCGGCACGCGCAACGAGGTCAGGCGATCCGCCAAGGCTTGGTGGAGCGTGGTGCGGCGGACGCCCAGGCCTGGTCCGGTGGTGAAGCGAGCATCGACCTGATGCCCCGCGTCGAGGTAGCGGATGCCGTAGAACGGGCGGCCGTCGAGCGATACCCCGAGACGGCCCAAGTACTCCACGGCACTGTGCGCGATGCCTTCTCCGCAAGCCTTGTCGATCGGGGCTGAGCGCGGCTCGACGACCACCACCGAGAGGCCGGCCAGGGCGGCGCGGATGGCGGTGGCAGCACCGGCGGGGCCGGAGCCGGCGACCAGGAGGTCGATCACTTGTGCAGGGCGGCGTCCAGGGCCGCCTCCTCGGTCCGGATCCGGACCGCCAGCAACGGGATGTTCAGCACCGTGAAGACCACCGCCGTCACCCACGCCGTGTGGACCAGCGGCAGCGCGATGCCCTCGGCAACCACGGCGACGTAGTTCGGGTGCCGCATCCATCGATAGGGGCCACGTGCAACCAGCTGCAGCCCTGGTACGACGATCACCCGCGTGTTCCACTGCTTCCCAAGCACCGCGATGCACCACCATCGCAACCCCTGCGACAGCAGCACCACCGCGAACATCGTCCACCCGAGCCACGGGATGAACGGCCGATAGGCCGCCTCGACCAGACACCCCACCAGCAACCCGGTGTGCAGCACGACCATGAACGGGTAGTGCCCACGCCCCGACTCGACGCCACCCTGCGCGAAACTCCATCGCGCGTTCCGCAGCGAAACCACCAGCTCGGCGACCCGTTCGAACCCGACCAGGACGACGAGAACGACGTACCAACTCACGGCCACTCCAGGAGGACGAGCTCGGAGCAGAAGCCGGGGCCCATGGCCAGTAGCAGTCCCATGCCGACAGGATCTCGTCGGAGGGTCTCACCGAGCACGTGCAACACGGACGAGGACGACAAGTTGCCGACTGCGTCGAGCGAATCCCAGGTCAGCTGCAGCGCCCCGGGCGGTAGGTCGAGCGTCTCCGCGACCGCCTCCAGCACCTTCGGCCCACCCGGATGACTCACCCACGTCCCGATGTCCGGGACCGTCAGCCCGTGCGCGGCCAGAAACGCCCGCACGTCGCCACCGAGATAGGTCCGTACGACGTCCGGCACATCCGCCCCGAGCACGATCCGGAACCCGCCCGAGCCGACGTCCCACCCCATCACCCGCTCGGAGTTCGGGTACAGCCGGCTCCGCGTCGCCACCACCGAGGGCCCCGAGGCCAGCGGGTGCTCCGAACCGGTCATCACCACCGCCGCCGCACCGTCCCCGAACAACGCGCCGCCGACGAGGTTCGCCAACGACGAGTCGTCCCGCTGCAACGTCAACGAGCACAACTCCACGGACAGCAGGACGGCGACCTGCGTCGGCCAAGCCTTCAGGTAGTCATGCACCCGAGCGATCCCCGCCGCCCCGCCCACACACCCCAGTCCGAACAACGGCAGCCGCTTCAGATCCTCCCGCAGCCCCAACCGCAACGCGACCCGCGCGTCGATCGACGGCGCCGCCACCCCGGTCACCGTGGTGAACATCAGCAGATCGACGTCGTCCAGCGTCAGCCCCGCATCCTTCACCGCCCCAGCAACCGCCTCAGCCCCCAGGTCCACGGCTGCCGCGATCCACGCGTCGTTGGCCTCACCGAAGTCCTTCAGTACGGCGTACTGCTCCAGCGGCAGCGCCAGATGCCGGTACGACACCCCCGCATTCGCATGCAGCCGCCGCAGCAACGCCGTACCGCTGCCGTCGGGCAGGCAGATCGAGGCGAACGCGTCGGTGAGAGCAGACTGCGGATAGCGGTACGGCGGCAACGCGGGCCGGACCGCTGCGATCCGCGTCATCGTGGCATCGTTACGTCGGTGAGTGTTCTGACGACGGTGCGAGGTCTGGCACTCGCATGCCACCCCGGCCCGACTGCTGCCGTCACCGCGCTCACCACGGCCGTGGCCTGGTCGGCCGGGCGCAGTCCGGCCGGGTGTCTCCTCGTCGCCGCAACGATCCTCACCGGACACCTCTCGATCGGCTGGAGCAATGACGCGATAGATGCCGCCCGCGACACCATTGTGAACCGGCAGGACAAGCCTGTGGTACGTGGACTGGTGAGTCGCCGCACGCTCGCGATCGGCGCCGGAGTCATGCTGGTCGTCACTGTCCCGGTCTCACTGGCCAACGGGATCGCCGCCGGCCTGATGCACCTGCTCTTCGTCGCCTGCGCCTGGGCGTACAACCTCGGCCTCAAGTCGACCGCCGTCTCCTGGCTCCCGTACGCCGTCGCGTTCGGCGCACTCCCCTCGTTCGTGACGCTCGGCACCACGGGCACCTGGGCGCCTTGGTGGGCGACCGCGGCCACCGCCCTGCTCGGAGTCGGTGCCCATCTGGCAAACGTCGTACCCGATCTGGCCGACGATCTCGCCACCGGCGTCCGCGGCTGGCCGCAACGCCTCGGCAGCGCGGCCCGCCTGCTCGCCCCGGTCCCGTTGGCCGCGGCCACGATCCTCCTGGTCCTCGCCCCACCCGGCCCGGCCGGTGTGATCGGCTGGCTCGTGCTCGGCGTGGTCGCCGTCCTGCTGGCCGTGATCCTGGTCTGGAAGAACGCACCGTTCCTGGTCACCATCGCGGTCGCCGCAGTCAGCGTGGCAGCGCTGGTCATCCGGGGCGACGCGCTAGTGCCGTAGCTCCTGGAACTTGGTCTTCACGCCTTCCTTCAACACGCCCCAGCGGTCCTCGTCGCCGCGCCACAGCGACTTGGCGGTCTTCTGGATCTGGTCCCAGCTCGAGTGCGGCGGAATCGGCGGTACGTCGGGGTCGCAGTGCACGTCGAGCACGGTCGGCCGGTCCGCCGCGAGGGCCGAACCCCAGGCCGAACCCAGCTCCGCGCTGGACCGGACCGTCATCGCCGCCAGCCCCACAGACCGCGCGAACGCCGCGTAGTCCACGGACGGCAGCGTCTGCGAGTCCGGGAACTTCGGCGCGCCCTGCAGCGACCGCATCTCCCACGTCACCTGATTGAGGTCGTTGTTGTGCAGTACGGCGATCACCAGCCGCGGATCGCTCCACTCCTGCCAGTAGCGCTTGATCGTGATCAGCTCGGCCAGCCCGTTCATCTGCATCGCGCCGTCGCCGGAGAACGCGACCACCGGCTTGCCGGGATGCGCGATCTTCGCGCCGATCGCGTACGGCACCGCGGAGCCCATCGTCGCCAGCGTGCCGGACAACGAGCCGCGCGTGGTCTCGTCGAACCGCAGCTGCCGCGCGTACCAGTCGGCCGCCGAGCCGGAGTCCGCGACCACGATGCAGTCCTCGGGCAACCGCTCGGAGAAGTCGCGGAACAACCGCTGCGGGTTCACCGGGTCCGCCTCGACCATCGCGGCCGCGGCCATCACCTCCCACCACCGCTGCACGCCGTCCTCGATCCCGGAACGCCAGGACCGATCCTCCTTCTGCAGCAGGTACGGCGTGAGCTCGCGCAACGTGGCCGCGGCGTCGCCGACCAGGTTGACCTCGTACGGGTACCGCATCCCGATCATGGTCGGGTCGGCATCGATCTGGACCGCCCGCGCCTGGCCGAAGTCGGGCAGGAACTGCGAGTACGGGAAGCTCGACCCGACCGTCAGCAGCGTGTCGCAGCCCTGCATGAGGTCCCAGCTCGGCCGCGTCCCCAGCAACCCGATCGACCCGGTCACGTACGGCAGATGGTCGCTCAGCACGTCCTTGCCGAGCAGCGCCTTCGCCACCCCCGCGTTCAGCAGCTCGGCGACCGTCTCGAGCTCCCGCCGCGCACCCCGGGCGCCCTGGCCGACCAGGATCGCGACCCTCTCCCCACTGTTCAGTACGTCGGCCGCCGCCAGCAGACCCCCCTCGTCCGGCACCTCCACCGCGGCCGCGAACCCAAGACTCGACGGCACCATCTTGAACGCGTGCTCCGGCGGCGTGTACTCCAGCTCCTGGACATCGGACGGCACGATGACCGCGGTCGGGGCGGACCGGGCCAGCGCGGTCCGGATCGCCCGGTCGAGGACGTTCGGCAGCTGTTCGGGCACGTTGACGGTCTCGACGTACTCGCTCGCGACGTCCTTGAACAGGGTGTGCAGATCCACCTCCTGCTGGTACGAACCGCCCATCGCGGACCGGCTCGTCTGGCCCACGATGGCGACCACGGGGACGTGGTCGAGCTTGGCGTCGTACAGACCGTTCAGGAGGTGGATCGCGCCGGGGCCGGAGGTGGCCAGGCAGACGCCGACCCGGCCGGTGAACTTGGCGTAGCCGACGGCCTGGAAGGCGCTCATCTCCTCGTGCCGCGACTGGATGAAGCGCGGACCCTCCTCGGCCTGCGTCCAGGCGGCGAGGATGCCGTTGATGCCGTCGCCCGGATAGCCGAAGACGGTGTCCACCTGCCAGTCCCGGAGCCGCTCGAGCAGGTAGTCGCCAACCGTCTTCATGAGACCTCCCTCGGTGTCACCCCTCGGGTGCCCGTAGACGTCTCCTTTATGCGGCGTCAGGTTTGAGTGGCGCGTTGCTGCCGAGGATCGCGGCGGTCAGCGCCTCGGCGGGCTCCTTCGACGCGCGCGGGTTGGTGATCAGCACCAGGTCGATGGACGGGAGCTCGGGGAGACCGGCGCTCGGCGGCGGTTCGACCAGGTCGGCGGGCATCAGCGAGCGGGCGAAGATCGCGATGCCGAGGCCGGCCCGGACCGCCGCGAGGACGCCGTTCACACCGCGGACGATGCAGGTGATCCGGCAGGAGCGACCGGCCTGTTCCAGAGTCTGGACACCGAGCGAGCGGCTCAGGCTGGGCGCCTGGTACGCGACCAGCGGCACCGGGCCGTCGGGCGCGATCCG
Organism: Kribbella sp. NPDC050470; assembly: GCF_044458365.1. NCBI lineage: Bacteria > Bacillati > Actinomycetota > Actinomycetes > Propionibacteriales > Kribbellaceae > Kribbella > Kribbella sp. NPDC050470. Next base: position 32,675 of record NZ_JBITHV010000019.1, on the reverse strand, counting down.
GGTCCCGTTGATCCCGGCCCAGACCAGCGGGTCCCGCCGTACCAGCCGGCCGTTCGGCTCGTAGCCGGTGCCGACGCTGTGCTTGACGTAGGCGAGGTCGAGGTGGCCGGACTCCACCCGGCGGAGCAGGTTGGGGCTCTGGGCAACCGTGAGCTCGAGGTCGATCCGCGGGTACAGCTGCCGGAAGTCGCGCAGGATCCGCGGCAGCGGGGTGAGCGCCAGGTCGTCGGTGACGCCGAACCGCAGCCGGCCGCGCAGGTCCGAGCCGGTGAAGTAGCCGGCCGCCTCTTCGTGCGCGGCCAGGATGGTCCGGGCGAACCCGGCCATCGCCTCGCCGTCCGCGGTCAGTGTGACCGTCCGGGTGTCGCGCAGGAACAGCGGCCGCCCGACCGCAACCTCGAGTTTGCGGACGTGTTGGCTGACCGTCGGCTGCCGGATACCCAGCCGCTCGGCGGCCTGGGTGAAACTGAGCGACTGCGCGACCGCCAGGAACGTGCGGAGCTGATCCGGGTCGTACATCGATGGACCTCCTATTACGCGACGCGATAAGAGTAATAGGAGTAATTCGCTATCAGAATTCAGTACCGACCGTGAGGATGGACGTGTCCTCCCCTGACCAGTCCACTCGCGTAGGGAACGCTCTTGACCTCCCGGGCCACCGGTACTGTCCCATCCGTCCCCGACTTCCACACCCACAACAGCAAGACCGCGACCGACCCGCGGCGCCGGCCCGGATTCCGGGAGACGTTCAGCGCCCTGGAGGTCCGCAACTTCCGCCTCCTGGTCAGCGGACTCCTGGTCAGCTCGACCGGCGGCTGGATTCAGCGCATCGCCCAGGACTGGCTGGTGCTCACGATCACCGGCAGCGCCACCGCGGTCGGCATCACCACCGCGCTGCAGTTCCTCCCCACCCTCCTGCTGGGCCTGTACGGCGGGGTGATCGCGGACCGCTTCCCGAAGCGGAAGGTCCTGCTGGTCACCCAGACGACGATGGGCACGGGGGCCGCCGTCCTCGCCGTCCTGGCCTTCACCGGCTCGGTCCAGGTCTGGCAGGTCTACCTGATGGCGCTGTTCCTGGGCCTCGCGACCGCGGTCGACAACCCGACCCGGCAGTCCTTCGTCCCCGAACTGGTCGGCAAGGAGCGGGTCCGGAACGCGATCAGCATGGTCTCGTCGACGTTCCAGCTGGGCAGCATGGTCGGCCCGGCGCTCGGCGGCGTGCTGCTCGGCGCGCTCGGCGCCGGCTGGGCCTTCGCGATCAACGCGATCACGTTCTTCGCCTCGATCTCCGCGCTGCTGCGGATGCGTGAGCACGAGATGCCCGGGCTGCAGGCGGCCCGCAAGGCGAGTGCCGGGATGCGGATCCGGGACGGGCTGAGGGACGGCGTGCGGTACGCGTTCCACGAGCCGGCCGTCCGCTGGGCGATCGCGCTGGTCGGGATCTACGGCATGTTCGCGATCAGCCTGCCGGTGACGCTGACCGCGTTCGCCGACCGCGTCTTCCACATCGGCGCCACCGGGTACGGCGTACTGAACTCCGTCGTCGCGGTCGGCGCACTGACCGGCGCACTGTTGTCCGCACGGCGGGTCCGGACGCCTCGGCTGCGGAACCTGGTCGGTATCGCGTCCTTCCTGGCCGTGATGGAGATCCTGGCGGCGATCCAGCCCTCGCTGTGGACCTTCATCCCGCTGCTGGCCGCGCTGGGCATGGCGACGCTGATGTTCCTGACCGCCGCGCAGTCGATGGTGCAGCTGACCACGCCCGACGGGCTGCGCGGGCGGGTCTCCGGGATCTACAACCTGGTGTTCATCGGCGGCGGCGCGATCGGCGGTCCGCTGGTCGGTTTCCTCGCCCAGACCTGGGGCGCGCGCAGCAGCCTGCTGCTGTCCGGACTGATCCCGGCCGCGGCGACGATCGCGATCGCACTGCGGCTCCGCCGCGACGGCCGGTTCCGGCTGGTCCTGGTCCGCACCCGCTCGCCCTGGCACCAGGCTCCGGTCCGGGTCAACCTCGAGCAGACCGAGATCCGGCTGTCGGCCCCGGCCAGCCCGCGGATCACGCGTACCTCGCGCCCGTTCACCCTGGGCCGCCGCCAGCACCAGCGCATCGACCCGCACACCCGCCCGATGCGCCCCCGCCGACGCCCGCAACACCACTGACCCTCCGCACCTTGAGAACCCACCAACCATTTCTCGGCACGTTTTGTGGTCGGTGGCTTCTCAAGGTGTGCGGTCTGGATACTTGACGACGTAAATTAAGCACACCTAGGCTCGGCGAGGTCCGCTCTCTCCTCCCCCCGAGGGATCACATCGTGCTGAACCTGACCAGACGCCGTACCGCCGCGGCCGTGCTGGCTTCCGTCGCCCTGGTGTCGACGGCCGCCGCGATCGCACCGGCCGACGCGGCCCCGCCCACCGCCGACCAGCCCGGCCCCAAGCCGGCGCTGGTCGAGCCGGACTCCGCCTTCCAAGGCGTCCCCGACCTGACGACGAGCGCCAAGGCGACGCCGGCGACGTACCCGCAGGTTGCGGCCAAGCCGTACATGGGCTGGTCCAGCTGGAGCCTGCAGTCCACCAACTACCCGGGCGTGAACCCGGACGGCCCCGGCAGCTTCATCTCCGAGCAGAACATCCTCACCCAGGCCCACGCGATGGCGACCAAGCTCAAGCCGTACGGCTACGAGTACATCAACATCGACGCCGGCTGGCAGCTCGGCGGTGACGAGTACGGCCGCCCGACCGCGAACCCGACGCGGTTCCCGCGCGGCATGAAGGCAGTCGGCGACGACCTCCACAGGCTCGGCCTGAAGTTCGGCATCTACACCGTGGTCGGGCTCGGCTTCGACGTCTACCGCGACGGCAACACACCGATCTACGACGCGCCCGGATGCTTCACCCGCGACATCGTCTACCCGGACCTGCGAACGACGAACGGCTGGGACCAGGCGTACAAGATCAACTACGCGAGCCCGTGCGCGCAGAAGTACGCGGACTCGATCGCGAACCTGTTCGCCAGCTGGGGCGTGGACTTCATCAAGATGGACGGCGTCGGCCCAGGCTCCTGGAAGGGCGCCCCGGACGACCCCAACCACAACAACACCGAGGACGTCGAGGCCTGGTGGCGCGCCGTGCAGAACTCCGGCCGCCCGATGATGTACACGCTGTCGTGGTCGCTCAGCCACCGGTACGCCGACGTGTGGAAGCAGAACTCGAACGGCTGGCGGATCGACACCGACGTGGAGTGCTACTGCGACACGATCGTCCGCTGGGACGGCTCGGTGAAACAGCGCTGGTGGGACCTGCCGCAGTGGATCGACGACGCCGGACCGGGGCACTGGAACAACCTGGACGCGATCAACGTCGGCGTCGGCGAGATGGACGGCATCAACGAGGCCGAGCGGCAGAGCTACATGACGTTCTGGGCGATCAACGCCGCGCCGCTGTTCGTCGGTGACGACATGACCAAGCTGGACGCGTACGGCCTGAAGCTGCTGACCAACCGCGAGGTCATCGCGATCAACCAGTCCGGCAACCCGGCCCGCCCGCTGAACCAGGACCAGCTGCAGCAGGTCTGGTACGCCGACAACGCCGACGGCAGCGTCACGGTCGGCCTGTTCAACCTGGCCGAGACCCCGGCCACGGTGACCGGGAACTTCGACCAGCTCGGCATCGCCGGCAAGGCCACCGTCCGCGACGTCTGGGCGGACCAGAACACCCGCGGCGTCTCCGGCCAGGTCAGCGCGGAGCTGCCCGCGCACGGCTCGAAGCTGTACAAGATCACGCCGGAGAAGAAGGCGTCGCCGAGCAAGCCGGCCGACCTGACCGCGACCGACGTCAGCCGGACCACCGTGGCGTTGAGCTGGCAGCCGAGCACCGGCGCGACGTCGTACAAGGTGTTTGCCAATGGCAAGCAGGTGGCGACCAGCTCGAGCACGAGCGCGGTCGTGACCGGGCTGCTGCCGCAGACGCAGTACACGTTCACCGTGAAGGGCGTGTCGAGCGGCCGGTCGTCGGAAGCGAGTGCGCCGGTCACCATGTTCACCTCGAAGTCGGGTGGACCGGTGAAGTACGAGGCCGAGGCGTCGACCAGCACGCTGACCGGGAACGCGGGCATCTCCGGCTGCAACCTGTGCTCGGGCGGCCAGAAGATCGGCAACATCGGCTACGACGCGTCGGTCACGCTGAACGACATCACGGTGCCGGCCACCGGGACCTACCTGGTGAAGATCGCGTACACCGACGGCGACACCAGCCGGCAGAGCATGCTCACCGTCAACGGCGCCGATGACTACTGGGTGAACTACCACGGCCTCGGCGACAACGACTGGGGCACACCGCAGGTCACCTACCTGCCGATGAAGCTCCAGGCCGGAGCCAACTCGATCAAGGTGCACAACCCGGGCGGCTACATCGCCGACATCGACTGGATCACCGTCTGACCGGTTGTCCACAGATCGCGGGGCCGGCCTTCCCCTGGGCCGGCCCCGTGCCTTTACTGGACGAATGAGCGTCTATCCCGAACCTCTCGTCCCGCCCGGCTCGACCGCGCCGGTCCCCCGCCGGATCCGCGCGACTCTCGGCGACCGCGTCGTCCTGGACACGTCGGACGCGATCTACCTGTGGGAGTTCCCGCCGTACCCGCAGTACTACGTGCCGGTCGCGGACGTGGCCGACGGGGTGCTGACCGACACCGGCGAGACCAAGACGTTCGAGCACGGTGTCGCGCGGGTGCACACCGCGGGCACGGGGAAGGCCTGGGTGTACGACGACGGCGTCGCGAAGGACCGGGTCCGGTTCCAGTGGGACGCGCTGGACAGCTGGTTCGAGGAGGACGAGGAGGTCTTCGTCCACCCCCGCAATCCGTACGCACGCTGCGACGCGATCAAGTCGACCCGGCACGTCCAGGTCGCGGTCGACGGCGTCGTCCTCGCGGAGTCCGCGTCGACCGTGATCGTCTTCGAGACCGGGCTGCCACCGCGCTACTACTTCCCGCGTACGGCGGTGCGCCTGGAGCACCTCACCCCGAGCAGCACCGTCACCTCCTGCCCGTACAAGGGCACGACGTCGGCCTGGTGGTCGGTCGGCGACCGCAAGGACCTCGCCTGGTCGTACGACTTCCCCACCGCGCCCCTGCTCCCGATCGCCAACCACATCGCCTTCTTCGACGAGAAGGTCGACACCACCATCGACGGCACCCTCCGGGACCGCCCGATCACCCCGTTCTCGGACTGAGCTCCGCGATCAGCTGGTGGAAGTGGGGGCACTCGGTGAAGTCGGGGGCCTCGCAGGTGAGGGCGTGCTCGATGAGGCGCTTGGACTCCTGCGCCTGGCGGATCTGCTCGTCGAGTACGGCGTTCTGCTCGGTGAGGACCGCCCGGCGCTCGGACCCGCCGGGGGCGTCGAACATGCGACGGATCTGGTCGAGGCTGAGCCCGGCGGCCTTGGCGCGCTGGATCATCACCACGCGGGCGACGTGCGACTCGTCGTACCGGCGTTGGCCGCCGACTCGCGCGGCCGGGGTGAGCAGGCCTTCGTCTTCCCAGTGCCGGAGCACATGGGTGGCCAGCCCGAACCGGCCCGCGAGGTCTCCGATGCCGAACATCAGATCGCCGAGGTGACGCCGCCGTCCATGGTGATGATGGCGCCGGTGACGTAGCTGGCGAGCGGGGAGGCGAGGAAGACGGCGACGTTGGCGACCTCGGCGGGTTCGCCGGCGCGGCCCATCGGGATCTCGGCGACCATCTCCGCGAGCAACTCGTCCTTCGGCCGGCCGCTGGCGCGGACCGCGGCCTCGAGGCCCTCGTCCACCCGGGCGGTGCGGGTCATGCCGGGGTTGATCACGTTCACCCGGACGCCCTGACCGGCGTACGCCTTGGCGTAGCCGACCGACGCCAGCATCAGCGCCGCGTTGGCCGCGCCGCCGCCGATGTGCAGCGGGTTCGCCGCGCGCCCGCCCTGGCCGACCACGTTCACGACCGCGCCGCTGCCACGCTCGGCCATCCCGCGGATGACCGCCTCGGTCGCGTGCATGTACGTGAAGTACTTCGCCTCCATGGCCGCGTGCAGCGCCTTGCTGTCCAGCTCGTCGATCGGCGTCCGGCGGGCGGCGCCCGCACAGTTGATCAGGATGTCCGGTACGCCGATCCGCGCGAACGCAGCCTTGGTCGCGTCGGCATCGGTCAGGTCGACCGCCTCGACGTCGAAGGCCAGCCCCTTGGCCGCCAGCTCCGCCTGCGCCTTCGCGAGATTCCCCGCGTCCCGGGAGATCCCGATCACCTTCGCGCCCTCCCACGCGAGCGCCTCCGCGCACGCCAGCCCGATCCCCTTGCTGGCGCCGGTGACCACCGCAGTCCGGCCGGACAGTTGCAGATCCACGTGCTGACTCCTTCTCGTCCCTCACTGGCCCCGGAAAGTCTACGGCGCAGCGTGGATGCCATGAGCAATCGTCACCTTTCGGACGTCGGGGCCGTCGGCAACGAATTGGAATTGTCGCTGTTGCGGCCTTGAACAGCCCAGTACAGTGGGTAACCAGATCGACACTCTTTGTTTCGACGCCTGATGCCCAGAGCTGCTTGCCGAGCACCCGACGCCGGAGGGACCCGTGCCGACCATGTCCACTTCCCATTCTCCGCCAGGTTCCGAGCGGACACCTGTGCCCGAACGCAGTACCTGGCAGTCCGTTCTCCACCATGACCTGCCGGCCTCGCTGGTGGTCTTCCTGATCGCCGTTCCACTCTCCCTGGGGATCGCCGCCGCGTCCGGCGCCCCGCTGATCGCCGGCCTGGTGGCCGCGGTGGTCGGCGGCGTGGTCGCCGGCGCGCTCGGCGGCTCCCCGTTGCAGGTCAGCGGTCCCGCCGCCGGCCTCACCGTTGTCGTCGCGGGCCTGGTCGCCCAGTTCGGCTGGGCCGCGACGGCCGGCATCACCTGCGCCGCCGGCCTGTTGCAGATCCTGCTGGGCGTCACCCGGATCGGGCGGCTCGCCCTCTCACTCTCACCCGCCGTTGTGCACGGCATGCTCGCGGGGATCGGCGTCACCATCGCCGTCCAGCAGCTGCACGTGGTGCTCGGCGGGCAGGCGCAGAGCTCGTTGATCGCCAACCTGGAGGCGCTGCCCGGCCAGCTCGTGGCCCACCACCCGCACTCGGTGCTGGGCGGTGTGCTGACCGTCGTCATCCTGCTGGCCTGGCCCAGACTGCCCAAGGTCAAAGCGATTCCGGCACCTCTGGTCGCCGTCGTGGCGGTGACGGCACTGGCCGCCGTCTTCATGGCAGACGTTGCCCGGGTCAACCTTCCGGACCAGCCGCTGCAGGAGCTGATCCTGCCCGCGGTGCCCAACGGCACCCCGATGGAGATCATCACCGCGGTGCTGACCGTGGCCCTGGTCGCCAGCGTGGAGTCACTGCTGTCAGCCGTTGCCGTGGACAAGCTTCACCGCGGCAAGCGGAGCAACCTGGACCGTGAGCTGATCGGCCAGGGCGCCGCGAACGCGGTGTCCGGCGCACTCGGTGGCATGCCGGTGACCGGCGTGATCGTGCGCAGCTCCACGAACGTCGCGGCCGGCGCGCGCAGCCGGGCGTCGGCGATCATGCACGGCATCTGGATCGCGGCATTCGTGCTCGCCGCGGGCTCGATGCTCGAACTCATCCCGATGGCCGCGCTCGCCGGCGTACTGCTCGTCACCGGGTTGCGTCTGGTCCAGCTTGCTCACATCCGCACCTTGCGGCGGCATGACGAGCTACTCGTGTACGTCGTGACCGCTGCCGGAGTCGCCGTACTCGGGCTGGCCGAGGGGGTGCTGCTCGGCTTGGTGCTCGCGCTCGCACGCGTGCTCTACCGGCTCAGTCGAGCGACAGTCACTGCGACCGAGCAGGACGGACTGTGGACCGTGCGGATCCGCGGCTCCCTCGTCTTCCTCGGCGTCGCATCGCTGATCCGGACGCTGCGGACGATCCCCGTCGGCACCAAGGTGCGAGTCGAGCTCGAGGTCGATCACCTCGATCACGCAGCGTACGAAGCGATCGAGGACTGGCGGCGCGGTCACCTCGCGCGCGGCGGCTCGGTCGAGCTCAACCGGGTCGCGTTGCGCGCCGCGCTGCACACCGACGCGGCCCGGCGGCTGCTGCCCTGGCAGCGCCAGGTCATCCCCGAGCCCGACCAGCGCGTCTCGATGCTGGACGGCGTCCGCGCGTTCGAGGCGTCGGCCGACGAGATCCGGCCGAAACTGGCGGCCGACGGACAGCGGCCGGCGCACCTGTTCATCACCTGCGCGGACTCGCGGATCCTGCCGAACATGATCACCACGAGTGGTCCCGGCGACCAGTTCTGCGTCCGCAACATCGGCAACCTGGTTCCGCCGAAGGGATCGAACAGCAACTCCGTCGACGCCGCGATCGAGTACGCCGTCGACGTCCTCGGCGTGCAGTCGATCGTGGTCTGCGGTCACTCGCACTGCGGTGCGGCCGCGGCCGCGCTGGAGGCGAACGTCCCCGCCGGTTCCGGCCTGCAGAACTGGCTCCGCCACCTGGAGCCGTCGGTACGGCGTGCCGTCGGGCTACCGGACATCGTCGACCCGGCGACGGGGGTGAAACTGTCTCCGGCCGACAAGCTGTCCGTCGCGAACGTCGGCGTACAGCTGGCGAACCTGCGCAACTTCTCCTGTGTTCGCAAGGCCGAGGCCGAAGGACGGCTCGAGCTGATCGGGCTGTGGTTCGACATCGGGGCGGCCGCGGCGCGGCTGGTCCTGGACCGCGAGCCCTACCTGGTCCGCGCCGACGAGGAACTGGCCACCGCCGGCACCTTGTCCAAGCGCTGATCGAACCCGGCGGGTGCGTTCTTCAGGCGGCGCACCCGCCGCGCATCGAAGACCAGCAGCAGCGGCAGGGCCAACGCGATCGCGACGAGCCCGTCGAGCCAGTAGTGGTTGGCCGTCACCACGACGACGGCGAACGTCAGCACCGGGTGCGCCATCCACAACCAGCGCCAGCGCGAGTGGGTCGCCCGGATCAGGAACACCGCGACCATGAACGCCCAGCCGACGTGCAGGCTCGGCATCGCCGCGAACTGGTTCGCCACCCCGGAGTCGGTGGTCGGGCCGTAGACGGACTGCCCGAGCAGGACGCCGGTGTCCGCCCAGCCGGGCATCATCCGCGGCGGCGCCAGAGGGAAGAACATGTGCCCGACCAGCGCCAGCCCGGTCAGTGCCGCGAGCGCCCAGCGAGCTTTGCCGTACTCGGCCGGTCGCCGGATCATCAACCACGCCAGGACCGCTGCGGTCAGCGGGAAGTGCACGCTCGCGTAGAAGACGTTCGCAGCCTCGGCCAGTCCGGGGATTTGCAGCGCCTGCTGCTGGACGGTCGCCTCACTCGGCAGTCCCAGCCAGGCCTCCCAGCCGATCAGCTTGTCGGCGTGCCGGTACGCCGATCCCGCATGGTCGGCGGACAGGAACCGGCCGAGGTTGTAGGCGCCGAACAGGACGGCGAGCAGCCCGACCTCACGGACGATCCGCCGTCCGCCACCGGTCCGCGGCCGCACCACGACCGGTTGCTCCACCCGCTCCAGCGTCAACTGCGCCACGAGAACCCCCTTCTCAGCCCGCACTTCAACTATTGCAACATGCTTATAGTTGCGAAGAATATGAACCAACTCACACTTCGAGGCCTGCGTTAATTGCGTTGCCGGGCGGAGGCCGGTCCGGAAGGGTTCGAGGGATGGTTGGCGTGTTCATCCGGTGGACCTGGATGCGGGCGGTGCTGCACAACGGGTGGTGGCTCGTGACGAGCGTCTACCTGGTCGTCGACGCCGGCCTGTCCGCCGCCCAGCTCGTGCTGATCGGGTCGGTGCAGAGCGTCTTCGCACTGGTGTGCGAGGTGCCGGCCGGCGTGTTCGCCGACACGATCAGCCGCAAGTGGTCGCTGGTGATCTCGCAACTTCTGATGGGTACGGCGATGCTCACCACCGGGCTGGTGACGTCGTTCCCGCTCCTCCTCGCGACCCAGGTTCTGTGGGGCATCTCGTGGACGTTCGCGAGTGGGTCGGACGTCGCGTGGATCACCGACGAGCTCGATCAGCCGGACCGCATCACCGCCGTACTCGCGCGGGCTGCCCGGGCTCAGCTGACCGGCGCGGCGACCGGCCTGATCGCGCTCGGGTCGCTGGCGTGGGCGACCCGGCGCGATGTCACGATCGTCGTGGCCGGCGTCGCGATGATGTCGCTCGCCGTCTACATCGCGCTCAGGTTCCGCGAGGAGCGGTTCGTCCCGATCCGCACCGCGCGGTGGTCGGGGTCGTGGACGACGTTCCGCCGCGGTCTCACCCTGGTACGGCGCAATCGCGAGATCATGCTGATCTTCGCCGCGACCTTCCTCGTCAACGGCGCGTCCGACGCGGCCGGGCGGATGACGCAGAAGCAGCTGCTCGACCTGGGCTGGCCGAGCGAGCCGGATCCGATCATCTGGTTCACCGGGCTCGGTGTGGTCGGGCTGCTCGTCGGTGCGCTGACGTTGCGCGTGCTCGGGAAGCGCATCGACGGCGACCAGGCCCGCACCGACTACGCGTGGGCGGCGGTTTCCGGGGTGGTCAGCATGGCGATGCTCGCGCTGGCGCGGGATCCGGTGGTCGGTGCGATCGCCGTCGTACTGGTCTCCGGGATAGTGACGCCGTTGACGCGGGTGATCAGCACGATCTGGGTGAACGCGCGGACGACGTCGGACGTTCGGGCGACGACGCACTCGTTCCTGGCCCAGCTCGAGTACCTCGGGGAGATTGTCTGCGGGGTCGGCATCGCCGCGATCGCCCGGCTGAGCAGTCTGCCGGTCGCGCTGGCCGCGTGTGCGGCGCTGTTCCTGGCGACCGCGCTACTGATGCGGCGGCCAGCTGATCGTCGCGTGGTCGGGACTCGCGCTGACCTGTAGGGGTTGGTCGGCCGGGAGTTCGCCGTACGCCGCTTGTTCCACGACGACGACCGGTGTCGACAGGCCGTAGAGCTCGTGGGCGACAAGGGCGCCCAAGGCAATGATCGAGTCGGGGCGCGCGAGGATGATCGCTGCCGGGGCGGCGCCGGCGCGGATCTGCTCGGCGAGCACGCTGGACGCCGAGCTCGAACCGCGGCCGGACTCCATCACCAGGACGCGACCGGCCAGGACCTCGCCGCACTGCGGATGGTGAGCGTCAACGATCCGGCCGTGCTCGTCGGTTCCGCCCCAGAACGACAGCGGTGCGGTCAGGCGGATCGGCGTACCGACCGCCGTGCCGGGATGGAGCGTCCGCGCCTCAATCGTCACGCCGTCAGCTCCCCGATGACGACCCGGCCCGCGCGGGCGGAGGCGACGCATTCCGCCAGTGAGCCGAGCACCACGTCGACGCCGATGTTGCCCGGCGCGTAGTGCGCCCACTTGCCGGAGTTCGTCATCACGTTCTTCCAGGCCGGCGAGAGGATCGCGGTCACGTAGGTGCACGTGTCGACCACGACCGTGACACCGGCCGCTTCGAGGGCGCTGATGACTCCGGTCGCGGCCGCACGATCCCGGGTCGCGCGGCCGGTGGACAGGTAGAACGGCACCCGGATGGGCGGACCGGCGCGGAGAAGGTCGGCCAACTGCCGGCATTCGTCGTACGACGCGTGTGGGGTGCCGACGCTCACCGCATCGAGCTGATTCGTGGCGATTGTCGACAATCGACGCCGAGTCCGGCGCATCGCGTCCAGGTCGACAACGTACGTCGGCAGGTCGTCGGGCGGACCGGTCGGCGCTTCCGGCGTCACACCCACCGCGTGGAACAGGGCGACTCCCCCGGCCGACGCCGCCGCGGCGCCGAACGCCTTCAGGTCGTCCTCGCTGACATCCTCCGGAATTCCAACCAGCACAGGGATCTCGCCACCGACCAGCGACCCGACATGCACCCCGAGCAACGGATACGCCAGGTCCGTCCGCAGGAACTCACCGAGCGGACGGCAGTCGAACACCACGGTCCCCCGCCGCGCCTCGGTCGTCTGCAGTCCGGAGTACGGCGCTCGTCCGGTGATCGCGGCGCAGATGTCGAGGAAGTCGCCGTACCGATCGGTGCGGGCGCCGAGGACCGAGTTGGCGAACACGATCGCGTTCGACTCCGCCCAGGCGACGTGCTCGCCGAGGCCGGGCCGGTTCGGAAGCTGGTACGGCGCGCAGGTCCACGTCGGCGTGCATCCGAGGTCGACGTACGCGGACATGAGCTCGCGGCCGCGGAGAGCGGTCTCGCGTTCGGCCTCGGTGCCGGTGCGGACCAGGCCGGGATGCAGCAGGTCCATCGAGCCGACGTTCAGGGTGGTCGGGACACGGACCTGCGCGCCGAGGCCGACGAGTTTGTGGGCGAAGTCGAGGCTGACCTGACCGTGGTACAGGCAGGAGTCGACGTGCGCCGAGGTGATCTCGACCAGCCGCGGCGCGCCCTCGATCCGGGCCAGGCCGACGACCACCCGCATCGCCAGCGCCACCCCGCCACCCTCCTGACCGCCGAGCATCCCTTCGTCCTCGGCGGTCAGACGCAGATTGTCCACAACCCGACAAACTACAACCTCAGGGTCAGGACGTGACCTCGCAGTTCTGCACGATGTCGGTGCCGGAATCACCGCTGCACACATCGTTGTTGCCGCCGGGTGGGAACGGCGGGCCACCGGGCGGTGGCGGGAACGGGTTGTCGCCGTCGACAAAGTCGTCGCCGGATCCACCACTGATCGTGTCACTGCCGAAGGTGCCGAACAGCGTGTCGTTGTCCGGGCCACCCGTGATCACGTCGTCGAGCGGTCCGCCGAACGCGGTGTCCGCACCGGCTCCGCCGTTGATCGTGTCCGCCCCGCCGAACCCGATGAGCTGGTCCGCACCCTGACCGCCGTTCAGAGTGTCGTCGCCACCAAGACCGGCCAGCAGGTCGTCGCCCTGGCCACCGTTCAGGACGTCGTTGTTCGCCCCGTTCGACGGCGCGAACGGCACGCTGTCGAGCTCGTCGCCGATGAGCACGTCGTTGCCGCGGCCGCCGTCCACCGTGTCGTTCCCGCCTTCCGCGCACACGATGTCGTCGCCGTCACCGGCGAACACGATGTCGTTGCCGGCACTGGCGACGATCACGTCGTCACCGCTCGTGCCGACGATGGTGCCCGCCCCGACGATCGTGGCCGGCACCTCCTCGCCGGGCGGACCGCACAGCGGCGGTTCCTGGGCGTTCGCAGCGGTCGGCAGCACCGTGCCGAGCAGCAGCACCGCCGCCCCCAAAGCAAGCTTGCGCATGACTCCCCCTCCCCTAAGGCCGGTCGCCGCGGACTTCACCGAGCGATCCACGACCTACGGACATCACAGCACCAGCAGCAGTGCCTTGGCGATAAGCCTGGGGTGACGCCACAGGCACCTAGTGGCGTCACCCCAGCGGTCAGCGCGGAACTACATCCTTCAGACGGTGTGCCGGCGCGAGGCGACCAGGGTCCCGGCCTGGTAGCCGTCCGCCCTGAGCAGCTGCCCCGGGCTGACGTCGATGATGTCGATGCTCAACGGCGCACCGGTCAGGTCCTCGGAGCTGATCGGCCGGTCGTCGAGGTACAGGTCGACCCGGTTCATCCCATCCACGTCGAGCGTGACCGTGAGCGTCGTACCGCTGAAGGAGGTCGACACGCCGAGCCGGCGGTACGGCATCGCCGCCAGCAACGAGCCGGCCTTGTTCAGCAGGTCGACATTGCCGTCGAGCAGGTCGGCCCGCGTCATCTTGTGGGTCTCGTCCGGCCGGATGCCGAGGTCCTCGACCGGCGTACCGGACAGCTCACCGACCCGCAGCGTGCGGCGGATCGAGACGCGCAGGTTCGCGCCGTTCGGCAACGCCTCGTACGGCGAGGTCGAGTCCGGCGGCGGTGGTTCGTTCAGCAGCGCGGCGAGCAACCCGTGCGTCCACACGTTCGCGCCACCCGCGCCGGTGTTGTCGTCGACCCCGAGGATGGTTCCGATCTCGTGGTCGGCGAACCCGGCGGCGAAGATGTCGGTCGCCGAGTAGCAGCGGGCGTCGGTGATCAGCACCACCGGGCCGTGGTACGTCTGGCCGATGTCGTTCGCGCCGTCCTCCGGCGTGATCGGCTTCGCGGCCGAGTATCCCGCCCCGGTCTCGGTCGCCAGCTCGAGCGACTCGAACCACGGACCGAGGTCGATGCCGGCCGGGTTGTCCTTGTGCCGGCGGCAGATCCGCAGGTTGAGCGCCGTGGCGATGAACTGCACCGGCTCCGGCGAGATTCGCCGCGGGGTCAGCGTCTGCAGGGTGAACTCGCTGGCGAAGATGTGACCGCCGCCGTTGTCACGGACGTCGACGATCAGGCCACGCTGCGGCAGCAGCCCGGCCAGCCGGACGAACTCGTCCCGGAACGCGACCGGGTTCTGCACGCTGAAGGTGAAGATCCGCAGGTGCCCGAAGGCCCCGTCCGGAGTGACGACCTCGCGGGCCCGGAAGACGCCGGGCATCGTCGTCGGCAGGTCCGCGGCACCGACCGCGGCCGGCGTCCGGAGTTCGGCCGAGCTCTGACCGCGCTCCAGCTCGACGACGTCGCGTACGTAGAGCGCTTTCTTCGCCCGTGCCTTCTCGTCGGAGTCAAGGTCCAGACCCATCGAGGCAGAAGTCTCGCTGACCGCGTCCAGATCCGTCATCGGCGGGAGGTTCGCTGTGACCTTCCACTCCTCGCGCAGCTCCTGCGTGGAGCCGTCGAGACCGAGATAGGTCAGCGTGACCCATGCCTCGTCGGGCGGTAGCTGGATGAGCAGGGGCCGCAGGGTGAGCGACTCCAGCCCACGCGCCAGGTTGGCCGGGTCGTTGCTCCCGGCGAACTGCGCGCCGTTCAGGGCCACGGCGCGGGCGATCGGGGTGCCGTTCCAGTGCGTCACCTCGGCGCCCGGACCGAACTGCGGCGCCGAGTAGCCGGTCACCATTTGGGTGATCAGGTAGTGCTCGTCGCCGGCCGCGTCGTAGCACTTCTCGATCATGAACGGCAGGTAGGCGATCTTGCCGGCGAACGGAGCCGGCAGCAGGTAGTTGGTGTGCAGGTCGCGCACCGAGTGGAAGATGCTCGACATCTGCCGGTGGAACACCCACTCGGGCTCCATCGTGTCGGCGGTCTGGCGTTCCATCCGCGACCGCATCACCCGCAGCCGCTGCAACGGGTTCACCGCGTGCATCGCAGCCTTCAGCGGCAGGTGCACGTAGTTCTGGTCGAGGATCAGCAACGACTGGTCGACGAGCAGCTTCCGCTGCCCGAGCGTCAACGTTCCGGCCGAGGCCAGAAACTGCGGCAGGGGTACGGCGGCCGCCGCTGCCTCGGTGGTCGCTGCCCGGGCCGCGCGGGTCCCGGCGGTACTCGCGATGGTCTTCCTGGTAGCCCGCTTGGAGGCGGTCGTCGCCGTCGCCTGCGCCTTCTTGGCGGTGCTGGTCTTCTTGGCGGTGCTGGTCTTCTTCGCCGTCGTCGTCTTCTGGGTAGTCGACTTCATACTGCGTGGCTGTGACATCTCTCCCCCAATGCGGCAGCCCCTCCCCGGGCCACGATCCCTCCACCGTCGTCCGCGCACCGGGCGATGTCAACGGGACAGCGGTTGACCACTGTGCTGCAAGGATGGGGTGGTGGATGAGGTCTGGGACAGCTTGACGTCGGTGCAGCCGGATCCGTCGCTCCGGGTGGTGATCGGCACCGGGGTCGCGGCGCTGCTGCTGATCGCCTGGCGGCCGATCTGGCGGTACACGCGGCAGGTCGTGACGATCGCGCACGAGGGCGCGCACGGTCTGATCGCCGCGCTCGTCGGACGGAAGCTGGCCGGGATCCGGCTGCACTCCGACACGTCCGGGGTCACCGTGTCCCGCGGCCACCCCACTGGCCCGGGCATGATCGCCGTACTGCTGGCCGGCTATCCCGGTCCGGCACTGTTCGGGCTTGCTGCAGCCTTCGTGCTCAGCCGTGGGTACGCCGTGGCGCTGCTGTGGGGACTGCTGCTCGCCTTGCTGGTCCTGTTGCTGCAGATCCGCAATCTCTTCGGACTGTGGTCGGTGCTGGTGTTCGGTGCGGTTGTGTTCGCTGTGTCCTGGTGGGGATCGCCGGACGTGCAGTCCGCGTTCGCACACTTGCTGACGTGGTTCCTGCTGCTGGCTGCGCCGCGCGCCGTGCTGGAGTTGCAGCACTCACGTCGAGGCGGTGGCGGCCGTAGTTCGGACGCGGATCAGCTGCGGCGACTGACCGGCGTACCGGCGCTGATGTGGGTTGGGTTCTTCGGACTGGTGACGCTCGCCTGCTTGGCAGTCGGCGTCGTGTGGTCAGGCGTCTTGCCGGACTAGGCCGGTGGTGGCAGCGTCACGCCGAAGCCGGTGATCGCGAGTCGCAGAAGCACCTGGCCTGGGCGGAGCAGGTCGGCGATCTTGGCGGCGCTGAGAAGCTCCAGCTCGGCCAAGCGGTTCGCGTACGCCGTTTCGCCGTCGAGGCGAGCGCTTTGCAACTCGGTGGTGTTGTGCCACACCTTCTGACGGGACTCGCGCAGGAACCGCCGCGACGCGAGCCGGTTGAGCGGAGTCAGCACCTGGTCGAGCAGACTCCTTGCGCCGCCAAGCTGCCTGTCCTCCGCGGCGACCCGCTCGGCCAGCACACCGTCGATCCGCTCGTGGTCGCGACGACGCATGGCCATCAGCTGTGGATCGGTGAAGTCCTCGTCACTGATCACGGCCAACAGCGCCTGCGGCAGGTCGTAGTTGACATGCGCGTTGATGCCGAGCAGGACGTGCAGCAGCGGAGGCATGTCCGCGGGCGTCCCGAAGGCGAGCCGCCAGGGTCGTGCAGCGTTCTGTGCCGCGTCGTGCGCAACCAGGTACAGCTCGGCGAACTCCACGTCCCACCGCTCGACCCACTCTGGGTCCTCGAAGCGGCCTTGCTCGACCGCCGTACCGACCGCCTGCGTGGTGCGCAGGTAGGTGCTGAGGAAGATCCGCCGGTGCTCCAGCTCGGGCGGCAACGCGTCCAGCCGCTCCTGCATCCGGGCGACAACACCTGCAATACCATCGATCATCGGATCTCCTCGGGGTGGGAGGGACCATGGGGGCATCTGGACCACGCACATTCGACCCGGTTGTCGTCGGCAACCGCGAAGCCGACGCCTGGGCCGCCTACTACCTGCACGAATGGCGTCACTTCCTCGTCGCCTCCGTCGGACTGGTCGGAGCCGCCTTCGGAATGACACCGCGCCGGACACTGCTCGGAGCCTGGTACGTACTGCGTGCGAACCAGGTGTGGGCACCGTACCCCGACAACCAGCCGGACGCGGCCCGTGCGTACATGCGCCGGTTCTACGAGCTCGTCGTACGCTCCGGCTGCCTTTTCATGGACCCGGCGCGGGCGGCGGCGCTGGAGGTCGAGTGGTGGCGGGTCCACCGGGACTCCGGCGCGAACGGGGCCCTGGAGGACGCGATGGCCGACCTCTATGCCTATGTCTACGACGGCTCGGCGGAGGCGGTCCGCCCCGCGGTCGCCAAGCGGGTCGAGGCGATGGACCTGTCGGACCGCTGGGTCCAGGCAGGGCGCAAGCGCGACGACCCGTTGCTCGCCGGAGTGCGGCGCGCGCTGGTGGCGTCGCACGCTGCACTCCGGCAGGCAGTGGAGATCAGGCGCGACCGCCGGTGATCGGGCGGGAGCGCTGGTCGGTGCCGGGGCCGCCGTACGGGTAGTCGGCGGCGCCTGGGTCGCTTGCCTCGTTCAGCTTGGCGGTCTCGTCCGCTGTGAGGTGCAGGTCCGCGGCGGCGAGGTTGTCGTCGAGCTGCTCCATCGTGCGCGCGCCGAGGATGACCGACGTGATGGCCGGGCGGTCGACCAGCCACGCGAGCGCTACCTGCGCCATCGAGATGCCCCGCGCCTCAGCGATCTCCCGGACTGCATCCACCACGTCGCGGACGCGCTGGTTGCGGCTGCGGCGATGCCAGGACTCGACACCGCGGTCCGGGTTCTCGCCCAGGCGGGTCGCGCCGGTCGGCTCCTCGTCGAACGAGTACTTCCCGGTCAGCCAGCCACCACCCAGCGGCGACCACGGCAGCAGCCCGAGGCCGTTGTCCTGCGCGGCCGGGACGATCTCCCACTCGATCTCACGCACCAGCAGGTTGTACTGCGGCTGCAGCGTCACCAGCCGCGACCACCCGCGCCGGTCGATCAGGTCGCACGCCTTCTGCAGCTGCCACCCGGTGAAGTTCGACAGGCCACCGTACGAGATCTTGCCCGCGCGGACGGCGTCCTCCAGGAAGCCGAGCGTCTCCTCGAGCGGGGTGACCGGGTCCCACGCGTGCAGCTGGTAGAGGTCGACGTGGTCCACGCCGAGCCGGCTGAGCGACGCGTCCAGGGCACGGCGGAGGTGGCGACGGGAGGTGCCGACGTCGTTCGGTGTGTCGCCGGTCGGGAACCGGCCCTTGGTGGCGAGTACGACGTCGTCGCGCGCCGAGCTCTTCGCCAGCCAGCGGCCGACGATCTCCTCCGAGACCCCGGCGGAGTACACGTCCGCGGTGTCGACGAAGTTGCCGCCGGCCTCGACGTACCGGTCCAGCTGCGCGTGCGAGCCGGCCTCGTCGGTCTCGTTGCCGAACGTCATGGTGCCGAGCGCGTAGGTGGAGACGACGGCGCCGCTGGCGCCCAGAGTGCGGTATTCCACGGTTGCTCCTTCTCAGACTGTCCGAACGGCCGACTACGGTGGCTGTTCATGGATACAAGTGAGCTGCTGATCGACGCCCACAGCCGGATCCGTGAGGTGGTGCACGACGTCGTAGCCGACCTCGACGACACTACTCTGACCGCGCGACCGGCTGACACGGCCAACTCGATCGCCTGGCTGGTGTGGCACCTGACCCGCGTGCAGGACGACCATCTGGCCGACGCGGGCGGTTACGAGCAGGTGTACACCGCGGACGGGTGGCACGAGCGGCTCGGGCTCCCGTTCGACGCCGCCGACACCGGGTATGCGCACACACCGAAGCAGGTCGCGCTGGTCCAACTGTCTGCGGATCAGTTGCTCGGGTACCACGATGCCGTTCACGAGCGCACAGTGGAGTTCCTGAAGACAGTCACCGACGAGGGCCTGGACCGGATCGTCGACCGCCACTGGAATCCGCCGGTCTCGCTCGGTGTCCGCCTGGTCAGCGTGATCAACGACTGCGACCAGCACGCGGGTCAGGCGGCGTACGTGAAGGGTCTGCTCAGTTGAGCCTGGTTTCCCAGAGCGACGTGCCGGCGATCAGGTAGAGCTTGTTCGAGGCGGTGTAGGCGGCGTCCACGACGGGACCCTGCGGGCCGTCGTTCGACTCCCGCACGGTCCAGCCGCCGTCATTCCCGCTGACCACCTTGACCTTGTTGTCCTGAGCAACGATCTGGACGACCTTGTCGCCGACGACGAGCGGCGGCGGCAGCTTGTCCTTGTCCCCGACCGGAATCGCCGGCACGTCTTTGAGGCGCTTGGCGGGGCCGCCGCGCAACAGCTGCCAGATGGCCAGCTGGTTGTCGACGTATCCGGAGATGTAACAGCCGGAGGAGTCACAGGATGCGGTCATCGCCTGGCTGCGGTTGCCCGGATCAGGCAGCCCGATCGCACGCCATCCCTGGTTGAGCTTGGTCGATTGCCAGACCGCGGCCTCCTGGACGACCACGTTCGGCGCGAGCCGCACCTGTGACCCGACCAGGACGATGCTGTCGCCCAGCGTCGTACCGAAGCTCGGTCCGACCAGGAGGGACGGCGTACTCTGCAGGGCCGTCTTCGCCGGGTTCTGCCGGACCCATTTCGCGTCGCTCTCCGGGAGCCAGACGGCGGCGTCGTTCCCGGTTTCGACACCGCCCCAGGAGCCGAGCAAGGCGCGACCGCTCGGCGTGATGACGGCCGAGTACAGCCCGCCCGCGGTCTGCCCGCCGAACGTGTTGAACTCCTGCGGACGCTCGACCAGACCGCCGTCGACTGTGCCCGTCCACACCGTCCAGCGAGTGTTCGAGTGGGCGCCACCGGCTGCGCCGCCGAGCGCGAGCAACTGCTTGCCGTCGTACGCGATCGAGTACCAGATCGCCTCGAATGCGTACGGGCTCTTCGGCGACGGCGTCACCTTGACCTGCTTGCGCTGATCGCCGTCCAGGACCACGAGTTGCGGGACCACCTTGGCACCGCGGTCACGCAGTCCGACGAGCAACTGGTCGCCGTACTGGGTGAGTGTGACGGGCTCCGCGCCGACGTCGACCTTGGTCCAGTTGACCGGTGGAGTCGACGACTTGGCCTCACTGCACGCGGCGAGACATGCCAGCGCCAGGACGGCGGCGACCAGGCGACGCATCAGCGGTTCTGCGGGAGTTTGGTGGTCTTCTTCCGGCCGGTCCGCGGCGCGGACGGCGGCGGCACGACCGGGCCGATGTCGCCGTCCGGCGCGACGTCGAGGTCGAGGATGACCGGCGCGTGGTCACTCGGCCCGGTGCCCTTGCGGGCCTGACGATCGATCCACGCCGCCTTCACTCGATCGGCCACCGGCTCGGTCGCGAGCATCAGGTCGATCCGCATGCCGAGGTCCTGGTGGAACATGCCGGCGCGGTAGTCCCAGTAGCTGAAGATCCGGTGGTCGGGCCAGCGATCGCGGACGACGTCGTGCAGGTCCTTGGCGGCCATCAGGTCCGCGAGCGCCTGCCGCTCCGGCGCGGTCACGTGCGTCTGACCGACGTACGCCGCCGGGTCGAAGACGTCGGCGTCGGTCGGCGCGATGTTCATGTCGCCGCAGACGATCTGATCGGCTGGTCCGGCCGCGACGACCTCACGCAGGGCCGCGAGCCAGGCGAGCTTGTAGTGGTAGTGATCGGAGTCGGGGACCCGCCCGTTCGGCACGTAGAGGGAGTGGATGCGGATGCCACCACAGGTCGCCGCGACCGCGCGGGCCTCCGGCTTCGGGAAGCCGGGCGCCTCGGCGACACCGGTGACCACGTCCTCCAGGCCGACCTTGGAGAGCAGGGCGACACCGTTCCACTGCACTTCGCCGTACAGGGCCGTCTCGTAGCCGCGCGCGGTCAGCTCGTCGTCGAGCAACTCGGTGAACGCGTCGTCCGCGAGCTTCGTCTCCTGCAGGCACACCACGTCCGGCTGCCGCTCGTCCAACCACCCCAGCAACCGCGGCAGCCGCTGCTTCACCGAGTTCACATTCCAGGTCGCTACTCGCACCCGACCCACGGTAGCCCCCGGCACGGACCATTTCAGGCTTCAGCCGAGTTTCGGGGCCCGCCAGACCAAGGTGTTGCGGAGGTCGCTGGCCGGGCGCTCCACGCTGTTGTTGTGCCGCGGCTTGTCCTTGCGGCCCCAAGCGTCGTCCCCCAGCCACGGCGGCACGCCGAACGGCAGGTCGCGCGGCGGGATGGGCGCGTAGTCGGTCTCGAGGAACTTCGGGCCGTAGTTCGGCATCGACGGGTCGCCGTCGTCGTCCGGCGTGACGATCGCCCGGAGGTCGGTCACGGCCTCGCGCCAGTTGTCCACCAGCACCTTCGGGCTGCGGCTCGACGGGTGCGGCACCTCGAACACGGGCACGTCGGGCTTGTTCTCCCACAGCCTGAGCGCCGCGCGCGCCTGGGTGCCGAACGCGACGATCGCCTGCAGGTCCGGACCGGTGATCATGTCGAACAGCGTGTTGCGCCAGGTGAGGTGGTCGGGCTTGGACAGCAGTGGCGCCGCCTGCTGCGCACGCGACGGCAAGAGCGCATACGCGTACGCGTTGACCAGCGCGTAGCTACGCGTCAGGCCTAGCTTGGCCAGGAACCCCTGCACGCGCTGCCCGGCATCCCCCACCAGCGTCCGGCCCGCGATCCGCTCGGTCGGACCGGGATCGGAAGCGATCGCCAGCAATCGCGCGCTGCGATTCAGCCGGCCCCGGTAGAACACCGGGCCCCAGTCGTGCCAGAACAATTGCCGGAAATCCGCATAACTCGGCACATTCGCGAAGTGCCGGGCCACCGCGGCCGGCGGGCCGGGATCGAAATCGGCCATCGTCAATACCTCCCCCTCAACGATTCCTGACCTACGCTCGTGAACAGGGGCGGCACGGGGATTGTAGAGCGGGAGGGGACATGTTTGTACTGCGTGGAACCGTCGTGACGATGCGGTCCGGTGGCGAGGTGCTCGAACAGGGCGCGGTGTACGTCGGAGACGACGGACTGATCGCGGCTGTCACCCCGCTCGACGCCGTACCCGCCGGATTCGAGAATGCGCCGCGACTTGTTGCAGGCGGCCTCATCTATCCCGGCCTGATCGACCTGCACAACCATTTGATGTACAACAGCCTGCCGTTGTGGACGGAGCCTTCGCGCACGGTTCCGTGGACCTCCCACAACCAGTGGGGGCGGGCGCCGACGTACAGCGAGCAGATCAGCCAGCCTGCCAGGTTGCTCGGCGCCGCGGCCGGGCGCGCCCTGCTGCGGTACGTCGAGACGCGCGCCATCGTGGGCGGGACGACGTCGATCCAGGGCAACCCGCGGGGCGCCGTACCACCGGACAACGACCTGATCCGGAACGTCGACTCGGAGAAACTCGGCACCCGCGACGACTTCATCCGGGTCAGCACTCTTGTTGCCGACAGCAAGGAGGCGCTGGCGCCGTACGCCGCCGCCGTCCAGCAGGGGCGGGGATTCATCGCGCACTCGGCCGAGGGGTCGGATCCCAAACTACGCAAGGAGTTCCAGCTGCTCGACGAGGTCGGCGTCGTCACGCCGCAACTGGTGGCAATTCACGGCGGCGCGCTGACCGCGGCCGATTTCGCCCGGATGAAGGCCGGCCGGTCGAGCCTGGTCTGGTCGCCGTTCTCGAACTACTGGCTGTACGGCGCGACCGCGGACGTGGCCACGGCGAAAGCGGCCGGCGTACGGCTGTGCATCGGTTCGGACTGGGCGCCGTCGGGGACCCGGAATGTGCTGTGGGAGTTGAAGGTCGCCGATATCTGGAACAAAGCGCAGCCGTCACCGGTGTTCACCGACGAGGAATTGGTGCAGCTGGCGACGTCCAATCCCGGCGAGGCGTTGTCGGGTGTCTGGCCGCACCCACTCGGCCGGATCGAACGCGGCGCGCTGGCCGACCTGATCGTCGTACGGCGCGATCATGCCGACGTCCACCGGAATCTGATCGCGGCGACCGAGGCCGACGTACGCCTGGTCGTCGTGGGCGGGCGGGCTCGGTACGGCCTGCGGTCTTTGATGAAGGTGGTGGCTCCGGCGGCGACGGCGATCTCGGTCGGGCGGCTCTCCCGGTCGATCGACTACGGAGACCCGACGGTCACCTGGAACTCGGTGCTGTCCGAGCTGGAGGAGATCCGGAAGAACCCGTCAGCCGCCTCGGCCCGGGCGGCGGCCACCTTCGCCGCGCTGGCCGCTGCCGACGAGACCGGCTTCGCCGCGGCCGTCGCCGGTGACGGTCCGATGGACACCGACGGCAGCTTCGTCCTGCTGCCCGACATGCCGGCGCCTGAGCTGGACAGCGAGCTCCGCCGCCGTGGCCCGTCTGCCGCGACGCCGCCGCCCGTCACCATTCCGCCGTACGAACCGCTGACCACCGGATCGGCCTGGTTCGACGCGGTCGACGCCAACCCGTTCGACAACGGTCTGCTCTCGGGGCTCCGCGGATATATCACTTGATCTGTATATACGCTTCTTGTAATACTTCTGGTCATGGACGTGTTCGAGGCGATCGCGGAACCCAGCCGGCGTGAGCTCCTGGACCTGCTCGCCGAGCGGGACCGCCCGGCCGGCGAACTGGTCGAGCACCTGCACCGACTGACGCAACCCGCCGTCTCGCGCCACCTCCGCATCCTCCGCGAGGTCGGCCTGGTCGAGGTCCGCCCGGACGGCCAGCGCCGGATCTACGCGCTCCGCGCCGATCGGCTGCTCGAGATCGAGAACTGGATCAGCCGGTACCGCAAGTACTGGCCGCGGCACCTCGACGCGCTGGAGCACCACCTGACCCAGAAGGAGACTGACGAATGACCGACCCGCAAGGCGAGCTCACCATCGATGGTGACCGGGCCACGATGACGTTCCGCCGGCACCTGCCGCACCCGATCGAGGCTGTGTGGGCCGCGCTCACCGATCCGCTGGAACGCAAGGCCTGGTTCGGCGAGACCACGATCGACCCACGGGCCGGCGGTTTCATCGAGATGATGCCGGACGAGCCGCCGGCCGCGCCCGACGCCAAGCGCCTCACCGGCCGCATCCTGGTGTGGGACCCGCCGTACGTCCTGGAACACGAGTGGAACCAGCGGATCGTCGAGTCGAGCGCTGTCCGCTACGAGCTCAGCCCGGACGGCGAAGGCACGCTTCTGACCTTCACCCATATCGGCCTCTCCCCGACCAACGCACGAGGCTTCCTCCCCGGCACTCACGCCTTCCTGGATCGCCTCACCTGCCATCTCGCCGGGAACCAGCTCCCCAACTGGACCATTCGCTACGAGGAAGTCGCCTCGACGTACCCAAGCTGGCAGTAGCCGGGCACGCTCTGGCCCACGTGCGACTCAGAACTGCCCCACCACTTTGGGGCCTACGGCCCGGCGGCATCCAACGCATTACGCCTCCGGACGTCGCGCCTCGCGCGCAGCCGCGCATCGTACGGCTCCTGTGGCCGGCCCAGCCCGTTGTCCACAGGGCTGTTGTGATGACCTCCGGTAGTTATCCACCGACGGAAAGTCAGCGCCCCACTGTGGGGCAGATCGGGGCACTCTCTCTGACGAAGAGAGGGGAACGGATGGCCGAGCTCGACTGCGAACCCGCCGACATCACCGCGCTCATCGCCTACCTGCGCGACATCGGGCACCACGAACTACTCACCCTGGAGGAGGTCAACGAGCACTCGTACTGGATCGAAGCCGGCCTGCTGGCCGCCGAACGCCTGGCCGCGGGACAACCGGCGGCCGGCGGGCCGGCCGGTTGCGACCTGAGCGGCCGTGACCCGGCCGGTCAGGGCACCGCTGGTCAGGGCACCGATGGTCAGGACGCGGCCGATCTGCGGCAGGTGGTCGCGCTCGGCCGCCGCTCGTGGCGCCGGATGATCGAGGGCAACCTGCGCCTGGTCGTGTCGCTCGCCAAGCGCTACACGGGCAAGGGCATCTCGCTCCTCGACCTGATCCAGGAAGGCAACATCGGCCTGATGCGCGCGGTCGAGCGGTTCGACCACCGCCGCGGCCACCGCTTCTCGACGTACGCGATCTGGTGGATCAAGCAGTCGATCGGCCGCGCCATCTCCGACCGATCACGCCTGGTCCGCATGCCCGCCCAGGCGTACGCCGACGCCTGCCGGCTGGCCGCGATCCGGCACGACCTCACCCAACGCCTGGGCCGCGAACCCACCACCCAGGAGCTGGCCACCGCAGCCGACCTCACCATCGCCCGCGTCGAACGCGCCCAGGCCTGGCGAGTCCACCCCGAAACCCTCGACCTGGACGACTCCGACGCCCTGATCGACGACGAGTCCGTAGTACTCCAAGCCGCCCTCCGCCGAGACCTGGCCCACCACCTCCAGTTCCTCGACGACCTCCACCAAGCCGTCCTCCACCACCGCTACGGCCTCAACGGCCACCCACCGTCCACCCCCGAAGAAACCGCCACCGCCCTCAACCTGCCCCCCGACCAAATCCGAACCCTGGAACGAGAAGCCCTCCGCCACCTCCGCCGCCGAGCCACCCCCCACCTCCGCGACTACGCCGCCTAACCGCCCACCCCAACCCCACCCCCCCGCCGCACCTCGCCAACCACCCCGCCACCTCCCGCCCAACTACCCCGCCACCTCGCCCGACCACGCCGCCACCTCTCGTCCGACCGCCCCCTCACCCCCGAACTGCTCCCGTTCGGTGCTTTGCCTACCCACCAACGACCACCCGACCACCAACCTGCAAAGCACCGAACGGGAGCTACCCGCACAAACCGCGGCGGCATGCGGCAGGGGCACCACCCACCCCAACCCCCCTTGGACCAACTGGAATGATGGGAGCGTGAGACTCCGGCGCAGCACCTGGCCCCGCGAACTGACCGAGTCAGTGACCGCCACGTCCAAGCAAGCGGCCGGCGGCAAGGAGGACATCCTGGCCGCGGTCCAGCTGGCCGACGGCCACTGGGTCGCAGGCACCCGCGCCGCCGTCTACCTCCCCACCGACACCCCGGGCGAGCTCCGCCGGGTCGGCTGGGAGGCGATCGAGCGCGCCGGCTGGGACTCCGAGGCGTCTGTGATGCACATCTACGAGACCACCGCATTCGGCACCCCGCTGCGCGCGACCGAGCTCAAGCTCGACGACCCCGGCCGCTTCGGCCAACTGCTCCGCGAACGCGTCGACGCAAGCATCGTCGTACAGCGCCACGTCCCACTGACCGGCAAGCGCGGCGTCCGCATCGTCGGCCGCCGCAGCCCCGCCGACACCGACGCCCCGGTCACCTGGAACTTCGTTCTGGACAAGGGATTGGAGCCCAGCCAGCCGGGCGTAGTCGACGCCGCCGAAGCCGCCCTGAAGGAGGTCCGCGACGAGTTCGGCATCTGACCGGCAGCCACCCCAGAAGCTGCCCCCGAATTTGCTCCGGAAGCCAACTCGCTGCCCCGGAATCCCGTTTTTGTAGTTCGACCCGGGCCTGCTAACCTACTCAGGTCCTCGGGGATCGGGGGCAAGATACACACCGATCCCGCGTAGCTCAATTGGCAGAGCAGCCGGCTGTTAACCGGCAGGTTACTGGTTCGAGTCCAGTCGCGGGAGCAACCCAAGCCGGTATCCGCTCAGGAACCGGCTTCTTTCATGCCTTTCGTACGGCGCACGCCGCACCCCATGCCGTCGTACGCCCAACCGCGTGCCGTCGTACGCCGCACCGCGACCCGACAGACCGGACGGACCCGACAGACCGGACGGCGGCACCCTGCACCCACCGCCCGGCCCAGCTCACGAGCGCCTGATCAGCTCTTGTTGTCCTTCCGCCGATCGATCGCCCGCTGGATGCGGTGCTGCGGCTGCCCGGTCAGCTTGGCGATCAGCGGCACCCGGTACTTGTACGCCGCCACCGCGCCCACCACGAGCACGAAGAATATGAACCAGCCCATCGGTCTTCCCTTCCTCGGGACCTGCCTCCATCATGCCCGGTCCACCCCACCCACCCCTCAGTCAAACCCCTGACCCACCCCTGGTTTCGCGCCCCACCCACCCAAACCCGATACGATCTCCCGCACACGGGGCGGTAGCTCAGCCGGTTAGAGCAGAGGACTCATAATCCTTGGGTCGTGGGTTCGAGTCCCACCCGCCCTACCAAGCACAACCGTAGGTCAGAGGCGATTCGAGCGACTACTCGGCTAGCTCGCGTCGCGTCGCGTGCCATGATTCGCGCCATAACTCCGTGCTACGGCCTGCGCATGGCGCGTCAACTTCAGAAGCCAGCGGCGCCGGGGCTCAGTCCGCCGGCTGACCTCCGGATCCCTTCAGGGTGCGGGTATATGCCGGTGCTGACCCAGTCACGAAGAAGGACCTCTACCTCACCGAGGTCGTTCCCGTCGGGCCGCGTCAGGCCGCCGAGGCCGAGAAGGCCCGCACACGGCTTCTGACCAGGTGGATGAGAAGCGCAATCCCAAGACCCGCGCGACGGTCGACCAGCTAATGGTCAAGTACTTCAACGTGCTCGATGTCGACACGCTCACGAAGCGGAACTATCGATCGAAGTACGATAACCACATCATGCCCCTTCTCGGGACGACGCAACCAACCCGGCTCGACACCGAGATACTCGACTCGTATTACGCCGACCTCCGCCGATGCCGGGACCACTGCCGAGGGCAGAAGTACATCCAGCACCGAACCGCGGTCCCCCATCAGTGTGACGAACACGAAGGACACCGGTGCCCCCGCAACAATCCAGAGGGCTGTCGCCGATGCCGCCGCATGTGCAAACCACACGTCTGCAGAGGCCTCGGCGATTCGACCGTGCGGCAGATCCACTGGATTCTCAGCGGGGCTTTAGACCGAGCAGTCGTGTGTGGAAGTGGATCTCCGTCAACCCCGCCGAGCACGCCGACAAGCCAGGCCTACCGATACCGAATCCGCAGCCGCCCACTGTCGATGAGGTCGGGCGGCTGATCACTGCGGCATGGGAGGAGGACGAGGGCTGGGGATCCTTCCTGTCGACGAAGACAACAAAGGGAACCGCCGCGACGAGGTGTGCGCACTGCGCTGGACCGACCTCGAACGCAGAAACGGCGCAACGTCCGTACTCCGCGTCGAACGCTCGATCTCTATCAACGACAACGGGCAACTGGATGAGCAGGACACAAAGACCCACCAACAACGGCGAGTTGTTCTCGACGCCGAGTCAGATGCCGTACTGGACGAGCAGGAACAGCGAGCCCGTCAGCGCGCCGAGCAGGCAGGCATCCCCTTCAATCCGCACGGATACATCTACTCCCCCGTCCCTGATGGAAGGACTCCACATCACCCTGACACAGTCACGAAGCGGTACGCGAGGCTCGCGAAGCGCCTCGGGATCAACACCACGCTGAAGAACAATCGTCACTACAACGCGACCGAGCTGATCAACGCGGGCTACAACGTGCGCGCGGCGGCCGGACGATTGGGCCCTCCGGTGGAGGGACGACAACGCTGAGGGTGTACACCGCATGGTGGTCTGAGGCAGATCAACGTGCGGCAGGTTCGACCCCGACCCGAATGCCGACGAGACCGACGTCAAGCAGCCCGCGCACGGACAAGGCCGCCGCTCCAGCGCCAGCGTTCTGCACGAGGCCCTTCAGCCTTACCAGCGGATCGCCGCCGATCTGCGTGGCGCGATCGACGCCGGAATACTGAGCCCGAATGATCCACTGCCGACCGAGAAGGCCCTGGCGACCCGGTACGGGTAGCTGCCAGCACCGCACATCAAGCTGTCGCGCTACTGGTTGCGGCAGGACTCGTCACGGCTTCACCTGGAAAGCGCGCGACTGTAGCTGGTGGCGATGGGCAACCATTCGCGTCGGTCACCGAGCTCAGATCGCCGTGTGCTTCACAGAGTGAAATGAAGCTAGAGACAAGCGAGCCTGCCGAACCGCCAGGCCCACGTTTCATGGGATTGACGCTCGGATCAGGAAACCACTGCTCTATCCCCTGAGCTACGAGGGCCGAACGGCGCGACCTTAGCGCATCCGACGCCAGGCCATCGCTCGTTATCCGACCATGCCAGAGCTGCAAAGGGTCTTCATCTCGCGAGCGTGAGCCTGCGCATGCCCGGCGGCCTTGCTGCTCACCCAGGCGAACACCTTCTCGTTGAGCGCCTTCGAGTGGGCTCGGTGGCTGACAGGTCGTACCCGTCCGACTCCACGATCTGCGCGATCATCTCGCTGAGCGGGGGAACCCAGCAGCACCCCTAGTGACCACGGGCGACGTTTGGCTGATTGACCGTGAACGGCCTTCCCTCGATTGACGCTGCGACGGCGTGCGCGTGGGAGTGGGTCAATGTGGAGCACGCGCAGCGTAGCGAGCCTGTACGACGTTGACGCCGACAAGCGCAGGCTGATGATGGGTCATCGAGGGGATGGCGGCGCTCACCCAGGTCGGCGCGAGCGAGATCAGCATGTCCTCGACGGCTACGTCATCGCGACCAGCGTACGACCCGACCAATGATGGGGACGGCGGCCAGGTCCTGCACGATGGGCCTTCGGCACGGCCCGGCGCGGCCGGCGGGTGCGATCCCCGTCGTCAACCGGTCGGTGACCTGGGGAGACTCACACTGTCGGGCCGTCGCCTTGGCCGGCGGGGAGTGTCAGGCTGTCTGTCATGAGCACGACGCCCATCGCCGACTACGCGCTGCTCTCCGACCGGCACTCGGCAGCCCTGGTGGCTCGCGACGGCTCGGTCGACTGGCTGTGCTTCCCGAGGTTTGACAGCCCGGCTGTCTTTGCCCGGGTGCTCGACGACGAGGCGGGTCATTGGTCGATCCGGCCATCAAGTCCATTCAGCGTGACGCGCCGCTATGTTGATCAAACGCTGGTCCTCGAGACGCGGTTCCAAACCGACACGGGAATGGCGGTGGTCACCGACGCCCTGATCGTTGGCCCGGAAAAGAACGATCACCGGCTGGGGGCGGGGGCTCCGCACGTACTCGTCCGACGGGTCGCCTGCAAAACCGGAAGCGTCGAGCTGGAGATCGCCTACCGGCCGCGTCCAGAATACGGCCTGATTTCCCCAATCCTGACCTCGGTTGACGGAGGCGTGACGTCGCGCGACGGAGCCGATTCGCTGGTGCTCACCACACCCGCTCCGCTGAACCTCGAGAGTGGAGGCATGCAAGGTCGGATGAAGATGGTCGCGGGCGAGACCGTGCACTTCGGCATGCACAGCTCGACGCTGGAGGAGACCCCGGCGCGCGTGTGGCAGCAGCATGACCTGCGTGACCGGCTCGACGAGACAGTTAAGGCATGGCAATTGTGGTCGGCCCACCATCAGGCGTACGAGGGGCCCTGGAAGGACCTCGTCCACCACAGCGGACGGGTTCTTGGCGCTCTGTCATACCAACCGAGCGGAGCCATCGTTGCTGCACCCACGACGTCACTTCCCGAGGCAGTCGGTGGTGAGCGCAACTGGGACTACCGCTATGCCTGGGTCCGCGACGCGAGCCTGACCATGGAGGCGCTCTGGGTGGCCGCGTGTCCGTACGAGGCGGCGGACTTCTTCGCCTTCCTGGCCTCGGCCGCCACACTCAGCAGAGACGAGCCGCTGCAGATTATGTTCGGTATCGGCGGTGAGCGCGATCTGACCGAGCGCACCCTGCCCCACCTGCGGGGGTGGCGAGGCAGTCGACCCGTGCGGGTGGGGAACGGGGCGTGGAATCAACAGCAGATCGATGTCTACGGAGAGCTGTGGAGTGCCGCTTCCCGGCTCGTCGAACTGCTCGGCAACATTGACGACACCACCCAGCGTTTCCTCGCGGGTTGCGCCGACCTCGCGGCTCGGCGTTGGGCTGAGAAGGACAACGGGATCTGGGAGGTGCGCGGCGATCCGCAGCATTTTCTCTACTCGAAGGTGATGTGCTGGGCCGCGCTCGATCGCGCGGTCAGCATGTGCGATCGTCTTGGGGTTGCGGGCCGGGTCGACTCGTGGGCGCGGACCCGCGACGAGATTCATGTGGCCGTACTGCGGGAGGGATGGAGCGACGAGGCCGGCGCCTTCACGCAGTACTTCGGATCGCACGAGCTCGACGCATCGAACCTGATGATCCCCATCGTCGGGTTCCTTCCGGCTGACGACCCGCGCGTCCTTGCCACGATCGACGCGACCGAGCGGCACCTTACCGACGAGCACGGCCTGGTCTATCGATACCGCACCGAGACTGGTGTCGACGGGCTCGCCGGAGAGGAGGGCAGCTTCCTGCTCTGCACGTTCTGGCTCGCTCAAGCGCAGGCGATGGCCGGACAGGTTGATCGCGCGCGGGCCACCTTCGAACGTGCAGCCGCCTTCGTCAACGACGTGGGTCTGCTGGCTGAGGAGGTCGACCCCAAGACCGGCGAGCTGCTCGGCAACTTTCCGCAGGCGTTCAGCCACA
This sequence comes from Kribbella sp. NPDC050470, assembly GCF_044458365.1. Lineage (NCBI taxonomy): Bacteria > Bacillati > Actinomycetota > Actinomycetes > Propionibacteriales > Kribbellaceae > Kribbella > Kribbella sp. NPDC050470. The sequence goes on along the minus strand of NZ_JBITHV010000019.1, from coordinate 1,126 downwards.
TCGGCCTGGTCAACGCGGCCTGGGAGATCAGCGAAGCGGAACGGAGGCGCGCCGGCAAGCCAGCACTGCAGCTGTGGATAGGGCCGCCATGAACGCGTGGCCGTCGTCCGCCGTTAGCTACTTCGACCTGAAATGCATCCCGAAGTCAGAGGGGAGTCCGCTGTCGCGGCCGTGTGCGTATCGAGTGGCGGCCCAGGTTTGGATGAGGAGCGCCGCGGCCCTCGGTCGCAAGCTGTGCCCGGGCCCCCGGCCAGCCGTTGTCTGTTCTGGTTCATCGCGGCGGTGTGGCGACGACGCTGTTGAGCAGGGCCAGTACCTGTTGTTCGACCTCTGTGGGGCGTGTTCGGGCCTTGGTGAGGAACTCGGTAGTGCCCAGCCGCAGGCGCTATTTGTCGTCGTCGAGGTCCAGGGCGGTGTAGAGATCATCGGGACGCGGCGCGGCCGGGGGTCTTCGCGCAGCGAGCTGAACAGTGCGAAGACGAGGGCGTTCTCTTCCGAGCTGCTCTGCAGCCACCGAAGGGTCTCGGCGTCGTTGTCGGCCTGCTAGACCGTCGGACATAAGCCGAGGAAATCTGTCGCGGATCTGTTGGCGGATCACAGCTTGGGCGGGTCTGCGCGGTATCCCAAGAGCGGCGAGGTTGAAACCGGCTACACGGCGGAGGGAGTGTTCCCCCGGGGGACTTCGGTGAGGCTACCTGTCGAAGTCGGACTGACGACCTTCTCATTACGAGGAAGAACTACACCGTCGCATCTTCTCTCTACCAGCGCTTTAGCAACACGGCCGCCCCCAACGAGCGCGAGATTCCCCATGCGTATCCGTCATTTGGTGCCACGAGTCATGCCATGCACCTCGACCACCCCAGGTCGCGGCTCACGCCTGGTCTCGCCCGACCAGACGCACCGGACGCCCTTCTGATCTGTCGGTCCCGGCAGGCTTCATGCCTGACCGGGGTGACCCCAAGAGCTGGGATATAGGCGGCCTCCGAGGATCTGGAAGCGACCAAGCGCTCCAAGCCGAAGGCCTCGGTGTCGTGTCGACGGCAGCTGAAAACTGACCAGTGGGCGGCAACTGAAAATTGACCAGCTTCCCGGAGAGATCCTGGCTTGAACCGAGCCGGGGAGGGAG
>NZ_JBITHV010000018.1:0-133593 GCF_044458365.1 Kribbella sp. NPDC050470 | reverse complement strand
CACCCTGCGATCCTCGGCCGGAACATCCACGGGCACAGTCAACGCCATAACCCATGATCCCACGAGGTAAAGCTATTTCGTTACCGCGACACTAGGTACCTCACTAACGCCTGGGCGACGCTCGCTTTGACTGCCGGATGTTTCTCGGCCGCGTACCGATCGAAAATCAGACCAGCATCAGCGTCGATCGGCCACACCGCCCCGACCAGCAAGCTCATGATTGATCTGGTCTCGGGATCCTCGTCGAATAGCAGTCCGAGATTCTCTTGACAAACTCCGAGAGCTGTATGGCAATCGACTCTTCGCGTGCGGTCGCTGCTGCCAGCAACGCGTTCGCGCGTGCGGCGCGCCGCCAAGAACCACTCCATGTTCCCATAGCGAGAAGCACAGCAATCACGTACGCCCGGTAGGGGTGAGTAGCAGGTAGTCGGCTACGCTCATGCACGAGTGCAACCAGTGGGGCCCCAGCCGACAGGTCGATTGCGGAGCCTCCGGGCAGAACCTCCGCTATGAGGTCCGCCCCAGCGGCCTGGGCCGCCGGCAGCGACTCAGCGGCCCAGAGTTCGTTGAAGGCTCGTTCCCAGGGCATCGGGCTCGGTCTCGACTCCATCACCAGTTCACCTGCAAGTAGTTCAGAAGCGGCTGACAAGATCCGGGGCACCGACCCGCTGGGGCGCCATGGCCCTTCGGAGGTGCAGCTGGGGATCGGACAGCCTCCATGATGACCTGTTGCCGCCAGCGGATGCTCCTTCGGCAGCGGCTCGCGCTGTTGTTGATGTCGTAGTACTTCGCGCCAAATGGTGACGTGGCGCATCGCCTCAGGGTCGATCGGCTGGATCTGGACGGCCACGCCGTCGAGTCGGTCACACGGATGCCGCGTACGGCGACGTAATCGGCTCGGTTTCGCCACAGCCCTCTCGGCCAACGTGGCGGCCATTCGGTCAACAACACGCACGCTGGTGCCGGCGACTCCGGTGGGGATCACCACGGGCCGAACCACCGGCCCACCTCGTAGGCGGTGCTGCCGGTGTTCGCTCCTTGGTTCTGGACCAGGTTGTGGTAGATCTGGCTGTCGGACGGGACCCCAGCCAACTTGCGAACCGTCGTCACCGCGTTGCCCACGGGTAGTTGCTCACCAGTCGCGCGCGTGCCCTCTATCCCGCCCATAAGCAGGTTCTTCCAGGTTTCTTGACCTACTGGTTGTGTTCTTCGTCCGATGTCGTCGTGGTGTTCACATGGGCCTGTGCCGATGACGATGGCACCAGCACCACCACTGGTCAGACTTTCGTTGATATGACCGTCGAGTTCGATGCGGCCGATCAGGTTCACATGTAGCGGTGTTCCACGGGTCCGCGCCGAGCGCCATGTCCTGCAGCGCCCCGGCGAACAGGTCTCGGGTGAGGACCTGTTGAGGCTCGGGTTGTATTCGCGGAAGCCCATGTCGTAGGTGCCGGTCGCGCCGTTCAACCGCTTGGAGTTGAAGCGGTAGGGGTTGACGATGTCGCCATCCTGGCCGCGGGTGCCGATGGCGTCGTCGCCGGTGGTGCCCTTGGTGTCGGCCTGGCCGTACGCGGTGTAGCGGTACGTCGACGCGGTCTGCCCCGTACCGCACCAGTCAACGTCTCCACGTCACCGTGCGGGTTCACGCCAAAGAACGACTTCCTCGACGTCGTGCCGTTGACCGTGGAGTCGACCAGGTAACGCACCGTCGGCCGGGACGGCCGAGCGACCCCATCTGGTGGTGGGTCGCCGCCGTGATCGGCGTATCGATGCAGAACGTCAACCCGTTGGCTGGAGCGGCTGCTGGCCGCTGACTCACACCCAATTGCAGGTTGTGCCACAGCCGCCGTACTGCGCCCGGGCGGAGGATATGTCAACATCACTCCCCGGGTCTATCTGAGTTCCTGTAGCAGCACGACCGTCCGACCTCCCACCGTCCCGAGGAGTCTGCTGTGCGTGTCACCCTGCCGCGCGCCATCGCGGTGAGCGCAGTGTTCGTGCTGTCTGCGGCCTGCGGGAGCATGAGCAAGGACGCGGACGCCGAGCGGAGTCTTGTGCCCGTCACGCCTGCCGCGCTGACGCTGGAGACATTCGCCCCGCGGGTGCTGCCGGCGCTGTTGGCGAAAGGCAGCTTCAGTGTGGAAGCCTTCGTTGTTCCGAAGGGCGGGCGCGACCAGGCGACCTTCACAGCTAACGTGCGCCTGACCGGGTCCGCGACCGACGTCTCGATCCCGGCCGGCGACCCTCCAATCATCCGGATCGGCGATGCGGTGTACGTGAGGGATCACAAGCTGACCGGCAGCGCGAAGCGCCCGTGGGCACGGCTGAACCCGGGCAGCAAGAATCCGGCGGAGGAGGAAGCACTCTTCGTCGCCGAGACGTTGATCGGGATCTCCGCAGGTCACCAAGTCATCGTCGGTACGGCGTACGCGACCGAGTTCAAGCGGGGCGAGCAGACTACGATCGACGGCGACGAGACGCAGGAGTACATCGTCACCATCGATTCGCACAGGGCGGCCGCAGCCGGCGCCCTTGGGGAACTGCTCAACTCACGGATCACGAAGACCGCGCCCAAGGGGCTGAGTGTCTCCATCGCAGTCGACGCCGAGGACGTCCCGCGACGGATCGAGTTCGTGTTGGACGACGGCGCGGATCTGGCCACCCGCCTGCGGCTGACGTTGCGCGACTTCGGCAAGAGCCTCCCGATCGCCGCGCCGCCCGCGGCGATGGTTGGGAATGTAGGTCGGTAAGCGGGGGTGTTCCGCAAGACGGACTACCCATGGCTCGCGGCTCTACAGGTGACCCTGAAGGGTCGCGACGTGACACGTCATCGGACGGCAATCCTGGGAATCCAGGTGATGCAGCCTCGCAGCTCTTCGCAGCTGAAGACCTGGCCGACGAGACACCGTTCGAGGTCGGCCAAGGGGGAAGCGGCGGATCGCCCGACGTGCCCTCTGGTGAAGACGGCTACGTGATGTGCGAGCGGTACGACCGCTGGCCGGGCGACCAAGAGGACTGACCCCAAACGCAGGAGGGAGCGCCCATCGGGATTCCGATGGGCGCTCCCTTGCCTAAGGGCTTCTGCTTGGCGGCCCACCCGGCCAAACTCACGTCTATGGCACGGATGAGTGACGATGAGAAGGCGGAGCGGGCACAGAGCGGCACGAGGCAGAGCGAGAACGGATCCGCGATCTGGGTCGCGAGTGGGCCAGGCAGCATCCTTTGCCCGAGGACCAGAAGGCTAGGCTCCGCGTGCTGCTGCGCCGGTACGGCGTTCTATCCCGAGTGGGGGGCTCGCAACCCCGATTGGCAGCAGAAGGCTTCATCTCCTCGCTAAAGCATCGCCCGTGGCTGATCGGAAACAAGGCCGCGAGGCGTGCGCGTTGCCAGGGACTCAGAGGTGGAGCCAAGGCGACCAGCTCGCGGATCCGGTCGTCGACGCTGTTCGCTCGCTCTTGAATGTCTATCTTGTCCACCCTCTCGGTCCCACCCTGTCAGGCCATCCAACGTGCGCGGCCCGCCGATCGTCCGGCGGGCCGCCGCAACGCACTACTTGTCAGCGGTGCCGCCGTGCGCCTGAGCCGGCGACGCAATCCATGCGTAGGCCTCCGTAATGTTGCGGAGTTGGTGCGACTGAGTCATCCTCGGCGCCATCTCTGCGATCTGCTTGAGGATCGCGTCACGAGCATCGTCCTGAGTGGACAAGATTTCCCTCCCTCGATCAGTGGATCTGACATCGCGGTATAGGCCAGCTCCGTTACTCAGCGCAGTCCGACACGCCGGACCTGCTGACGTCCGCCGCCATCGGATCTACGCTGCAAGTCCATGCAACTCGGTCTCCGAGGGGAGAAGATCGTGGCACTGCGCTACATCGGCAAGGACCCGAACTCACCGAACACGAACTCACCAACCGTGTGGGTCGACGAGGCGGACGGCAGCATGGTGATCCAGGGCTGGAAGCTGGACGACGAGGCGCTGGCGGAGGTCAACGCCACCGCACCGATCCCGGAACACGAGACCGTGCTGCGGATCCCGGCCCGGATGGCACCGTTCTTGAAGGAGGCGATGGGTGACGGCTGAACCGGTCGCGTTCCAACTGTTCCGGGCCGCCGAGCGGAGCGCACTGCACCTCGAGACGCGGGATCTGTACGAGCCTGACGACCCCGACTGGAACGAGTGGAAGTCGGGCGGCCGGTTCGACCCCGCGGAGCGATGGCGTGCCTTCCATGACCTGGTTCGCGAAACGACAACTCGGGGCGTGGAGGTGCGGCGGGCCCGGATCGTGTCCGAGCCGATCAGCGACTACGTCCGGTTCGAGTACGACGTGACGGAGGCTCACAACGTCGCGGCAGGGGAGCAGGTGCGGTGGTTGCCGCGGCAGCAGACCGGGGACCTCCTGGTGCCGGCGAACGACTTCTGGGTCTTCGACGGACAGATTGTGCTGTGGAACTTCTTCGACGGCGACGGCTCCTGGGTGGGCGAGGAGCGGGTCAACGACCCGGACATGGCGAAGCAGTGCGTAGCATCGTTCGACGCTGTCTGGGATCGAGCGATCCCGCACAGGGAGTACCAGCCAAGCTAGAGAGCGACACCCGTTGCCCACCCCACCCGTCTTCTCGAACGCGCAGAAGGCCAAGCGCGACTTCGGTGCCCGCCTGGGTGAGATCCGGAAAGCAGCCGGACTCACCGGGCGGGCACTCGCCGTGTCGTGCGGCTGGCACGAGTCGAAGGTGTCGCGCATCGAGAACGGCAAGACGTCTCCATCGAGCGCCGACGTACGGGCCTGGGCGGAAACCTGCCGTGCGGTCGAGCAGATCCCCGATCTCATCTCATCCCTCGAGGCGATCGAGGGCATGTTCGTCGAGTGGCGCCGGATGGAGCGCACCGGCTTGCGGCGCGCCCAGCAGTCCGTGCTCCCGCTGTGGGAGCGCACCCGACGGTTCCGCACCTATTCGCCCTGGCTAATCCCCGGTGCCGTGCAGACCGAGAGCTACACCCGAGCCGTCCTCCGCGGCACGTCGAGCCGCCGCGGACTGCCGGACGATGTCGAGGATGCAGTCCAGGTACGCAAGGACCGCCTGAAACTGTTGCACGAGGGAAATCGCACCTTCGCCGTCCTGATCGAGGAAGCGGTCCTGCGGAACGTGATCGGCACATCCGACGTCATGGCCGGCCAACTCGGCCACCTGCTCACAGTCGGCGAACTGCCAGCCGTCTCCCTGGGGATCCTGCCGATGGGGATCGAGCGCACCGCGATGCCTCCGGTCGAGGACTTCTGGATCTTCGACGATACCCAGGTCAACGTCGAACTCATCTCCGGCTACCTGACGATCACGCAGCCGGGCGAGGTAGCGATGTACACCGACGCTTTCGCCCGGCTCGCTGACATCGCTGTAGTCGGCGCACCAGCCCGCCGACTCATCGCTGCCGCGATCGACGCCCTCGAATAACTCCGTGCAAGTCCGTGCAAGTTCATCGCGGACAGATCATGCCCGGCCCTACGGTTTCAACACGGCCAGGGCGGTGGGTGAGCCCCGAGCGTGCGCAGGGCGGTGCGCGGTCTCCCCTGCCCTGTCGCCCTGGCCGCACCAAATAGGCGTGAGCTAACGGATCGGTGGTCGGATTGAAGAACCTGCCGGAGCTCACTGGGAAGCGGCCAGCCGCGCCGGTGAACGAGGTACGTTGGAGCGACCTGAAGAAAGGTGATCGGGTCCGTCACTTTGAGTACGGCGACGGCACGGTCGACGGCTCTAGTCCTGCGCTGATCTACGTCACATGGGACGACCCCAAATGGACGAGGATCACGACCCACGCCGCGGCGGTTGCCCGCTATTTCTCCCGACTCCCATCCTGTGAGTCGGATCCCCTGTGTCTCCCAGGGTCGCGAACGGTCGCTTGAGTCGACTGTTGCCGCCAGCAGTCGGCCTCTTGCCTGACCAGATGATCCCGAGTATCGATGTGCCTCAACCCAAGCACAGGAGGCACGATGACGATTCAGTGCCGCAGCACCGTCCAGTTTCACCTGACCAACGGCAGCAGCTTCGAGCTGGACACGACGCCCCTTGAGTAGCGTCAGACGATGGAGGGTGACGATCACGACGGCATCATCGGAACGCTCAGAGCGGACGGGACGCAGCTCTGGGTGAAGTCTCAGCACATCGTCTCGGTGTCGCACCCAACGGAAATGCAGGTCAACTGGGTGAGCGTGCGTGACGGGTATGCATCTCCGGATAATCCACAGCAGAAGATGCAAGGGGCGAACCAACCGGCGGCGACCTTACCGCAGACACGAAGATCCGCGACCTCGCCGAGGTGTGGCGTGCCGAGGTGGAGTCGTCCGAACTGGCGGACGGGTCGAAGGAGCTGTACCTGCGTGACCTCGACACGAAGGTGCTGCCGGCAATGGGTGAGCTGTCGATCCGGGAGGCCCGGGTACCGCGCTGTGACGCGTTCCTAAAGGCGGTACGACAGAACAGCGGCCAGGGCAAAGCGAAGTCCTGCAAGGCCGTGCTGAGCCTGCTGATGGCAGTTGCGGTCCGGAACGGCGTCATCGACACCAACCCCGTTCGCGAGGTGGCGAAGATCCCCCGTGGACGCCGCCAGCCGAAGGCGCTGACAGTCGACGAGGAGAAACTGGTTCTCACCAAGGTCGCGAACGATCAGGCCGCCGGTGTCGAGGGGGACGACGTGGCCGACTTGATGGAGTTCCTCGACGGCACCGGGCTGCGGATCGGCGAAGCCCTCGCGGTACGCGCCGAGGTGGTCGACCTCGAGGCAGGTGTGATCGAGGTGAACGCGACCGTCGTACGCCTGGAGGGCCGCGGCAGTGTCATTCAGTTGCGGCCGAAGTCCGAGGCCGGGTGGCGGATCATCGCCGTACCGCCGAGGACGGTGGAGCTCTGCCGCCGGCGGATGGCGATGACGTGGCCGCGCAACCCGCTCGGTCTGCTGTTCCCTCCGCAGTTGGGCGAGGCGCGGAACCCGTCGAACGCGAACCGGGAGATGAAGGCGGCCCTGATCCGGATCGACCCCGGGCTCAGCTGGGTCACGTCGCACACCTGGCGGAAGACCGTCGTCACGCGGATGGACGACGCTGGTCTGAGCGCCCGGGAGATCGCCGATCACGTGGAGCCACGCCAAGCCGAGCATGACCCAGGATGTGTACATGGGCCGCGGGGTGGCGTCTGCCAAGGCAGCCGAGGTTCTTGCGCGAGAGGCGGCATAAGGTGGTCGTAAAGTGGTCGCACAAAGCAGAAGTGCCCGGCCAATGTTGCTCTGACCAGGCACTTCTCAAAGGGGTGGAGGTGGCGGGAATCGAACCCGCGTCCTTCAGCGTTGCTTCAAGGCTTCTCCGGGCGCAGTCTGTTAGGCGTTTTTCTCAGCCTCAGCGCTCTCACAGACAAGTCGCTGACAGGCTCAGTCACTGTAAATGTCCCGTGCTAGCCCCGTGACCGGGCTAACAAAGCAAGCTTCCTAGCTGAGGCCAGGAACCGGGTCGGAAGCATCCCCGGGCTGACCGCTTCTTTAGGTGCTCAGGCCGTCAGGCGGCGAGAGCGAAGCTACTGCGCTTAGCGTTGGCAGTTATTGGTTTCCAGAGATCGTTAACGAGATAACCCTGGATCCTCGGCCCGCTTCCCTTGGAACTAACGTCCAAAGTCGAAACCGTTCACCCCCTGTTGAGTTGTCAAACTCCCACCGGCACCGGAGCCCCGGTAGAAGATCCACACTATCAAGTCCAACAACCCACCCGCACCCCGGATTCCCGCGCGGCGGCGGACGGCCCACATCGCGCGGCGAGATCACCCAGCGTCACTTGATCATACGCAGCGTGAACGGGTAGCGGAAGTTGGCGCCGACTGCGGTCGCCAGACCGCCGATCCCGGTCAGGATGAACCAGAGCATGCCGAGCAGCGGGAACAGGAACGCGGTGAACCCCTCCGTCACCCCGGTCATGATGCCCACCAGCGCGAACGCGCCGAACGCGCTCAGCTGGAAGTTCAGCGCCTCGACGGCGTGCTTGCGTACGGCGGGGTTCTTCTGGCCGGCGGTCGCGACCATGATGGCCGGGCCGACGAAGAACGTCGGATACCCGAGCCAGTGCGCGACCGTGCCCAGCCCGCGGCCGTCGCTGTTGTACCGCTGCAATTGGGCCGGCCGGGTGAAGGCGGCGGGTGCGTACGTCGGGACGGGCCGGGAGACGAGGCCGTTGAACGTGCTGTTCAGCTCGGCCCGGGTGCGCGCCTTGAGCGCCAGCTCGAGCCGGGTGTCGAACTCGCCGTGGTCCAGCCGGCCGTCGGCGTACATTTCTTTCAGAATCTCGACGGCGCGGTCCCGTTGGGCCGGCGTCACCAGCAGGTCTGAAGTGGACATGCATCCACTCTGCGCTCCAGGCGCCTCGCACCCCATCGGGTGCAGCCCCCACCGACCCCTGACCGGACCCCAGCCCCCTGCCCGGGCCCAGGCTCACCCCGGCATCCCCACGACAGAAGCCCAACGAGTCGGGTACGCCGAAACACCCGCAGCTCCCAAGGACGCCGAGACACCGGGAATCGGCCGGGCGGCATGCGACCGCCCACACTGGCACCCGGAGCGGCGGCCGACCGGAGGAGGTAGACGCGGGCGCGTGGCTGACGGGCGGTTCAACCGGAGGTGGTCCGCGAGTTGTGGATTTCTGTTGTCGATTCGCTCGCTGAAGCACCGAAATCGACGACTCGGCAAACGCCCGGATGGTCCGATGGCTTGGCGGTCGCCGCCGCGATTGAGGTCGAGGAGCGCGCAGTGCGGCCTTGGCGGCGTGGTGTGGCTGGTTGATCCGGGCCGGGTCTGGTCGCAGCGCAGGTGGTGACCAGCTCGCGAGTCGAACTGGTCGCGGAGTGGTCTCAATCCGGCGCACGCAGTCGGCACGGTGGCTGATGGCGCTGCGGCGAGCCACGCGCAGGTTGCGTAGCGCTTCCACGGATCCGCTGCGGTCCTTCGCGTGCCTGTCCGGTTACCGGCCGCGACGGCCCGGGCGGCGGCCTCGGCGTCGATCGAGGCGGACTTGCCGGCAGATCGGCGGGTCTTGCGGTCGGACCGGTCCCCTTCGCCAGGGCCACGGCGGCACACACCAGCCGAGGCGAGCGGACAAAAGCAGTGATGGGTGCCTGCTGGCACGGCTCGTATGAAGTCACAACCCCCGGCCGGTGAGTGCAAACACGCCCCGCAGCCGCCGACCGACAGATCCCGACTAAGACCGGAAGTCAGTTAGAGGGCGAGTCAGGACGACCACCGCGGGGCCCACTCACATCATCCTCACTGTCAGCGCGGGGCGCGACGGCGGTCCGAGAGGGCGCGCTGGGCCTCGCGGTTCGCCTGGCGCTCGGCCAGCGCGTGCCGCTTGTCGTAGTCCTTCTTGCCCCGCCCGGTGCCGAGCTCGACCTTGGCGTAGCCGTCCTTGAAGTACAGCGACAGCGGGATCAGCGACACGCCCTGCTGCTCGACGGCGCGGATCAGTTTCTGGAGCTCGTCCTTGTGCAGGAGCAGCTTGCGGGTACGGCGCGGCTCGTGGTTGGTCCAGGTGCCGTGCTTGTACTCGGGGATGTGCATCCCCTGCAGCCACAGCTCGTTTCCCCGGACCGCCGCGAACGCGTCGACCAGGGAGGCCCGGCCCTGCCGCAGGGACTTCACCTCGGTCCCGGTCAGCACGAGCCCGGCCTCCACCACGTCCTCGATGTGGTAGTCGTGTCGCGCCTTACGGTTCTGCGCGATCGGTTTCCGGCCGGTCTCTTTCACCATCCGACCAGTATCTCAGACGACTCAGAGCCACTTCATGGGATTAACCACGCGCCCGTCGTCGTAGACCATGAAGTGCAGGTGGCAGCCCGTCGAGTAGCCGGTGGTGCCGACGTACCCGATGATCTCGCCGCGGGAGACGCGCTCGCCGACGCGGGCCTTGTAGCGGGACAGGTGGTTGTAGACGGTGGTGATGGAGGAGCCGTCGATCACCCCGTGCGAGATGAACAGCCGGTTCCCGTAACCGCCGTTGTAGTACCGGTCCGTGACGACCCCGCTGGCCGCCGCGCGGATCGGCGTACCGCAGCCGCCGCCGAAGTCGGTGCCGTCGTGCAGCTTCCAGTAGTGCAGGACCGGGTGGAACCGCATCCCGAACGGCGAGGTGATGTAGCTGCGGATCGGGTAGCTGAGCCGCCCGTTGTCGTTCGGCTCGTCCGGGACGTCCCGCGGCGGGCGGCCTTCCTTACGGGCCTTCTCCCGCTCGGCCTTCTCCCGGGCCGCCTTCCGGCGGGCCGCGGCGGCCTTCTCGGCGCGGGCGCGGGCGATCAGGATCTGCTCGACCCGGTTCCGCTCCCGGACCAGGGCGTTGTACTGCGCCTGCTCGGAGTTCTTCTCCTTCTCGGCGGCCTTGAACGCGACCAGCTTGACCTGCGCGACCGCGGCGGCCTCGGCCTTGTCGGCGGCGACCTGCTTGGTCAGCGCGGCCACCTGCCGCACGGTGCGAGCCGCCTCGGCGCGGGCCTCCTCGGCTGCCTTCTCCGCGGCGGCGACCTTGACCCGCCGGCTGGCGAGCTGGGCCTGCGCGTTGTTCAGGTTGGTGATCGCGTTGCCCTGGATGCCGAACACGTTGCGCTGGACCTGCATCCCGGTGGCGATGTCGGCCGGCGACGCGCCGCGGAGCGCGATCGACAGCCCGACCAGGCTGTTCTGCTGCTGGTACGCCGACCGTACGGCGCGACCCGCCACCGCCCGCTTCTCGGCGATCAGCCGCTCGCCCGCCTCGACGGCGGCGACCGCCGACCGGAGCGCCCGCTCGGCGGCCCGGAGCTTGCCCGCGGCCACCGCATCGGCGGCTTTCGCGGCCGCGAGTTTGCCCTGGGCAACGGCGTACCGGGCCTGGACGGCCTTGTACCGCGCGTCCGCCTGGTTGTAGGCGACGACGGACTTGCCGAGCTGGTCGGAGGCGTGCGCGAGATCGGCCTTGGACTGGTCGATCTGCGAGTCGAGCTGCTTCTTCTTGGCGGCCGGGTCGGGTGGGTCCGCCTGGGCAGACGGAACCACCGCCAGGGCGCCGGCGGACAGGGACAGGACAAGGCAGCAAGCGGCGACGACCGTCGGCCGGCCTGGCGCCCTCGTGCGGAGGCGCAGGCGTGGCTTCGCGGGGGTGCCGCTGCTGTCGTCTCGCTTGATGCTCCCCCGCTCACGCGGGTTCGCACCGGGGAAGTGCGGGACCACAGTCGACCCCTTGCTCTGGGTTGAGTTGTCGTGCTACCGAAGCACGATAAGTCACCCGGGTCAGACTTTGAGGTATTTCCGCGTTGTCAGGAATGTCGGGACCACGGCGAGCACCAGTCCGACCACGACCATGATGAGCGTGGCGCGGAACGTTTCGGTGGCGCCGACCCACTGCCAGACCCGGAACGTCTCCTGGGCCCGCTGCATGACCACGAAGTACACCCCAACCCACAAGGTGCCGCAGGCAAGGATCGCGCCGATCAGCGCGGCCAGCACCGCTTCTAACAAGAACGGTAGCTGGATATAGAAGTTCGAGGCGCCCACCAGGCGCATGATGCCTATCTCACGTCTACGGGCGTACGCCGCCAGCCGGATGGTGTTCGAGATCTGCATCAGCGCGGCGACCAGCAGCAGCGCCGCGGCCACCAGCGCGCCGACTTGCAAGCCGTTCAGCGCCTTGAACAACGGATCCAGGTACTGCCTCAGGTCCTGGACGGTGTCGACTCCGGGCAGGCCCGCGACCGCGCTGACCAGGTTCTGGTAGCGCTGCGGATCCTTCAGCTTGACCCGGAAGGACTCCTGCATCTGGTCCTCGGTGACCGTGCTGACGATCGGCGAGTCCTTGTAGAGCTTCTTGAACTGCTCGAACGCTTCCTTCTTCGACTCGCCGAAGACGCCGTCCGGCGCGGTGTCCGGGTTCGACTCGATCACCTGCCGGATCCGGTTCTTCTGCTCCTGGGTCACCTCGGCGCCCGAGCAGCCGCGGCCGCCGGAGTCCTTGGTGCAGAGGAAGACCGAGATCTGGATCTTGTCGTACCAGTTCCCCTTCATCAGCTCGACCTGCTCGCGGGCCAGCAGCGCGCTGCCGAACAGTGACAGCGAGACCCAGATGGTGACGACGACCGCAATCGTCATCGACAGGTTCCGCTTCAGGCCGATGCCGAGGTCGGAGAGGATGTAGTTCAAGCGCATCAGTCAGTAGTCCCTGCTTCTCAGTGCTGGTAGCCGTAGACGCCGCGCGACTCGTCGCGGACGACATGACCGTTCTCCAGCTCGATCACGCGCTTGCGCATCTGGTCGACGATGGACACGTCGTGGGTGGCCATCACGACCGTCGTCCCGGTGCGGTTGATCCGGTCCAGCAGCTTCATGATGCCGACCGACGTGCCGGGGTCGAGGTTTCCGGTGGGCTCGTCGGCGATCAGGATCATCGGCCGGTTCACGAACGCCCGGGCGATCGCGACCCGCTGCTGCTCACCGCCGGACAGCTCGTCGGGGAGGCGGTCCTCCTTGCCGTCCAGGCCGACCAGCTCGAGGACCTCGGGGACCGTCTTGCGGATGTGCGAGCGCGGCTTGCCGATCACCTGCAGCGCGAACGCCACGTTCTCGGCGACGGTCTTGTTCGGCAGCAGCCGGAAGTCCTGGAAGACGGTGCCGATCTGGCGGCGCATCTGCGGGATCCGCCAGCTGGCCAGCCGGTTCAGGTCCTTGCCGGCCACCATGATGTGGCCCTTGGACGACCGGTGCTCACGCAGGACCAGGCGCAGGAACGTCGACTTGCCGGACCCGGAGGTGCCGACGAGGAAGACGAACTCGCCCTTCTCGATCTCGACGTTGACGTTCAGCAGAGCGGCCTTGGACTGGCCCTCGTACGTCTTTGACACATTCTCGAAGCGGATCACGGGATCATCCGGCCGTGGTCGGGAACAGGGAGCGGCGCATCGGTAACCACCAGGAGACCGTACGCCACCGGAGCGGCCGCAGGTCAGTCTAGGTGGTCCCGGGCGTGCCGCCGACCAGGCATGCCGCACCGTACGGCGCCGTCCGATACCCGGTGCACTACCAGGGCGTTACGAACGGCTACCGGCTGCTTCGGCGCCGATGCTGCCCGCCCCTGTTCTTCCTGCTTGAGCCTATCCGTTTCCACCGGTTCGACGGTGGAGTTATCCACAGGTCAGGCGGGGGCTGGGGCGGTGTCGTTGCCGTTGTCGGGGCGGGCGTCGGCGATGCGGGCCAGGCCGGGCTCGGGTTTGCGGCCGGCTCTGCGGGCTGCCTCGACGTGCAGCCGGGCCAACTCGACGGCCTGGCGCGAGACCTTGACGGTCTTCTTCTCAGCCATTGGCACTGACTCCCTCGACGACCTCGGTGTCGGACTCCGCAATATCAGCGTACGCGGCCTGACCGACGCGGTCGATCGCAACGGACGCGGTCAGCGCGGCGACCAGGTCGTAGTCCTCCGGCTGTAACAGCTCCGACCGCATCAGTGAGCGGAGCGTGACGACGCCGGCGTCCGTCCCGGAGTCGGTCCCTTCGAGAATCTGCTCGACCGCCCACCGGACCATCCGCATCGTCTCCTCGCGGTGCCGCCAGACGTCCAGCTCGCGGTCGGACTTGCGGATCAGGTACGCGCCGAGCACGACGCCACCGAGAGCCAGGAACGGGCTCAGCACGGTCACCACCACGCCGACCACCGAGATCCAGGTAGGTATCACGGACACACCCAGCCGCTCATGCGCGACCTCCCAATCCCATGGAGTTGACCGGCCGAAGATGTTACGAAAGGAAGCATTCCACCCGCGACCGACAAGAACCGCCAAAGTCTGACAAGGAGCAGTGTCACTGAGATGGACGAGCCGGACCGCTACGACGTGTTCGTGCAGGGGACCGTGTTCCTCGACATCGTGCTGACCGGTCTGGAGTCCGCCCCGGCCACCGGGACCGAGATCTTCGCCGAGGGGATGGGTTCCTGCCCCGGCGGCGTCGCGAATTTCGCCATCGCCGCCAGCCGGCTGGGCCTGAAGACCGGCCTGGCGTCGGTGTTCGGCGACGACGTGTACGCCGACTTCTGCTGGCGGACCCTGGCCGACCAGGAGGGCGTGGACCTGTCCCACTCCCGCCGGATCGGGCACTGGCACTCCCCCGTCACCGTCTCGATGTCGCTCGACCGGGACCGCGCGATGGTGACCCACGCGCACGAGGCGCCCGGCGACCCGAGCAAGCTGGTCGGCCCGGGCCTGAACACCCGCTCGGCGATCGTCCCGGTCGAGGACGAACTGCCGGGCTGGACGATCGACGCGATGCGGTCCGGCGCGCTGCTGTTCGGCGACGTCGGCTGGGACCCGACCGACCAGTGGTCCCCCGCCGTACTCGATGTCCTCGAGGGCTTCCACGCGTTCACGCCGAACGCGAGCGAGGCGATGGCGTACACCCGGACCGACACGCCGAAGGCCGCGCTGCACAAGCTCGCCGAGCGGGTACCGCTGGCGGTGGTGACGAACGGCGCGGACGGTGTGCTGGCGATCGACGCGACCACCGGCGAGGAGGAGCAGGTGCCGGCGCTGCCGGTCCGCTCCTACGACCCGACCGGCGCCGGCGACGTCTTCCTCGCCTCACTCGTCCTCGGCACGCTCCGCGGCTGGCCGCTTGCGCATCGGCTCGCGTTCGGCAACCTGTGCGCCGGCCTCTCGGTCCAGCACTTCGGCGGCTCGCTCGCCGCCCCGGGCTGGGGCGACATCATCGACTGGGTCCGCGACCACAGCCGGCACCGCCCCGGCGGCGTCGCCCCCGAAGTGCTTGCCCACTACAACTTCATCGGTGACGTCCTCCCCGAAGGCCCGGTCCCGATCGTCCGCCGAGCCTCCGCCACCATCGCCCGTCTGTCGGACGCCTGACCACCAGACCGTCACGGCGACCAGGGCAAGGAGGACTCCGCCGCCCAGGAAGCCGTGGGACGGCGCCGTCCGGTCGAGCGTCAGCCCCGCGAGCGCCGAGCCGACCGAGCTGCCGAGGTTGTTGGCGGTGTTGATCCAGGTGCTGGCTTCGGTGCGCTGGTACGACGGTGTGACCGTGTCGGCAGCCAGGTACGACACCACGAAGAGCGGCGCCACAGCGACGCCCGTGGCCGCCATCACCAGCCCGAGCAGGACCAGGTTGCTCGCGAGCGAGGCCGTCAACAGTCCGGCAGCCAGTACGGCGATCAGCCCGCCGAGCTGAGCGGACCACGGCCGGGTGTGCAGGCGACGGCCCCAGAGGAGCCCGCCGACGACGCTCCCGGCTGCGATCGCGGCTTCGACGTACCCGGCCGCGCCCGGACTACCGCTGCGCTGAGCGACTCCGGCCACGCACACGTACGCGACGCTGATCCCGGCGGCCGTGGCCGCGATGACCAGCAGGATCCTTCGCAGCCCCGGGATGACGAGCGGGCCCAGGAGTTGGCGCGTTGCAGGAGGCGCTGCGGTGTGCACGGTGACTGGACTGGTCACCATGGCGAGCGTGCCGACGACCATCAGGCCGGCAGAGCAGCCGAGCGCAGCGGGTGCGGAGACGACGTTGATCAGTACGCCGACCAGCAGCGGACCGCCGAGGAACAGCGACTCCTCGCAGACCGCGTCCAACGCGTAGGCCCTCTCCTTGAGGGCCGATCCTTCGGTCAGCAACCTCCAGTTCGACCGCATCGACGGCCCGAGCGGAGGTGCGAGGAGACCAGCCAGAGCGACCAGCGCCAGGTTGGTCGTCGTACTGGCGACGAGCACCAGCGCGACGGCGCAACCGATGGCGAGGACCGGGAGCACTCGGCGCTGGCTGAAGCGGTCGACGAGCCGTGCCTTGTAGGGCATGGACAACGAGGTGAGTCCGAACAGCGCGACCGCCGCGCCGGCCGCGCCGAACGAGTCGGTGGACTCTTGGACAGTGAAAAGCAGAGACAACGGGAGCAGACCGTACGACAGCCGCCCGAGCAGCGCCGGCACGAAGGTGCGCAACGCCGACGGCAAGGACAGCACTTCGCGGTAGCTCCCGGCACGAGCTGTGCCGGACAAGAGAACGCTCCTAAGAGACAGGGAGGAGGTGGGCTCGACCGCGTGAACGCGGGAGCCGTCTCTAGTCACGGGGAGCGAACATGCCGGAGAGCATACCCCGGCCGAGGAGCCCTCGGAGTCGTAGTGTCTTCGGAGCGCGGGCTGTGGGACCGCGCGGAGACGGAGGTACGGCGGGATGGTGGGTGCTGGGGTCACCAGGCGACGGCTGTTGGCGATGGGCGGCGCACTGGCGGCGATGGCGGTCGACGGATGCGGGTCGAACACCGGGCGCGAGTCGTCAGGTAGCGCGTCCGGGGGTAAGCCGGCGTTGGCGCAGTGGTACCACCAGTACGGCGAGGCCGGCACGCAGCAGGCTGTCGACCGGTACGCGAAGGAGTACCCGGACGCGACCGTGACCGTGCAGTGGTCACCCGGCGACTACGACAAGAAGACCGCGGCCACGCTGCTGACCGACCAGGGCCCGGACGTGTTCGAGTACGTCAACGGCCCGACCATCGACATGATCAAGGGCAACCAGGTGGTCGACCTGACCGATCTGCTCGACGACGCCACCAAGGCGGACTTCACGCCGTCGCTGCTCGCCCGCTGCACGTATCAGGGCAAGCTGTACGCGATCCCGCAGGTCACCGACATGCAGCTGCTCGTCTACCGCAAGAGCTTGCTCAGCGCGGCCGGCGTCCAGCCGCCGCAGACCGTAGACGAGCTGCTCGCGGCCGCGAAGACGCTCACCAACGACAAGGTGAAGGGCCTGTTCGTCGGCAACGACGGTGGCGTCAGCATCCTCGGCGGACCGGCGCTGTGGTCGGCCGGGCTGGACTACCTGACCGAGGACAACCAGTTCGGGTTCGACGACCCGGCCGCCGTCGAGTCGCTCCGTAAGCTGCGCGAGCTGTTCACCTCGAAGAGCCTGTTGCTCGGGGCACCGACCGACTGGTCCGACCCGTCCGCGTTCACCCAGGGCCTGACCGCGATGCAGTTCACCGGCCTGTGGACGCTGCCGGCGATCCAGAAGGCGTTCGGCGACGACTTCGGCGTACTCCCCTGGCCGAAGCTGAGCGCGACCACCGGCGCTCCGAGCGTCCCGGTCGGCGCGTTCAGCTCGGTGGTCAACGCGAAGTCGAAGGACGTTGACGCAGCGAAGAAGTTCGTCAGGTGGCTGTGGGTCGACCAGACCGACAAGCAGCTCGACTTCGCCCAGTCGTACGGCTTCCACATCCCGGCCCGCAAGAGCCTGGCCGTTAGGGCGGAGAAGCTGCAGGAGGGCCCGGCCGCCGACGCGGTCAGGTTCGTCAACGAGAATGGGCACGCGCAGACGCCGCTGCTGTGGTCGCCGAAATCTGGTACGGCGTACTCCGACGCCCTCAACCGGATCATCCGCAGCGGATCGGATCCGGCCACCGAGCTCAAGGCGGTCAAGTCCGTCGTGGAGTCCGAGCTCAAACGCATCACCGGATGAGTCGAAAGGTCGGTATCAGCGAATGATCGTGCAGGCATTGACCGACACGGACCGCGAGCTGATCGAGCTCGCCCGCCGTACCGTCGACGCGAACACCGACGGGCCGGACGGGGTCTACACGATGGGCGCCGCCGTACGAGGCGTGGACGGGCGGATGTACGCCGGGATCAACCTGTACCACTTCACCGGCGGCCCCTGCGCGGAGCTCGTCGCCCTCGGCCGCGCCCGAGCCGAAGGCGCCCGCGAACTCACCACGATCGTGGCTGTCGGCAACGAAGGCCGCGGCGTCTGCGCCCCCTGCGGCCGGGATCGCCAGGTCCTGCTCGACTACCACCCGACAATCCGCGTCATCCTGCCCACCGCGGAAGGCGTCGGCTCGGTCCTGATCACCGACCTACTCCCCGAGTCCTACCGCTGGACCCCGACCACCTGAATCTCGCCCTCGCGGAACCACCAGGTCAGAGGTTCTGCGGTGAGGATTCCGGCTTGTACGGCGGGGTCGGTGGCGGCGTGTTGGCGGGCCTCGTCGAGGTTGGTGCGGTAGACGCAGAGGCCGCGCAGGGAGACGTCGTCGTGGTCTCGGAAGGGGCCTGCTGCGCCCATCACGCCGGCGGCGCGGAGGTCGTCCAGGAAGTCGAGGTGGGCCTGCTGGATCCTGTCCATCTCGTCGTCGGTCAGGTCAGGCGGGTTCGGTGGGCGCCGGAGCAGGATGAGCGACAGGCTCTCCATCCCCGGCCGTGGCGGCGTGCTCACTTCACCCGCTCGGACAGCATGAACGTGTTCCCGTCCGGGTCGTAGAAGGTGGCCAGCCGGACCTCGCCGTCTACCAGCCGGGTCTCGCCGTCGAAGCGGGTGCCGAGCGACTCCAGGTGCCGCCGGGCGGCGTCGATGTCGCGCACCCCGAAGGTGATCACCGTCCCGCCCTCGGTCTGCGGCTGCTCGACCTGGCCGATGCCGATGTTGATACCGGGCAGCGGCGTCGTCAGCTCGGCCCAGCCCCAGCTGTCGAGCCGGTGCACCACCACGAACCCGAGGGCCTCCCGGTACCACTTCAGTGAGCGCTCCAGGTCGGAGACGTCCAGCGCGCAGACGGCCCTGCCGTCGTACTCGATCGCAGTCGACACCTCTGGCGATCCACTCATAGTCCTGTTTTTATACTAAGCTTACTTTCGTGTCAACGCTCGCCCGCCTGGTCCACCTCCGGTGGAACGTCCCGGTGATCGCCGAGCTGCACCGCGGCCGCGGCGGCCGCTTCGTGAACCTGGTCCACGGCCTCGGGGTCAGTCGCGAGTCGCTCCGACGCACGATCGCGTTCCTGGAGGCCGACGGCCTGATCCGGCGCAACCCCGGCTACGGCCACCCGCTGCGGCCGGAGTACCTGCTCACCGACACGGGCGCACGCCTCGGCGAACCCGCCGCCGCCCTGACCGACCTCCTCCGCGAACTGGACGCCACGGACGTCGGCCTCCGCAAATGGTCGCTGCCGATCCTCACCGCCCTCGGCGACCGGCCCCGCCGCTTCTCCGAGCTCGGCAACAGCCTCCCGGGTACGACGAACCGCGCCCTCACCCTCGCCCTCAAGGACCTCGAGGCAGCCGGCCTGGTCACCCGAACTGTCACGACCGACTACCCACCGGCAACCCTGTACGGCGCAACGCAGCCGGCGACCCGCATGGCGCAGGCGGCCGAGCGACTCAGAACGCCGGAATGATGTCCTTGCCGTACGCCGCCAGCGTCTCTTCCTTCGCGTCGTGCTGGAGGTAGACCGCGAACTGGTCCACCCCGAGCGACTTGAGCTCCGACAGCCGCGCCAGGTGGTTGTCCACCGGCCCGAGGATGCAGAACCGGTCCACGACCTCGTCCGGGACGAAGTCCGTGTGGGTGTTGCCCGCCCGGCCGTGCTGGGCGTAGTCGTAGCCCTTGCGGCCCTCGATGTAGTCGGTCAGCGCTTTCGGCACAGCGCCCGACGTCCCGTAGCGCGCGACGATGTCGGCCACGTGGTTGCCGACCATCCCGCCGAACCACCGGGTCTGCTCGCGCTGGTGCTCGAGGTCCTCCCCGACGTACGCCGGGGCCGCGACGCAGAACTTGATCGCCGCCGGATCCCGGCCGGCTTCCTCGGCGGAACGCCGTACCGCTGCGATCATCCACTCGGCGATGTCCGGGTCGGCGAGCTGCAGGATGTAGCCGTCGCCGACCTGGCCGGTCGCGGCCAGCGCCTTCGGACCGTACGCCGCCACCCAGACGTCCAGAGCGCCGTTCTCGACCCAGGCGAACTTGAGCTGCTGGCCGCGGTACTCGACCGTTTCGCCGCGGGCCAGCGCGCGGACCACGTCCACGCACTGCTTCATCTCGTCGACGGTCCCCGGTTTGGCGCCGAGCGTGCGCAGGGCGGAGTCGCCGCGGCCGATCCCGCAGATCGTCCGGTTCCCGAACATCTCGTTCAGGGTGGCGAACTGGGACGCGATCACGGTCCAGTCCCGGGTCCCCGGGTTGGTCACCATCGGCCCGACGATCACCCGTTCGGTGGTGGCCAGGATCTGGCTGTAGATGACGAACGGCTCCTGCCAAAGCAGGTGCGAGTCGAACGTCCAGACGTAGCCGAACCCCGCCTCCTCGGCCTTGCGTGCCAGGTCCACGACCGCGGACGCCGGCGGATCACACTGGAACACCACTCCGAAGTCCACGGCGCTCCCCCCTTTACATCAAGTACGACGACAGGCCGCGTTGGAGGTACTTCCCCCGGCCCTTGTGGCCATGGTAGTTGCCGTCGGCCACGATCACCTCGCCGCGCGAGATCACCGTGCCCACCCGGCCCTTGATCTCGACCCCTTCGTACGCCGAGTAGTCCATGTTCATGTGGTGGGTGTCGACGCTGATCCGGGTGGTCGCGTTCGGGTCGTAGACGACCAGGTCCGCGTCCGAGCCCGGGGCGACGATCCCCTTCTGCGGGTACAGCCCGAACATCCGGGCCGGCGTGGTCGCGATCGTCTCCACCCAGCGCTCCAGCGACAGCTGGCCGTCCACCACGCCTTGGTAGATCAGGTCGACCCGGTGCTCGACGCCGCCGATTCCGTTCGGGATCTTGGAGAAGTCGCCGAGGCCGAGCTCCTTCTGGTCCTTCATGCAGAACGGGCAGTGGTCGGTCGACACGATCGCCAGGTCGTTGCTCCGCAGGCCTTTCCACAGGTCCTTCGCGTGCGACTCGTGCTTGCTCCGCAGCGGGGTCGAGCAGACCCACTTCGCCCCCTCGAAGCCGGGCGCGCCGAGCTGGTCCTCGAGGGTGAGGTACAGGTACTGCGGGCAGGTCTCGGCGAACACGTTCCGCCCCGCGTCCCGCGCCTCGGCGACGTGTTCCAGCGCCTGGCTGGCGGACAGGTGGACGATGTAGAGCGGGCAGTCCCGGGCGACCTCGGCGAGCGCGATCGCGCGGTTCGTCGCCTCCGCCTCGAGCGCGGACGGCCGGGTGATGCCGTGGTAGATCGGGTCGGTCTCGCCGCGGGCGATCGCCTGTTGCACGAGCACGTCGATCGCGATGCCGTTCTCGGCATGCATCATGATCATCGCGCCGTTGTCCCGGGCGGTCTGCATCGCCCGCAGGATCTGGCCGTCGTCGGAGTAGAAGACGCCCGGGTAGGCCATGAACAGCTTGAAACTGGTCACGCCCTCGTCCGTGACCAGCTGGTCCATCGCCTTCAGCGAGTCGTCGTCGACGCCGCCGAGGATCATGTGGAACGCGTAGTCGATGTGGCAGTTGCCGTCGGCCTTCGCGTGCCAGGCTGCCAGCCCGTCCTGGACCACCTCGCCGGTCCGCTGGACGGCGAAGTCGATGATGGTCGTGGTCCCGCCCCAGGCCGCGGCCCGGGTGCCGGTGTCGAAGGTGTCACTCGCCGCGGTGCCGCCGAACGGCAGCTCCATGTGCGTGTGCGCGTCGATTCCGCCCGGGATCACGTACTTGCCGGTGGCATCGACCACCTCGTCCGGCGTGATCGTCTGGCTGAACGCCGGGTCCAGCAACGCGACGATCTTCTCGCCCTCGACCAGCACGTCGGCGACCTGCGTCCCGGTCGGCCCGACGACGGTCCCACCCTTGACCAGCAACATCTCCGTACTCCCCTTCGAGACGGCCTGTGCAGATTTACGGCTTGGTCAGGTCGCCGTACGCGTCCGGGCGGCGGTCGCGGTAGAACTGCCAGCGGTCCCGGACCGTGTCCAGCAGGCCGAGGTCCAGGTCCCGGACGACCAGCTCCGGGTCGTGGTCGTGCCCGGTCTCGCCGACGAACTTGCCCTCGGGATCGACGAAGTACGACGTGCCGTAGAAGTCGTTCTCGCCGAAGTCGGACTCGATCCCGACCCGGTTGATCGCGCCGATGAAGTACTCGTTGGCCACCGCCGAGGCGGGTTGCTCCAGCTTCCACAGGTACGACGACAGCCCGCGGTGGGTCGCGGACGGGTTGAACACGATCTTCGCCCCGGCCAGCCCGAGCGCCCGCCAGCCCTCCGGGAAGTGCCGGTCGTAGCAGATGTAGACCCCGATCCGGCCGACCGCGGTGTCGAACACCGGGTAGCCGAGGTTGCCAGGGCGGAAGTAGAACTTCTCCCAGAACCCCTTCACCTGCGGGATGTGGTTCTTCCGGTACTTGCCCAGGTACTTGCCGTCAGCATCGATCACGGCCGCCGTGTTGTAGAGCACGCCCGGCTGCTCCTGCTCGTAGACCGGGAGCACCATGACCATGCCGAGCTCCTTGGCCAGCGCGGCGAACCGCTCGGTCGTCGGGCCTGGCACCGCCTCGGCGTACTCGTAGAACTTGGCATCCTGCAACTGGCAGAAATAGGGGCCGTAGAACAGCTCCTGGAAGCAGATCACCCGCGCACCCTGCGCGGCGGCCTGCCGCGCGTACTCCTCGTGGGCCTTGATCATGGACTCCTTGTCCCCGGTCCACGACGTCTGCACCAACGCAGCCCGCACAACCTCCGACATCAGCCCTCCCACCACTAGCCGAGCACCCATGCTCCATCCGTCAACCCACGACAGTCAACGGATGTCGGAGCGGTTGTGGAAAACCCGTCAGATCGTGATGCTGCGGGACTCGGCAGGCAGCACCCGACCCCGCGCGTACGCCGCGATCAACTGCTACTGGGTCGCGACCACCGACGGTGGCGTGAACCGGCGGCTGCCAGGTGGTGTGCAGGTGCGAGCCGGCGCCTTGGACGACCAGCAGATCCCGAGATAGTTGAGCGGTCAGCTGAGTCACGGCGGACCCGGTGGCCTCATCCTCGACGACACCTATGGCGGGCGTCGGCACGGACGGAGACGAGGTGGCCATCGCGCGTGACCGGGATGTCACCGGCGGCCACGCGCTGCCGGTCGCCAGGCTGGACGGCGGCGCCGTCGACGATGCCCAAGGGGTTGCCGAAGCGGCCATCGGGGTCGGTGAAGACCCGGACGACCTCGACGTGGAGCTGGGTCAAGTCAGAGGGTCAAGTCAGAGGACGGTGATTGCGGCGATGACGGCGATCAGGACCACGGCGGCGCCGACGAAGGCCAGCGCCCGGCCGTTGAGTTTCGGCTCGGTGGTCGCCTCGGCCTGGCCCTCGTTGACGAAGGCCCGGAACATCTGGGTGTTCGCGCCCGGGTCCTGCTCGTTCTCGACGTTCTGCGGGACGTTCTGGTCAGCCATGGCCCCAGACCCTACCGGCAGGCCCGACCACGGCCTTCCAGCGGCCCGCCCGATATCCCTGCACCGTCAACTTCCCGAGGGTGTACCATTTGGTACATGCGCTTCGATCATTCCAGCACGATCCAGGCCCCGCCCGAGCGGGTGTGGCAGGTGTTCAGCGACGTCGAGCGGTGGCCTGAGTGGACTCCGACGGTCGAGTCGGTCGAGCGGCTCGACGAGGGCCGCATCCACGTCGGGTCCAAGACCCGGATCCGGCAGCCGAAGCTCCCGGTCGCGGTCTGGGAGGTGACCGAGCTCAAGGAGGGCGAGTACTTCGAGTGGGTCTCGAAGGCTCCCGGGATCAAGACCACCGGCGGTCACCGGGTGATCAGCACCCCGGAGGGCACGGTCGCGACGGCCACGATCATCCAGGAGGGCCCGCTCGGCTGGCTCTTCGGCAAGCTGTACGCCGGCCTGACCCGCCGCTACATCGCCACCGAGACCGAGAAACTGAAGCAGGTCAGTGAACGAGCGTAGCGAGTTCACCGGAAGGCACAGCGTCGCAGACGACTCAGCCGCGCCCGCAGCGAAGCGAGGACGCGGGTGAGTCGTCACAGCCTGCTCGTCGATGCCGTCGAGCATTTTGCGAAGAACGGCATCGGCGACGCGAGCCTACGGAGTATCGCGACCTCGATCGGCACCAGCCACCGGATGCTGATCTACCACTTCGGCTCCCGCGAGGGGTTGCTGGCCGAGGTGGTTCGCACCGTGGAGCAGCAGCAACGCGACCTGCTGGCCGAGGTGATGGCGCTCGACCTGCCGCTGGAGGAGCAGGCCGACCTGTTCTGGCGTCGCGTCACCGAGGCGACGCTGATCTATGGACCGCTGTTCTTCGAGCTGAGCGCGCACGCCATGCAGGACCGGCCGCATACCGCCGCGCTCAAGGCGGATCTGATCAACGTCTGGCTGCCACCGGTCATCGAGCTGTGTGTGCGGGCGGGCATTCCGCCCGAGCAAGCACCGTCGTACGCGCGGCTGGGCCTGGCCGCCTCCCGCGGTCTGCTGTTCGACCTGCTGCTGACCGGCGACCGGGACGCGGTCGACGAGGCGTCCGCGCTGCTCAACCGGCTGTTCAGTCTCCCGGCTCGGTAGGCGTCTCGACCCAGCCGGCCACGATCGGCAGCCGCGACTCCCGCAGTACGGCGACGAACCCGAACGGCCGGTCCAGCGTCACCTCGAGCCGGCGAGCCTGGTTCGTCGGCATCGCGGTCCGCATCAAGCCGACAGCCGTCACCGCCGCGGCCTCGAACCCGGTCGCGAAGAACCGCGCCAGCACCTTCTGCTTCGCCTGCCCGACCGCGAGCGGCGTCGGGCTGATCGCGCTGAAGTGACCGTGCGCGCCAGGATCCGTCGTCACTGCGCCCAGCCCGAACAGCTCGCTCAACTCCAGCAGGTCGTGCTCGGCCTCGACGTTGAACGACGGCAGCGACAGCTTCAGATCCGCCCTCGGCGCAGTGGTCTCCCCGACCGTCACGCCAGGCGCGACGTCAGATCCCGGCTCCCCCTGCAAGATCAGCTGGGAGCCCGGCACGCCGTCCGTGGGCTGGGCAGCTGTTTCGATCAACGCAGCCAGCACGTCGGCCCGCGGCACCTGCGGCTGCCCGATGCCCAGGAGCACGTCGACATCCGCGTCGCCAGGAACCGTGACCACCGTCAACCACGCCGCACCCGGGTGCTCATACCGCCGTACGGCGTCCAGGTCGCCGTCGACGCGCTCCAGCCAGCGCCAGGAACCGCCGGACCAGGGACCGTCGTAGAAGCGCCGGACCATCTCCTTGAACGGTGCGGCCCAGGTGGTCTTGAGCGACAGCGCCGACGCGAGGACCAGCATCAGGTCGGGGGTGACCTGGATCGGCATCTCGCGGATCAGGTTGTCGGTGTGCTCGGCGGCCCAGGCGTCGAGCTTCGGCTTGTCGACGGACGCGTTGCCGGTGAGGGCGCCGACCAGCGGCGCCGGCATCACGGTGTCGAACGACTCGGCGAGCTTCAGTTGCTCGCTCACCCAGACGCCGAGCGCCGCGTGCAGGTCGTCGGAGCCGTCGATCGCCTGGACCAGCTCGAGCGCCTGCTGGGAGCCTGCCGAAGCGTCCACCCCGGCGGCCGCGGCCAGCTCGGCGCGGCCTGGTTCGTCGGCGGCGGTCGCGAGGATCGCGAGCAGCGGCCACAGGCCGAGACCCGACGCCACGGTGTTGCCCTGCGGGAGCTCGCGAGCCCAGCGGGCGGTGAGGTCGTTCACTGCGCGCACCACATCGGTGTCCATACGTCCACCCTGCCACGCGGACGCCAGGGCCATCACAATTCCCGGATCGCCGGCCCGCTCCGCGGGCGGCTGCGCGAGCGCGGCGATTGTGATGGCCTGGAGGTCCGCAAGTATTTGCCGGAATGACGCTGATTTTCATTTCGCAGGTGCGGTGAGTCCTCGTTCAGACGCACTGCGTGTGTCAGTATGCCGCCCATGACGGCCAATCCGACCGCCCCGCCCCCCGTCGACTCGCCGCCGCCTGACGCGGAAAACAAGGAGTCCACCGGCTCCTCGATCGCGTTCACCGCAACGCTGGTCCTGCTGGTCGTGCTGGCCCTCTTCGGGCGGAAGATCTTCGCCGGCTGGTTCACCGACGACGGGATCCGGACCTGGGCGACGATGTTCGTCGGGGTCACCGTCCAGGCGATGCCGTTCCTGGTCCTCGGCGTGCTGCTGTCGGCCGCGCTGACCGCGTTCATCCCGGCGTCGTTCTTCGCGAAGGCACTGCCCAAGCACCCGGCCCTCGCCGTACCGGTCGCCAGCGCGTCGGGCGTCGTATTGCCGGGCTGTGAGTGTGCGTCGGTGCCGGTGTCGGCGGCGTTGATGAGCCGCGGGGTCACACCGGCGGCGGCGCTCGCGTTCCTGCTGTCCGCGCCGGCGATCAATCCGGTGGTCCTCGCGTCGACCGCGGTCGCGTTCCCGGGGCAGCCGAAGGTGGTGGTCGCTCGCGCGGTGACGTCGCTCGGGGTGTCGATGATCCTCGGCTGGCTGTTCCTGGCGACCGGCAAGGGCGCGTCGTGGCTGCGGATGCCGAAGAACCGGCACGCGGAGGGCACCGGCAAGTTCGACGTGTTCCGGTCCGCGATGCTGCACGACTTCCTGCACGCGGGCGGGTTCCTGGTCATCGGCGCGGCCGCGGCGGCCACGCTGAACGTCGTCGTACCGCGGAGCTGGCTCGACCACGTGGCCGGCAACCTGCTGCTGTCCGTGGTCGTGCTCGGGCTGCTCGCCGTACTGCTGGCGATCTGCTCCGAGGCGGACGCGTTCGTGGCGGCCAGCCTGACGCAGTTCTCGCTGACCGCGCGGCTCGCCTTCATGGTGGTCGGGCCGATCGTCGACGTGAAGCTGATCGCCCTGCAGACCGGAACCTTCGGCCCGAGGTTCGCCGCCCGGTTCGCCCCGGCCACCTTCGTGGTCGCAATCCTGGCCAGTCTCCTCGTGGGGTGGTGGTTGCTGTGAAGCGCAACGTTGCCGGTCTGGTGATCGTGTTCGTCGGGGCCGCAGTGGTGCAACTGGCGACGTCGAACACCTATCTGCGGTACGTGAAGCCGGGGATGCGCTGGATGTTGCTGGCGGCCGGGCTGATCCTGATCGCGCTCGCGGTGTTCGACGTACTCGCGGACACGCGGAAGAAGAAGCCGGTGGACGACGGGCATGGCCATCACGGTCTGCCTCAGGCGGCCTGGCTGCTGCTGATCCCGATCTTCGCGTTGCTCGTCGTCGACCCGCCGGCGCTCGGCGCGGACGCGGCGCAGCGGCAGTCTCCGGTCGCGGCCAAACCGGCTGATCCGAAGAGCAACTCGTGGCTGTCGAACAACTCCCAGGGCAACGCCCCGGTGGCGCTCGCGGTCCGCGACTACGCGGTCTGGGCGGTGTGGGAGAAGGAGAGCATGAAGGGCCGCGCGTTCCAGCTGACCGGCTTCGTCACCCCGGCGAAGAACGGCACCTGGTACGTGACCCGCATCGGCCTGACCTGTTGCGTCGCCGACGGTACGGCGTTCATGGTCGAGGCGCGCGGCCAGGCCGCCCCACCGAAGAACCAGTGGGTGACCGTCACCGGCCAGTGGGCCGAGCCGACCAAACGCGCCGACGGCGACGTCGCCGCCCTCACGGTCGAGACGGTCAGCCCGGTGACCGCACCGGCTAACCCCTACGAGTAGGTCGTACGGCCTCCCGGTAGGCGTCGGCCGCCACCCACCCGGCGACCACCGGAATGCCCGTCGGGCGGTGGACTGCGATGAAGCCGAAGGGCCGGTCGAGCTGCACGAACAACGCCCGGCCGACCAATGCCTTTCGGGACAGTGCCATCGCGACCGCGGTGACGGCGGCCGCCTTGAAGCCGCGCGCCGAGAACTCCGCCATGACTGCTTGCTTCGCGTCCGACACGCTCAACGGCACCGGGCTCAGACCGGGGAAGTGTCCCCTCCTACCGTCCGTTGCGGTCGCCAGTCCGAACGTCTCCGCTTGCTCCAGCAGATTGTGCGTTGCGGTG
The DNA here is from genome assembly GCF_044458365.1 of Kribbella sp. NPDC050470. NCBI lineage: Bacteria > Bacillati > Actinomycetota > Actinomycetes > Propionibacteriales > Kribbellaceae > Kribbella > Kribbella sp. NPDC050470. Next base: position 105,860 of record NZ_JBITHV010000018.1, on the reverse strand, counting down.
ATCTCGAAGTACGGCAGGGAGAGCTGCACGGTCGGTTCGGGCGTGGTCGTCTCGATCACCGTCACCGCGGGCGCCTGCACCCCTTGGAACAGGTCTGCAGCCCCGACGCCCTCGCCGGTCAACTGGAGAGCGGCAGCTAGTACCGCTGCCCGCGGGCGGTCAGGTTGACCGACAGACAGCCGGACGTCGAACTCGCCGGTGCCTCGCACGGTCACGATGGTCAGCGGACCGGCGGCGGTGTCGAACCGGCCGATCGTGTCCAGATCGGGATCCGAGCGGCTCAACCAGCGCCTCTGCGTACCGCCCACCGGGTGCGAGCGGTCCAGGAACGGGCGGACCCACGCCATCTCCAGGGCGAGCGCGGACGCGAGGAGCAGCAGCAGGTCCGTCGTCAGCTCGATCGGCATGCGCTGGAGCAGACCGCCGGTCTGTTCGGCCACCCAGTCGTCCAAAGCGGCCTGGTCGGTCAGGGTACGACGGACCTCCGGCGGGATCAGGTGGTCGAGATCCGGCTGGAGCGGGAGTCCCGCGCGGGTCCAGAGCCCCAGGGCCATCCGGAGTTCGGGTGTCTGCAGCAGGCCGTCGTACGGGCCGCCGGCGGCCTCGGCGAGCTCGGTGCGGGCGGGCTCGTTGGCGACCTCGGCGAGGATCGCGAGCAGGGGCCAGACACCGAGACCGGAGACGACCGTGCTGTCTTCCCCGGGCAGTTTCTCGATCCAGCGTGCGGTCAGCCGACCGACTTGGTGAGCGTCCACGGTTCCATGGTCGCGCCTAGGAGTAGTTCACCCACCCCGCGACGACCGGGATCCCGGTCGGGCGGTGGACGGCGATGAAGCCGAAGGGCTGGTCCAGGGACACCTTCAGGGCCTTGCCGCCCGGCATCGGCGCGGACCCGGCGGCCATCGCCATCGCGGTGACCGCGGCCGCCTCGAAGCCGGTCGCGGAGAATCGCGCCATCACGGCCTGCTTGGCCTGACTGACCGCGAGCGGGAACGGACTCAGCCCGGGGAAGTGCCCGGTCGACGTGTCCATCGCCGACGTCAGGCCGAACACCTCGGGGTGCTCGAGCAGGTCGTGCTCGGCGTCGATCTCGAAGTACGGCATCGACAGCACCACGGTCGGCACCGGCGACATCGAGTCGATCACCTCGACCGCCGGCGCCGGCCGCTCCCGCGAGAACAGGCGCTTCCACCGCGAGGACGGCGCATCGGCCAGCAACTCGGCCCCGCTCACGCCGTCACCGGTGAGTTCAAGCGCAGCAGCCAGTACGGCGCCTCGCCCGCTACCGGGCTCGCCTGCGACGAGTCGTACGTCGAACTCGCCTGTCCCCACGACCGTGACCACGGTCAGCGGGCCGGTCGGGCCGTCGTACACCTGGAGGCTGTCGAGGTCGTGGTCGGCGCGGCTGAGCCAGCGCCGGTCACCGCGCGGGTACTCGTTGAACGGCAGCCTCCACTTGGTCTGCAACGCGAGCGCGGAGGCGAGCACGAGTAGTACATCGTCGCTGAGCTGGATCGGCATCCGCTTCAACAGACCACCGGTCTGTTCGACCACCCAGGCGTCGAGGGCCTCCTGATCCGTCAGCTGACCGCGGACCTCCGGCGGCAGCAGCCGGTCCACACCGGGCTGTAGCGGGATCTCCGGCCGGGTCCACAGCCCGAGGGCCATCCGGAGCTCGGGAGTCTGCAGCAGACCGCCGTACGGCCCGCCGGCCGCTTCGATCAGTTCGTCGCGGGCCGGGCCGTCGGCCAGCTCGGCGAGGATCGCGAGCAGCGGCCGGACGCCGAGCCCGGAGATGACAGTGCTGTCCTCGCCGGAGAGCGTCTCGATCCAGCGAGCGGTCAGGCGACTGACTTGGCGTGCGTCCACTCACACATCCTGGCCCATCGACGTTCCATCTTCGTGAAGCGCACTGTTGAACCCAAGGTCCTCTACTTCGGCACACCGGTCGTCCTGATCAGCTCCAGCAACCCGGACGGAACCACGAACCTCGGCCCGATGTCGTCCGCCTGGTGGCTCGGGTACACCGCGATGCTCGGCATGGCCACCAGCTCCCAGACGGTCAAGAACCTCACCGAGCGCCCGGAATGCATCCTCAACCTGGTCGACCCGGCCATGGTCGCGGCACTCGACCGCATCGCGCTGCTGACCGGGTCGCAGCAGATGTCCGACGCCAAGCGGGCTCGCGGCTACCGCTACGAGCCGGACAAGTTCGCCGCCGCCGGACTGACCCCGGACCCGGGTTCGCTGGTCGACGTCGACGCCGTACAGGAGAGTCCGATCAACCTGGAGGGCCGGATCGAGGCGATCCACGACATCGGCGGACCGGACTCACACCTGGTCGCGCTGGAGATGAAGGTCGAGCGGGTGCAGGTTCGCGAGGACCTGCTGATGAGCAACGACCGCTACATCGACCCGCTGCGCTGGGACCCGCTGATCATGAAGTTCACGGAGTACTTCGCCGGCGGCGCACCGGCGTACGCGTCCTCGCTGGCGCGCGGCTGGCAGATGCCGCCGATGGCGCTACCGACTCACTAGCTCGAGTTGCTCGCCGGACTCCGCTGCCTTGCGCGGGGTCCGGCGGACGACCGTGCAGGCCATGCCGCCGATGACCAGGACCGTCGCGATCGCCTGCTGCACACCGACCTCCTCGCCGCGCAGCATCCACGCTGCGGCCATCGCGACGATGGGCACCAGCAGCGAGAACGGCGCCACTGTGCTGGCGTCGTACTGGCGCAGCAGGTAGCCCCACACGCCGAAGCCGAACAGCGTCGCGACGTAGGCGAGGTAGCCGATGGCACCGATCCCGGTCAGGTCGATCGTTGCCAAGGCATGCAGGTCGGCGTCCACCCCTTCGGTGAGCAGCGACAGCACGAGCAGCGGTACGACGGCCACCGCGCTGACCCAGATCATGAAGCGCAACGTGTCCTGCGGCTTCGCGTAGCGCGTGATCGTGTTCGAGACACCCCAGGAGGCGCCGGCCACGATCACCAGGAACAGTGCGCCCAGCGGCGCGGACAGCCCGCGGTCCAGCATGATCAGCGCCATCCCGCCGCACGCGATCGTGATCCCGGCGATCTGCGCCGGCCGCGGCCGTTCCCGCAGTACGGCGATCGCGAACAGGACCGTGAAGATCACCTGGCATTGCAGCACCAGCGACGCCAGCCCGGCCGGGACGCCGTGGTCCATCGCGATGAACAGCAGGCCGAACTTGGCGACACCGAGGGCTAGCCCGACGCCGATGACGTAGCGCCACGGTACCGGCGGCCGGCCGAGCAGGAAGATCGCCGGGACCGCGGCGAAGAAGAACCGCAGCGCGGAGAAGAACAGCGGCGGGAAGCTTTCCAGGGCGACCTCGATGACGACGAAGTTCACACCCCAGACAAGGACGATGGCCAGGGCGAGGAGCAGGTCACGAGGTTTCACACGATCCAGTCTTGGTGGGACTACACTTAAGGACCAGCACCGATTCGTACGGGGTTCACTGTAGGAGTGCTACATGATCGATCTGGGCCGGCTCCGGGCGCTGCATGCCGTGTCGCAGTACGGGTCGGTCAACCGCGCGGCCGAGGTGCTCGGGTACACGCCGTCCGCGGTCTCGCAGCAGCTGGCGAAGCTGGAGCGGGAGACGCGGACCGTGCTGGTCGAGCGGCGTGGGCGCGGGATCGTGCTCACCGATGCCGCCGTCCAGCTGGCCGCGACCGCCGCGCGGATCCTCGAGTTGGTCGAGGACGCCGAGCTGACGCTGGAGGAGCAGCGCGGCCAGGCGATCGGGACGCTGCGGCTGGCGGCCTTTCCGACCGCCGCGCGCGGGCTGCTGCCGAACGCGTTGGCCCAGTTGGTGCACGAGCATCCGGGGCTGGACATCCGGGTCACGGAGACGGATCCGTTCGAAGCCGTTGCCGCGGTCAACCGTGGAGAGCTCGACATCGCGGTCGTGCACGACTGGCACAACACGCCGCTCAGCCTGCCCGAGGGGTTGTCGCGGGTGAAGCTCGGCTCCGACCCGGCGGACGTGCTGGTCCCGGCGACGCATCGGCTGGCCGGCAAGGAGTTCGTCCGGGCGGAGGACCTGGTCGGCGAGCGCTGGATCTGCCAGCCGGCCGGCTCGATCTGCCACGAGTGGCTGATGCGCACGATGCGCCGGGCCGATGTCGAGCCGGATGTCGCCTACTCGGTCGCCGAGTACCAGACCCAGCTCGCGATGCTTGCCCGCGGCATCGGCATCGGCCTGCTGCCCCGGCTCGGCCGGGGCGCGATCCCGGACGGCGTCGTCGTCATCCCGCTGCAACCCGCCCCGAGCCGCCGCCTGTACGCCGTCTGGCGCACCACCACCTCCCGCCGCCCGGCCATCACCGTCACGCTTGCCACCCTGAAATCCACCTGGCCGCACCGAACCACCGCTTGACCCGCGGGCGTGACCCGTGATCGGTTGTGATCACATCGCGCGACCGGTTGACAGCGCTCCGCGCCAGACGCTACGTTCCGGTGAACTAATAGGAAACCTTCCTAACCATCCTTGCTCCGTCCCCGCCCCGACGCAGTAGGAGGCAGTTCATGATCCGCTCCCTGGCGGCCGGCGTTCTGCTGGCCGCATCAGCCCTTCTCCCGACCACGCCGGCGTCCGCGGCCCCCGCCGTACCGAGGGCCGTCGTCCCCGTGGACGCCGTACCAGCCGCTGACACCCCGGTCTCGATCAACGGGCAGCTGCGTGTCTGCGGCACCAAGCTCTGCAACCAGCACGGCCAGCCGGTCCAGCTGCGTGGCATGAGCACGCACGGCATCCAGTGGTACTCCCAGTGCGTCAAGACCGCGTCCCTCGACGCGCTCGCCTACGACTGGAACGCCGACATCCTGCGCATCTCGCTGTACGTGCAGGAAGGCGGCTACGAGACCGACCCGCGCAGGTTCACCGACATGGTGCACAACTACATCGAGGAGGCGACCCGGCGCGGGATGTACGCGCTGGTCGACTGGCACCAGCTCGACCCGGGCGACCCGAACTACAACCTGTCCCGGGCCAGGACCTTCTTCACCGAGATCGCCGACCGGCACAAGAACAAGAACAACATCATCTACGACATCGCCAACGAGCCGAACAACGTCAGCTGGGCCGGGATCAAGTCGTACGCCGAGCAGATGGTGCCGGTGATCCGGGCCAAGGACCCCGACGGCGTGATCTTCGTCGGCACCCACGGCTGGGCCTCGCTCGGGGTCTCCGACGGCCGCAGCGAGACCGACATCGTCAACAACCCGGTGAATGCGTCGAACCTGATGTACACGTTCCACTTCTACGCGGCGTCGCACAAGCAGGAGTACTTCGACGCCCTGTCCCGGGCCGCGGACAAGATCCCGCTGTTCGTCACCGAGTTCGGCACCCAGACCTACACCGGTGACGGCGGCAACGACTTCACCTGGTCGCAGAAGTACCTCGACTTCCTGGCCAGCAAGAAGATCGGCTGGACCAACTGGAACTTCTCCGACGACTTCCGCTCCGGCGCGGTCTTCAAGCAGAACGTCTGCGCGGGCAACACCTTCACCGGTACGTCGGTCCTGAAGCCGGCCGGCGTCTGGGTCCGGGACCGGATCCGCACCCCGGACGCCTTCGAGAGCCCCGCGGGGACGATCGACGTGGACACGGCGGCCGAGCTGAAGTCCGCGCTGACCAGCGCCAAGCCCGGTGACACCATCAAGCTTGCCGACGGCACCTACATCGGCAACTTCAAGACCACGGTCGCCGGCACGTCGTCCGCGCCGATCACGCTCGACGGCCGCGGGCTGACCGGCGCGAACTACGACGACAGCTGGATCGATGTCAAGGGCAACAACTACGTGATCGAGAACAACACCGGGAAGAACACCACGAACAACGGTTTCGAGACCCACACCCAGCAGTCCGGCTGGGGCTGCGGCACGGTGTTCCGCGGCAACAGGTCGGACCTGACCGGCGCGACCGGCAGCGGCCGGTACGCGTTCAACATCACCAACTACAACGCCTCCACCTGCAAGGTGACCATCGACCGCAGCAACACGGTCACCGGGGGCCGCGCGCTCACCAACCCGGGCATCCCAGTCAGCTGACCGCCCCTCAACTGCTGGGACCGACGAGGGCACGGAGCTTGGGCTCCGTGTCCTCGTCCAGTCGTGCTCGCCCAAGTGGTCCGCGAGCGCGGCCCGGTAGCCGGAGAGTTCAGCACGACAGCCGGGTACGGCGAGACGGCGTCGAGCATCTTCTGGATCGCCCAGGGCAGTGCCCACGCACTCGCCGGGCGCCGGGCCGAGCCTGACGCCGGCCAGCGTGTAGAGGTGGTTACGCTCCTGCCGGTCGAGGGTGCAAGCGTGCTCGAGACCGCCTCCAGCACCTGCGCCGACACGTTGATGTCGCGACCCTGCTCGAGCCAGGTGTACCAGGTGACGCCGACACCCGCGAGCAGCGCCACCGCCCTGACCATCACCGCGATCTCCCTCCTGATGACCCCAGTGACCGACCAACTGCGCAACACACGCGACTGACCGCCGGTCACGTAAGATCCGCCCATGCGGCGCGTGCTGTCCAGGGTCGGCTCTGCCGCACTCAGCCTGATGTATCTCGTGATGGCTGTGTTCCTCCTCGGCCTCGCAGTCGCCGACCTCCCTGACAGCCTGCGGGCAGCGCGCAACGAAGGCCTCCCCGGCACGTTCACCACGATCCGCAAAGAGTGCCGGCCATGGTGGGCGAAGGGCGGTGGTTGTACCTCCTTCGGCGACTTCACGAGCAGTGACGGCAAGGTTCGCCTGACCGACGTGCCGTTCGAAGGCGACTCCGGTGAGGTCGGCGAGAACGTGCCTGCCCAGTACGTCGGCACGGCAGACCGGCCGTCGATCCACGGGTCCGACTCGAACGAGTGGGTGTTCGTTGCGGCGCTCGGCCTCGGAGCGGCCGGCTACCTCAGCTGGCGAGGTTGGCGTGGATGGCGAGCATGGCGTGGGTGGCGGCTCGTCCGGACACGCCGGCGGGCAGTCACCAGTGCGACGGGCGAGTGACTGCCGTCGGCAGCATGGTCGAGTGATTGCCGCGGGCGGCGTTGAGTTGGGACTGGGTGAGGAACAGCGCACCGGTGAGGTCGGCGCCTCGGAGGTCGGCGTCGCGGAGGTCGGCGCCGATCAGGTCGGCCTGGCGGAGGTCGGCGTCGCGGAGGTCGGCGCCGATCAGGTAGGCGCCGCGCAGGTTGGCCTTGCGCAGGTCGGCGCCGCGGAGGCGGGCGCCGATCAGGTCCGCGCCGCGGCGTTCCTTCTTCTTGCTCTGCTTCCCGCGGACGCGCTGGCTCGTCTTCAGCAGGATCTCGTTGACGGCTGCGCGTTCTGCGGCCACGTCGACCGTGGTGAGGTCCGCCGTACGACGGACCTCCTCGAGGCGGGCGATCGCCGTACGCACGTCTGCTTCAAAGACCTTGTACTCAAGGGCTTCCGTGAGGTACCAGAGCAGCTCGTGGAGCTGGCGCAGGATGGGCAGGGCCGCGAACATCTCCTGCCCCGGCTGCTCCCGCCAGCTCTTGCCCGCGCGGCGGGAGATCTCCTGGCCCGCGCCGAAGCAGTCGTACACGGTGCAACCCGGGAAGCCCGCGGGCCGCAGCTTGCTGTGGATCGAGCAGCGGAAGTCCTCGCTGAGATTCGGGCACGGGTCACCGGCGGGCTTGTCGATCGCGAAATCCGCCGACTTGCTGAACGTCAGCGCGACGCAGCAGAGGCCGAAGCAGTTGCTGCAGTCGGCCCGAAGGTCAGTTCTGCTCGGCAACCGTCTGGCCGGTCCGGCGCCAGCGGATGCCGGCCTCGATGAACTCGTCGATCTCACCGTCGAAGACACCGGAGGTGTTGCCGGACTCGTACTGCGTCCGCAGGTCCTTCACCATCTGGTACGGGTGCAGCACGTACGACCGCATCTGGTCACCCCACGAGCCGGCCACGTCGCCGCGCAGCGCGTCCAGCTGGGCCCGCTCCTCGGCCTTCTTCAGCGCGAGCAGCTTCGCCTTCAGGATGACCATCGCGCTGGCCTTGTTCTGCAGCTGGGACTTCTCGTTCTGGCAGGACACCACGGTCCCGGTCGGGATGTGGGTGATCCGGACCGCGGAGTCGGTGGTGTTGACGCTCTGGCCACCCGGACCGGACGACCGGTACACGTCGATCCGCAGCTCTTCCTCGGGGACGTCGATCTCGTCGGTCTGCTCCAGCACCGGGACCACCTCGACCGCGGCGAACGAGGTCTGCCGGCGGCCCTGGTTGTCGAACGGCGAGATCCGGACCAGCCGGTGCGTGCCCGACTCCACACTCAGCGTGCCGTAGGCGTACGGCGCCTTGACCGCGAACGTGGTCGACTTGATCCCGGCCTCTTCGGCGTACGACGTGTCGTAGACCTCGGTGCCGTATCCGTGCCGCTCGGCCCAGCGCAGGTACATCCGCTGGAGCATCTCGGCGAAGTCCGCCGCGTCCACACCGCCCGCGCCGGAACGGATCGTGACCAGCGCCTCGCGCTCGTCGTACTCACCGGACAGCAGCGTGCGGACCTCCAGGGACTGGATCGCCTTGGCCAGCGAGCCGATCTCCTTCTCGGCCTCGGCCAGGCTGTCCGCGTCGTTCTCCTCGCGGCCCAGCTCGACCAGCACGTCGAGGTCGTCGATCCGGCTGCGCAGCGCGGTCACCCGCTCCAGGTCGGCCTGCAGGCTGGACAGCCGCGAGGTCACCTTCTGCGCGTTCGCCTGGTCGTCCCACAGGTCGGGCGCGGCGACCTGCTCGCCGAGGTCGGCGATCTCTTTGCGCAGGGCGTCGAGATCGAGCACCTTCTCGATCGAGGTCAGCGTCGCGTCGAGCTGCTTGAGCTCAGCGTCAAAATCCAGTCCAGCCACAACCAAGCAGACTACCCGCTAGTCGCTGCTTGCCGTTAAAAGGCCGCCACGCAGGACCGCCACGGAGCGTACTCGGCCGGCCACTCCGTCCAGTCAGCGGAGGGGAACGATGGCGGAGGCCTCGGCGGCGATGTCGGCTGAGCCTTGCCAGTCTGGGGGCTCGAAGGGGAGGTCGACGGTCGAGGTGAGGCGGACGGTGACTGTGGTGCCGGTGACGTCGGCGGACCAGTCGAGGTCGTCGAATCTGTTGCCGGCGGCCACCTGGTCGAGGTACTCCGCGGTCAGCCGGCGCGCCTGGTCCGGGTCGAGCTCGGCGTTCCCGCCGGCCGCGGGCTGGGAGTAGATCGCGGCCAAACCGTTCGCCGCCGCCAGTACTGCGCCGTCCGCGGTCGCATCGAGGTCCCGCCGTACCAGGAAGACCTTCGAGATGTCGGTCACCACGACGATCATCAGCAGGATGACGGCCATGAAGCCGATGATCAGGACGGTCACCTGGCCCTGCTCGTCGCGCTTCATCCGTCGCCCTTGGCTTCGCGGTAGTCGCCGTACGGCTCGGTGTGGGAGGCGCTGATGTGTACGGCGGGCGGCTCGCCACCGAGCGCGTCGGGGATCAGAGGCAGTCGCACGGCGGTGTCGAGCGTGACCGTGACGGTCGAGCCGGGCTCCAAGCAGGCGGGATTGCAGGTGATGGACAACTCGTCGGAGCTCAACTCCATGCCTTGGTCCTTCATCGCGAGCCGCGCCGCCTCGAACGCCCGCCCGCGCGCCTCGTCCTCCGACAGCCCGGCCGGCACGATGACGAACGCACGCCCCGCAGCCCGGGTCGCCGCGGTCGCCCCGTACGACGCCCGCTGTACGTCGAACACCGCCAGCATCACGTAGACCAGCGGCACCATCAGCAACAGCGCCAGCCACGAGAACTCCACCACGGCACTCCCGCGCTGATCCCGCGAGGCCAACGTCCGCCGGAGCGTCATTCGCCGGTCTCCTTGACCGCGTGACCCTCGATGGTGAAGCTCATGCCGGGTCCCCACAGCCCGAGTGGTGGCATGTGTGCCTCCACCACGACTCGTACGCCCGGCTGCCCGTCGACGTCGACCTCCTCGGCCGTCACGGCGTCGATCAGCTGGTCGTTCACCACCCCGTCGACCAGCTCCCGCGTGTGGGCTTCACCGTCGGCCGGCTCCCGGTTCAGCACGGCGGCATAGTGCGCGCCCTCCGACGCCGCAGCCGCCACGGTGTTCCGCACGTACAAGTACAGCCCGACCTGCAGTACGCCGAGGAACAGTGGCACCACGAGCATCGAGACCAGCACGAACTCCACCACCGCACTCCCCCGCTCATCCCGCCGGCGAGGTTTGGAGGCGGTCACTTGTTCGTGACTGAGCTCAGGGCGTCTTGGAGCATCTTGGACAGCTGGGGACCGGCGACCGCCCAGATGGCGACGACGAGGCCGGCGGTCATCACGGTGATGAGCACCCAGCCGGGGACGTCGCCGCGTTCCTTGCGGGCGGGGCGCGGGGTCAGGACCAGCGCCACGAACAGTTTCGTCAGCAGTGACTGCATCAACTCTCCTCAGTTCATCCGGCGATCAGCCGGATTCCGACAGCGCCTGGGTAGAAGGCGAAAGCGATCGTCACCGGCAGCACCAGGAACACCACCGGGATCATCATGGCGACCTCGCGGCGGGCGCCGGACTCGATCAGCTCCCGTCGCCCGGCCTCACGGATGTCGCCCGCCTGGGCCCGCAGTACGTCGGCCAGCGGGGTACCGCGCTCGAGTGCGACGGCAAGCCCGTCCGCGAACCGCGACAACGCCAGCAGGCCGGTCCGGTCCGCGAGTCCGTCGAGCGCGCGGACGAGCGTCTCACCTGCACGGGTCTCGCCGAGGACACGTTTCAGCTCCTCGGCGAGCTCTCCACGGCAGGACCGCGCGACCCGGTCGAGCGCAGCCGCGGGTCCCTCACCCGCGGCCACCGACAACGCCAGCAACTCGGCCACGGTCGGCAGCTCCTCGAGCAGTCGCCGCTCGCGTCGCCGTACCTGCGTGGTCAGATAGGTGTCGCGGGCAAGCACTCCGATGACGCCGAGCAGGGCGCAGAACAGAAGCATGCCGACCGGGTTCCCGGCGCCCACGGAGAGCGCGACGATCGAGACCACGAGCCCGGCGCCGAAGCAGGCGGTCCCCCACAGCAGTTGCTCGATCCGGAACTCCTCGACCGTCCGGTCGATCCCGGCACGCGACAGCCGACGGCGGATGGACGCTGCCCCACCGAGCAGTCGCTCCAGTCGCGTCGCGCCCGCCCGCAGGGTCGGTCCGAACAAGCGCAGGATCGCGTAGAACGGCGACCCGGAGTCGGCCACCCCGAGAAACACCTCGCCGCCGCCGAGGTCCCGAAGGTAAGGCCCGACCCGCTCATCCACCGAAGGCTTCCGCAAGAACGGCAACCGCCGCGCGACCACCAGCAGCCCCAGCCCGAACACCCCACCGAGCACAGCCCCCAAGACCATCGGGCTCACGGCAACCACCGTCCACTGTTCATCGGAGGACCCTTTCGGGCGTGGGAAGGCGAGCGATGCGGAGCATCACGCGGTACGCGACGAGGCAGACCAGAGCGCCGGTGGCGATGATGAGGGCGCCGACCGGGGTGTTGTAGCGCTGGATGACGTCCCCCTGGAAAGACAGCAGGGCCAAGACCAGCCAGGGCGCAGCGACGGCAACGCGAGCGCCGTTGACGGACCAGGACTGTCGGGACTCCAGCTCGGACCTGGTACGAGCGTCGTCGCGCAGGAAGGTCGACAGCGAACGCAACAACCGGCCGAGATCACCACCGCCTACCTCGCGGGCGATCCGCAGCGCCTCGACGACACGGTCGCCGACCGGATCCGCCAACCGCGCCTTCAACCGGTCCAGCGAGTCCGCGAACCGTCCAGTCGACGCGTAGTCCGCACCAAAACGCCGGAACGGTTCGCGCAACGGCAACGGCCCGCGCTCACCCACCTGGGCCAGCGCCTCCGCCAGCGACAACCCGGCACGCACCGCGGACGCGATGTTGTCCACCACGTCCGGCCACAGCTCACGGAACTCGGCAAGCCGCCTCCGCGCCCGGCTCCGCAACAGCGCGACCGGCAGCCAGCCCGCCATCAACCCGAACACCGCGCCGACCGGCCAAGCACCCGACACCACGAACATCAGCACGCCGCCGACCACCCCAGTGATCACGCACGCACCGATGAACGCACCAGGCGTGACACCCTCGACGCCGGCACTCGCAAGCAGCTCCCGGCTGCGCGAGATCAGCCGCCCTTCGCCGGCCGACTCCTCGTCCGCAGGCGCCACGAACGTCCAGATGATCAGCAACAGGCCGATCCCGAAGAACAACCCCAGCAGCAGCCCCATCAGCTCACCCCACGCGGCAACTCGGTGAGCAACCCGGCCACGTTGTACCCGGCCTGCTGGAACCGCTCCGGATGCGGCAGATGCCCCTCGGCCCGCCGCAACGTCCCCTCGTACGTCCCGAACAACGTCTCCGTCTCGATCGCCTGCTCCTCGATCCGCCCGCTGACCGCCACGATCTCCCGCACCCGCCGCTGCCCGTCCGCCCCGATGCCCAGATGTACGACGAGATCCACGCACCCAGCCACGGTCGGCAGCACGAAGCGACTGCCGATGTTCTCGCCGGCCAGCAGCGGCAGCGTGCACATCTTCGTGAGCGCCTCCCGCGCCGAGTTCGCGTGGATCGTGCACATCCCGGGCAGCCCGCTGTTCAGAGCGAGCAACAGATCCAGGCACTCCTCACCACGCACCTCGCCGACGATCACCCGGGACGGCCGCATCCGCAGCGACTCCTTGACCAGGTCGCGCAGGCGCACCTCACCGGTCCCCTCGAGACCGGCCTGCCGGGTCTGCATCGACACCCAGTCGGGAATCGGCAGCTTGATCTCGAAGACCTCTTCGCAGCTGATCACCCGCTCGCTGCCCGGGATCGACCCGGCCAACGCGTTCAGCATCGTCGTCTTGCCGGCCTGCGTCCCGCCCGAGACCAGGATGTTCAGCCCGACTGCGACCGCGGCGTCCAGAACGGCGGCCGCGTGCGGGGTCAGCGACCCGAGCGCGACCAGGTCGCTCAACCGGGTTGCCCGGACCGTGAACTTCCGGATGTTGATCGCCGCATGTCTGTGGGTGATGCCGCCCAGCACCACGTGCACCCGGCTCCCGTCCGGCAACCGCGCATCCGTGAACGGCTGTGACACGTCGATCCGCCGCCCGGTCGACTTCAGCATCCGCTCGACCAGGTCGCTGACCTCCTCCTCGGTCAGCACGGTCGTGGTCAGCTCGTGCCGGCCGTCCCGGGCGATGAACACCCGCGACGGCTCGTTGATCCAGATCTCTTCGACGGCCGGGTCGTCCAAGTAGCGCTGCAGCGGGCCGAATCCGGCGACCCGGTCGTGCACCTCCCGGCTGACCGCCTCCAGGTCGCCGATCGGTGGGACCACACCGGTCAGGCTGCGTTCGTCGTACTCCCGGACCACCGTCGCGACGATGCGGTCGACCGCGGCCGGGTCACGAAGCGGATCGATGCCTTCGCGGCGTACGACGTCGCGCACCTGGGCGTCGATCACCTCGACGACGCCGTCCCAGCCCGACCGGCGCGTGGCGAGTCTGTCGGCTGTCATCGGTCTCCCCGTATGTCCCGTCTGGCAACCACTCGATCACCATGCGCGACCATACTTTCAATCGGGGAGCACCCCGCGCCACTCAGGAGCTACGGCCTGTGGATAACTTTCAGCGATGAACCAGCGTGTGCTCGAACGCGTAGCGGCTGGCGCGGAACAGGTGCGACCCGTACTCGACCGGCTGACCGTGGTCGTCGTACGTGATCCTGGTGGTCGCCAGCAACGGGACGCCCGGCTCCTCGCCCAGCAGCCGCGCCTGCTCGGGCGTGGCGGGCAGCGCGGAGATGGTCTGGTGCGCCACCTTCAGCCGCACGCCCTCCGCACGCAGCAGCGAGTACAGACCGCGCTCGGCCAGCGTGGCCGGGTCGGTCTCCAGGAGCTCCGGAGGCAGCCAGTTGCGCATCAGCGCGAGCGGCTCGCCATCCGCTCGCCGCAGGCGCTCCAGCCGCAGCACTCGATCGCCCTGCTCGATCTGCAGCGCTGTGGCGACCTCTGCGGTCGCGGGAGCGATACCGAACCGCAGTACGTCGGTCGCCGGCTTGCGATGGGCTGCGGCCAAGTCGTCGTACAGGCTGGTCAGCTCGAGGGAGCGCCGTACCTGACCTGAGTTCCCCACCACCTGCGTGCCGACGCCGCGCTTGCGCACGAGCAGCCCCTGGTCGACCAGTCGCGCGATCGCCTGCCGCACCGTCGGCCGGCTCAGCCCGTACGACTCTGCCAGGTCCACCTCGTTGCTCAGCCGCGATCCGACCGGCAACTCCCCACTCTGAATCGCCGCCTCCAGTTGCTGCGCCAGCTGCACGTGCAACGGCGTGCGACTACTCCGATCCACCTGGACCTGCACGGTACTCATGCGCACATCCTGAAGGCTTCCCTCTGATCCGTCGAGCTACCACCCTGATTTGATCAGATCTCTGCGTTTGTGAACGCGTCCCGGAAACGCCGCAGCGCGAGCTCGCTGTCCGCCGACGCGAACGCCTCCAATCCGACCGTGCCCTGATATCCGTGCTTTCGCAACGCCGCCGCGATCGCCGGATAGTTCATCTCGCCGGTTCCCGGTTCGCACCGTCCGGGAACGTCGGCGACCTGAATCTCGCCGAGGTACGGAAACGCCTTGCCGATCAGTTCGATCAGGTTTCCCTCGCCGATCTGCGCGTGGTACAGGTCGAGCATCAGCCGCAGCCGCGGATGGTCGACGGCTTTCACCAGGGCGAGCGTGTCCGCGGCTTTCCCGAACGGCACGCCGGGATGGTCGACCTCGGCGTTCAGATTCTCCAGCACGAACGTCACGTCGTACCGCTGCGCGAGGTCCGCCAGCCTTTCCAGCGTCCGCGCTGCCGTCAGCCACATCTCCCCGCTCACCTCGTACTGCGGCCGCACCGGCAGCCCGCGATCGTCGAGCTCGGTGCCGTGCAGATTGAGCCTGGGACACCCGAGCTCGAGCGCGACCCGGATGGACTGTTCCGCGGTTTCCAGCAGCCGGTCCTGATCGTGTGTGAGCGACCCGCCGACATATCCGGTCATCGACGAGAAAACCGCGCCGGTCTTCTGCAGCGCCGCGATGTCCTTGGTCGTCCAGTTCCAGAGCTCGACGTCGAACCCGGCCGCGTGAATGCGTTCCACCCGCTCCAGGAACGGCAGCTCGGTGAACACCATTTCGGCGCAGACGGCGAGCCTCATCCGATCTCCCCGACCCGCACCGGACGGTTTTCCTGGTACGACGCCATCGCTGCCAGCGCGACCCGCAACGCATTCCGCGCATCCGCGCCGGTCACCGGAGGTACGGCGTTCCCGCGGACGACCTCGGCGAATTCGGCGAGCTCCTGGACATACGCGTCCCGGAACATCTCCTCGTCACTGCGCAGCGTGGCCTGGTGCAATCCGCTCACGTCGTACTGCACCATCGGTGTGCTCGCGTGCCGGCCGGTCACCACCATGCCCTTGCTGCCGAACACCTCACCGCGGACGTCGTACCCGTACAGCGCGGAGAAGTTCGCCTCGGCCGTCGCGATCGCGCCGTTGTCGAACGTGATCACCACGACCGCGGTGTCGAGCAGCCCGTTCTCCTTGTACTGCGGGGCGACAAGCGCATCCGCCTTCGTGTAGACCTCGACCGGCTGCGCGCCCGGGTTGAGCCAGAGCAGCGTGTCGAAGTCGTGGATCAGCGTCTCGCGGAAGATCGTCCACGGCTTGATCCCGGCGGCCGCGTCACCCATACCTTCCGGCCGGCCCGGGTCGCGAGTGACCGACCGCATCAGCTGCGGTGTGCCGATCCCGCCGGCCTCGATCGTCGCGCGCGCCGCGGCGAAGTCGCGGGCGAAGCGCCGGTTGAAGCCGACCTGGAGGGCGACCCCGGCCTGCTCGGTCGCGGCGATCGCGCGGTCCATCTCCGCCAGCGTCAGCGAGGCCGGCTTCTCGCACCAGACCGGTTTGCCCGCCTCGGCCGCGCGCACGATCAGCTCCTCGTGCACGGCCGCGATCGAGGTGATCACGACACCGTCGATCTCGGGGTCCTTGATCAGCCCGTCGACGTCGCGGGCATCGGCGTCGTACCTGCCGGCCAGCCGCTGGGCCGCCTCCGGTCTGGTGTCGGCGACCGCGGTGAGCTCGGCTCCGGGGACGTGCCGGGCGATGTTCCCGGCATGCATCGTCCCGATCCGGCCGGCGCCGATCAGGCCGAGCCGCACCACCCGCAGCCCATGGTCGTTGCGCATGTTCCACCCCTTCAGCCGACGCTGATACTAGAGCGCTCTAGTCAGGACATAGCGAACACTGCTTTGATGGTCGGGGTCAAGTCCCCACGAGAGCAGGTGAGATGAGCCCCCGACCGACGATGGAGGACGTCGCGGCCCGCGCCGGGGTGTCCCGCGCCCTCGTCTCGATCGTCTACCGGAACGTGCCGGGGGCGAGCGACGAGACCAGAGCCCGGGTGTTCGCAGCCGGCGACGAGCTCGGCTACCGCCCCGACCACCGGGCGCGACTGCTCGGCAGCAGGCAGCGCACCCGGCTCATCGGTGTGGCCTTCGACGTCCGCTATCCCTTCCACGGCGACCTGGTCGAGGCGTTGTACCCAGCGGCCGAGTCACTGGGCTACAGCCTCACGCTGAGCGCCGTCACCGGTAGCCGGGGCGAGAAGGCTGCGGTGCAGTCGCTGCTGGACTACCGCTGCGAGTCACTGGTCCTGCTCGGCCCTACCTCATCGCCTGCCGCACTGAGCGCGCTGGCTGAGGCGCAGCCGACTGTTGTACTCGCCCGCAAGGTGCGAGCCGCTGGAGTGCACGTCGTGCGCACCGACGACGCTGCGGGCTCACGTCTGGCAGTGGAGCATCTGCTGTCCCTCGGGCACACCCGCATTGCACATGTGGACGGCGCACGGGCGCCTGGCGCGGCGGAGCGCCGTACTGCCTATGTGCAGACCATGCGACGGGCCGGCCTGACCCCTGTAGTGATTCCTGGAGGGCTGACCGAGGCTGCTGGCGCTACCGCGGTCCAGGAGCTGCCGCAGGACGTCACTGCGGTTGCCGCGTTCAACGACGCGTGTGCGATCGGCCTCCTGCACGCACTGCGAGAGAGCGATCGCCAGGTTCCGGAGGACATTGCGCTGATCGGGTACGACGACTCCACGCCGTCCCGCCTCGACCACATCCAACTGTCGACCATCGCCCAGAACGCTGACCGGCTCGCAGCCGCTGCACTCGACCTCGCGACGCAAACAGACCGCGAGTCACCCCAGGAGGTCATCACCAGCCCCGACCTGCTCACGCGCAAGACGACCTAGGGGACGTTGTACGGCGTGATCGGCTGCAGGTTACTCGGCGTACTCGGGACGCTGGGCAGCAGCCGGTGCGCATGCAGGAGGTGCTGACACGCGCGGTGCAGGTCAGTGGGCAGGTCGTGATGCAGTACGACGGACAGCGCACCGGACCGGAGCAGCGCCAGGTTGTCGGCGTCGAGGTCGTGGGCAACGAAGCAGCGGTACGGTCGCTCGAGATCGGCGAACGCCTGGACGATGGCCCGGTTGCCGCCGCCGATGGAGTAGACCGCGTTGATGCTCGCGTCGGCGGTCAGCGCCGCCAGCGCCTGCCCGTGGATGGTGGTGTCGAGCCCGTCCGTCTCGGCCAGCTCGACGACCGCGCGCCCGGGCGCCAGTCGCCGAAGCGTGGAGCGGAAGCCCATCTCGCGCTCCTCCTCGCCGCGGAACGACCCACGGCTCAGCGTGACGAGCACACTCCCCGGACCGTCGCCCAGCCACTGGGTCAGGAAGTACGCCGCTGTCGCACCGGCGGCCCGGTTGTCGATGCCGACGTACGCGAGGCGGCGGCTGCTCGGCAGGTCGGTGACGAGCGTGACGACCGGAATGCCGGCGGCAACCAGCTTGTCGACGGCCTCGACCACCTCGGGGTCGTCCGGCGCCTTCAGGACCAGGCCCTGCGAACCCCGCTTGCGAACCTTCTCCAGTGACGCGATCAGGTCGGCGGCGGAGGCGGTCTCGCTGAGGTCGAACCGGGCGCGCAGGACGGCCGGACGGAGACCGGCCAGCGCGGCCTCGAGCGCCGTACGGACCGCGCCGGAGAACCGGCTGGGCGCCTGCATGACGAGGTCGATCACCAGCGTGCGGCCGCCGAGCCGGATCTGGGTGGCCTGCCGGTCCAGGTCGTGCATCGCCTGCTCGACCTGCCGGCGGGCGCGGGCGCTGACCCCGGCCCGGGCGTTCAGGACCCGGTCGACGGTCGTCTCGCTCAGCCCGGCCTGGACCGCGATGTCGCGGACCCGGTGCTCACGTGCCATCACGGTCCTCCGGCAGCCTGAAATGACGGGTTTTTGACGGATTCAGGGGATTCCGAACCTGTCAGGAAACCACCACGCTAGAACAACACCGGCGAGCAGGAGAAGGAGTCACCCCGATGAACTGGCTGAACCCCGACGACGTCCGGCTGGACGACCTGCTGACCGTCCTCAAGGAGCCGACCGACGCCGCCGACTACCCGCACGCGACCCGGATCGAGCACCAGGTTCCGGTGTACGACGCGGCCCGGATCCGGAGCGCGGAGCCGCGGGCCGTGCAGTCTGAGTTCGCGACCGCATTCGGTACCGGGCCCGGCATCGTCGTCCTGAAGGGTGCCTTTGGCAACGAGGTGGTCGACGCGACGACGGCCGAGTTCAACCGCCTGATCGACGAGCAGCACAGGTCGGGCGCCGCGGCCGGCGACCACTTCGCCAAGCCGGGCGCCAACGACCGGGTCTGGAACGCGCTGGAGAAGCTGGCCGTCGGTGCGCCCGTGGTGTTCGCCGCCTACTACGCCAACGACCTGCTTGCGCTGGTCGCGACGGCTTGGCTCGGACCGGCGTACCAGGTGACCTCGCAGGTGAACGTGGTGAACCCGGGCGGCGAGGGGCAGACCGTCCACCGCGACTACCACCTCGGATTCCAGTCCGACGAGGTGGCGGCGCAGTACCCGGCTCATGTGCATCGGCTGTCATCCGTGCTCACGCTGCAGGGCGCGGTGGCGCACTGCGACATGCCGGTGGAGTCCGGGCCGACGCTGTACCTGCCGCACTCGCAGAAGTACGAGCTCGGCTACCTGGCGTACCGGCGGCCCGAGTTCTCCGACTACTTCGTGGCGAACCACGTGCAACTGCCGTTGGAGAAGGGCGACGCCGTGTTCTTCAACCCCGCGCTCTTCCACGCGGCCGGCAGCAACCACTCGACAGACATCAAGCGGATGGCGAACCTGCTGCAGATCTCGTCCGCCTTCGGCCGCGCGATGGAGAGCATCGACCGGACCCAGATGGCGTCGGCGGTCTACCCCGCCCTACTTCGAATGGCGAAGCAGGATCCGGAGGGCGCCGGCAACGTCATCGCCGCGACCGCCGAGGGCTACGCCTTCCCGACCAACCTGGATCGCGACCAGCCGATCGGCGGCCTCGCTCCGCTGTCCCAGGCCGACGTACTGCGCCAGGCCGTGACCGAGGCGTGGACACCCGAGCGCCTGGACCAGGCCCTGGCCGACCACCACACCCGGAGGTCGACCACCTGACCGCTGTCGGATCGGTTGACCGACTGACCCGATATCAGATAGGTGAATGTTGGATGAACGCGGTCCGGATCACGGGCAGGTGCTGTCGCTGGCACGTGGTCGTCAGGCAGGATGGCGCGTTCGCCGGGCGTGCCGAAGGCTACCCTTACCGGCGGAACGCGCCACTCAGCCGACCTGCTGTACGCCGCCCGTACGGCCGCCCATCGAAGGAGAAGGCATGGAACCGCTGCGTATCGGGATTCTCGGGGCTGCCCGGATCGCCGGCCGGGCGATCGTCGAGCCGGCCCGGCTGACCGGCGCCCGGCTGGTCGCGGTGGCCGCCCGGGACGGCGACCGGGCCGAGGCGTTCGCGGCGGAACACCAGGTCGAACGGGTGCACGCGTCGTACCAGGACGTGCTGGACGACCCCGAGGTCGACGCGATCTACAACCCGCTCGCCAACGGCCTGCACGGACCGTGGAACCTGCGGGCGATTGCCGCGGGCAAACACGTGCTCACCGAGAAGCCGTCGGCCAGCAACGCGGCCGAGGCGGTCCAGGTCCGGAACGCGGTCCGCGAGCACGGCGTCGTCTTCATGGAGGCGTTCCACTACGCCTACCACCCGGTGATGCGCCGGCTGCAGGAGCTGCTCGCCAAGGGTGAGCTCGGCGACCTGCAGCACGTCGAGGCGACCATGGTGATGCCCCCGCCGCCGGACGCCGACCCACGCTGGTCGCTGCCGCTCGCGGGTGGCGCGGTGATGGACGTCGGCTGCTACGCGATCCATGCGCAGCGGATGCTGGCGCCGTACGCCGGTGGTGCGCCGAAGCTGATCAGCGCCCGGGCCGGTGAGCGCAAGCGGCTGCCGGGGGTGGACGAGTGGCTCAACGCCGACCTGGAGTTCCCGAGCGGGGCGACCGGAGCGGTCCGGACCAGCATGGCGGCGGAGAACCTCGACTTCAGCCTCAAGGTGGTCGGCAGTCGTGGTGAGGCGTTCGCGCCGTTCTTCGTGCTGCCGCAGAACGACGACCGGGTGATCGTGACGACCAAGGAAGACACCTGGGTCGAGCACCTCGGCACGCGTACGTCGTACACGTACCAGTTGGAGGCGTTCGCGGGGGCGATCCGCAATGGGGCGCCTGTGCTGACCGACGCGGACGACGCGCTGGCGACGATGGAGCTGATCGACGCCTGCTACCGCGACGCCGGGATGCTGCCGCGGCCTGTCTCGGAGATCTGACCGCGGTCGGACAGTTGAGCTCGCTTGGCGGCGGCATGGGCGAACGCCTGGATGAACGGGTGCGGTCGTGTGCCGTCGCCGGACAGCTCCGGCTGGAACAGTGTCACCAGGAAGAACGGGTGCTGAGGTAGCTCGGCAATCCGCGGCGCGCCGTCGACGTCGTGCGCGCTGAAGACGAGCCCGTGCTCCTCGAGCAGGCTCTGCCGGGACGGATCGAGCCCGTACGAGCAGTGGTAGCGCTCGATGGACCGCTCCGCGCCCAGGAGCCGACCGGCCAACGTGCCGGGCCGGACCTCGACCGTGGCCTCGTGGCCGTCGAGCGAGCAGGCCAGCGGGACGATCAGCAGGTCGTCGGCATCCGGCTCGTTCTCAGCGTGCTGTACGGCGGTCGCGCCGCAGACGTTGCGCGCGTACTCGAGCATCGCGTGCTGGAAGCCGCCACAGGTCCCCAGGAACGGGATGTCCTGCACCCTGGCCGTCTGGATCGCGCTGACCGCGCCGGCCTCGCTGCGGTACGGGCTGCCTGGCAGGACCCAGATCCCGTCGAACGCCTCCATCGCGTCGACCTCGTCGGTGGGCACCCAGTACACGTCCAGGTCCAGCCCTTCCCGCTCGCGCAGCCGGTCGAGCACCACCGGCACGCGTTGATGAGAACGGACGTGCGGCGAGCGATCGCCGACCAGGGCG
Source organism: Kribbella sp. NPDC050470 (assembly GCF_044458365.1). Taxonomy (NCBI): domain Bacteria; kingdom Bacillati; phylum Actinomycetota; class Actinomycetes; order Propionibacteriales; family Kribbellaceae; genus Kribbella; species Kribbella sp. NPDC050470. The sequence continues at coordinate 84,361 of NZ_JBITHV010000018.1, read as the reverse complement.
ATCCGGGCTGAGTATGCGTGCGTCATGGCTTCATCCTGCTCCGGTGACCCCGATCAGCACCAACGATGATCTCTGCACGGTCGATAAGCGATACTGATCTCGTGGATCCGCATCTGCTCCGCACGTTCATCGCGGTGGCGACGAGCGGCTCCTTCTCGGCTGCGGCGGCCGAGCTCGGCTACACCCAGTCGGCCGTCTCGCAGCACATCGCGGCGCTGGAGAACTCGGTCGGCGCCGCGCTCCTGACGCGCCGCCCGGTGGCACCTACCCCCGCAGGTGAGCGGCTGCTCGAACACGCCGGCGCGATCCTGCTCCGCATCGAGGCCGCCCAGGCCGACGTACGGCGGTTGGTCGGTGAGCCGCCCGGATCGATCATGTTCGCCGCCACTCCCCTGGCCGGGACGACCCGGGTCGCGCGGGCGCTGACCCAGCTCAGGCAGGACCGACCCGGGATCGCTGTCACCTTCGAGGTGGTCGGCCGGGACGAAGTCGCCCGCGGCGTGGCGTCCGGGACGTACCACCTTGGCCTGATCGACGGGATCGCCGCACCGAGCGACCCGTTGCGCCTACCCGACGTCGGTCTGCTCAGTACGTCGGCAGTCGCGCAGGAGAGGCTCGCCGTCGTCCTGCCGGCCGACCATCCGCTGGCCGGTCGCAAACGGCTTGGCTTGCCAGCGCTGGTCGACGCCCGCTGGATCGACGCTCCCGCGGTCAGCGCACCACTCGACGAACTGCGCGCCGCCGTCGAAACCGACAGCCTCCGGGCAGCCCTCACCTACACCGGCGCCGACCTACTCACCCTGCTCGAACTCGTCGCCGCCGGCCACGGCCTCGCCGTACTGCCCGCATCCGTCCCGGTGCCGGACGGCGTACGCGCCGTGCCTGTCGATGCCCCGCGCCTCGTGCACCGCGTCGAACTCCTCCACGGCCACCTCGGCTCCACAGCCGCGTCAGCCCTCGCCGAGTTGCTCGACGAGGGCTGACCCGCTCGATCTGGTCAGTCGTGGATCTCAGTCGTGGGTCGGGAAGCCCAGGTTCAGGCCGCCGTGCGACGGGTCGAGCCACCGCGAGGTGACGACCTTGCCGCGGGTGAAGAAGTGGACGCCTTCGGCGCCGTGGGCGTGGGTGTCGCCGAACAGCGAGTTCTTCCAGCCGCCGAACGAGTAGTAGGCCATCGGCACCGGGATCGGCACGTTCACGCCGACCATGCCGACCTCGACCTCGGTCTGGTACCGCCGGGCGGCGCCACCGTCGTTGGTGAAGATCGCGGTCCCGTTGCCGTACGGGTTCGAGTTCACCAGGTCGAGCGCGGCGTCGTACGACGGGACCCGAACGACCGACAGCACCGGGCCGAAGATCTCGTCGGTGTAGATCGACATGTCCGGGGTGACCTTGTCGAACAGCGTCGGGCCCAGCCAGAAGCCGTCGTCGGCGCCGTCGAACGGGCCTTCGCGACCATCCACCGTCAGCTCGGCACCGGCCTCGACCCCGGCCTCGACGTACCCGACGACCTTGGCGCGGTGCTCGCCGGTGACCAGCGGGCCCATGTCGCAGCCGCGCGTCCCATCGCCGGTGCGCAGCTGGGCCATCCGCTCCTTGATCTTGCCGATCAGGTCGTCGGCGACCGGCTCGACCGCGATCAGCGCGGAGATCGCCATGCAGCGCTCACCCGCCGAGCCGAAGCCGGCGTTGACCGCGGCGTCGGCGGTCAGGTCGAGATCGGCGTCCGGAAGCACAACCATGTGGTTCTTCGCGCCGCCCAGCGCCTGCACCCGCTTGCCGTTCTTCGTGCCGTTCTCGTAGACGTACTTCGCGATCGGGGTCGAGCCGACGAACGAGACCGCCTTGATGTCGGGGTGCTCGAGCAGCCGGTCGACCGCCTCCTTGTCGCCGTGCACGACGTTCACGACGCCGTCCGGCAGGCCGGCCTCCTTCCACAGCGCGGCGACCGCGTTGACCGCGGACGGATCCTTCTCGGAAGGCTTGATCACCACGCTGTTGCCACAGGCAACCGCGATCGGGACGAACCAGAGCGGCACCATGGCCGGGAAGTTGAACGGCGAGATCACCGCGACCGCGCCGAGCGACTGGCGGATCGAGTACACGTCGACGTTGGTCGACACGTTCTCGCTGAAGCCGCCCTTCAGCAGGTGCGGGATGCCGCAGGCGAACTCCACCACCTCCTGGCCGCGGGTCACCTCGCCGAGCGCGTCCGAGAGCACCTTGCCGTGCTCGGCGGTGATCAGCGCGGCGACCTTCTCCTTGTTCGCGTTCAGCAGCTCACGGAACGCGAACAGCACCTGGGCGCGCTTGGTCAGCGACGTCCGGCCCCAGGCCTTGGAGGCGTCGTGGGCGACCTTGACCACCTCGTCGACCGTCGCCGCCGAGGCCAGGTCCAGCTCGCCGGTGACCGCACCCGTCGCCGGGTTGTAGACCTTGCTGGTGCGCTCCGAGACCCCGGTCCACGGAGCCCCACCGACCAAATGGGTGATTCGCTCAGTACTCACACTGCATCCCTCGTTCGTTGATATCCCCGCTGGACTTGCTCGGTGTGGCGCTGTGTCACCCGAGCACCTCGCTTCTCGGAACCATGTCCACCTCCACCGGGCGGCCCTCCTGCAGGGAGCGGACGCCGGCGGTGCAGACCGCGGCGGCGGCGTACCCGTCCCAGGCCGCCGGGCCGTCGATCGTGCCCTTCGCCACCGCGTCCACCCAGCGCTGCAGCTCCAGGTCGTACGCGAGCCCGAACCGGACCCGGAAGTCGTCCGGCACCGCACCACCCCAGTGTCCGGCCCGCCTGGTGAGCACGTCGACCCCGAGGCCGATCGTCGCGTTGCCCTTCTCGGCGACCGCCTCACACCGGACCTCGTACCCGACCTGGCAGTTCACGAACACCTCGACGTCGGCCATCGCGCCGTTCGCCATCTCGAACACCGCGAACTGCGGATCCTGCACCCCTTCGCCGACCAGCCCGCTCGGCCTCGGCGCGTGCACGGTGATCCGGGCGATCTCGTCGTCGAACAGCCAGCGCGCGACGTCGACCTCGTGCACCAGCGAGTCGCGGACGATCATCTCGCTGCGGAACGTCGCCGGGACCGTCTTGTTCCGGTGCACGTTGTGCAGCAGCAGCGTGCGACCGAGCTCACCGGAGTCGAGCAGCTCCTTCAGCGCGGCGTACTCCGGGTCGAAGCGGCGCATGAAACCGACCTGAATCAGCTGCTTGCCGAGCTTGTGCTCCGCCTCGACCACGCGCAGCGACGACTCCGCGTCCATGGTCAGCGGCTTCTCGCACAGCACCGGCTTGGCGTGCTCCAGGCAGGCCGTCAGCTGCTCGGCGTGGGCGAACCCGGGGGACGCGATGATCACCGCGTCGACCTCGGCGTCGCCGATCAGCGCCAGCGGGTCGTCGATCACCCGGACCCCGTCGAACGACGCGGCCAGCGCGCCGGCCCGATCCGTGTCCGGGTCCGACACCGCGACCAGGCGGGCGCCGGAGATCCGGCGCGCCACCCGCTCGGCATGGTCCGCACCCATCATCCCGACCCCAACGATCCCGACCCTCAAATCCCGCATCTCCACCTTCTCTCACTCACCACTACCCTGCACAACACCCTCCCGCCGCCTCCCCGCCCGACGACCTACCACCTTTCCCAACCACCCGACGACCTCCCACCACCTCACGCCGTCCGGCGAGCTGCGTTGGTTGCCGCCGTGCGGCGATCGCCTGTGGGTTCGTCGTACGGGCGGGTGCAGGGGCCGGTCGGCGCCGGCCCCTGCGTCGTTCGCGTGGTCAGATTCCTCCTGGGCGGTCGTGGGGCTCGGCGACGAGCTCCGGGTCGACACCGCGGAGCTCGTGGCTGAGCGCCTCCAGCTCCGAACCACCGGCCATCTCGTTGGTCAGCTGCGCCAGCGTGATGTCGGCCCGATGCGTGTCGAGCGCGACCCGGCCCAGCTTCAGCACCACGAAGTGATTGCCCACCAGGTAGGCGTGGTGCGGGTTGTGGGTGATGAACACGACCCCCAGCCCGGCGTCCCGCGCCTTGACGATGTACTTCAGCACCACCCCGGACTGCTTCACGCCGAGCGCGGCGGTCGGCTCGTCCAGGATCAGCACTTTGGCGCCGAAGTAGATCGCCCGGGCGATCGCGATGCATTGGCGCTGACCGCCGGACAGCATGCCGACCGGCTGTTCCAGGTTCGGGATCGAGATCCCCATCTTGGTCAGTTCCTCGTCGGCGATCCGCTTCATCTTGCGGTCGTCCAGCCGGCCGAACGGCCGCTTGGTGATCTCGTTGCCGAGGAAGAAGTTCCGCCACACCGACATCAACGGGGCGAGCGCCAGGTCCTGGTAGACCGTGGCGATCCCGCTGTCCAGCGACTCCCGCGGTGAGCTGAACCGGCGCTCCTCGCCGTTCACCGACAGCGTCCCGTCGGTGTGCTCGTGCAGGCCGGCGATGATCTTGATCAGCGTCGACTTGCCCGCACCGTTGTCCCCCAGCACACAGGTGATCTCACCTTGGCGGACCGCCAGCGAGACTCCACGCAACGCGTGCACGTTGCCGTAGCTCTTGCCGACGTCCTCCAGGTGCACCACCGGGGTGTTCGGGCTGGTGGCGGCTTCTTCAGCGAACTTGTCGGTGGTGGTCATCGCATGTCCGCCCTTCTCTTCACGACCAGGTTCACGATCGTTGCGAGGAGCAACATCACGCCCAGGAACGCCTTGAACCAGTCCGCATTCCAGCCGGCGTACACGACACCGAGCTGGGTCATGGCGAAGATCAGTGCACCGATCGCCGATCCGACCACGGACCCGTAGCCGCCGGTCAGCAGGCAACCACCGACCACCGCCGCGATGATGTAGATGAACTCCTTGCCGACCCCCTCACCGGACTGCACGCTGCTCTGGGTGAAGAGCAGGTGCATCCCCGAGAACCAGGCGAAGAAGCCGACCGTCATGAACAGCCCGATCTTGACCCGCTTCACCGGCACACCGACGGCCCGGGCCGCGGCCGCGTCACCGCCGACGGCGAAGATCCAGTTGCCGATCTTCGTCTTCAGCAGCACCCAACTGCCGGCGATCACGAACAGGATCCACCAGACGACGAGGATCTTGATGGTGACCGAGCCGATCGAGAACTCGGACGCGAACAGTGCCTTCGCCGACTCGAACCCGTCCATGTCGCTGATCGAGTTCGACGAGACCTGGCCGGACAGCAGCCGGGTGATCGCGAGGTTCAGGCCCTGCAGGATGAAGAAGGTCCCGAGGGTGACCAGGAAGCTGGGCAGGCCGGTCCGCATCAGCAGCCAGCCGTTGAAGGCTCCGACGGCGAGCGCCGCCACCAGCGCGACCAGCACGCCCACCCAGACGTTGACGCTGAACTGGTAGGCGAACAGGCCGGCGAACAGCCCGGAGGTTGTCACCGCGACGCCGGCCGACAGGTCGAACTCGCCACCGATCATCAACAGCGCCACCGGTACGGCCATGACGCCGATCAGCGCGGCCTGGTAGAGGACCGTCCCGATGTTGGCCGGACTGCGGAACGGCTCGGCCATGATCAGGAAGAACACCAGGATGACCGCGGCGCCGACCAGCGATCCGACCTCGGGCCGGCTGAGCAGGCGGGCTGCGAGCGAGCGGCGCGAGACCCGGTCGTCAACCGACGTCGGCGCCGTCAGTGTGGAAGCCATGACCGGTCCTCAGCGCGTCCCGCCGGCGGCGAACTTCTCCACCGAGGCCACGTTGTCCTTGTCGATGAAGGCCGGCCCGGTCAGCGTCGCCTGCCCACCGCCGATGGTGTTGCCGTTCGTCTTGTAGAGCCACAGGCTGTCGACGGCCAGGTAGCCCTGCAGGTACGGCTGCTGGTCGACGGCCCACTGCACCGAGCCGTCCTTGATCGCGGTGACCAGGTCCTTGTTTGTGTCGAAGGTGCCGACCTTCGCGCTGGAACCGGCGTCCTTGACCGACTGGACCGCGGCCAGCGCGAACGGCGCGCCGAGCGTGACGACGTAGTCGATGCTCTTGTCCTGCTGCAGCTTCGACGTCATGGTCGTGGTGCTGCCCGGCATGTCGGTGCCGGTGATGTAGATCTTCTCGGAGTTCGGGAACTTGTCCTTCACACCCTGGCACCGGGCCTCGAGTCCGACGTGACCCTGTTCCTGGATCACGCAGACCGCCTTCTTCGCACCCAGCTGGGTCAGCTTCTCACCGGCCGCCTGGCCCGCGATCCGCTCGTCCTGACCGAAGTACCCGAGCGCGCCGGCCTGCTTCCACGCATCGATACCGCCGTTCAGAGCCACCACCGGAATGCCGCTGTCGGCCGCCTTCTTCACGTTCGCCTGCATCGCGTCGGCCTTCGCGAGGGTGACGGCGATCCCGTCGACCTTCGAGTCGATCGCGGTCTGCACCAGGTTGGCCTGGTCGGCTCCCTCCGGCGCGCCGGTGTACTGCAGTTCGACGTTGTCCTTCTTCGCCGCGGCCTCGGCACCTCTGCGGACCAGGTCCCAGAAGGTGTCACCAGGCGCCGCGTGCGTGATGAACGCGACCTTCATCCGCGGAGTGTCGGCCACGTTGCCGCCGGAGCCACCAGAGCTCTGTTCCTCCTGCTTGCCGCCGGACGAACTGCAGGCGACCAGCGCCGCGACCAGCACGAACGCAGCCCCCACCGCCGCCGACTTCTTCTGCCACCGAACCATGACTACAACCAGCCTTTCAGACGATCCGCGGGATTACTCCGCGGTGTTGCGTGGGACCAGAGAGTGCACACTCTGCTGGCCGTCAGATCGATACGCCACTCCCGTGGGATCTCAGATAAGACAACGTCCGCTCCGCGATCGGCAGCGGGACGTCGGGCAGACAGGGATACATGTCCTGTTCGACGATCGCGAACAGGTCCACCTCGAGTCCCGCCAGCGCGTCCAGCAGCGGGGTGAACTCGGGGACGCCGTTGGGCGGCTCACACATCACGCCGCGCTTGACCGCCTCGCCGAAGCCGACCCCGTCGGCCTCGACGGCGGCCAGGATCGCAGGGTCGACCTGCTTGAGGTGCACATAGCCGATCCGGTCCGGGTAGTCCTGGATCAGCTTGAGGTTGTCGCCGCCGCAGTAGCTGATGTGACCGGTGTCCAGGCACAGGTTCACGTACGCCCCGTCGGTGTCCTCGAGAAAGGCATCAACGGTGTCCTGGGTGTCCACGTGGCCGTCCGCGTGCGGGTGGTACTGCGTCTTCAGCCCGAACTCCTCGGCGAGCCGGCGACCGAGCTCCGTGACCTGCCGGCCGTGCTCGGCCTGGCCTGCGCGGTCGAGCCGGGGCTCGGTGATTTCTCCGGTGCTTCCGTCCCGCCACATCGACGGGATGACGACCAGATGCTTGGCGCCCATCGCCGCGGTCAGCTCAGCGGTCCTGGCCACGTCACGCCAGGTCGACTCCCACGAATCCGGCCGGTGCAGGTGCTCGAACGTCGTACCGGCCGTCATCGTCAGGCCGCGCTTGTCGAGCTCCGCCTTCAGCCGGGACGGGTCGGTCGGGAGATAGCCGTACGGTCCGAGCTCGATCCGGGTGTACCCGGCAGCGGCGACCTCGTCGAGAAACCTCTCCCACGGCGTCTGCTGCGGGTCGTCCGCGAACCAGACACCCCACGAGTCGGGCGCGCTGCCGACGTTCACCTTGCCCATGTCAGCGATCCCCCTCGGTGGGAGCCAAGTACGGGCGCTGGCCCTTCTTGGCCTCTTCGTACGACGCCGACGCCGCCTGCGTGGAGTCGAGAGCGGACACCTGGCTGACCGGGACGTCCCACCAGGACTCGCTGTCCGGGGCGCCGATCAGCGGGTCCGTGCTCACGTGGATCGCGATCGGGCCGTCCGCGGCCTTCGCCGTGAAGATCGCCTTCTCGAGCTCGGCGCGGTCGTGCACCTCGATCACGTCGACGCCGAGGCTGCGGACGTTCGCCGCCAGGTCGACCGGCAGGTAGTCGCCGTCGAGGCGTCCGTCCCCGCTGCGGCGCCGGTACGCCGTCCCGAACCGCTGGGATCCCAGCGACTCCGACAACGCGCCGATCGACGCGAAGCCGTGGTTCTGGACCAGGACGACGACGACCTTCACGTTCTCCTGGACCGCGGTGACAAGCTCGGTCGACATCATCAGGTACGACCCGTCGCCGACCATGACGAACACGTCCCGGTCGGGCGCGCCGAGGCGGACGCCGATCCCGCCGGCGATCTCGTATCCCATGCAGGAGTAGCCATACTCGACGTGGTATCCCTTCGGGTCGCGCGTCCGCCACAACTTGTGGAGGTCACCCGGCATCGAACCGGCTGCGCACACCACCACATCAGACGGCGCCGACAATTCGTTCACGGCACCTAGTACTTCGCCCTGTGTCAGCAGGCCTTCGGCGAGTTTCGCGGTCACCTCGGCGGGTGGGTTGTAGGTGTTTTCCACAATCGCGTCCCACTGGGTTGCGAGCATGGCCGTCAACGATCTGTACTGGTCACTCACAGACCAGTCACCAAGCGCGGATCCCAACGAAACAAGGGCTTCCCGGGCATCCGCGACGAGAGGAAGGCCGGCATGCTTGCCACCGTCGAAACGCGCCACGTTGATGTTCACGAACCGCACGTCCGGGTTCTGGAACGCGGTCCGCGAGGCCGTCGTGAAGTCGCTGTACCGGGTGCCGATGCCGATCACGACGTCGGCGTCGCGAGCGAGGGTGTTGGCTGCCGTGGTCCCGGTCGAGCCGACGGCGCCGACCGACTGCGGGTGGTCGTAGCGCAGCGATCCCTTGCCTGCCTGGGATTCCGCGACCGGGATGCCGGTCGCCTCGGCGAACTCGCGGAGCGCTTCCTCGGCACCCGAGTAGTGCACACCGCCGCCGGCGACGATCAGCGGCCGCTGCGCGGACCGTAGGAGATCTACCGCCTTGTCGACAATTGATGCTTCCGGCAACGGCCGCGCGACATACCAGGTGCGCTCCGCGAGGAGCTCCTCGGGCCAGTCGTAGGCCTCGGCCTGGACGTCCTGCGGCAGGGCCAGGGTCACCGCACCGGTCTCGACCGGGTCGGTCAGCACGCGCATGGCGTTGAGTAGCGCCGACGGCAGTTGCTCGGGGCGCCAGACGCGGTCGAAGTACTTCGACACCGGGCGGAACGCGTCGTTGACGGAGACGTCGCCGGCGCCGAAGCTCTCCAGCTCCTGCAGCACGGGGGTCGCCACCCGGGTTGCGAACACGTCCGAAGGGAGGAGCAGAACAGGAAGGCGGTTGATCGTCGCCAGGGCCGCGCCGGTCACCATGTTGGTCGAGCCCGGGCCGATGCTTGCCGTGCAGGCGTAGGTCTGGAGCCGGTCACGGGTGCGGGCGAAGGCGGACGCGGTGTGCACCATGGCCTGCTCGTTGCGGGCCAGGATGTACGGCAGCGCCGTCGGATCCTCGAGCTCGGCCTGCAGCAGCGCCTGACCGACGCCGGCCACGTTGCCGTGCCCGAAGATGCCCAGGCACCCGGCGAACAGCCGCTGCCGCCGGCCGTCGCGCTCCGAGTACTGGACGCTCAGGAACCGCACCAACGCCTGCGCGACCGTGAGCCGAACCGTCATCGCCGTCCTCCTCCACACACCATCAACAGGTTCCTCGTCACTGCAGTTGGTCCATCGGTTCGTTCACTCATGGCTCGTCCCGAGAGGGAGGCGGGGGTCGATGCGCTGGGTAGTCCAGAGGTCGCGGACCCAGGCGTGGCGGGGGTCGTCGCTGATCAGCCACGCGCGTTCGGTCCCCGGACCGGCCATCACGTTCAGGTAGTACATGTCGTAACCAGGAGGCGCCATCGCAGGACCATGCCACCCATGAGGCACGAGCACCAGATCGCCGCTGCGGACTTCCGCGAGGACGTCGATCGGGCGGTCCTCGGTGCCGTACACCCGCTGGTACCCGATCGGGTCGTTGCCCTTGGCCCCTTCGGGTGCGTCCTCGGACAGCTGCAGCTCGAAGTAGTAGATCTCCTCGAGCTCGCTCTCCTCGCCCGGCTTGTGCTCGTCGTGCTTGTGCGGCGGGTATGACGACCAGTTGCCGGCCGGGGTGAGCACCTCGCAGGCGATGATCGAGTCGGCGTCGAGGACGGCCGGGGTGCCGAAGTTCCGCACCTGGCGGGACGCGACACCCGCGCCGCGTAGCTCGGTCTCGACCTGCTCGACGCCGATCCGCCGGAACGGGTAGTCGCTCGCCGCCCTGGCGTGCGGGAACGCGATGCGCGCACCACCGGCGCTGACCACGGCCATCGTCGTACCGCGGGGGACGTAGGCGAGGTCGGTCGGGCCGGCGAAGACGTCGGCGCGGCCGCCGAGCGGGACGGTCTCGCCGTCCACGATCACCTCGGCCGATCCGCTCAACGGCAGGACCAGGTACTCGCAGTCGCCGGTGTCGATCTGGACCGACTGGCCCGGAAGCAGCGTGCAGATCGACAGGCCGGTGTGATGCCAGTCCTGCTCACCGGGTCGCACGACCACCTCGAAGCCGTCGCGTGCAGTCGTACCAGCAGGCCTGAACCATTCGGTCATGCGGCACCTCCGTGGACGAGAGCGGCGGCCTGGTCGACGGCGGCGGCCACATCGCCGTCGGGCGGGAAGAGCAGGGCCCGACCGACGACCAGACCACGAACGGAAGGAAGGCTGAGCGCCTTGCCCCACGCTGCATACGTCTCTTCGGGCGAAGTGGTGGGATCGCCACCGAGTAGCAGCGTCGGCAACGTCGTCGCGTCCATCACCCGCGCCAGGTCGTCGACGACCGGCAGCTTGAGCCAGGTGTACGCGCTGGTGGCGCCGAGTCCGGCGGCGATCTGGATCGACTTGATCACCGAGTCCGGATCGAGCAGGTTCGTCACCCGCCCGTCGGTGCGCGTCGACCAGAACGGCTCGACCATCGCCATCAGCTTGTGCTCGGCCAGTCCGGTGACCGCGGCCGCGCTGCTCTCCAGCGTCGCGACCGTGCCCGGGTCGGCCAGGTCGATCCGGGTCAGCATCTTGCCGCCGTCCAACCGGCGAGCGGCGATCTCCTCGGCCGTCCGGTACGCCGTGAACCGGTCGTCCAACTCGAACGCGGCGCCCTGCAGTCCACCGCGGTTCATCGAGCCGATGACGACCTTGCCCTCAAGCGCCCCGAGCATCAGCAGATCTTCGAGTACGTCGGGAGTCGCGAGCACACCGTCGACACCCGGGCGCTCCAGCGCGGTCATCAGGCGGTCGATCAACGCCGGCCGACTGGCCATCGCCATCCGGTCACCGCGGACGCCGAGCGCACCTCGCGCGGGGTGGTCGGCCGCGACGATCAGGAGCCGACCGTCGGCGCCGACGAGCTCACGGCGACGACGCTGCTGCCAGGCCTCGGTGATCCGCTCCGGATGCCGCACCCGCAGGTCGGTCAGCTGGTCGAGTCGCCGTACCGGTCGGCCGACACCGCGAGTGTTGGGTTCGCCGGCGCCGGTCGGGGCGAGAGTCTGCTGCGTGCCCGGGTCGCTCATGCTTCCTCACCCAGCAGGTTCAGGACCTCGGTCTCGGTCGGCATCGCGGTCGAGCACTCGAGCCGGGAGGCGACGATCGCGCCGGCCGTGTTCGCGAACCGGATCACTCTTTCCAGCGGCCAGCCCGCGAGCAGTCCGTGGCAGAGCGCGCCGCCGAAGCCGTCGCCGGCGCCGAGGCCGTTCACCACCTCGACCGGGAACGGCGGCACCTCGACCCGCTCGTCGCGGGTGCGGGCCAGCGTTCCCTTCGGCCCCTGCTTGACGATCGCCAGGTCCAGACCGCGGTCCAGCAATGCCTGGGCGGCCTTGTCCGGATCGGTCTCGCCGACCGCCACCTCACACTCCTCACGGTTGCCGACGGCAACCGTGCAGTGCTCGAGCGCGCGGCTGACCTGGTCGTGCGCCTCACTCGGGTCGGCCCAGAACATCGGCCGGTAGTCGAGGTCGAGCACGGTCAGCGGGCGGCGTTCGCGCGCCTCCCAGGCGACGAAGTGCGCGGATCGGCTGGGCTCGGCGGACAGGCCGGTGACGGTGGACCAGTAGATGCTCGCGTCCCGGATCGCGATCAGGTCCAGCTCGGACGGGTAGATCTCGAGGTCAGGGGCCTTGGGGAACCGGTAGAAGTACAGCGGGAAGTTGTCCGGCGGGAAGATCTCGCAGAAGGTGACCGGTGTCGGCAGGTTGTCGACCGGGGTCACGAACCGGTCGTCGACTCCGAGCTCGCGCAGTGTGCGGTGGATGAAGGTCCCGAACGGGTCGTTGCCGGTCCGGCTGATCACCGCCGAGCGCCGGCCGTGCCGGGCGGCCGCGACCGCGACGTTCGTCGCGCTGCCGCCCAGGAACTTGCCGAAGCTCTCGACATCCTCCAGATGCGTGCCGACCTGCAACGGATACAGGTCCACCCCGATCCGCCCGATGGTCAGAACCTCGTCGGGCGGGTTCACGGAGGCGTTCTGGGTCTCGGCTACCTGGCTCATGAGAGGTTCTCCGCGATGGTGTGCAGGTGGGCGATGCTGGCGCGGACATCGGTGAGCGGGCCGTCGCCGTTGGGACGGGACCCGAGGATGGTGTCCTGCTCGAGGACGTACCAGCCGCGGTAACCCGAGCTCTCCAGAGTGGCGACGATCGTGGTCAGGTCGATGTCGCCGGCGCCCAGTGGGCGGTACATGCCTTCGCGGACTGCGTCGGTGTAGCTGACCTCACCGGCCTGGACCTTCGCGGCCCACGCGGCGTCGACGTCCTTCAGGTGCGTGTGCTTGATCCGCGCAGCGTGCTCCACCGTCAGCGCGACCGGGTCGACACCGCCGATCAGCAGGTGGCCCGTGTCGAGGGTGAGTCCGATCGACGACCCGCGCAGGACCCGGTCGACGTCGTCGGCGTTCTCGACCATCGTCCCGACGTGCGGGTGGATGGTTGCCAGCACGCCGCGCTCGGCCGCCAGCGAGGACAGCTTGTCGAGGTTGCCGAGCAGCGTCGTCCAACCTGTCTCGTCGAGCACCGGGCGGTCGTCGTACCCGTCCTGCCCGGTCGCGGCGGCGAGGACGAGCGTGGTCGCGCCGGCTGCGACGAAGCCTTCGAGCGCGGCGGCGACCTCTGGCGTGGGGTCGTACGCCGGATCGTGCAGTACGACGGGCACGAACCCGCCGACCGCGCGGAGTCCGACATCGGCCAGTGTCTTCGCCTTCTCCGCCGGGTCGGCCGGCAGGAAGCCGTCCGGCCCGAACTCGGTCGCCGCGATGCCGACGTCGCGCATCTCGGCGAGCACTGTCTCCGGGTCGTACTGCCAGCCCCACCCGGGGACTTCGCAGACACCCCAGGAGATCGGAGCGCCGGCGATCCGGAGTGCAAGGTCAGTCATCGGGCCAATCTCCTCTGTTGTCGAAGGCTTCACAGCTGGACGAGCCGGTGCTCGCGGCGGGACAGTTCGCAGGCGTCGGCGATCCGGAAGGCCTGGTAGGCGTCCCGGACCGTGCACGGGACCTCGCGGGTCCCGGCCGCGACCTCGGTGAACGCGGTCAGCTCGGCGACGTACGCCGGCCGGAACCGGTCCATGAAGGTGGCGTGCGGCTGGCCGCCGGGGAAGGTCACCCCGGCCTCGGTCGACCGCAGCGCGGTGTGCTCGTCCAGGCCGACCGCGAGCGAGCCGAGGCTGCCGAGGATCTCCATCCGGACGTCGTGCCCGGCCGCGTTGTACCGGGTGCCGCTGACCGAGACGAACGTGTTGTCGTCGAGGGTGAGCAACGCGGCCGCCGCGTCGACGTCGCCGTACTCGCCGAAGAAGGACTCGCCGCGGTTCGCGCCGGTGGCGAACACGCTGACCACCTCGCGGCCGGTGACGAACCGGAGGATGTCGAAGTCGTGCACCGTGCAGTCGCGGAAGAAGCCGCCGCTGGTCGGGATGTACTCAGCCGGCGGCGGGAATGCGTCGTTGGTGTTCGCCCGGATGTGGTGGACGAACCCGAGCTCGCCGCCCCGGACCGCGGCCGCGGCCGCCTGGTACCCGGCGTCGAAGCGGCGCTGGAACCCGATGTGCACCGGTACGTCGGACGCCTCGACCAGCTCGACGACGCGCAGGGTCTCGTCCAGGTCGATCGCGACCGGCTTCTCGCAGAAGGTCGGGATCCGGGCCGCGACACCGGCCGCGATCAGGTCCGCGTGCGCCGAGGTCGCGGCCGCGATCACGAAACCGTCCAGCCGGCTCGCCAGCAACGCGTCCACGTCCGGCGCGTACTCCAGCCCGAGGTCCTTGGCGACCAGCTCGGCCCGGCTCGGGTCGGCATCCGCGACCACCACCTGGTCCACCGCCGGCAACCCCTTCAAGGTCGCGGCGTGGAACGCCCCGATCCGCCCGACCCCGACCAACCCGATCCGCATCCGCGCAGCCCTCTCCTCGACACCGGAACCATCCACCCCACAGGCGCGCCGAGTCCTGCCGGGCGGCGCGCCGATTGACCGCCAGCTTTCCGGCCCGCGCCAGACGTGTCAATAGTTTGTTAACACATTTTCACGTAGAGACATACATACCTCCCTGTTGTAACATCCCGCCATGACGGTACTGATGCCACGCCTTCGGCGCGGCGGGTCATGGGGCTGGAACTCCCGGCCTTCCCTCGTCTCTCCGGTCGCTTCGCTCCCTCCGTTCCTCAGTCCAGGCCGGGAGGCCCCATGACCGGCGCCGCGTTGCCGATTCAGCTCGATCGGTCGAGCCCGGTGCCGCTGTACCACCAGCTCGCCGAGCAGCTGACCGCTGCCATCACCGAGGGCCGGCTGCGCCCGGGCGACCCGTTCGAGAACGAGATCGGCATGTCCGACCGGCTCAACCTGTCCCGGCCGACCGTCCGCCGGGCCATCTCGGAGCTGGTCAACCAGGGCCTGCTGGTCCGCCGCCGCGGCATCGGCACCACGGTCGCGAACCAGATGGTGCACCGCAAGGCCGAGCTCACCAGCCTGTACGACGACCTCGAACGCGAGGGCCGCACACCCCGAACCGAGGTGCTCTCGCTGGACTGCGAGGCCCAGGACGACCGCGCCGCCGCGGTCCTCGAGCTCCCGCCCGGGACCCCGCTGGTGGCGATCGTGCGGCTCCGGTACGCCGACGACATCCCGCTCGCGATCATGCGCAACTGGTTGCCGCCGACCCTCAACGACCTCACCCTGGAGCAGCTCACCGGCTCCGGCCTGTACGCCGTACTGCGGGCTCGCGGGATCCGGCCGACGGTCGCCCGGCAGCGGATCGGCGCCCGGAACGCGACCGCCGAGGAACGCCGTACCCTGCACATGTCCAAGGCCGAGCCGCTGGTCACCATGACCCGGTCCGCGTACGCCGCCGACGGCCGGCCGGTCGAGTTCGGCGACCACTGCTACCGCGCCGACCAGTACTCGGTCGACGTGGTCGTGTCAGAACGCTAGGACAGCCGGCTCGAAGCTCGCAGCATTCAGCGGTACGACGAAGAGGCCGACGCGCAAGGACGAGTCGAGCACGTACCAGAGACCGGCGACCGAACGCCAGGAATCCTTCCAGGACACGATTTCCGGGACACCGTCGACTACCGGGGCCGTCCTGTTTCCAGCGTAGGTCTTCACCGTGACAGCCGTTGCCACTGGCAACTGCGCAAGGTAGACCGACGGGTGCTGGACCAGGTCCACGGCCCCCGGAACGGCGCGGGCGGATCCGATCACGACCCCGGTCCCGTCGGTCGCGGCGGTGGCGAAGATCCGCGGCGTACGGATCGGCGGATCAGGTTCGTAAGCGTGCTCGCGCAGTGCCAACTGCAGGTCGGTACCGGACCGGCGGGCAGCGGCCAACTCGCTCACCTGCGTTCCATTGCCCACCACAACCCAGTCACTCGCCCGAACGGCCGCGGTGTAGTGCCGCAGGTTGTCCCTCGCACCGCCCGAGGTGTCCTCGACCACGATCTCCCACTCGCCAACCACCAGCCGCCGCCGCTTCGACGCCGGACTCCGCCCGGTCAGCCAGTACCCGACGAACGGCACTCCACCCTCATCGCGCCCGATCACCAACCCACGGCCCGGATACTCGACCGCCCCAGCAGCATCCTCAAGTGACCTCACCCCGCGAGCCTATCGACGGCTCGCGGGGGTGAGCACTCAGGCCTGGTTGGCCAGCAGGGTGCGGACCAGACGGAGGCCTACGGAGAGGTGGGCCAGCTCGGGGCCTTCGGTTTCGACGATCTCCTCGAGCATGGTGGCGGCGCGGGACAGGGCTGCCTCGTTCTGGTCCTGCCAGGTGATGACACGCTGCTCGGGCTCGGCGGACGCGTCGGTGGCCTTCAGGACCTGAGCGGTGAGGCCTGCATGCACGGCGTGCAGGTCGTCGCGGAGGGCGGCCCGGGCCATCGTCTGCCACCGGTCGGTGCGCGGCAGGCCGATGATCCGTTCCAGGAAGCGGCCGAGCTGCAGCCGCTCGCCAAGGGCGAAGTGCACCTTCGCAACCTCGAGCAGGTCGAGGTCGCCGTGCGACGCGGTCTCGATGATGCCGAGGCCCGCGTACGCCGGGGGCAGCACGGCGATCCTGGACGCGAAGTCGGCCGGAACCCCCTTGTTCACCAGGGCTTCGCGGCGCTGCTCGAACAACGCCAGCTCACGGCCGCGCAGCACGTCGGGCAGCGCGGTGGTGAGCTTGGTGATGCCCGGGCTGAAGAACTCGATCAGCTCCTCGATGTCGACCGGTGGCCGCCGGTTGCTGACCAGCCAGCGGGTCGCCCGCTCGACGAGGGTCCGGGTCTCCAGCCTCATGTGGGTCTGGGTCGCGGCGTCGACGACGTTGTCCAGCTCGGCGTTGCGCGCCAGCAGCTCCGGCTGGGCGAAGATCCGGGACGCGGCGAGGTTCGCCCGGACGACGTCCTCGACCGTGCCGCCGGTCTCCAGCGAGAGCCGGTGGTACGCCGTGATGCCGGAGGTGTTCACGAACTCGTTCACCACCTGGGTGGTGATGATCTCGCGACGCAGCTGGTGGTGCTGGATCTGGTCGGCGAACCGCTTCTGCATCGGCTTCGGGAAGTAGCTGGCCAGCTTGTGCGCCAGGAACGGGTCGTCCGGCAGCGACGTCTTCAGCAGGTCGGACTCGAGCACGATCTTGGTGTAGGCGATCAGCACCGAGAGCTCCGGCGACGACAGGCCGCGTCCCTCGGCCTTGCGGCGCTTGAACTCGGCCACGCTCGGCAGGAACTCCAGCTCCCGGTCCAGCAGTCGCTGCTTCTCCAGCCGCCGTACCCAGTCCTGGTGGACGTGCATCAGGGCCGGGGCCTGCGCGGTCGCGTTCGCCAGCGCGATGTTCTGCCGGTAGTTGCTCTTCAGCACCAGCCCGGCCACCTCGTCGGTCATCGACGCGATGATGTCGTTGCGCTGCTTCTCGGTCAGGTCGCCGTCGGCGACCACGGTGTCCAGCAGGATCTTGATGTTCACCTCGTGGTCGGAGGTGTCCACGCCGGCCACGTTGTCGATGAAGTCGGTGTTGATCCGGCCGCCGCTCGACGCGTACTCGATCCGGCCGAGCTGGGTGAAGCCGAGGTTGCCGCCCTCGCCGACCGCCCGGGCGCGCAGCTCCGCGCCGTTGATCCGGATCGCGTCGTTCGCCTTGTCGCCGACGTCGGCGTTGGTCTCGGCCGACGACTTCACGTAGGTGCCGATGCCGCCGTTCCAGAACAGGTCGACCGGCGCCTTGAGGATCGCGTTCATCAGCTCGGCCGGGGTCAGCGTGGCCGCGGACCCCTCGATCCCGAGAACGGCGCGGACCTCCGGCGAGACCGGGATCGCCTTGTCCGTGCGCGGGTACACGCCACCGCCGGGCGAGATCAGCGCGGCGTCGTAGTCCGCCCACGAGGACCGGGGCAGCTCGAACAGCCGGCGCCGCTCGGCGAAGGACTTCGCCGCGTCCGGCGACGGGTCCAGGAAGATGTGCCGGTGGTCGAACGCCGCGACCAGCCGAATGTGCTCCGACAGCAGCATCCCGTTGCCGAACACGTCACCGGACATGTCGCCGACACCGACGACGGTGAAGTCCTGGTTCTGGCAGTCGTGCCCGAGCTCGCGGAAGTGCCGCTTGACCGACTCCCACGCACCGCGCGCGGTGATGCCCATCGCCTTGTGGTCGTACCCGACCGAGCCACCCGAGGCGAACGCGTCACCGAGCCAGAAGCCGTACTGCTTGGCCACTCCGTTCGCGATGTCCGAGAAGGTCGCCGTGCCCTTGTCGGCGGCAACGACCAGGTAGGCGTCGTCACCGTCGTACCGGACCACGTCGCGGGGCGGGACGATCTCGCCGGCCACGATGTTGTCGGTGATGTCGAGCAGCCCGGAGATGAAGGTCTTGTACGACGCGACCCCCTCGGCCAGCCACGCGTCCCGGTCCACCGACGGGTCCGGCAGCTGCTTGGCGTAGAACCCGCCCTTCGCGCCGACCGGCACGATCACCGAGTTCTTCACCATCTGCGCCTTGACCAGGCCGAGCACCTCGGTCCGGAAGTCCTCCCGGCGGTCCGACCAGCGCAGGCCGCCGCGGGCGACCGCGCCGAAGCGCAGGTGCACACCTTCGACCTGCGGCGAGTACACGAAGATCTCGTACGCCGGCCGCGGTTGCGGCAGGTCCGGGATCGCCTTCGGCTCGAGCTTCAGCGAGACGTACGGCCGCGGCGACCCGTCGGCGATCGCCGGCTGGAAGAAGTTCGTCCGCAGCGTCGCCTTGATCACGGTCAGGTAGGAGCGCAGGATCCGGTCCTCGTCCAGGCTCTGCACCGTGTCCAGCGCGGCCAGGATCTCCTTCTCCAGCTGGGCCGCGTGGTTGAGCCGGTCCGGGTCGTCGGCGGCGCCGCGGGCCGGGTCGAAGCTGGTCTCGAACAGCTGCACCAGCAGCCTCGCCACGTCCACGTGGTTGAGGAAGGTCTCCTGGATGTAGGCCTGGCTGAACGGCGTACCGCCTTGCCGAATGTACTTGTGGTACGCCCGCAGGATCGACACCTGCCGCCAGCTGAGGTTGCCGCGCAGCACCAGCGCGTTCAGCCTGTCGGACTCGGCCCGGCCCTGCCAGACCGCGTGGAAGGTGTCGGAGAACAGCGTGCGCAACTCGTCGCGCTCGTCGGTGTCGGCCGGCACCTTGAGCCCGAAGTCGTAGATGTACGCCGCCGCGCCACCGCCCGGCCGGATCTCGTACGGGCGCTCGTCGATGACCTCGACACCCATGTGGGTCAGGTGCGGCAGCACCTGGGACAGCGAGAGCGACGAGCCGGTCCGGTAGACCTTGAACCGGCGCTCACCCTCCCACTCCTCGTCGATCGGGGTGTAGAGCGACATGGCCAGGCCGTTGTCCGGCGGCAGGCTCTCCAGCACGTTGACGTCGTTGACCGCGACGCGCGGGTCGAAGTCCTCCTTGTACGCCTCCGGGAAGGCGTCGGCGTACTTGCGGGCCAGCTGGGTGACCGCACCGTCGCCGCCCTTGGCATGCAGCGCGGCGGTGAAGTCGTCCACCCAGGCCCGGGTCGACGCGACCACCATGTGCTCGAGCAGGTCGGCGTCGTACTCACCGACTGTCTCGCCCTGCTTCATCCGGACGACGAAGTGCACCCGGGCGAGCACGGACTCGGTCACGTAGGCGGCGTAGGTGACGGTCTCGGCGCCGATGGCGTCCTTGAGGATCTGCTGCATCCGCAGCCGGACCGCTGTGGTGTAGCGGTCACGCGGCAGGTACACCAAGCAGGACAGGTAGCGGTTGTAGACGTCACGCCGTACGAACAGCTTGACGGCGCGCCGCTCCTGCATGTGCAGCACAGACTGCACGATCGGCAGCAGGTCCTCGACCGGCGCCTGCAGCAGCTCGTCGCGCGGGTAGGTCTCCAGTACGTCGAGCAGACCCTTGCCACTGTGGCTGTTCGGGTCGAAGCCCGTCAGCCGGAACAGCTCCAGCGCCTTGCGGCGCAGCACCGGCACCTGCATGACGCTCTCGGTGTACGCCGTCGACGAGAGCAGGCCGATGAACCTGCACTCCGCGACCGGCTCACCGGTCTCGTCGAACTGCTTGATGCCGACGTAGTCCAGGTACGCCGACCGGTGCACGGTGGACCGTGAGTTCGCCTTGGTCAGGATGAGCAGCTTGCGCTCCTGCGCCTTCGCGCTCACCTCCGGCGGCAGCTTGCCCGAGCTCGGCTTCGGGTCGGCCCGCAGGATGCCCAGGCCGGAGCCGGCCCGGCCGCGGAGGATGCCCTGGGTGCCCTCCATGGTGAAGTCGTACTCGCGGTAGCCGAGGAAGGTGAAGTGCTCGTCGGCGAGCCACTCGAGCAGCTCCCGGGCCTCCTCCACCTCGTGCTCGCCGACCGGCAGCCGGTCGGCGTCCAGGCCCTCGGCGATGGTGACGGCCTTCTCGTGCATCTTCGGCCAGTCCTCGACCGCGACCCGGACGTCGTGCAGCACCCGCTGCAGCTCGTCCTCCAGCGCGCGCTGCTCGGCGACGTCGGGGATCCGCTCGATCTCGAGGTGCATCCAGCTCTCCCGGACGAGGTCGTGCTCGTCCGAGGTAGCGGTGTCGTCCAGGACCTCCTGCAGGGTGCCGGCCATGTCCCGGCGGACCACGAACTGCGGGTGCACCAGCAGCTGCAGCTCGAGGTTGTGCTCGTTGATCACCATCGCGGCGCTGTCCACCAGGAACGGCATGTCGTCGATGACGATCTCCACCACGGTCCGGCCGTTCGCGGACCAGCCGTGGTCCTCCGGCGTCGGCGTGAAGACGTGCACCTTCGCCGTACCCTGCGGCCGCGCCATTGCGGACTTGTAGTGGTGCTTCGCGGCGCCCAGGCAGTCGGTCGGCTCCCGCTCGGCGACGTCCTCCGCCGCGACGTGCCGGTAGTACCGCTCGAGGAAGGTCTTCAGCCTGGACGGATCGATCGACTTGTCGTGCCCCTGAGTTCCGGCGGCCACCGCCTTGGCGAGCACTTCCGCCTTCTGGACGTCCAGCTTGCTCTGCATTCCCCACCGTCTCCAACGCGTGCCAACGGCGCTGTTCGCACCGGCCGCACGACGTTGTGCGACAACTCAGAGACTAGTCCACCTTGGTCACTGGTGTGCTGTCGGGACGGGCCTGTCCGCAGGCTGATCAATCACGTTCGACAGGTGCGTCGAGACGCAGTGCCAGAGCCGGGCAGGCCAGTACTGCGCGGCGCGCATGCGGCAGCTCACCCGCGGTGATCTCACGGCCTCGCAGGACCGGAAAACCCCACTCGTCGAGGGCCACGTCGTCCGGCAGCAGGGTGGCGCAGAGGCCGTGGCCGTCGCACCGGGTCCAGTCGATCTCTACCTTGTTCACCACGAACCTCCTGGCACCGGCAACACACCTCTGACCTGTCGCCCGCACCCGCCGCCGGCGAGGTGGAGCCGCACGTCCTCGCCGAACACCTCGAGCGCCGAGGCAAGAAAACGCGCCGAGCCGTCGGGGTGGGCGCACGCCCCTCGCCCCGGGACCAGACCGAGGTGCCGCTGAGCGTCATGCCACCCGGATGGGTCGCCCTTGGCCAGCCTGTCGAAGTCGTCGACCAGCGACGCCAGCCCGAACACGCACGGACCGCACTGCCCGGCCGACTGGCTTGCGAGCCACTGCGAGACCCGGTGCACCTCACCGAGCGGGCAGGTGTCCGTGCCGAGCGCCAGGATGATGCCGGCGGACACCTCCGGTCGCTTGAGGACCACACCGCCGCCATGCGGCAGCCAGCGGCCGTGATACCCACCGAGCAGCACCGGCCCGGCCTCGGCACCGGCAAACCGCAGTACGGCCTCCAGCGGTACGCCGATCGGCGTCTCGATCACGCCTGGTCGCTGCACAGCCCCGTCGATCGTCAGCAACTGCGTCCCCGGCTCACTGATCAGCCCGGCCTTGTCGACCCGGTCCATCAGCGCCTTCAGCTCACCACAGGCGGCGCCGAGTACGGCGGGGTCATCGACGGTCAGCCGGACCGTGCAACTCCAGGCGGTCCAGGTCCGGAACGCGCTCATGATCCGTTGCTCCCACCCTGCGAGGTGGAACCCGACGACGCCGACCCGAGACCGCTGCTGCCCGAATCGTCCGAGCTCGAGCTGCTGGAACTGCTGCTGCCTGAGCTGCTGGAGCCCGAGTCGTCGGAGCTCGTGGAGCTCACCGTGGTGCCGCTGCTGCCGGAGTCGGCCTGCCGGGCGGACACGACGGCGACCGACAACCCGGTGCCGCCGATCCCGAGCACCGCCGTCGCGATCGCAGCCGCCGAGGCCCGGCGCAGCCGGCGCCGGCGGAAGGAGTGGGACGCTTCGAACGCATCTGTGGTGACCATGCTGCAAGCCTCCCGGGAGGCTCCTCAGCCGCACTCCAAGAGAACGTCAAGCGACGATCAAGTTCTCCTGAAAGCTCTCTGAGAACCCTTCTCAGCCCAGGCCGCTGACCTCCGGCGGGCAGTCGGTGCCGCAGTGCTTGCCGATGGTTTCGAGGATCTCGTCCGAGGCTTCGCCGAGGGCGACCATGCGGTCGGGGCCGAGGACGTCGACGAAGAACTCGCGGACCCGCGCGGCGTGTGCCGGGGCACAGGCCTTGATCGCGGCCATGCCGTCCTCGGTGATCACGATCTCCGGGTAGCGGGAGTCACAGGCCTCGCGGCGGATCAGGCCGCGCTTCTCCATCCGGGTCAGGTGGTGCGACATCCGGCTCTTCTCCCACTGCGTCGCCCGGCCCAGCTCGAAGGCGCGCATCCGGCCGGACTCCGACTCGGACAGGTTGACCAGGATCTCGAAGTCGGAGCTGGACAGGCCGAACTCCCGCTGCAGGTGACGCTCCAGGTGCGTCGTCAGCGTCTTGTTCATCAGCAGGTAGCTGCGCCATGCGGTCTGCTCGTCGTCGTCGAGCCACGGTCCCTTGCTCACGCACCCATCCTACCTGCATTGGTTGACACATCAACCTAGCGCGCTAAGCTGGCCGCGAGTTGACACATCAACCGAAATCGTGGAGTGAGTGATATGAGCAAGAAGCTGATCGCAGTCGTCGGCGCCACCGGAGCACAGGGCGGCGGGCTCGCCCGGGCGATCCTGGCGGACGGCGAGTTCGCCGTCCGCGCGCTGACCCGGGACCCGCGGTCCGCCAAGGCGCAGGCCCTCGCGGCGGCCGGCGCCGAGGTGGTCGCCGCCGACCTGGACGACGAGGCGAGCGTGCGCGCGGCCTTCGAGGGCACGTACGGCGCTTTCGTCGTGACGAACTACTGGGCTCCGCGCAGCCCCGAGGAGGAGGCCGCGCGGACGGCCGCGGAGATGGAGCTGTTCCAGGCCGAGACCGCAGCGCGGGCCGCTCGCGATGCCGCCGTACAGCATGTCGTCTGGTCGACGCTCGACGACACCCGCCCGTTCTTCGAGGGGCGTGACGACGTGCCGTGGCTGGACGACGACCGCTACACCGTCCCGCACTTCGACGCCAAGGCCGAGGCGGACGAGCTGTTCACGAAGTACGCCGTACCGACGACCTTCCTGCGCACGACGTTCTACTTCGACGCGTTCGCCGGCGGGATGGAACCGGTCCGCGGCGAGGACGGCACGCTGACGATCTCGATGCCGATGGCCGACAAGCCGTTGTCCGGCATCGCCGCCGACGACATCGGCCGTACCGCCCTGGCCGTCTTCAAGGACGCCGGCCTGATCGGGACCACCCTCAGCATCGCGGGCGACCACCTGACCGGCGACGAGTACGCCGCCGCCCTCACCGAAGCCCTCGGCGAGAAGGTTGCCTACCGCCCCCTCCCCTGGCCCACCTACCGCACCCTCGGCTTCCCCTACGCCGTCGAGTTCTCGAACATGTTCCAGTACTACGCCGAGAACCACGAACAGTTCACCGGCGACCGCGACCTCGACCAGGTGCGCAAGCTGAACCCATCCCTCCAGTCCTTCACCGACTGGCTCACCAAGCACAAAGACGCCATCTCCATCAAGTGATCTGTACAGCGGATCGGCCCCACCGATCCGCCGCCCAAACTTGCATCTGTGATCACAATTTCGCTACAACGACCATCGTTTAGCGCTCCCCACGGAGCAGTGACGGAGCAAACCGGTCGCATGCTCAGTACCGGGAGGCCTGACCCAGCCCGCTGACTTGCCGTGCAACCCCGCTGAAATACCGGCTGGCCGCGTCCTTCGGAGCCGTCCGCGCCTCGCCCGGGAAAGCACCAGGCGGCACATCCGAACACACGAGACTGGTACCACCGGGTGTTGGAGTGACGGGAGTCGCAAGCTGGCGCGGCGGCCACGCCGGCCGCCGTCCAGCTTCAGCCCTGCTCCGTAGCCGTGTCCGTAGATCGTCGGTGGCCTTCAACCAAGCCAGATCGTCTCCCTCGGTCCACAGCTCGGAGTCGTCCGCGACCACCCGGTCGACCGCGCGGATCGCGACCGGGATCAACTCGGCCAACCCGGCGCGGGCAGACGCCCATGCGAGCGCTCGCTCGGTGGAGGCATTTGCATCAATTGGGGCCCCGGCTGCGGCTGCGGCTGCGGCGATCTCAGCTGCAGCCAGCGCCTCGGCGCCCTCGGGGCCTCCAAGTACTCAACTCCAGCTGAGCCGGTCGCGCGCTCCAGCGCATCAGCGATCAACTGCTCTTGATCGGCGTCGACCAGGTTCCCAGCCCAGTCGGCTGCATCGTCGTTTCCGAACACCGTTGACGGAGATTCAGCGACGGTTGATCTGGGCGCTGATGGTGGGGTCCTTGATGGCGGTGTCGTCGGCGAGTAGGAACGCTTTGCTGAGGATGAGGCTGAGGACGGGGTCGTCGTCGAAGGGTAGGAAGAGCTTCTGGGATTGTCCGTTGCGGGCGGCGACGATGCAGAGGTACTGGTCGTTGGGTGACATGAGGATGTTGCCGCTGCCGAGGTGGATGCGGTAGGTGCGGAGGTCTCCGCGCACGGTGAGGTAGCGGTCATCGAGTTCGCATCGGTCGGCGATGGCCAGGCGTGGGACGAGCTGAGAGAGTATGTCGCGGCGGATCTGTCCGGCTGCGGACAGTTCACCGAAGCCGTAGGTGTGCCAGTAGGTGTCGAATTGGCGCTGGGTGCCGCGGTCGAGCCACTCAGGGTCTGCGCCGATCGAGGTGACCCCGATGAACAGGTCGACATCGCGCAGGGCCTCGGTGAGGACGAGCGGCGGTACGTCGGCCAATGCGATCGTCTCGTCGCTGGTGGCGTCGACGAACCGGAGTTGGTCGCTGGTGCAGTACGGGTAGAGGTCGCTGGCCGTTGGCTCCTGTTCGAGGATCGGGTCGTAGTAGAACTCGGCGCGGATCCCGGCCGAGTCGAACGTTCGCCGGGCGATGCCCTGGTCGATGCCGTCGTCCCACCACGCGACGGCGACCGGTGCCCAGCCTCGCCCTTTCATCAGGGCGCGGGCCTGGACCTGCCCGAAGACGTGGCCGGCGAACCGGTTGGAGTACTCGCGGGTCTGTTCCTCGGCGGGCGTGAGCAGATAGATCTCGCGGAACGCCTGCTTGAAGGGCTGAACGATCTGCTGGTCGAGCAGACATTGCCGCCAGGCCCGGACCTCGTCACTGGTCGCGTGGACGGGGTGCCAAAGACGCGCTCGCGCATCCGGCGGAATCCCGACGTGTTGCCCCGAAGCCGTGATCGCGGTCGTGCTGTCCAGCGGCAGGCCGACCACCACCGGCGTGTGCTGGGTTTCGAAGGCCCACACGAGTGTCCGTGCCAGTCGGCCGGTGATCGGGTGGTCGAGGTACCAGGTGCGCCACTCGTCGAGCTGCCAGCTGCGCTCAAGGGCCATCAGGCCGTCCAGCCGTACGCGCTCGCCGGCGATCGTCTTCCGGACGGCTTTGAGGTCGTTGCGGACCGCAACGAGTACGTCGGCGTCAGCCTGCTTCACGTCAGCGGGGATGGACTTGCGTGCCGTGCCTTTCTCGTCGACGTATAGAAGGGCTGCGGCTCGTCCGTCCACGACGATCTGGGCGGATCCCCTCGACAGAGGTTGCGTGCGAATTCCGTCCGGGTCGAGGTCGTGCGTCTCGACCGCGCGCTCCAGCAACTGGTCCCGCGTCATGCCCTGCGCGGAGGCCAGCGCTTCGATGGCCTTGCGGACCTGCTTCAGCAACGTCCCATGCCGGACGGATCGCTCGAGTGCGAGCAACTCGGTGATCGATGCCGGGGCGCCGATATCGGCCATCGCCTGTGTCGACAGGTTGGCCAGACGCAGGCTGCGTGGGTTGCCAAACTGTCCTCCGATGACCGTCACGGTCTTGGTCGCGAGGCGTCGCAGCCGCGGCAGCAGTGCTGAGTCGCGCAGGAGTCCAGCGGCCGCGACTGTGCCGCCGAGGAATCCTTCGTTGCTGCTGGTGATGTAGCGCGGGTAGGTGTGGGTGCGGTCGTTGTGGGTGTACGAGGCCTCGCTGTCCTCGGCGTCGAGGGCCGCGTCGAGGAGAGCGCCGATCAGCTCCGCGGGCCGGGACAGCCGGCTGATGATCTGTTCGGTCTCGGTGAGCCACTTCTTCGAGGGCCGGCCTTTGGTGGGATACGCCGCCAGGAGGTCGAGCGTTGTCGCAAGCTTGTCGACCTGGTCGTCTGCCTGCTCGAACGCGGCACGCAGTCGCGGACCGATGGCATCGCCTGCGTCGATCAGGTCGAGCCGGATGCCGTCGGCGGTGGTGACGAGCTGCCGAAGCCTGGTAGCGGTGGCTGCGTCTCGCGCCCTGTCGACGGCTTGCAGGAGGAGAGGCTCGAGTCGTGCTTGTTCCGCATCGGTCAAGGTGGGGAAGGTGTGCTCGATCTGGCGGCTGACGGCACGGAGCGCCTCACTGTTCCACCAGAAGTTGAGGTCATCGGAGACGCCAAGGCGCAGCGTCAGCAGTCGGTCGATGTCGTCCGCCGAGAACTTGACGCGTTTGCGCGCGGTGATCGAGATCAAGTCGACCCAGTAGTGGCTGTCGACCCGCTCGGAGGCCCTCAGGATGCACTCGCGGCGTACGTCTTCCGGGGCCTGGGTGATGGCCCGAACCTGCGGGAGCGTCCGTGCGTCGCTGTCCCCGATCCAAGATCGGCCCTGAATCGCGCGCATCGCTGCGTCCAGCAGGGACGCCACGTCGTCGACCTGGCCGGATGCGGTGTCACTTGCCTGGTCCACGCTCAGCCTCCGACCAACTGCACGAGCCGGACGAAACGGATGTCGGAGTCCGCGGTCAACGCGAGCTCCTCGTCAAGGTCGGTCACCTGGCGGTCGTCGACAAGCACGAAGAAGCCGTTGCGCCCGAACGCTTCGACCGCACGATCGGCCTGCTGTTCCCAGTCGAGGCGCCGCTGCTTCGGCAGCCGGAACCCCGCCGCGGTCGGCAGCGCACCTTCGGGCATCACCAGCCCCTGGAACACTTCCTGTGGAACGACGTTGAAGCGCGCCACCTCGTCCCGCACGCGCGTTCGCACCAGATCGCGAAGCGTGATGCTACTAGCCACACCTTCCAGTAGCGTCGTCGCACCGACCCGCCCCGCCCCCGACACATCGATGATCTTCACGGTGATCGACATCGCGGCAGCATAGCCACCCAACCGTTCACCCACCCCGCGCCACGGTCAGTGAACTCGGCAGATGCAACTTGCTGCAAATGGGCTCGTCACGCCCGGGCACCTGATGCGGAGATGTCCAGTTGGCGGAGCCGACGAGATATCCATGGGAGGAGATGGCTGGTTGGTTGCTCACGCGACCTTCGTGCCGAGGAGGGCTCGCACCGGGACCTGCTCGATGTACGGCCGATAGGGATGAAGCACTTCCCGGAGCTCCGCTGCGATCTGTGGACGCTCCTTGGGCGAGGGAAGGCGGTCGACCGGTAGCGCGCTGTAGATCCCGCCGAGTAGGTGATCGAAGTCGAGCTCGTCGGCATAGTCGAGCTCGACCTTGCTGACCTCGAAGCCATTGGCCGTCAGGCTCTGGCGATAGCGCTGTTGCGTTGCGTTGTCGGTGCCGCAGCTGTTGGCTGGACGCGCGCCCAACCAGTCGGACAGCCATTCGCGTAACGCCCGTGACCAGTCCGAGTCCTGCAGCCACAGCGGGATCCCGTTGGCCACGACCATGACACCACCTCCAGGACCTAGGAGCGGACCGACCGCGGCAAACAGCGCCTCATGGTCCATCCAGTGCAGTGCTTGCCCGATCGTCACAGCACCAACCGACTGTTCAGCCAACAGCGATCGCAGCAGCGGAAGGTCGGAGTCGCTGCCGACCATCCACGCCACATTCGTGACACCCTGGTCCTGGGCGGCTGAGCGGGCGTGGGCCAGCATGTCTGGTTCGGGATCGACCCCTATCACGGCCCGAACATGCGGGGCGATCGGTGTCGCCAGTTGCCCCGTGCCACAACCGAGATCGATCACGAGATCGTCGCCCTTTAACGAGAACGCATCGACGCACGCGCGGATCAACCCTGACGGATAACCGCGGCGGTATCGGCGATACAGATCAGCAACCTCGCCGCCGAACCCCAGATCCATCGTCTCAGAATGCCTCCTCACGTCGATGATCCGACAGGGCTTCTGCCACCGGCATAACGCCTGTCGGCCGTTCTGGAAGGTGACCGCTGATCGTTCCACCACCGGGCCGGCACTGAGCGATTCTTGCGCGCGGAGCGACGAGGTGCCCGCAACACCCGCCCCGCTTCCCTGCCCGGTCAACGGTCGACGCGCGGGCGCCCGGATCAGGACCGAATACGCCCGAACTCAATACGCAGAGACTCCGGTGCTACCGATCAAACGCTACTTACATGCCGATGAGAGGGCGCAAGCCTCCTGCGAGCAACCGCGCGGTCCGGCCAGGGACTGTGAGCCCGTTGTCTATACCTTGCTCGCCACCACCATGTAGTTCTCGGCCTCAGGGTTGTACGTGCTCCTTTCCGTCCGGAGTCCGACCTGGTGCAACTCGGCTGCGAGTTCGTCGTATCGGTAGGGCCAGCACGACAGCAGTTCCGAGCGGACAAGAACCGACCCAGCCGCATCAACTTGCGCGACCGCAATCTCGATGTGGTGCTCCTCCTCCCACTGTGACGCAATCTCCCAGCGGTAGACCACGACGGCATTACGCCCGTTCCGGCGGACAAGACGGTCACTGATGTCCAGCCGGGAACCTCTGGCCCTCACGAGTTCCCAGGTGCGGGAGGTGAGTACCAAGCGCCCGCCACGGCGCAGAAGCCGTGACATCGACTCCAGAGCAGCAACCCGGCCTCTCGCGCCCTCGGCATGGTGCAGCGAGTTGCCAACGCAGAACACCATGTCGAAGGTGTCGTCATCGAAATGGTCGGGCAACTCTTGCCAGTCCGCCCGCACTGTCCGGACAGGTGCCCTGAATTCCTCAGACAACTCCGCAGTCCGACGAACCATCGCTTCGCTGGCGTCAGTTGCGACCACCTGCATGCCAAGACCGGCGAGGCC
Organism: Kribbella sp. NPDC050470; assembly: GCF_044458365.1. Taxonomy (NCBI): domain Bacteria; kingdom Bacillati; phylum Actinomycetota; class Actinomycetes; order Propionibacteriales; family Kribbellaceae; genus Kribbella; species Kribbella sp. NPDC050470. The sequence continues at coordinate 54,945 of NZ_JBITHV010000018.1, read as the reverse complement.
GACCGCCAACTGTCCGGTTCCGCACGAACAATCGAGGACGTGAGCGTTCGGCGGCAGGAGACTGAGGACGTCGTCGAACGACGCAGCGAACTCGGCCGGGGCCAGCTTTGCATCTGAGATGAGCCACTCGTACACCTCGGCAAGCGCGTTATAGCTCGTCACAACTACTACCTCCGACACGGGGCAGACTCACGGTCGGACATCAGTACATCAGCGGAGCAAGTCGGTTCACCAATGGTTTGCAAGGGCAACCCGCCCTGTCATGCCGCTATGCGTGCGTGCGGCGATGCACGCTACTGCCGCAACTCGCGAATCGCGTCGTCCGGCGTGCGAGCATCTGCGCGAGCGGTTGAACTTCTATGACATGTACGGGGAGCTCGCGCTATACGCGCACCACCCTCAGCCTGACATACGCGAAGCGGCGCAGGACCACATCGCTCGCCTGCTTTCCGGCCATAACCATCTAGACGAACTCGTCTGGTAGACGCCGCGCGCCTGTGGCAACTGTCCGAGGAAATGCTGCGCGGCCAGGAGGAGAAGTCGTGAAAGTACAAGGAACAGTCAAGGACGGCTTCGGTGTCGTCCATGACGAACTGCAGGAGGTCTTGGACCAGGGTGACGAGGTCGGGCTGTCGATCGCGTTCGATGTGGATGGTGAGACCGTCGTCGACCTGTGGGGCGGTCACCGCGACCCGGAGCGCAGTACGCCGTGGCGCCACGACACGATCGTCAACGTCTTCTCCACCACGAAGACTGTGACTGCACTGGCCATCCTGGTCCTCGCGGACCGCGGCATCCTCGATCTGGATGAGCCCGTCGCGACGTACTGGCCCGAGTTCGCCCAGAACGGCAAAGAAGAGATTCTCGTCCGGCACGTCATGAGCCACACCTCCGGAGTGTCCGGCTGGGACCAGCCCGTGACTCTGACCGACCTCTACGTACCGACCTCTACCGCAAGGCTCGCCGTACAACGCCCGTGGTGGGACCCCGGCACCGCCGCCGGATACCACGCACTCAGCCAGAGACACCTTCTGGGCGAGTTGATACGGCGCACCGACGGCCGCTCGCTGACCCAGTTCGTCGCCGAAGAACTCGCCGCTCCGCTGGGTGCCGACGTGCAGATCGGAGCACGCGAGCAGGACTGGGACAGGATCGCCGACCTCGAACTTCCGCCTCCGATCCCGTTCGACATGTCGGCCTTGGATCCCACCTCTGTGCTGTGGCAAGTGGCGTGGCTCTCATAATCCCTGGGCGCCGGGTTCGAGTTTCGCCCGCTGCTCGTGGCACCCGACGACACTCGCTGCGTGGGGCCATGGGAAGCCGCTGACCGGCACGCAGCGTGGCGAGCTGGAGGTATCTCCATCTGGGGTGGATGCGGTGATTGCGTTCGCCGAGCGAGGAACCATGACCGGGCGCGGGCTCTACCTTCTGCATGGTGATCCCGCCCGGGGCCGAAGCAGCCGGTGCCGGCCAGCCCGACACGACCGCCCAGCGGCGGCGTGAGGTGGCCACTGCCTTGCTCGCCTTCCCTACGTAGGGCTGACCGGGTTAGATGAACTGCTCCAGGAAGGCACGCGAGTACGGCGTATCGACCCGTTGGTAGCCGCCGGTCGCGTTACACGTCAGCGAGTTCACGAAGGAGGCATCACCGGCCACGTACTGGCCGAGGAACACCGGCCCACCGGAGTCACCGAAGCAAGAGCCCCCGCCGGCCTTGGAGTCGCGGTCGTTGATCTGGAAGGTGACGACCTCATCCTGCACGTTCTTGAGGAACGACGTGGTGAAGCGCCGCTCCGGCACGACGATCTGCGACTTCTTCGCGCCGATGTCAACGCCGTAGCCAACGAGCGTGAACGTCTCGTTCTTCAGCGCGCCCTGGTTGCCGTCGAGCGTGCCCACGGGAAGCAGCGGCGCCGGCACGATGCCCGGCCACTTCGAAGCCGCCGGCGCATCCAGCACCACGACGCCCTGATCGTGCTGCTTGGAGATCGACAGCTTGCCGGTCCACCCCGGATCGGGGTGTGCCGTGCCGGTGATGTAGTTCGCCGCGCGCGCCGCTCTCTCCTGCGGGGTGATGCCCGGCGCAAGCGGATCGAGTGGCAGGTCGGTGTTGAACGACACGTAGACGTTGGTCGCCGGGCTCGCGCCGGTGTCCCCCGTGCAGTGACCCGCGGTGAGCACCACCGTCGGCGAGATCAGCGTGCCGGAACAGCGGAACCGACCCGACTCGGTGGTGAACCGGACAACGCCCACGTTGGTATGCACCTCATCGCGCTGCCCGCCAATGATCGCCGCGGCCGGCTGCACGGTCAGCAGCATGCCGGCAACAAGCGACAAAGCGCTGAGCGCGCCCGCCAGTCGGCCGATCCGAACTCGTCGCATCACGGACTCCCCTCACCCGACCATCCCTCGCAGTATGGTCAGCCCCTGCGACAGGTGCAATACCGCAGATCTCGTCACGTCGACCTCAGTCGGCCCGCGGTCTGAAAGGTCGAACTCGAGGTGTACCGGCCAGGCCGCAGGTCGGCCTGCATGGACGTCGGTCCAGGTCTCGCCGAACTGGTCTCGCCTGTATCCAGGCACGTCAGGTCGGTCGGCGATGACGCAAATCCCGCGAAGTTCGGCAGAGATCAGCTTCGCCGTGCCGGCCGCTGGCTGAAGGGCGTGCGGATCGCTGGTGGGCTCACCGCGATGCGCCGGGTTCGCGTCGGCCGGGTCGGCGCCAGCTACTGGATAGGCGCACCCTGTGGCGGCGACGCCGAGCACAATCAGTGCAGTAAGGAGGACGCGCACCACGCGACCTGAGAGCATGGCCGCTGCCACGCCCGCCCAAGGCCATGACTCGACCTCCACCTGAACCGGTGGTTCGGCCGGCCCGCCTGGCCATCCGCCACCAACCGTCGCTCGCCGTGGGATCATTCGTGGTGCGAAATGGAGTCGAAAGAGGTCGGCTAGCGGGGCCGGAGTCCCTTCGAACACAGAGTTCTGACGCCTAGAGAGGCTGGTCGCTAGGGCATCATTGCCCCTTTTATCCGCGGTTGGGGGGTGCGCAAGCTGAACCCATCCCTCCAGTCCTTCGCCGACTGGCTCACCAAGCACAAAGGCGGCATCTCCATCAAGTGATCTGCGCGGCGGATCGGGGCCCCCATCCGCCGCCCGAACCTGCATCCGTGGACGGAGTTCAACCCGCAGGAGTTCGTAGGCCGCGGCGGCACCCTCCCCCATCTCTACAGCCACTACGGCTCGCGCGGCACTGCTCCTCAGCCGCTGGACACCTGAACGTCGCAACCGTAGAAGTGGGCGAGGTAGACCTTGGAGCTGCCGCGGGGGTCGAGTTGGACCGGGGGGCCTCCCGGCTGTGTCCCACCGAAGTCGAGGGGGCGTCCGTCCGTGGCGTCGTGCAACTCGAAGTCGCAACGACCGTAACTGTTGAAGGCGACGACGCGGACGATGGCTTTGTCGCCGGACGGCACCGTGAACGCGTCACTGTCACCGGTCGCGTTCTTCTGTGCGAAGGGAAGGGCGATCTGACCGGTACCGGCGGAATGCGTCACGATGCAGACGGGATCGCTGGCGTTCGCCTCGAACGTGCCGGTGTCCGCGATCTGGAAGCTCACAGGCCCCCAGAGATTGTCGAACACCTTCTGTTGGCCGCTGTCGACATTCCTCACCGTGACGATGCAGCCGCCGGCGCCGCGTACCCTGAGCCGCCACGGGGAGGCCTCGTTGAACTCGTCGGCCGCCGCTCCACCCCCTCCGGGCGGGTCGTTGTCGTTCACCAGCTGCAAGGCGACCACGGTCCCGGCTGCGAGGACCACTCCTGCGCCGGACAGGTAAACCAACCGCCGGCGCCACGACCGTACGGACCGGTCCTGGCGGGCCGGCTTCGGCCGCGGTTCCGGTCGCGGTTCAGGCTGCGGGCGCGGGCCTGGGGCGGCGGCACTCAGCGCTGCCGTCGCCGCGGCGGCCACCGAACGGCTGTCATCGTCCGCCAGACGCTCGAGGGCCACCCTGGCCGCCAGCGCCAACCCGGCATTCCTGCCCTGCAGCAGGCCGGCAAGCTCCTGCACCGCGCCGGCCCGGACCGTGGCCAGTGGATGGTCGATCAGCTCGCGAAGCTCGGCCGGCAGCGGCGCCGGTACAGTGACCGGACGACTGCGGCGGGCAATGTACAGCTCACCTTGCATCTCCACGTCGCGGCTGGGGGTTTGGTGAGGATTCCGTTCGCGGACCCGGTCGAAGACGTAGTCGTAGAGCTCGTTGAGCGACACCCAGCCGTCCTGGTCGAGATCTGCGTCCCCGCTGGCCAGACCTTCCACCAAGGCAGCGGTGAACACGGACGGACTGCTGCGGTCATCGGCGAGCCGGTCACCTTCGAACGCGTACTCCGTCGCGCTCGAAGCTGTGATCACCGCGCGGCCCCGGCCACCGCCCAGCTTCCCACCGGAGAAGCTGTCCAGCACGTTGGCATCACCGGCGGCCCGCACAGTCACGCCCCGGCCGAAAGCGCCGCCATAACAACAGTCCAGCAGCAACACGATGCTGCGCGACCTGCTCATCCGCAGACATCGCTGCACGAAGTCGGCGGACACAGCGGTGGAACCCAGCCGGTTCGGCAGGGTGTTGCGCGCCGCGAAGAACAACTCCCCGGACTCGCTCTTGAGGCCGTGGCACGAGAAGTGCAGCAGCAACACGTCCTCGGGCCGACTGTCCGCGAACAAGTCCTCGACCCGCCCCTGGATCACGTGTGCCGACTCGTTGCGGACGACCTCGACGTCGAAACCACCGATCCCGGGGTCACCCAAAACGCCGCCGAGAGCCTGCGCATCCGCCGCCGGCGCGCGAAGCCGCCCGAGCCCCTCGTGCTCGTAGACGTCGTTCGCGACAATCAGCGCCTTGCGCCGCCCAGCCATCCAGCCGCCTCCCCCCGGCCCGGAGCGCATCCTCACTCTCAGTGTGGGCCACCATCGACCGCCAAGTCCACGAACGCCTCAAAGCGTCGACAACACCCAGATAACGAAAACCGGCGGCATCACCACGCAGTACGTGCATCGCGTGGGCGACTGGTTGGTGTGGGGACCACGCCATGAACGGGCAGCGGGGCCGCGATCTGACGCATGTCCAGGCCCACGAGTTGGCCGCGGACCTGGAGTTGCAGTACGACGTCCAAGGCGCCAGGAAACGAAGGTCCGGCGGGTCAGCCCGCCGAAACCGGTCGACGCCTGGCAGACCGCCGGCGAGCTGGACGCTTGAACCAGCGAGGGGCGGTCGCAGGCTGGGGCGCGTACAGCTGCCCGATGGGCGCATCGCCTGCATCGACGAGCAAGACCTCCGACCCGCAGACGCCGCCTCGCAGCAGCCCCGATCGGAACAACAGGTTGATTAGGCCCGGCGTGCTCTGTTCGGAGTCGAACCTTTCGGGTTCAGCCTAGGGTTTCATCGCTCCTCGGTTGTACTGCGTCATCTGCGCTGCTGGCGGGTCTCGTCGCGGCCGGTCAGGGCGCCTAGGGTCTTGTCGACCAGGCCGCGGGATGCGGCCTCGAAGCTGCTCTCGGTCGCGTCGGCCAGGAGTTCCGGAAGGTCCTTTCCGCCCTTCTCGTACAGGTCGAGGCGGTTCGTGGCTTCGGCGAAGCGCAGATAGGTGTCGACACTCGCTACCACGATGCGTGCGTCGATGGTGAGCAGTTCGATCCCGACCAGAGACACCCGGACGTAGGCATCGATGACGAGACCCTTGTCGAGGATGCTGTCGATCACGTCCGCGAGACTGCTCGGTGCGGGACGCTCGAGATAGCCGCCGGAGCGGCGAGGGCCTGAGGCCGAGACCATCGTTGGTCTCCCTTCTGGGTCGACTGTGTAGACGGAGGCCCTGCGTTGGGGGTCTCGATGCCGCATCGGGCGACACGAGATGCAGGGCCTCCGCGACGGCGGGCTGCCCCCAGCCACCCAAATCGGGAAGAGACTCGGTCGGTACCCAACGCCCAAACCCTCCGGGCGCGAGGCTGACGGAAGTCGCGGACGGTCCGTAGGCGGGCTACGGCTACTCGCGTTGGGGCACCGACCTAGGCTGCTGCCAGGGCAGCCTCCGTTGTGCAGGCAGTCCTCACTCCAGAACTGCTTGCCTTCAGCAACTGATTGCCTACGTCAACCGAAGCAGCCGGCTCACCGGACGCGACGCCCGGCCGGAACGGGTACAGAACGGCCAGTCCTGGACCGACAATCTGGCTGCGGTGGGTGACGCAACGCTGCCCTCGACCAGGCCTTCGCCGTACGTCGACGGCGTACCGGGAGATCCGTCTGTCAGCCAGGCAACCTTCAAGTACCTTCATGTCCTCCCGCGCGGTGTTCCGTGCAGACCGACGTACTCTCTGTGCAACGGCGAACGCACGCGCTTCGGCGGACGGCCAGCTCAGTTGTGTCTGGGGCGCCTAGACGTTCCGCACGCGCCGACGCAGGCGCCACGTCTTCAGCTTGGCCCAGAGGCGGGCCAGGAAAAGCTTGATCCTGTGGCCCCAACTCAGGGGCAGCGCCTTGACCATCCGCTTCGTCAGCCGGCTTGGCTTGACCGTGCTCGCCGCCGCGGTGGTCGATCCTGTGGTTTTCTTCGCCGCCTTCTTGACGGGCTGGGTAGGGTTGGGGCTCATCGTTGCTCCTCGGATCGGATCATGCACCGCGCCGGCCGCGTCCTTCCCCCGGCAGACGATCCCTGACGCGCTACTTGCTTCCCTGTGCCCGATGCCGCCCCGCACATTCCCGTCCAGCCCTAGATCATGTCACTTCGACTGCATGATGGGCGCGTCGGCGGCCTCGCCGCGCAGACAGGCACCGCGAGCGCCGCTGTCCACTCGTCACCCCGCAGTCAGCAAGCAGGTCGTCGTGGCCGGAGTCGCGCGAGCCGGTCCACACTCACCCCTGGCCGAGCATCATGGTGGTACACCGGCCGGCACGGATCCGTTACTACACCGGCGACACCTTGACGTTCACCTCATCGGACCAGCCTCCTGTCGCCGGGTCCGGCCCGCGGGCCGGGTGGCTGGAGCCCGAGGGGCCGCACTCGGTGGAGAATATCGACGATCACAGCTATGGAGCGTTCCGCATCGAGCTCAAGCAGCTCAGATGTGAAGCCTCCGGTCGCTGCACGAGCTTGACGGCGTCCGCACGGTTTCGACCGCGGCCACGCCGTGGTGTACGCCGACCTGTGCGTCCTCGTCGGCATCACCGGTCTGGCCTTCAGCGGCATCCCCAGCTTCGCCTCGATGGGTGTCGCCGCCGGCCTGGTCGTCCTTGCGACCCTGACCGCAGCCAGCACCCTACTCTCCGCCGCCCTGGTACCCCTGGGCGACCGGGTCCTACCCCGCCGAACCCGACGCGGCACGCGCGCCCCGGGCTCATTCCGGTCCGCCTGGGCCGAGCGCGCCACCAGGACGGTCGTTCGCCGGCCAGTCACCGCCCTCTGCATCGGTCTGCTCGCACTGCTCACCCTGGCGCATCAGCACTCGGCATGCGACTCGGCCAGAACGACGCCGGCAGCGAGCTCGCCTCGAATCCGACCCGGCAAGCCTACGACCTGGTCGCCGACCCATTCGGCCCCGGCGCGAACGGCCCGCTCACGTCGTCATCGACACGTCCCAGGCCTCCCCCACCACCCTGGCCAAGCAACTCGGCTCGGTCCCCGGAGTAGCCACCGTGACGCCTCCCGTCGTGTCCGGCGACGGCACAACAGCGGTACTGAACTTCATACCGACCACAGGACCACAGGACCAATCGACGTACGACCTGACACACCGGCTGCACGACACCCTCCCCGGCGGCGTCGAGCTGACCGGCCCCACAGCCGGAATCGTCGACATGACCACAACCCTCGGCGACCACCTGTGGCTGGTGATCGCCGCAGTACTGGCCGCCACCCTCGTACTGCTGATCGGTGTCTTCGGATCCCTCGTCCTCGCAGTCAAGGCCGTGCTGGCAAACCTCTTGTCGGTCGCCGCCTCGTTCGGGGCGCTCACCGTGGGTTCCAAACCCCGGCCGGCGCCCAACTGCTCGGACTGGCCGGACCCGTACCAATCGCGGCCTGGGCACCCGTGGTTCTGTTCACGATCCTGTTCGGACTGTCCACCGACTACGAGGTCTTCAGCTCAGCCGAGTCAAGGAAGCCGACACCGCCGGACTGGGACACCGCGACAGCATCATCGAAGGACTCGCGTCGAGCGCGAAGGTGATCACCTGCGCCGCTGCCATCATGATCGCAGTAGCAGCAGGGTTCGCCGCCGACCCCATCATCATGGTCAAGATTATCGGAGTCGGCATGGCAGTCGCCATCCTGGTCGACGTCACGCTCGTCCGGCTGCTCATCGGTCCCCGCCACACTCGCGATCCTCGGCCACCGAACCTGGTACCTGCCCTCGGCGCTGCGCCGAGTCCTGCGCCACCAACCACCCCATCGCGGCGCAGTCGATGGGGAAATCGACAGCCAGGAACTCGTCCATCAAGCGGCCCCGGAGCCACTACTGCGCAAGTGATTGTCTAGGCAGTAGCAGATGTGCGAGCTGATTTACACCCGAGATGTGTAGATGTCTCAACGCGAGCAGCTTGGGGTCGGCCGAGGTGTGAGGATCAATCGCTTTCAGTGAAGGGTGTGGTCGACGGCGTGCGGTCAGCGCGGACCTGTTCGAAGCCGTAGTACAGGGCGAGCAGGAACTGCACCAGCAAGGTGAGCGGGGCCGATACGAACGACAGGCCGATCGTCAGTGCGTAGAACAGGGTGCCGACCGAGAAGCGGAGAACCGATCTGCGTTGTTGCGCCGGACTCAGGTTGTGATCGACCAGGTGTTTGCGCAGCACGTGCCACCAGATCAGGCTGAACGCGATCGCCGCGAGGGTGAGGTTCGTGCTGTAGACGGCGGCCGCGACGTTGGCGTTGGCGGAGTCGTCCAGCAGGTGCTCCGCGAACAGGTTCGTCGGGAACGGCAGCAGCGCCGTCCAGAGCAGGAGCAGCAGGTTGAGGAACATCAGCTCGCGGTCGGCCCGCTGGATCTGCCGGAACATCGAGTGGTGGTTGACCCACATGATGCCGATGACCGCGAAGCTGGTCAGGTAAGCCGCGAACTGCGGCCACTCATGCAGCAGGGCCGGCCACAGGCCTTCACCAGGATCGAGTTCGGGCGGGTGCAACTCGATCACCAGCAGGGTGATCGCGATCGCGAAGACTCCGTCGCTGAATGCCTCGATCCGGGACGTGTCGGCGAGGTCCGGCTGGGTGGCCACGGCGCGATTGTGACCCCTTCGAGCCGTCCCGCGACAGACTTCGCCACAGCCTAGGCGGAATCGCTGGAGTCCGATCAGACAGCCGGCTGTTCAGTAGGTGATGAAAGCTGTCAGGAGCCCGAAGATTTCACGCGGCGTCGGGACCGAAGACAGCGAACTGCTCGACCGCCTGCCGCAGCCGGATCCGGTCCGGATAGCCGTACGCGGCGCCGACGGAGTACACGTCATGCGGATGCCACTTGACCACGGCGGCGACGTACCAAACCGGCTTGCCGGCAGCCAGCAGCGTCACGATCACTTGGTGCTCGGTGGTGGTGGTGAACATCGGAGGCTCCTTCCGCACGGTTCCTCGGGGATATCTCCACGATCGTCCGCACTGTCCTCGCGAGCACTGGCGTTGCCACCCCAACCTCGGTGGACTTAGGTCTACCCGCAGGCGACAGCGGTCAGGATCGCGGCTCCGCTGCGAATGGGAACGGCTTCCGGCCGCGGGCCTGGAGCTGATAGCGCTGGTGGAGCACCACGGCGATTGCGAACACCACGGCGGCCACCAGAATCGGCAGCCACAGTGCCCCGCCCGCTATCGCGGCGACCGCGAAGCCACCGACAGCGCCGAGCAGGACGCTGTTGATCACGCCGACCATGCCGACGGCGCTCAGCACGACCTGCCAGCGCGACCGCAGGTAGCCATCGAGAGCCAATACGGCGGCGATGTCGTCGGTGGGGGCGGCAACGCCGAGGTAGCCACTGAGCCCGGGAGCCGCTTCGTGGTAGAAGCGCCGGATCCGGTTGATGCGCTGCAGATAGAGCGTGTCCTCGATCGAGGACTGCAGCACGCGCTCGAACGTGACCAGGCCGAGGAAGCTCAGCACCGGGAACAGCACCAGCCCGAACGTCAGCAGCGTGCTCCGCGACGTCTGCCCGGCGAACGCGAGCGCCACCAGGCCGGCCGACACGGCCCCGAGAAAAATGCTGGTACGCCCGTTGGACTCCGAAATGGTGGCCGACCGCGCTGTCTGCAGGTTGAAGTGCTCGGTGGTCATGATCGTGATGGCCGCCTGCGGGTTTTCGGGCAGTGACTCGTACGGATGCTTCATGGCAGGCATCCTTGCCGACGCCTCCGGCCTTGGGTAGCTACCGCGAAACCCACGCCATGCCTGCCCGGGTCACCGGACGGGTTCGTAAACGGCGATATACATCGTGCCCCTGCTGGTTGGTGCGGAGACTACTCGTGCTGTCGCAACGCCCGCCGGCCGTGCGTCCACCGTCCCGGAGACCGGGCCGAAGAAGGGTCCGACGGCCGGAAAGCTGCCGTTCTGATCGACCCAGGGATAGCGGCGGCCCTCCGGATCGATGCCCTCCATGCGGAATCGAACCCCGTCGGCGAAATCGGATCCGCCGAGTCGCACGACGAAGCGACGATCAGCCGGCGTCGGGACGCTCACCGTGGCACCCTGCCGCACCGCTGCACTCTTGACGGCTGCGAGCCGGTAGGTCGTGCCGTCGATCTCTTCGACGACCTGGAGTTCATGTCCGGCGACGTGCCGTTCTTCGCCGCGCTCGTAGATGGCGAGAGCGAGACGGACCCGCGAGCTCGGCTCCATGCCGCCGGGTTCGGGCGACTTCTTGAAGGAGAAGGTCAACGCCAACGTCGAGCCAACGGTGATGGCACGGCGCTGTTCCAGGTTGGCAAGTCCACGGGCATAGCTGTCCACGGGTAGCACCACCGGGTCGGGCGAGGACGGCGGTGTGCAGGGTCCCGTCATGATCAGCGGTCCTCGCTCGCGTGACAAGGCCACCCAAGGCAGCTCGTTGGGGGTGTCGCTGGGCTGTGGTGCGCCAGGGTCGGCGCAGTACTGATACAGCACGATGTTCGTCGTGGAGACCTTCCAGCGCAGCGTGATCGAGTCCTGGCCGGGCTCGCCGATGACTGCGGCGAGCAGTGTGCGGCCGCCGAAGGTCTTGCGGTAGGTGACGCCGGCCGCCAACACGTCGCCGGGTGGTGGTGACACGATCACGCCTGGCGTCGGGCGATCGACCGGGTTGTTCGGTCGTGCGCCGTCGTGGTCGAGCAGGGCTGGAGCCGCGAGTGCCAGTGCGGCCACAACCGCCGCCGCGCCGACGATGACGCCGGTACTGCGGCGCCGGACGATCCGGATCTTGCGCTGAATGCCAGGGAACAGGTCCGGGTCGTTCCGGTCAGCTTCTCGAGAGCGTGTCCGGAGTTCGCCCCGCAGGTCGTCGAGGTTCATCGGTTCGCCTCCTGCCCTGATCGGTCCAGCGCCGGGTCCAGCCGCAGCTTGGCAAGCGCCCTGGTGGAATGGCGTTTCACGGTGCCGATCGTGCAGCCGAGGACCCGCGCGGTCTCGGTCTCGGTGAGGTCTTCGTAGAACCTGAGCACGATCACCGCGCGCTGCCGCTTCGGCAGCCGGCGAAGCGCACGCCACAGGTCGCTCCGTTCCTCGGCGCCGGTCGTCGGCTCGCCGGTGTCAGGAAGCTCGGCGGTGCTCTGCTCACCGTTCCACCGTCGCCGCCACCACGACGCGTAGGTGTTGACCATGACCTTCCGCACGTAGGGTCCCGGGTCGTCCGCCTCGATCCGGTTCCACACGAACCACGCCTTGGCCAACGCGGTTTGGACCAGGTCCTCGGCCAATGCGTGATCGTGGGTCAGCAGGTACGCCGTACGAAGCAACTGGCGTGACCGTGCCGTGACGAACGCGTCAAATCCCTCCGCTGCCGTCATCGGTCCCCCTGACGCAGGACAGGCCTGCCAACTCCGATGGTCACACCCCAGAAGACCGGTTGGAACGAGTGCATGGATGACACAAGCTGCGAAGTTGCGTCGAAGTGACCGGGCTCTGGCCCTGTCGCTGGGTGGGGGCGACAGGGCCAGAGGTGGTCGGAGTGGTTCGGGGTCACTTGACCTCGGACTTCATCACCAGGCGGAGGCCGAGGAGAGCCGGCAGGAGGATCCAGGCCGTCGCCGTGACGGCGATGTTGGCCCACTGCTCGGCGGTGAGGGTGCCTTCGAACAGGGCGGCCTGGGCGTAGTTCAGGTCCACCCACGGCTGCAGGTCCCGGAACCGCTCCTGGCTGGAGGCCAGGACGCCGGAGACGGTGGGCAGCAGGAACGCGTAGACGAAGTACGTCACCAGTGCCCCCGCCGACCTGCGGATCACCATGCCCAGCATGGTGCCGGTCAGCAGGCAGAGCAGGCTGCCCAGCAGGATGTTGAGGGCCTCGGCGAACGACACGTCCCACACCATGTCCGTCCCGGCGATCGCGGTTCCGATCACGTTGCCGACGGCCCCGATCGCGAAGGCGAACAGCATCGAGACGACGGCCACGGCGACCGACGAGACCACCTTGGCCGCCACGATCCGGGTACGGCGCGGCACCAGCGTGAACGTCGTCAGACCGCTGCGCTGGCTCCACTCGCCGGTGATCGACAGGATCGCGATCATCGGCAGCACCACCGTCATCGGGAATCCGATCGCCTTGGCGAAGGTGTAGTACGTGAGGCTCGCGTCGGGGGCGAACGCGATCGTTCCGATCGTGGTGAGCAGGGCGGTGATGACGATGCTCGCCATCAGCCAGAAGCCTGATCGGGTGTCGAACATCTTGCGCAGTTCGACGCTGACGACGCGACCGAAGGGTACGGCGCCGACGTCGACGCGCCGGCCTGTCTCGGGGCGGACGGCGATGGCGGTCATGCTGCTTTCCTTTCTCGTTGGGTGTCTGCGGTGAGCTGCAGGAACATCTCCTCCAGCCCGCCGTCGGCGGTGCGCAACTCGACCAGCGCCACGCCTGCCTCCTGAGCCACGCGACCGACCCACTCCGAGGGCGCGTCGGTGCGCAGGGCGCCGTCATCGGAGACGGTGGTGTGGACCCCGGAGGTGTCGAGGGCCCGCTTGAGGGCGTACACGTCCCCGGCCCGGGCGACGGTGCCCGCGGACTGCAGGAGCTGTGCCTTGGAGCCCTGGCAGACGATCTTGCCCTTGCCGATCATCACGATGTCGTCGGCGACGACCTCGATCTCGCGCAGCAGGTGCGAGGACAGCAGGACGGTCCCGCCCTGGTCCGCGTAGTCGCGGAGCAGGTCCCGCATCCAGCGGATGCCGGCCGGATCGAGCCCGTTGGCCGGCTCGTCGAGAATCAGCACGGCCGGGTCGCCGAGCAGGGCGGTGGCGATGCCGAGCCGCTGACGCATCCCGAGCGAGTAGGTGCCCACCCGGCGGTCGGCCTCGGTCCCGGTGAGGCTGACCAGCTCGAGCAGCTCGTCGACCCGACGAGCGGGTAGTCCCATCATCCGCTGCGCGATGGTGAGGGTCTCCCGGCCGGTCCGGCCGGCGTGCTGCGCGGAAGCGTCCAGCATCACGCCGACCTCACGTCCGGGGTTCGGAAGATCGGCGAACCTGCGGCCGGCGATGGTGGCATGCCCGGACGTCGGCGTGGTCAGGCCGACCATCATCCGCATCGAGGTCGACTTGCCGGCCCCGTTCGGGCCGAGGAAACCGGTCACCCGGCCGGGTGGCGCGACGAAACTGATGGAGTCGACGACCGTGTTGGCGCCGTACTTCTTGGACAGCGAGTCGATGGTGATCATTCGCGATTGCTCCTGGCGTGGTTGGGATTGGTTGCCCCCGTACCTCAAACGCTAGGAATGCGACGGCCGGAGCGCGTCGTCACGAGGTCGCGATCACCTCAGACCAGCCGACGAGCCGGATGTCCTACTCAAGTAGGAGTTCTCAGCGTGCGCCGTCGGAACCCTGCTGCAGCCCCGGATCGGACGCATCGAACAGGCCCGTCTGATAAGCGAGGACGATCGCCTGCGCGCGGTCGCGCAGATCGAGCTTCTGCAGCAGGCGGGTGACGTGAGTCTTGACCGTCGTGTCGCTGATGAAGAGCTGCTGCCCGATCTCGGCGTTGGAAAGGCCTTGCGTGATCAGGCGGAACACTTCCAGCTCGCGGGTGGTCAAGGTGTTCACGGCCTTCGGCGGCGCCTGCGGGTGCAGGCGGGTGAAGTGCTGGATCACCCGCTTGGTGATGGTCGGCGACAGCAGCGCATCCCCGCCGGCAACGGTTCGCACCGCGGCGATCAGCTGTTCCGGAGGGTCGTCCTTGAGGACGAACCCACTCGCACCGGCGCGCAGGGCCTGGTAGACGTAGTCGTCGAGGTCGAACGTGGTGAGGATCAGGATCCGCGCGGACGCGTCGGCCGCCAGGATCCGCCGGGTCGCCTCGAGCCCGTCGAGCTCTGGCATCCGGATGTCCATCAGGATGACGTTCGGGTGGAACCGGGCCGCCTGGGCCACGGCCTCGCGGCCGTTGCTCGCCTCCGCCACGACCTCCAGGTCGGGTTCATCGGCCAGCAGCAGCCGGAATCCCGCCCGGACCATCGACTGGTCGTCGACCACGAGAACGCGGATGGTCATCTGGCACCGCCGTCCAATGGAAGCCGCGCGCGGAGCACGAAGCCACCGGTCCGCGCAGCGCCCGCGGTCATGTCCCCGCCGAAGATCTTGACCCGCTCGCGGACACCGACCAGTCCGTGGCCGAGACCGGCTTCGGCGGACGGGCCGCCCGGGCCATCGTCACGCACCTCGAGCAGGAGCTCTGTCGCGGAGTAGTCCACGTCCACCTCCGCGTGGCTGGCGCGGGAGTGCTTGAGGGCGTTGGTCAATCCCTCCTGCACTATGCGGTAGGCAGAGAGGTCGAGGCCGGGCGGCAGCGGGAACGGTTCACCCCGGATCTCGAGCTTCACCGGGAGCCCCGCAGCCCGTACGTCGTCCGCGAGTGCGTCGAGGTTGTCGAGTCCAGGGTGCGGCAGGAGCTCGAGCTCGTCCCCGTCCTGCCGCATCGCGCTGAGCAGGCGGCGCATCTCCGCGAGCGCCGTACGTCCGGCGTGCTCGACGTTCCTGAGCGTCTCCCGATCCTCCGTGTCGGTGAGGGGCATCCGGTGCCGCACGGCCCCCACCTGGAGAACCATCACGCTGACGGCGTGCGCGACGACGTCGTGGAGCTCTCGTGCGATCCGGCCGCGCTCCTCGGCCACCGCGACGCGAGCCGCAGCCTCCCGCTCCCGCTCGGCCCGAGTCGCGCGCTCCTCGGCAGCCTCGGTCCGCTCGGTGCGCTGCCGCAGGGCGAAGCCGAGGAGCCAGCCGATCGCGAACAGCACCGGCGTGAAGATGATGTCGCCGCGCTGGTGAAGCGGGTCGTTGTAGATGACGATCGCGGCGCCGCTGAGCACGATCGCCAGGCCGATGCGTGCCTGGCGATCGCTGCGGGAGTTGCCGAGCAGCAGGGCAGCGCCCATTCCCGCGAGGAAGAGCCCGGCCTTGTCGACGATGAGCCGGCCGTCCGCGAACGACACCGCCGCACTCGCCAACCAGGTGACCGCCGGCGCGGCGAACGGGAAACGGCGGCGTGCAAGCAGGGTCAGGACGATCGCAGCGACCACCAGCACCTCGAGCCACAGCAACACGCCGGTCGGGCGACCCGGGGCGTCGCTCAGCGCCGTAGCGATCGCGCTCTCGACCGCCGCGATCACAATCAGCAGGTCGAGACCGTACTTCGAGAAGAACAGCCGCGCTCGGCTCACCTCGTCAACGTACGACAGCACAACGTTGTCTGCGTCCTACCAAGGTAGTACTGCGGTTCATCGCTTGGTGCCCGCACGAACACGGCCTTCCGACGACGCGCCGCCGGGTGCCGGCCGCCTAGCGTCGTGACCATCGGAACCCGAGGAGGTGGACGAGATGGCAGGATCGTTGATCGTCGAGGTCGAGACCGGTATCTGGACCGGTTCGATCCACCCGCACAACGGCTACTACGCCGGTGACTTCAGCGACGCTCCCGCGCCCACCCGGACCGACTTGGACGCGATGACCACCGTCTGCCGCGACCTGACCCAGGCGCACCCGCACTCCTGACCAACAGGATTGACGGCGGTCAGCAGTCCCGGTGGAGGTCCTCGACGATCCAATGGCTCGGGGCGCTTGCCGCGCGTACTGCGATTCGCATGTCTCCTCCATGAGATCGGTAAGCGATATCCAGCGGCGTTGAGTACGCGAGGCGTCGGCTTTGGTTCAAGGAAGAGCTGACGGGCGGGTCGGGCCCCCACCACTCGACCCGCCCGCAGGCTTAGTGGGCTACTCGTTCGGAGTGGAGCGCGTTGAGGCGTTGGGCGGCGGTGCGTTCTTCGGGGGTTACGCAGATGTGGTCGCCGGGGACGGCTTCGCGCCAGACGTAGCCTTCGACGCAGGTGCCGTTGGCGGTGGCCAGGTGCGCTCGGATGTGGGCGGCGTTCTGTTGCTGGGTCAGGGCTCGCTCGTCGGGCGTCACGCAGACCGTGTCGTCAGGGGTCGCACGTCGGAAGAGGTAACCGCTCAGGCAGGTGCCGGTCTCGGAGCCGGTGGCGTTTCCGGTGATGGTGACGCGGCGTTCGACGTTGCCGGGATCCAGGCGTACGACGAGGACGGCTTCGTGGGCCCCTAGTCCCATCGGTTCGAAGCGCAGCCGGATCGAGCACGCCGTGCCTGGCTTCAGGGTGCCGTTGCAGACCTTGGTGAGGGTGAAGGCGGAAGCCTGGTCGCCGTCGAGGCTGACGGTGGCGATCTGGACGTTGGTGGTGCCGGTGTTGCGGATGCCGATCTGCTTGCAGGCCTTGGCCTCCCCGGCCGGGACGTCGGGGCATTGCCGGTTCGCCGGCAGCTCGACCAGCTCTGATGATGAGGGTTTGGGGGTCGGAGAGGGTGTCCTCGTCGGTTCCGACGTCGGCTGAGAGGTCGGTGCAGAGGTCGGCTGGGATGTCGGCTGGCGGATCGTCGTAGGCTTCCCGGCGGGCGCCGCCTGGACCTGCGGCGGTGTCGGGGTCGGGCTGCGTTTGGTGGTCACGAAGGTGCCGGAGCCAGTGGCAGTCAGGGATCCGTTGCCGGCGATCGCCTCTGGAATCGTGAACCCGCTGATGGTGATCAGGAGTGCGACCGCGCTCAGCGAAGCGATGCCGATCGTCCGGGCCAGCCCTGGTCCCTGCGTGCTGATGACGGCCACGACCAGCGGGCTCAGCGCGGCGCCCAGCACCGTCGCGGTCCGTCCCGCGCCCAGCGCCGGAACGATCGCCGAGCACACGACCGACGCGAGGACGGCGAAGAACAGCGACTTGCCGCTGAAGGCGTGCGTGTCCTTGATCTGCCGGCTGAGCGGCCGCCGGTTTCGCTGCGGTTCCATGGTTTTCCACATGGTGGTTCACCCCCGAAGACAGCCTTCGCCGACCGGAGGCGTGACCACCGTTTCAAATACGTGGTCAAGCCGATGTATTTGGCGACCGGTTCGCGACTCCGACTATCGAGTCCGGGGGGAGGGCTGACGCGGTGTGCGGGTCGCCTGGTGACACACCAGGGGGAGGCGCCCCCGCACCGCGTCGGAGAACCAAGGAAACAGAGGGATCGACGTGACCACCACAGCAGCACCGGGTCCGCGCCCGCGGCGCGGGCCGGCGATGAAGCCGTTCACCCGGCGGATGATCGGCACGATCAACTTCGCCGAGGCCGTCCTGACCCTGGTCGGGCTCGTCGCCGCGTACGGGATCGCCGAGCGGCTGGTGTCCGCGCAGGAGCTCGCCGGGCCGGACCTCGTCGCGACCCGGACGGTGCACTGGTGGGGACCCGACTTCACCACCACCCTGAACATGTCGCTGCTGATCGTCGGAGCAGCGGCCGGCGCCGTCGGCAGCGTCATCCACCAGAGCATGGTCTTCGCGCAGCGAGCCGGTCTGGAGACCCTCGAACGCGGGTTCGTGTGGTGGTACCTGCTCCGCCCGGTCTGGTCCGCACTGCTCGGAGCGGTCGTCGTCGTTGCCTTCAACACCGGTCTGATCAGCATCGGCGACGAGACGACCTCCACGGCCGGCGTGACGGTCCTGGTGATGGCGGGGTGCCTGGCCGGCCTGTTCACCGACCAGGCGATGCGCCGGCTCCGGCCGATGCTGGGCGCGACCCCGCCCGAGGAGACCCAGGTCCCCGACGACGAGACGACCCCGAGCGCCGACCGGCGCTGACTACTCCGGCAGCAGCACGGCACCGACACCATGTTGGGCCGCCGCCTGTGCCTCGGCGATGAGGGCGGCGGCCGCGTCCTGGCCGTTCTCACCGGTCCGCGACATCCGGGCCGCGATCAACCCCGAGACGACCGGCGTGCTGAACGACGTACCACTCCACTTCGCGATCCCGTAGAACTGCTCGACCCGTCCGGTGGCGTCGTGCGGTGGCTCGGTGTACGTGTAGGTCCCGACCGGGAACGCGTTCACCAGGTCCTGGCCGGGCGCGTAGACGTCGACCCAGCCGCCGAAGTTGCTGAAGTCCGCGCGGCCGCGCCAGTACGTGCCGAGCGCGCCGACGGACACCGTGTACGGCGCCGCCGCCGGCCAGAACGGCTTCCGGTCACTGTCGTTGCCCGCCGCAACCACCATGACGACGCCCTTGTGGTGGCTCAGCCGGCGTTCGTGGAACACCGGGAAGGTGAGCAGCCCGGTCGCGTCGTACGTGTAGGTCCCGGCCGACATGCTGATGATGTCGGGGTGGTGTTCCTCGAGCACGTCGTCCAGCGCCTGCACCAGATCGGATTCCAGCACCCCGTCCCCGAAGCCGAACACCCGCTTGACGTAGACCTCGGCAAGCGGCGCGATGGAGCGGATGATCCCGGCGATGAACGTCCCGTGCCCGGCGTAGGTGTCGATGGTCGTGCCGTTCGCACCGAGGTCGTCGTCACCTTCCACGCCTTGCAGCCACCGGCTCCGTTCCCGGGCCGACTCGTCGAGACCGGTGTCGACGACGACCACCTTCACGCCCTCGCCGGCGCAGCGGTCGGAGCTGAGGCTGGGGTACGGCGCACTGCCGGCCGGCATCGGTTCGGGTTCGGACGCCGGGCAGCCGCCGCCGTTGCCGGTGATGTGCACGAGGTGGTTCAGGTTGGCCGCACCGGCGCCGAGCCCGGTGATGGTGACGATCGGCCGGTCCTCGTCATCCGCTGACCCCTCGGTCTGCTCCGGACTGCCTTCCTGCTGGGGACGGTTGATCGGGACGGCGCCGCCGTCGCGGATCAGGTTCAGCACCTGGATCGTGTCCAGCTGCGGGTTGATGTCCGTGCGGAGGCGGATCAGCCGGACACCGGAGATGATCGGCTGCGGCCGCCGGTCGTCGTCGATCGGGAACAGGAACAGCCGTTCGAGGATGACCCGCACCTTGTCGAAGTACTCCTCGCGGACGAGCACGGCGCCCTTCTCGTACAGGAAGTCCGCACCTTCCTCGGTCCGGCGGCTCCTCCCCTCGTCCACCTTCCGCGGTTGCTCGGCGTCGCGGTCGAACTTGTCGCGCAGCCGGGCCCGCTGAACGCCCTGCCGTGTCTTGGTCAGGTCCTCCGTCGCTGCAGGCTCGTCCCCGGTGCCGGTCGCGTCGTTCGATGCCATTGGCCCTCCCAGTTCCCCATCGAGTTCCTTAGACTCCTTGAATGTCAGCCGACCGTGGACAGCAAGGTCACGAGTACCTGCTACCGCTCGCGCTGTCCCGGCCCGCCGAGGCCTTCACCTCCGCCACCGCGCTGCTCGACGGGTCGCCGGATGCCGTGACCGCGTCGATCGCTCACCAGGCCAAGGCGATCGTGTTGCGCGACTCCGGCCGCCAGGCCGAGGCAGTCGCCGAGCTCCGCCGTGCCCTGCGCCAGGCCGAGAAGTCGGCGGACCCGGGTCGCATCGCGGACGTCCAGGCCACCCTCGGGCTCACCCTCGGTCTCGGCGGCAAACCGAAGGAGGGCCTCGCCGCGCTGGACCAGGCGATCGCCAACAGCAGAGGGCTCGCCGCCGGCCGGGTGCTGACCCGCCGTGGCTACCTGCTCCGCGTCGTCGGCCGGTACGACGAAGCGCTCACCGACCTGCGCCAGGCCATCACGCTGCTGCGTCGTGGCGGCGACCAGGTCTGGGAGGCCCGCGCCCGCACTCACCGGTTCCTCGTGTACGCCGCCATGGGCCAGGCTGCCCACGCCGACCGCGACCTGGTGGTGGCCGAACGTCTGTCGGCGGCCACCGGGCAGGAGCTGGAGTCGGCGATGCTCGTGCACAACCGCGCGGACGTGGCGTTCCAAGCCGGCGATCTGCCCGCGGCGCTCGGCTTCCTCGACGAGGCGGCTGCCCGCTACGCCGCGCTGCAGACCGAGTGGACCAGTCTCGAGATCGACCGCTGCGCCGTACTGCTCGCTGCCGGTCTGGCGACCGAAGCGGTCACCGCGACCGAACATGTCCTGCAGGACCACCTGCATCGCCGCAGCAAAGGGGCCGAGACGGCGGAGCTGCTGTTCGCCGCGGCGCAGGCCGCGCTGGCCGCCGGCCGACTCGAACTTGCCGAGGAACGCGCACTGGCCGCTGCCGAACTCTTCCGGCGACAGGACCGGCAAGGCTGGCTCGCCCGCGCGACCTTCGTCATGATCCAAGCGCAGTACGACGCCGGAAAGCATGGTGCCCGCCTCACTGCCAAGGCCGGACGACTCGCCGACCAACTCGACGAGCTGAACGCTTCGGAAGCACCCGCGGCGCACCTGCTGGCCGGTCACCTCGCTGCCGCCGACGGCCACCCCGACGACGCCGACCGACACCTCGCCCGCGCGGCACGCTTCCGCCACCGCGGTCCCACCTTCGGTCATGCGGCCGGCTGGCTTGCGCAAGCGCTGCGCGCCGAGGGTCGCGGAGCCACGGCGGCGACTCTGATCGCCTGCCGGCACGGGCTCGAAGCGGCCGCCGACCATCAGCGATCCCTGGCCGCGCCGGAGTTGCGCGCACACGCCGCGGGCTACGGCATCGAACTCGCCGCCCTGGCGCAACGGCACGCCGTACGACGGGACGACGCGCGGATGCTGTTGCGCTGGAGCGAGCAGTGGCGGGCCAGTGCGCTCGCCTTGCCGCCGGTCCGGCCGCCGGACGATCCCGAGCTGGCGGCGGACCTCGCGGCGCTGCGCAACGTCGCGCGCCGACTGGACGCGGCGCTCGGCGCGGACGGCGACACCGATCGCCTCCGGCTCGAAAGCGGCCGGCTCGAGTCGTCCATCCGGGCGCGGACCAGGCGCCTGCGCGCTCGCGAGTCCGATGCGCAGCACCGCGACACCACGGCCGACGTCGGCGCCGTGGTCGACGGACTCGGTGACCATCGGCTGGTCGAGCTCGCCGCCGTCGACGGCCTGCTCTACGCGATCACAGTCGTCGGGCGGCGGGTGCGGATGTACCCGGTCGGACCGGTCGGGACCGCCGTCCGGGAGCTCGAGCTCGCTCTGTTCATGCTGCGTCGGCTCGCCCATGGCCGGGCGCCGGCTGGGGCTCTCGAACGACTGGATGCTGCTGGGCTGCGGTTGCAGCAGGTGCTGCTGGGGCCGGCCGCTGATGATCTCGACGACGGGCCCGTCCTCGTCGTACCGCCGGCGGCGTTGCACGCGGTGCCCTGGGCGATGTTGCCGGCGTTGCGATCGAGTCCGGTCGTCGTCGCGCCCTCGGCGTCGGTCTGGCTGCGGGCCGGTCAGCTGCCGGTCCCCCGGCAGCGCCGGGTCGCGCTCGTCGTCGGCCCCGGCCTCGACGGTGGGCGGAGCGAGATGAAGGAGATCGGGCGCGAGTACCCCGGTTCGGTCGTCCTCACCGACGGGCAGGCCACGGCCGACAACACCCTCACCGCACTCGACGGCGCCTGGACCGCACACATCGCGGCCCACGGACTCTTCCGGCGCGACAACCCGCTGTTCTCCGCGATCGCGTTGGACGACGGGCCGCTGACGCTCTACGACCTCGGCAGGCTCCGGCGCGCGCCGCTGCGACTCGTGCTGTCCAGCTGCGAGTCCGGCGTCGCGGCTCCGATCGGCGCGGACGAGCTGCTCGGCGCAGTGTCCGCGTTGGTCCCGCTCGGGACCGCCAGCCTGCTGGCCAGTGTCGTCCCGGTCAACGACAAGACGACCGCTGCGCTGATGGTCGACTTCCACCAGCAGCTGCGTGATCGGGCCTCGTTCGGCGTCGCGCTGAACGAAGCCCGCAGCAAGGTCGGCGACGACCCGGTCGCGGTCGCGACGGCCTTGTCGTTCGTCGCGCTCGGCCGGTGAGAGGGCCGTCACAGGTTGACCCAGGAGGTGGTGACCGGACTCCCGCGGACAGATCGGCACCTGATCCGCACCGGACCACCTCGCCTCCGATCGAGCAGGAAGCGCCCGAGCTCGTCCAACTCCAGCGCCTCGCGGCGACCGTCGCCGTACTCGAGCTCACAGCCGTCCGGCGATGCGCCGATGAGTTGCCCGATGACCGTCAGCCCGTCGTCGCCAGGCACGATCTCCAGCTCGGCCCGGACCCCACCACCCTCGAATGACAGCAGCCGGTCCGCGGTCGCGTCCGGTGTCGCTCGTCGTACGACGTCGTACTGCAGGTCCGGCGTGGTTCCGGAGGAGTCGGCGATCAACTCGGCGAGCTCACCGTCGAGGTCGTGCATCCTGATCGCCTCGCGCGCTGCGGCGCTGATCACCTCGGGCACCGGATCCGCCTCGTTGGCGACCTGTCGCAACCACGCCAGCAGCGCCTCGTCTCGGTCGGCGCTCATCGGAGGTCACCGCCCGCCTCGGTCATGCTGGGGTCGAACGGGTAGGAGCCGGTCGCCATGATTTCGCGGAGCGACGTCAGGCACCGCTGCCGGGTCGGGCCGACACTTCCGAGCGGCATGTCCAGCGCGGCCGCGACTTCGGTGTAGCTGGGTGGCGGGTCAGCCAGCAGGACCCGCAGAAGCGTTTGGCAGCGCGGCTTCAGGGACCGGAAGGCTCGCCACAGGGCGGAGTCCTGCTCGCGTTGCAGCAACCCGTCGTCCAGCGGGTCTGCGTCATCCGCGAAGTCTTCCCACGTCTCGGAGACGACCACCTTGGATCGGCGCCGCAACGCCGCAAGGCACTCGCGCCGCATCGTGGTGGCGAGCCAGCTTCCGATGCTCTCCGGCTGCCGAACGGTGTCGATCCGCTCGACCAGGCGCAGCCACGTGGTCTGGATGGCGTCGGCCGCATCCTCCTGGTTCAGTCGCATTCCGCGCGCGATGTACCACAGCAGATTCGTGTAGCGATCCGTCAGCGCTGCCCAGGCGGCAGGGTCGTCGGACCGCACTCCTGCGACCAGCGCAGGATTGTCGAGCTGCCGTTTCTGGTCCATCGCAGTGGCCCCCGGACGGTCGGCTGCCATTCGCCCCCTCCGGCATTCTTGCCGAGAACAACAGGACCGTCCATGGGCTGCACTTCGCCCGCACCGCTGCCGGCGGCGGGCGGTGACGGCGGTGACGCACGTCGGTCTGGCCATCTCGAACCTCCTTGCGATCGCCGTAATGCCGACAAGAGGCCGAGCCGCTCTTTCTGATACCAGTTCCGCCGAAAACATGCGTTTGAGCGATCTCGATTCCGGTGGTATTTCAGGCCCGCTCCGGCCCTCCGCACTGTGAAAAGGGGAGGAGCAAATGAGCACACAGAACCCCAGACCGCCGGCGAAAGAGAACTGGTGGACCCGCATCGGCACGATGGGCCAGGCACTGACCGCCGTCATCGGCCTGATCGCCGCCTTGGTGCCGATCCTGGTGAAGACCGGGCTCCCCGGCCGGGCCGAGGACGACGCGACGCCGCCGCGGACCCAGATCGTCACCACCGCCCCACAGCAGACCCTGCAGCCGGTGGCGCCGACGCAGAAGCGGCAGATCAGCCTGACCGTCTCCGACCAGCTCACCGAAGGCGCCGAAGAAGAGGTGATCCTGATCAGCCTGGAGGGCAAGCAGGTGGCCCGCCTGCACGCGACCCGCGAGCGGCCGATCGTGACCAAGCGGATCACCGCGACGAAGGCCGGCAACTACAGCTACGTCCTCGACGCCTCGATCAGGTGGTACGACGCAACCGGCGCCGAGCACCTGACCAACGCCACCGGCCGCGGCAGCGTCGCCATCCACGACGGCATGCGCCTGGACGTCTACCTCCACGAAGAGCCGAAAGGCTTCAGCCTCTCACTCCAGTCAGCCGCCGAGTAACCACCTCCCGCTCGAGCAGCGGCGGGTTCGGGGCGAGGGTGCCCGATGGGGTGATGTGGGCGAGGATCTGGTCGACCAGGGTGAGGATGTGGGGGTCGTCGACGGTGTAGATCTGGCGGCGGCCTTCGCGGCGGGCGGTGATGAGGCCGGCCAGGCGGAGTTTGGCCAGGTGCTGGCTTGCGGTGGTGATACTGACGCCGGCCCGGTCGGCCAGGGTGCCGACGTCGTACTCGCCGTCGATCGCGAGCCAGAGCAGGTGCAGCCGGACCGGCGCGACCAGGAGCGCGAGCGTGCGGGCCGCGGCGTCGAGTTGGAGTCGGGTCGGCTCGGTCATCACTGGATCCAGTGCGCCAGGCGGGTCGTCGAGAAGGTGACCAGGAAGGCCAGCGACAACGGCAGCAGGGTGGCCGTCGCGGTCCACTTCCGGCTCCGGGTCTCCTTCCAGATCGTCAGGATCGTCGTACTGCACGGGTTGTGCAGCAGGGTGAACAGCATCAGGTTGACCGCGGTCAGCACCGTCCAGCCACCGGCGACCAGGACCGCGCCGGCCTCGGCGTCGCCGAGTTCGAGCATCACGCCGTTCGCAGCGCCGTACTCGAGTGGGCCCAGTGTCATTGTCAGCATCAGGATGGTCGGGATGATGATCTCGTTGGCCGGGATCGCGACGACGTACGCGAGCAGGATGATGCCGTTGAGGCCGATTGCGAGACCGAGCGGGTCGAGGCCGTGGGCGAGGTGGCCGGCGATGGTCGCGTCGCCGATGGACACGTTGCCGATCAGCCAGATCACCGCGCCGGCCGGCGCCGCCATCACGATCGCGCGCCACAGCACCTTGAGCGTGCGGTCGATGACGCTGGTGTAGATCGTGCGCAGGACCTGCGGCGGCCGGTACGGCGGAAGCTCCAGCGAGTACACCGACGTCGTACCGCGCAGCACCGTCTTCGACAGTCCCCACGAGACCACGAGCGTCGTGACGATCCCGAGTACGGCGACCAGCACCACACTCCCGGCCGCCACCAGCCCGGCCGCGGCCGGAGACACCAGAGTCCCGATGAACACCGTGCCCATCAGGATCAGCGTCGGCCAGCGCCCGTTGCAGATGCTGAAGTTGTTGGTGACGATCGCGATCATGCGTTCCCGCGGACTGTCGATGATCCGGGTCGCGGTCACCCCGGCTGCGTTGCAGCCGTACCCCATCATCATCGACAGCGACTGCTTGCCGTGCGCACCGGCCGCCGCGAACAGGCGGTCCAGGTTGAAAGCCACCCGCGGCAGATACCCGAAGTCCTCCAGCAGTGTGAACAACGGGAAGAAGATCGCCATCGGCGGCAGCATCACCGCGATCACCCACGCCGTGCCCAGGTAGATGCCGTCCGCAACGAGTCCGGTGACCCACCACGGTGCACCGTCGAGCAACTCCCGCACGACCGCGTGCCCGTCCTGCACCAGCACCCGATACAGGAAGTCGGACGGTACGGCGGCCCCGGTGATCGTGAACCAGAAGACGCCGAAGAACAGCAGTCCCATCACCGCGAAGCCCCAGACCCGATGCGTCAGCGCCCGGTCCAACAGCCGGTCGAACGTCAGCCGCGACTGCCCGTCCACGGTCCGCCGAGCGATCCGGGCCGCCTCGGCGAACAACGCCACCACCGCCTCGTCCTCCCCCTCACCATCCGGGCGAGGCCGGCGCCGCGGAGCCACAGCCCCGCGTGCCACCAAGTCGATCGACTCCTTCAGGTCCGCGATCCCCCGCCCCCGCCGAGCCGCCATCGCCACCACCGGTACGCCGAGCTCGCGCGCAAGGTGCCTGGTGTCGACCGAGATCCCGTGTCGCTCGGCCTCGTCGACCAGGTTGACCGCGACCACGACCCGGCTGGTCATCTGCAGGATCTGCAGCACCAACGCGAGGTTGCGCTCCAGCCGGGTCGCATCCACCACCACGACGGTCACATCCGGCGCCCCGTGCTCGAGGTACTCCCGCGCGACCTCCTCCTCACCGCCGGTCGATCGCAGCGAGTACACCCCGGGCAAGTCGACCACCTTGTACCTGTGGTCGTCGTATCCGTAGAGACCTTCTGCTCGCGTGACCGTCGTACCCGGCCAGTTCCCTGCCCGCTGCCGCAGCCCGGTCAGCGCGTTGAACACCGTGCTCTTCCCGGTGTTCGGGTTGCCGGCGACCGCGACGACGAAGTCGTGGCCACCGGCAACCACCTGCAACCGCTGCGGATTCAGCCCACAACTCCCACAGTCGTGACTCATGTTTTCACCAGTTCGACATGAATCGCGCGGGCCTGGGAGCGGCGGAGGACTATCAGGCTTTCGCAGACCAGGTAGGCCGTGGGGTCGCCGAGCGGGCTGGTCAGGTCGGGGCGGACCTTTCTGCCGGGGAGTACGCCGAGGTCCATCAGCCGGTGGCGTTCGGCGCCGCGGGTGTCCAGTGCGGTGATCACCGCACTGGAGCCGCGTGGGAGCTGGTCGAGGGTCATGGCTCAGTAGATGTTGGAGGGCCGGACCATGCCTTCGGCCAGGTCGCCGAAGCCGGGGGCGAGGATCTCGCCGGGGTGGCCCATGACCTCCTCCACCACAGCGGTCTCGGTGGTGATCAGCAGCGCCGCGATCGACGCCGCGCTCTCCAGGGCCGCGCGGGTGACCTTGAGCGGGTCCATCACGCCCTCGTCGAACATGTCGCCGTAGTGGCCGGTCAGCGCGTTGAACCCGTGGCCCAACGGGAGATCGGCGACTCGCGCGACCACCTCGTCGCCGTCGTACCCGGCGTTGATCGCGATCCAGCGCAGCGGCTCGGGCAGCGCCCGGCGAACCACCTCGCGACCGACCGCGTCGTCGTCGAGCAACTCGACCCGCGACACCGCGTCCTGCGCCTGGACGAGCGCCGTACCGCCGCCGGCCACCACGCCCTCCTCGAGCGCGGCCTGGGTTGCGGCGAGCGAGTCCTCGACCCGGAGCATCCGCTCCTTGAGCTCGACACTCGTCGCGCCGCCGACCCGGATGACGGCCACCCGGCCGGACAGCCGGGCCAGCCGGAGCTGGAGGTTGTCCTGGTCCGCCTCGATCCGGGCGCGCTCGAACTGGGTCTCGAGCTGGCGCAGCCGGGCCTCGACCGCTCGCTCGTCGCCATGACCGCCGACGATCGTCGTACTGTTCTCGGTGATCGTGATCCGGTCGCAGGACCCGAGGTGCTCGAGCGCGACCTCGTTCAGCTCGAGGCCGGTGTCGTTGGCGATCACATGTCCGCCGAGCGCCACCGCGAGGTCCTCCAGCTCCGCGACCCGGCGATGACCGAAGCCAGGAGCGCGTACGACGACCGACTGCATCGTGTTGTGCATGTTGCCGCCGACGAGCAGCTGCAGCGCGGGCCCGGTGACGTCCTCGGCGAGCACCACCAGCGGCCGGTCGGCGCGCTTGGCCACCTCGACGGCCGGCATGATCTCCTGCACCTGCGTGATCTTCTTGTTGGTGAGCACGATGACCGGGTTCTCGTACACGGTCTCCATCCGCTCCTTGTCGGTGACCATGTACATCGAGATGTAGCCGTGGTCGAACTCGATCCCGTCGACCACCTCGACCGACAGCCCGATCGAGTCCGACTCCTCGGTGGTGACGACACCGTTGCGGCCGACCCGCTCGACCGCCTCCGCGATCACCTCGCCGATCGACTCGTCGTCACTGGCCGCCAGCGTCGCGATGTGCCGCAGGTCCTGCTTGCCGCCGACCTCGGCGGCCCACGACCGCAGCGTCTCGACCACGACCGGGACGGTCTGCTCGATGCCGCGCCGTACCCGCATCGGGTTGGCGCCGGCGTCGACCGCGCGCAGGCCTTCGCGGACCATCGCCTGGGCGAGCACAGTGGCTGTCGTGGTCCCGTCGCCGACCACGCCGTTGGTCTTCATCGCGACTTCCTTGACCAGCTGCGCGCCCATGTTGGCGAACGGCTCGCGCAGCTGGATCTCCCGGGCGATCGTGACGCCGTCGTTGGTGATGGTCGGCGGCCCGGTGAGCTTCTCCAGTACGGCGTTGCGCCCCTTCGGACCCAGTGTCACCTTGATCGCGTCGGCCAGGGAGTTCACCCCGGACTCGAGCAACCGTCGTGCTTCCTCGTTGAACCTCAGTTCCTTGGCCATGGTCGAGCCGCCTTTCACGTCACGGATGTGACAGTCGGGTCACGGGATGAGAATCGCCCGGCCGCGGACTCTGCCCGCGTCGAGGTCGTCGATCGCCTGCTGGAAGTCGGCGAGCGGGTACTTGGTGGTGTGCAGGGTGACCTTGCCCTGCGCGGCGAGCACCATCAGCTCCTGCAGGTCGGTGTAGGAGCCGACCAGGTTGCCGATGAAGTTGATCTCGGTGGAGATGATGTCGATCGTCGGGACGTCGAGGTTCTCGCCGTACCCGACGACGTAGTAGTTGCCGGCCCGGCGCAGCATCGCCACGCCCTCGGCGGTCGCGCCGCCCTCGCCGACGAAGTCGATCACCGCCTCGGCGCCGTGCCCACCGGTCAGGTCCAGGACGTCCCGGACCTGGGTGCCGTTGGCAACGATGCCGTGGTCGGCGCCGATCTCGACGGCGAGCTCGACGGCGGCCGGGTTGCGGTCGACCACGACGATGGTCGCGGCCGAGATCGCCTTCAGCACCTGGATGCCGATGTGGCCGAGACCGCCGGCGCCGATCATCACGCAGACGTCCCCGGGCCGGGTGGCGCGGGCCACCTTGGCCGCCGCGTGGTACGCCGTCAGCCCGGCGTCCGCGAGGGCCGCGACGTCGGCGGGTTCCAGGTTGTCGTCGATTCGGACCACACTGCGGGCGGTGGTCCGGAGGTATTCGGCGTACCCACCGTCGGTGTCGATCCCCGGGAACCCGCTGTTCTCGCAGTGCACGTCGTCGCCGAACCGGCAGGCCCGGCACAGACCGCAGGTGATCAACGGGTGCAGGATCACCTTGTCGCCCACGGCAACGTTCGTCACCGCGGACCCGACCGCGTGCACCCAGCCCGCGTTCTCGTGGCCGATCGTGTACGGGAGTGTGACGCCGCTCTTCTCCGCCCACTGTCCTTCGAGGATGTGCAGATCCGTCCTGCACACCCCCGCGCCGCCGATCTTCACGATCACGTCGAGCGGCCCCTCGATCTTCGGCTCCGGTACGTCGGTCAGCTGCAGCTTCGTGTGGTAGCCGACGACTTGGACCGCTCTCATGCCGTGCTCCTCAGGTTCGTGATGCGGGTGGACGTGCCGGTGTCGGCATACCGGGTGGCGAGCAGTCCGCGGCAGAAGTGCGAGTTCCCCTCGATGGAGATCCGCACAGCCTTGGCGAACCGCAGCCGCAG
The DNA here is from genome assembly GCF_044458365.1 of Kribbella sp. NPDC050470. Lineage (NCBI taxonomy): Bacteria > Bacillati > Actinomycetota > Actinomycetes > Propionibacteriales > Kribbellaceae > Kribbella > Kribbella sp. NPDC050470. The sequence goes on along the minus strand of NZ_JBITHV010000018.1, from coordinate 25,281 downwards.
CGGTACGGCGGCTGGTTCGAGCGCACCGCCGTACTCGTCGACCACCACCGGATCGCCGGGCTCGACGCCGAGCCCGATGGCGACTCGGCGACGTACCAGTGCCTCCTTGGACGGTCCGTCCGGCAGGTCGGCGAGCGTGATGCGGTGCAGCTCGTCGACCTGCAGGTCGGTGTCCCGGAGCAGTGCGGCGGCGCTGCGCTCCATCGCCGCGGTGTGCGCCTTGCGGCGAAAGATCGCGCGCAGTTCGTCCAGGCTGGTCTCGGCCTCGACGCCGAAGGTGCCGACGTACCCGGCGTCGGCGGCCAGGCCGGCGTTGATCTTGTCCGAGTCATGGTGGTCGTCGAGCTGCACCACGACCCGGCCGAGACCGTCGATCCGGTGTAACGCGTCCTGCGCGTCCGACGCCATCAGGTAGGCGAAGTTCGGCGAGCAGAACGACGTCGGCAGCCGCAACCGCACGGTCACCCCGGCGTCGTCGATACCCAACGACCGGACGAACCCGAGGTCGGTGATCGGCTCGTCCAGCTCCGGATCCAGCACCGTCGACAACGCTGCCAGCACCTCGTGCACCAGCGACGTCGCGACCCCGGTCATGGGGCCTCCCTGCCTGGACTGAGGAGCGGAGGGAGCGAAGCGACCGGAGGGACGAGGGAAGGCTGGGAGTTCCAGCCCCATGACCCGCTGCGCCGGAGGCGTAGCATCCAACTCAGTCATGATCGGGCGCCCGCCGCCACCTCGACCGGGGTGTCACCGGCGTCGGTCGGCAGCCGCAGCTCTTCGGGTACGTCGAGGCCGTACATGGCGGCCGCGTTGAGCCCGAGGATCTTCTTCTTCTGCGCGGTCGTGATCGGCGCGTACTCGGTCAGGTCCGCCGGGATCTGGAAGTCGACGAACTGCTCGATCAGCCACTTCGGCGTCCACAGCGCGTAGTCGCTGGCGAAGAAGATCTTGTCCTCGCCGAGCCAGTAGAGCAGCTCGCCGATGATCTGGGCGAAGTACTTCGGCCGGGTGTGGATGAACGGCATCGCGACCGCGAGACCGCCGTACACGTTGGACTCCTGGGTGGCGATCCAGCAGAAGTCCTCCAGCCGGGGCAGGCCGACGTGCTCCACGATGAAGTTCAGGTCGAGGTAGTCGGTGGCGACCTTGTCGATGTCGGCGACGTCGAAGGCGTCCCGGTCCAGCGGCCGGATCGTCGGGCCCTTGTGCACGTGGATGTTGGTGATGCCGAGTTTCAGGCACTCCTCGAGGTACCGGCGCGACCACGGGTCGTCGAGCTTGTAGCCGCGGGAGTCGCCGTGCCACTCGGCGGTGTAGAGCTTGACGCCCTTCAGGCCCATCCGGTCGGCGTCCCGGCGCAGTTGCTCCAGGCCGGCCTCGCCGTACCGCGGGTCGTAGGCGTGGTTGTAGGTCAGCTTGTCCGGGTGCTCGGTCGCCAGGCCGAACGCCTCCTCGGTCTGGCCGAACCCGGTCTTGTAGAAGTCGCTGAGCAGGGTGGCCTGGAAGATCGCGTGGTCGACGTACCCGTCCTCGAACAGGTCCTTCATCAGCCGCTGGCCGCCGTAGTAGGTGTAGGTGTCGTAGTCCCAGACGACCTCTTCGGGACTGAGGTTCTTGTGGTAGTCGTAGAAGCAGTCGATGAACTGCTTGCCGTGCACGTTCTTCAGGTTCGACTCGCGGCCGTCCCAGATGTGCACGTGGGCGTCCACCACGTAGTAGTTCTCGCCGTCCTTGGAGTACATGCCGCCGCCTCTCAGTGCGCGGTGAGGTCGAAGCCGATGTACTCGGCGGCGTCCTCGGGGCTGGCGAACAGGATCGTCTTGTCGTCGAGGTGGACCATCCGGCCGTAGTGGGTGGAGCTGATCTCCTCGAAGATCGAGCCGTCGAACTCCGAGCCGAGGGCGTCGGTCAGCTCGGCGTAGTCGAAGTCGAGCAGGCCGACGCCGTCGACCCGGATCATCGACGGGTACTCGGTCAGCTCGACGCCGTCCTTGGCGCCCATCACGTCCGCGACCACCCGGCCGACCGGCGTGTTCATCAGGGTCACACCGCACTTGTTCGAGAACGCGGTCTCGGATCCGAACTGCATCGTCACTGGTCCAGCTCCTTCGGAGAGTCGAGCCCGAGCTCGTCGAGCAGCGAACGGAACTTCTGCTTGGCGGCGTCGAAACTCGCCGCGAACGTGACCGCCTTGTCGGCCGGCTGCGACCAGATCGGCTGCAGCGCCTGCGCGGCGGCGAGGCTGCGCGGCACCCAGATCCCGAGCCACTCGCCGAACAGTTGCTTGTTGGCCTCGCCGTACTGCTCGTCCCGGGTCAGCAGGCGGAACAGGTTCCGGGTGTAGGCGAGGTCGCGGTCGTAGTCGTGCTCACCGGTGCCGACGATCGTCGGCGTGATGTAGTCGCCGTTGCGGGCCGCGATCTGCATGACCAACTCGGTGCGGAACAGCGAACCGACCAGCTGCTCGAAGACGACGTTGGTCGCGAACAACAGCTCGCACCAGTCACCGACGGCGGTCAGCCGCTCGACCAGCTCGCGGGTCGGCTGCCACTCGGCGGCGTCCTTCCAGACCTCCTTGTGCGCCGAGCCGTCGAACGGTACGTCGGCCTCGGAAAGGTCGAGGTTGAACAGCGCCAGGTCCTGCGCGAACCGCAGCTTGTGCGCCGCGTTCACCGCGACCGCGGTGTTGATCATGTTGGTCGGGCCGGACCGCTGTACGGCGGTGAAGACGTGCAGGCCGAGACCGTTCTCGGCATGCATCCAGGCGCCGAGGTTGCGCTCGATGAACTTCAGCCAGGCCGGGTTCCAGCCGTCGTACGCCCTGGCCCGCTTGGCGTTCTGCAGGCACAGGTCGACCTGGCGGACCACCGCGGAGTTGTTCCGGTAGATGGTCTGGTCCCACTCCTCGTTCGGGTCCAGGAACGCGTGCCAGTTGGACGACTGCGCCTTCGTCCACTCCTTCGGGTAGCCGCCCGGCCCGTCGCCGAACCCGTAGATCCAGCCCTGGGTCAGGTGCCGGTCGGGATCGGGCTGCACGTCGACGGTGACGTCCTCGTACATCGTCGCCCGCAGCTTGGCCGGCCGGTAGTAGTTGTAGCTCCGGCTCTTCGAGCTCGGGAACTCCAGCGCCCCGGCCTCCGAGTCGGTGAACTCGATCCGCGGGAAGCTGCGCTGCTTGGTTTGCGCCATCTCAGACTCCATCGGTAGTCGCTGGGCTGGTGAACTTGTCGTAGAAGACCTGGTCCTTCGGTACGTCGTTTGCCTCCAGCAACGCCAAGGCCGCGTCGACCATCGGGGGCGGTCCGCAGAGGTACACCTCGTTGCGGTGCAGCTCCGCCTCCCGCCGCTCGACGACGTCGGTGACATTGCCGTGCTCGACCTGGAGCTCGCCCGCGCCGTCGGCCGAATCGGACAGGCAGGCGACGAACTCGAAGCCGGTGAGGTCCGCACCGAGCTCCTCGATCGCGTCGAGGTAGAACAGGTCGGCCGCGGTCCGGGCGCCGTAGTAGAACCGGACCGGACGGGTGCTGCCGGACTCCCGCAGGTGCCGCAGGATGGACAGAATGGGAGCCATCCCGGCCCCGCCGGCCACGCAGACGACCGGCAGCACGTGGCCGTCCTTCAGCGTGGACGAGCCGTACGGCCCGGTCAGCGACAACTCGTCGCCCACCGCGAGCTCGCCGTCGAGCAGTGCGGAGAACCGGCCGCCCGGGTACTTCTTGATCAGGAACTCGAGCTGGTCCGGCGTCGACTGGGTGGTCGCCATCGAGAACGACCGGTGCTCGTCGGTGGCGGGGATGGTGATGTCGGCGTACTGGCCCGGCCGGAACTCGAACGCCCGCTCGGTCCGCAGCCGCAGCGACACGATGTCCCGGGTGACCGGTTCGATCGCCTCCACCCGCGAGCTCACGGTCTGGATCGGGACGCCGCCGAGCAGTTCCTCCTCGTCGAAGTTGAGCAACTCGATCGTGCAGTCGCTGAACGCGTGCGCCCGGCACAGCAGCACGTAGCCCTCGGCCACCTCGGCGTCGTTGCACGCGAAGGTGGAGTAGCGCTCCATCTGCAGGTCACCTTCCAGCACGTACGACTTGCAGGCGGAGCACTGCCCCTCCTTGCAGCCGTGCATCAGGTGGATGCCCTGCCGGAACGCCGCGTCGAGGATCTTGTCGTCCTCGGTGACGTCCATCTCGATGTCGACCGGCTCGAACCGGATCCGGTGGGTGTCGGCCACGTCGGCCCTCCTCACACTGGGTGCAGCGGCTGGTGGCGGCGCTCATCCCCGGCGGCGCCACCAGCCTGTTCGGGTGCGGTCAGGCGACCGATGACTCAGCCACGGTGCCGTTGGCGCGGTACTCGGCGATGTGCGCCTCGCGCTCGGCGTCGGACATCTCGTTCAGCAGCACGTTCGGGCTGTTGAAGGTGTTGCCGCGGACGTCGTCGAGGGTCCACATCTTCTTCGGGTCGTCCAGGTCCAGGTGCGGCTGGCCGATCAGCGTCCTGCCGTCGTCGCGGACGTAGCCGAGGTCGGACACGATGTCGGCCAGGTCCTTGCCGTGGTGCAGGGTCTCCCACTCCCGGAACCCGGTCAGCCGGCCCATGTTGGGCGTCGGCCGGCCGTCGTACTCGCCGCGGAACGCGACCGCGTCGGTCCAGTAGCAGGTCTCCGAGCAGTACGTGCGCCACTGGTCGTCGACCTTCTCGACCACGATGTCCTCGTGGATCAGGGCCGGCACCATGCAGGTCCAGCAGCGGTGGGGGTACTGGTAGCCGACGTCCTCGAACGCGATCGGCTTGTTCCGGCCGGGGTAGGCGAGCCGGTTGTAGTTCTCCCACCACTTGCCGTACTTCGAGTACCAGCCGGGGTACTTGTCCTCGAACCACTCGAAGTCCTTGTCGGTCATGGCGTCGATCCGCCAGTAGTTGACCGGCCAGCCGGTGGCGAAGAACCGGGCCACCTCGTGCACGTAGCCCTTGTCCACGATCCGCTTCCAGGCCTCCTCGACCAGGTCGTGCGGAATGACCAGGCCGTACTTCTCCAGCGGCAGCAGGTAGCTGCGGTAGTAGTCGTCGTAGATCCAGCGGCGCCACATCTCCGCATAGCTCTCCCGGTCCTTGCGCCGGTCCTTGGTGCCGTACTCGATGAAGGTGCCGATCGCCGCGTCCACGACGCAGTGGTTGTTCCACCACGCGTAGCGCAGGTCGCGCTCGAGCAGCGGCCGGTTCCGCTCGTCGGCCAGCGCCATCAGCAGGATCGAGTAGCCGTTGCTGATGTGCCGCGACTCGTCGGACTGCACCGAGTGGAAGACCGTCGGCAGCAGGTAGTCGCCGTTGGCCGCGGCCTCGTCCGGCATCGCCACGAACAGCGTGTTGGTGAAGGCGGTCTCGGCCACCACGGTCAGGTAGATGTTCGCCGCGGTGATCGCGTCGCCGGTGATGAACCCCTCACCGAACTGCCGGCCGATGGTGCCCGCGTAGTTGTTCGCGAACGCCTTCTCGGTCATGTCGAACCCGGCCGGGTCGATGTAGTTGTTCATGTACAGCCGCTTGAGGTTCATCTGGATCGTCGAGTGCCGGACCTCGTCGATCATCTGCACCGCCAGCCCGTTGTGGATCTCCGGGTTCGGTACGGCGTCGATCGCCATCGGCATCGCCCGGGCGGCGGAGATCTCCGGGAACGGGATGATCGACAGGAACAGCTTCTGCCACTCCAGCCAGCGCTGCTGGACCTGGCGGAACATGTTCCCCCGGATCGCGCCGTCCATGGCGCCGTACACCCGGTTGTCCTTCTCCTCCTCCATCGGGAAGTAGGACCGCATGATCTGCTTCAGCGGATCCTTCTTGGGAGCCTTCTCGAAGGTGTAGTCGGTGCCGAACCGGGTGGCCGGCGTCGCGAACGTGGGCTCCCACGAGAGCTCGGTGATCTTGGCATGCGCCTTGGTGAGACTCTGCCTGCTCAATGTCTGCCTCCAGGGTCGGGAGCCGGTGTCTGCCGGCTCCATCGGTTCGGCTGAGCTGCGTTGCAGGAATGAAAGCGGTGCGCAGACACAAGTCCTGTCTCAATGTGAGACGGCGGTCACAGGCTTGCGCAGTACCGTTGTTCGTGTTCCGCTGTCGAACAGCGCCGCCGAGCGGAGGGAGCCGGGATGGCCACTGACCTGCCGGTCCGGAACTCGATCAAGATGTCGTGGCAGCGCTCTCAGGCCTCGGCCGTCGACCTCGACCAGCCGGCCCCGGCGTACTTCCCCGGCATCGACTTCGACACCACGCTGAGCCGGGCCGCGCGGCCGGTCATCGACGCGCTGTCGTCGGAACTGACCGACGAGCCGGTGTGCATCATCCTGACCGATGCCAAGGGGATCGTGCTGGACCGCCGCGGCGGCGACCGGTCCCTGATCCGGCGCCTCGACGCGGTCGACCTGGCGCCGGGGTTCCGGTACGCCGAGTCCGAGGTCGGCACCAACGGCATCGGTACGGCGCTCGAGGTCGGCGGCCCCATCCTGGTCCTCGGCGCCGAGCACTACACCGGTGTACTACGCAACTTCGCGTGTGCCGGGGCGCCGATCACGCATCCGATCACCGGCGGGCTGCTCGGCGTCCTGGACATCACCACCCAGGCGCGGAACTCCAACGCCGTACTGCTGTCGGTGGCCAAGATCGCCGCCCGGCGGATCCAGGAGCGCATCATCGAGGAGGCGAACGCGCTGGACCAGGCGCTGCTGAGCGAGTACTACGCGGTCTGCCGGCACACCGGCGGTTCGGTGATCGCGCTCGGCGACGAGGTGTTCATGATCAACGCGCACGCCCAGCAGCACTTCGACTCCACCGACCAGGCCGCGCTCATCGACCGCACCCGGGACGCCCGCGGCGGCACCAAACCGCTGACCTTCATCGCCGACCTGCCGAGCGGGATCAGCGCGCGGCTGGCCTACCAGCCGACGTTCCTCGGCGAGACGCTGGCCGGCGGCATCATCCAGATCCGGGAGCAGCGGTCGGCGCCGCGTGCCGGGACGCGGGTCCCCGCGGTGCCTGGGATGGCCGGGACCAGCGCGTTGTGGCGGCACACCACGCAGGAGGTCCTGGACGCGTGCGGTCGTTCGGAATGGCTCGTGGCCGAGGGCGAACCTGGTGTCGGCAAGACCACCCTGCTCCGCGCGGTCCACGACTACACGACGCCGGCCCGGCGGCTGGCGGTGCTGGATGCCGACGATCCCGAGGTCGTCGCGACTGCTGCGAGTGAGCTGGAGTCTGGGTCCGACCTGATCGTCCGGCATGCCGAGGTGGCGTCCGACGAGGTCATCCACGGTTTGGCCGACCTGCTGCAGAACGCTCGGGACGGCGCGATCGGCCGGGATCCGTGGATCGCGCTGAGCGTGCTGACCGGTCGCTCCGACGAGGACGCGCTCGGGACCCAACTGCTCAGCTTCTTCCCGCGGACTGTCGCCGTACCGCCGCTGCGGCATCACCTCGAGGACGTGCCGGCCCTGGTCCGAAGCCTGCTGAGCCGGGCCGGCATCACCGGTGTGACCCTGTCCGCCGGCGCGATGAACCAGTTGATGCGACTCCCCTGGTCCGGCAACGTCACCCATCTCCGGACCGTCCTGACCGACGTCGCCCGGCGCCGACGCTCCGGGGTCGTCGAGCTGGATGACCTGCCCGCCGAGTGCCACGCCACCACCCGCCGGCACCTCACCCGGATGGAAGCCCTCGAACGCGACGCCATCGTCGGCGCCCTCGCCGCCCACAACGGCGACAAAACCACCGCCGCCACCGCCCTCGGCATGTCCCGAGCCACCATCTACCGCAAGATCCGCGACTACGGCATCCTCAGCTGACCCCAGCCGGGTGTGACCTTGGCTGACCAACTCACGGCAGGAAGGTCTCCAGGTCGGCTGCGAGCTCGTCCGGGTACTCGCCGTTGATCGCGTGTGACGCCTCCGGGTACACCCGCACGGTTTTGTTGCGCAGGGCCCGCTCCGCCGTCGCGGTCGCGGTCTTGGGGTCGTGCATGACGGACTTCCCGGCGATGATCGCCAGAACCGGCACGGTCAGCTTGGACAACTCGTCCTCGGTGATCCGCTGCGGCTGCGGCAGCCGCAGCGTGTAGCCGCTCATCCCGGCTTCGATCATGTCCGCGACCGGCTCGTCCTCGACCGGCGCACCACCGGCGGTATAGGAGTTGAAGCTGTCCCGCCAGGACTTCGGCAGCCATTGGACACTCGCGGGGATCGCTCGGATCATCGTCTCGACCGGCATGCCGTCGTACACGTAGACGGGGTCGATCGTGGTCAGGCTGGCCACGTGCGCCGGCTGGCGCACTGCGAGGTTCGTCGCGGTCCAGCCGCCGATCGACAACCCGACGAGGTGGAACTTCTCCTCCGGCAAGGCCTCCAGCACCTGGTTCAACCAAGCGGCCTGGTCGTCGGCGGAGGTGATCGGCTTGTTCTGCACGCTCATCCCAGGCTCACCGAGCAGGTCGATGGTGTAGACGTCGGCCACCCGGAGCAGCGAGGGCAGGTTGCCGGCCCAAACCGGCGACGCCGACGCCCGCCCCGGCAGCAACACCAGCGGCTCGGCGCGCTTGCTCGGCCCGTCGAACCGGTAGATCCGCACGTAGCCGAAGTCCGTCCGGATGTCGCGGGTGACGGCCGGCTCCGGCAACTCCTCCTTCACCTGGTCGTAGATCCGCACGAACCGGTCATATCCCTCGGCGCTGTTCCAGTGGCCGACCGGCGACGGCGTCCGCAGGACCAGCGCGAACCCGGCGACGATCACCACCAGCACCCCGAGCGTGATCAGGCCTCGCCGCCGCCACCGGCGTTTCGGCTTCTCCGTCACGATTTTCCTCTCCTAACCGTTTGGTAAGTAATTTGATCGTACGGTAAGTTGAGGGCCATGCCAAAGCCAAGAACCGGCGAGCGCCGCCTGACCCTGACCGAGCAGGCGCGGCGGGCCCAGCTGATCGACGTGACCATCGGCCTCGTCGCCGAGCACGGGTACGGCGGCACCTCGCTGGCCCGGATCGCGGAGGGCGCGGAGATCACCAAGGCGGCGGTGCTGTACCACTTCCCGTCCAAGGACGCGGTGCTCCGGGAAGCCCACAAGTATGTCCTCGACGCCCTGGTCGGGACGGTCGCCGCCGCCGTCGAGGCCGCCGCGCCGGCCGATCGGCCCGCGGCCTACATCCGCTCGATGATCGGCCACCTGCGCGAGCACCCGCGGCACACCCGGGTGATCATCGAGGCGATGACCGACGCGGGCGACCTGGCGAACACGGCCGACCGGTGGCGTCCGCTCGCCGACCTGCTCACCGCGGCCCGCGCGTCCGACATGCCCGACGCGGACGCCCGGACCCTCGCGATCATCATCGGCGGCGCCATCGACTCGATCGTCATCGAGCGCCTCAACGACCCCGGCTACGACACCTCAGCCGCTGCGGACTTCCTGGTCTCCCTGGTCCAGCGCTCCCTGACCGGCTGAGCCGGGGAGCCGTCGGTTGAGGATCAGGTCGGTCGCGAGGTCGCGGACCTTGACGTTCCGATCCTGGGAGTAGCGGCTGAGCACGCTGAACGCCTGCTCCGCGTTGAGCCGGTAGCGCTCCATCAGGAGGCCGACGGCCACCGCCACATGGGCCTGGCTGTCGGCGGCGACGGCCAGGCTCTCCATGGTTCGGGCCGTGTCGATCGCGATCGACAGGTACGACGAAAGCACGGCCACGGCACCGGCCAGCTCGGAGCCGATCGTGTCCGGCTTGGGGTGGGCGTAGGTGAGCACGCCGAGCACGCTCTTCCGGCGGCCGATCAGTGGGACGCTGAGCCAGCCACGCCAGCCGAGCGCCGCGGCTCCGCTTGCCCAGCCGGGCCACAGCGGTGTGGTCGCCAGGTCCGAGCACCCCGCGGAGGCCGCACCGGCGGCGACATCGACCGCCGGGCCTTCGTCGTCCGCGACCTGCCACGCATCGGCGAGAGCAAGCAGTGGGTCACTCGCCGCCACCGGAGTCAGCCGGCGCCGGCGGCGTACCTGGATGCTCACTGCGCCCTCAGCTCCGAGCAACTCCCGGCCCGCTGCTACCCCGAGGGCGGCGGTCGCGGCGACGGTGTCGAGCGCGACCAGCTCAGTCGCGAGCTCGACGAGTTCATGGGCGCGGCCCACCCCACTCCTCTGGGCCGCGCCCACAGTCCCCTCCACGCTGCGAGTGTTGGTCTCGCGGGGGCCGGCCCTCAAGCCGGAGAACGAACGATCGGCGCAGGTGGCTTCGCACTCCGGACGAATGCCGGGCGGCCGTCTAGGCTGGTCCCCCGGCGACCGCCGGGCCCGGAGCGCAGGAGGCGTGATGGAGTCGCTCGTGTTCAGCAGCCGCGATGTCGCCGACACCGAGGAGTTCCTGAACAGCGCGTACACGACGATGCAGATCGGCAGCTCCAGCGAGCACTTCCACGCCGAGGTCATCCGTGACGTGATCGCTTCCGTCAGCATCGACCGGATCGACATCGGCTTCGACATGCAGTACGACGCGGACCCGCTGGGCCGGATCTGCCTGTGCCTGATCGAGTCCGGCGGCATCGAGGACCAGGAGACCGACGGCTGGCGGGAGAGCTTCGGTCCGGGTGAGGTGTTCGCCTTCGCGCCACCCGACCGGCCGTACCGGGGAACGATCCGGCACTCCCGCTACAACATCGTCATGTTCGACCCGCAACTGCTGACCCAGGTCGCCGGCATCAGCTCGGCCCCGGTGCGGCTGCTCGATCACCGGCCGGTTTCGCCTGCGGCCGGGCGCCAGTTGATCGACACCATCAGCTACCTGCGTGACTCGGTGCTTTCCCAACCCGACATCCCGGCCGGCAGCCTGGTCGCCTCAACCGCCTCACAATTGCTGGCTGCCAGCGTGCTCAACGCATTCCCCAGCACCGTGCCGACGGAGACGGTCGCCGGCGACCGTCGCGACGCCCATCCGGCCACCCTGCGACGGGCGATCGATTTCATCGAGTCGCACCCGCAGTCCGACCTCAGCCTGGCCGACATCGCACGGGCCGTGTCGGTCACGCCACGCGCGGTCCAGTTGGCGTTCCAGCACCATCTCGGCACGACGCCGATGGGCTACGTCCGGCGGGTCCGGCTGGCGCTGGCGCACCAAGCACTGCAGGAAGCCGACGCCGCCACGACCAGCGTCACGTCGATCGCCGCTCACTGGGGTTTCCACCACCACGGCCGGTTCGCAGCCGCCTATCGCGCCGAGTACGGACAGTCTCCCCGCACCACGCTGCACAGCCTCACGGAGTCGCGAGAGTAAGCACAACCTCGTTGCGGCCGATGGTCAGCTGACCACCCGCGGCTTCGGCGCAGCGGCGGGCGATGTCGAGGCCGAGGCCGGTGGAGCCGCGGTCGCTGCGGCCGCGTTCGCCGGCGCCGAGCGGGATCCCCGGCCCCTTGTCGGCGACGACGATGCGTACGCCGTGCGGCTCGCGCGTCAGCGTGATCCGGGCCGGTGTGCCATCGGGGGTGTGCGCGACCACGTTCTCGACCAGCGCGTCCAGCGCGGCGCCGAGGTCCTCGGCGGACGAGCGGACCATGGCCGGCGGCCTCGGCAGGTCGAGTGCGAGCTCCCGGCCCTGGTCCTCGAAGAGCGGTTCCCAGAAGGCGGCCCGGTTGCGCGTCACCTCAACCGCGTCGCAGTGCGGCACGCGGCCTTCTCGCTGTGGTCGTCGGGCCGCGCTGATCACCGCGGTCAGGGTCCGCTCCAGGCTGTTCACCTGGGTGTTGAGCTCCTCGGCGCGCTCGCGATCCGGCAGTGCCTCGACCTGCAGTCGGAGTGCGGTCAATGGTGTCCGGAGGCGATGGGACAGGTCGGCGACGGCCTCGCGTTCGACGGCGATCACCTCGTCGATCCGGTCGGCCAGCCCGTTGAGGGCGGCGCCGACCTTGGCGACCTCGGCCGGGCCGGTCGTCGGAGCACGGGCGTCCATGTCGCCGCGAGCCAGGCGTTCCGCCGTACGCGCTGTCTCTTCGAGTGGGCGGGCGAGGCGGCGGGAGACGAGCTCGGCGCCGACGATGCTGAGCAGCAGGACGAGCAGGCTGCCGCCGATCAGGATCAGGACCCGCGGGACGAGGCCGTCGTACAACTCGTCGGAGGTCAGGAACAGGCAGACGGAGGCGGGGCCGTCCTCGGTGCCGACGCCGACCTCGACCGCCATCCCGCCGCCGACGTCGCGGTAGTCGGCGTCACCGATCTTCGGCGGTCCCTTCTTGCCGTCGCCGCCGTCGTCGTAGTCACTCGGCAGCGGCTTCGGCGCCGAGACTCCACCGGGTGGTGGCTTGCCCAGCGTCGTACCGTCGGCCAGGCGCACCGAGATGTTGCCGGGCCCCTCGTTCTCCAGGCCTTCGATGTACGCCGTGATGTCGTCCGGCGTGTGGGCCTTGTCGCCGACGTAGTAGGCCACCGACTCGGCCCGGTACCGCGCCTGTTCCTTCGACTCCGACGCGGTCGTGCTCCGCAGCAGGATGATCAGCGGTACGGCGAATGCCAGCACGACCAGCGTGGTCATGCCGACCGACAGGAGCAGGATCCGCCGGCGCATGGTCAGCCGCCCGACAGCTTCACGCCGACACCGCGAACCGAGTGCAGGAACCGCGGTTCGGCCGCCGTCTCCCCCAGCTTGCGGCGCAACCAGGACAGGTGGACGTCGACCGTACGGTCACCGCCACCCCACGGCAGGCCCCACACCTCGGCGAGCAACTCACGCTTGCTGACCACCGCGCCGGGCCGGCGGGACAGCGCGAGCAGCAGGTCGAACTCCTTGCGGGTCAGGTCGACCGGCGCGCCATCGACAGTCACCTCGCGACTGCGTGGATCGATCCGCAATGCGCCGAGGTCGACGATCGTCTCGCCTTGCTGGTCCTGGCCGAGGCGGCGCAGGACGGCACGGATCCGCGCGTCGATCTGGGCCGAGCTGAACGGCTTGATCACGTAGTCGTCCGCGCCCGCATCGAGCAGCTTGACCACGCTGGCGTCGTCGTCACGCGCCGTCGCCACGATCACCGGTACGTCGCTCACCGAACGAACCATCGCCAGCACGTCCCGGCCGTCCAGGTCGGGCAGGCCGAGATCGAGCAGCAGTACGTCGGGCCGGTCCCGGGCCACCACGGCGACCCCGTCGGCGCCGGCGGCCACGGCCGTGACGACATGCCCGGCCGCCGTCAGGGACTTGCCCAGCGACGTCCGGATCGCATGATCGTCCTCGACCAGCAACACCCGCGCCATGCGATGAGAGTAGTGCCTCGAAGAGGCACCCTCTGTGAGGTCGTTACGAAGGTGCTTTCAGGCCGGTGCTGCGGAGCTCCAGGTCGGCGAGCCGGCCGATGATGTCCCGGTCGCCTTCGCGCCACGCGGCGACCGGGTCGTCGGAGATCTTGGCCAGCCGGTGCATCGGCTGGTTGGCCATCGCCCGAAGCGCGAACAGGTCCAGGTCCGCATCGTTGTCGATGAACTTCTGCGCTGCGGTCGCCCGCCGGGAAAACCGGATCCGCCGCGGCAGCCAGAGCAGCAAAGCGAACAGCACCGGCAGCCCGATCGTCACACCGGCCAGCACGTAGGCGAGTTGCTCCACCGCGTGCGCCTGGTCCCGCCCGGCCTGTGCGAGCCGCCCGGCCGCGGCGGCGGCTCCATCCACCGGCGACCGGAGCTGATCGCCGACCGCCGGCACCTTCCCGATCGGCTCCGACAGCCTGCGCAGGTCACCCGCCAGCCCGTCGCCCGCCTCGGCCGCCTTCCGCCCGGGGGTGCCGAGCGCGTTGGTGATCCGGAAGACCAGCCGGCCGAGCTGCACACACAGCCAGACCCACCCCACCAGCATCAGATCACCCAGCACCTGCCCGAACCGCTGCGAGCCGACGTCGGAATAGACCTTCACAAGCGGAACTCCCTCGAGGCGGGGCGGTCGATGAAGGGATTCTCATCCAGATTTCATGGGGGCGCCTGCTGGGCGCGCCATAGTCTGAGCATGCTCTTGTCTCCCAGGCTGGTGACGTTGGCGCTGACCGGAGCGGCCGGTTTCGGGGTCGCGGCGGCCGCGCTGTTCGGCGCGAAGGCCGATCCGCCCGATCTCGGCGAACCGTTGGTCGTGCCCGGACCGAGTACCCCGGCTACACCACCTCACACGGTCACGCCGACGCCGGAACCGGCGCCGGCACCGACCGCGACGAAGACCCGGGCACCGGCCCGGACCCAGGCCACGGCGCCGAAACCGGCCCCGAAGCCGAGCCGGCCGGTGCGGTCCAGCACCCGGGGTGAAGGCATGGACGATGATGATGACGACCGCAACGGCAGTGCAGGCGCAACGGACGGGGACGACGGCGAAGCAGGCGGGGACGGCTGAGCAGCCGGCCGGGGTCGGCCGGCTGGTCGGCGCGGGCTCGGAGGTGGTCCGGTCGGTCCGGGCCCGGATCCTGGCCTGGGTCATCGTGCTCACCGCCCTCGGCATGGCCGGCGCCGCCGGTACGGCGTACCTGCTCGAGACCGAGCGCATCGACGTCCGGATCGACCGCTCGCTGCAGCAGGAGATCGCGGAGTTCGCCGAGTTCCACCGGACCGGGATCGATCCTGGCACCGGGCAGCCGTTCACCAGCGTCGACCGGCTGCTCCAGGTCGCGATGAGCCGGAACGTGCCGGACGAGCACCAGACCATCGTCGCGTTCCTGCCCGACCGGACCTTCACGCCTCGCGACGCCCTCCCGCTGCACAACGATCCGGCGTTCCGGGCCGCGACGACGGGCTCGGACGTCCCGGTGTTCGGCAGCTACGACTCACCCGACGGACCGGTCCGGTACGCGACGATGCCGGTCAAACAGTCCGATCACCAAGGCACCTTCGTGGTCGCCTACTTCACGGCCTCCGAGCACGGCGAGTTCGCCGACGTGATCCGCACCTACCTCGCCGTCGCAGTCGTTGCCTTGGCCGTGGTCGCGCTGGCCGCCTGGCTGACGGCCGGCCGGTTGCTCCGCCCGATTCGCGACGTACGGCGAACCGCGCTGGCAATCAGCGACACCGACCTGACCCGCCGGATCGACGTCACCGGGCACGACGACGTGTCCGAGCTGGCCCGCACGTTCAATGCGATGCTGGACCGGCTGGAGGATGCGTTCGCCACTCAGCGGGAGTTCCTGAACGACGCCGGGCACGAGCTGCGGACGCCGATCACGATCGTGCGCGGCCACTTGGAGCTGCTGGACGAGTCCGACCCGCGTGACGTCGCCGAGACCCGGACGCTGCTGGTCGGCGAGCTGGACCGGATGAGCCGGCTGGTCGAGGATCTGGTGCTGCTCGCCCGGGCACAGCGGCCGGACTTCCTGCGCCCCGCGCCGGTCGATGTCGAGATGCTGACCGACGAGGTGTTCGACAAGGCGCGTGCCCTCGGCAAGCGCCAGTGGCGTATTGACCAACGGGCCCAGGCGACGATCGCGGCCGACGCGCAGCGGCTGACCCAGGCGCTGGTGCAACTGGCCGAGAACGCGGTCAAGTTCACCGGACCGGACGACGTGATCGCGATCGGGTCGTCGGCGAACGCGATCGTCGTCCGGTTCTGGGTCCGGGACAGCGGGATGGGGGTCCCGGCCGAGGACACCGTCCGGATCTTCGAACGCTTCCGGCGTGGGCGCGGCGGCCAACGGGCGGAGGGCTCCGGGCTCGGCCTGGCGATCGTGCAGGCCATCGCCGAAGCCCACGGCGGTCATGCCTGGGTGGAGTCGCCGCCGGGCAGTGGCGCGACCTTCCGGCTGGAGATTCCGCGGACGGCGTCGCCGTACGAGATCCCTGGGGGAACCACAGTGAGTCACCAGGACCGGTCGTGAACCGCATCCTGATCGCGGAGGACGAGGAGCTGATCGCGTCGTTCGTCGCGAAAGGCCTGCGGGCGAACGGCTTCACGCCGACCACCGTGGGCTTCGGGCAGCTCGCCCTGGAGCGGGCGCTGAGCAGCGAGTTCGACCTGCTGGTGCTCGACCTCGGACTGCCGGACCTGGACGGCTTCACGGTGCTGGCCCGGTTGCGCGCGGCGGGCAGCACGATGCCGGTCGTGATCCTGACCGCCCGGGACTCCGTCGACGACACCGTCGCCGGGCTCGAAGGCGGTGCGGACGACTACATCCCCAAGCCGTTCCGGTTCGAGGAACTGCTGGCCAGGATCCGGTTGCGGCTGCGCGACGACCGGACGGCGGAGCCCACAGTGCTGCGCTGCGGCGACCTGTCGCTCGACCTGCGCAGCCGGCGTGCCTCCGCGGACGGGCGGGTGGTGGAGCTGACCGCGCGGGAGTTCGTGCTGGTGGAGATGTTCCTGCGCAACCCCGGCCAGGTGCTGTCGCGGCAGCAGTTGCTCAGCCACATCTGGGGGTACGACTACGACCCCGGGTCGAACATCGTCGACGTCTACGTCCGGTACCTGCGCAAGAAGCTCGGCCCAGAACGGATCGAGACCGTCCGGGGCATGGGCTATCGCCTCGCGCCCGGCCCGGAGCTGCTGGACTGACAGACGAAGGGGCCGCCCGGTGGGGGGTGAAGCCCGGGCGGCCCGTTCGGAGCCTCGTCAGCAGGAGGAGGGGTGGCCGCTCGGGCCACTCCCGCCGAGGCTCGGCACCGGCGGCGCCTCATTGCCGTCAGCAACTAGATTGGCTGTGGCCCGCCGGACGACGCCGAACGGGGTTCCGGTCCGGCGCTGGCCCAGCGGGTTCCCGCCGAGGATCCGGAGCAGGTCGGCCGGCGGCAGCGACCGGGACGACGTCGCCCGGATCGATCCACCGAAGTCGTTGATGTCCACGATCGCCACCCCGGCCTGGAACCTCGCCTCCAGGCGCCGGCAGAGCTCCACAGCCTGGTACGGCGGCATCGGCGGGATGAGCACGTCGTCGTACGGCGGTCGCGCGCCGTCGAGGTCACGCGCCAGGTTGCCGGCCACCCGGTAGAACATGCCCTTGTGGCCGAGCGGCCGGGTGAATCCGGCGCACAGGACGGCGAGACTGATCCGCACCCGGCCCTGCGTCTGGACGACGTACTGCATCTTGGCGGGCACCGAGAGTCCCTGGGATCCCGACCGTGGCCGGACTCTCCCGGCCAGGAACCGCGCCAGGGCTCCGACCCCCAGCGAGGCGATCGGGACGGCGCCCCCGGACAGCAGTACGGCGACCTTCTCGCTGATCACGATCGTGTCGTCGGAGGACAGCGCGGGCAGGTGCTCGGCCAGCGCGAGGGTCAGGTCGTCGGTGGGTTCCAGCCATCGGGTCGGCACGGCGATCGTGGTCCAAGCGGACATTCCTCGAGGTCCTTTCGCGGGTTCGTCCGCAGCCTGGCAGCCGAATCCGCGCGAGTGGATGAATCCACGATGAGAGTCCTTTCATGCAGCCTGACGGACGCGGCCGCGCAGCCTCTTCACCGTGTCCAGGAGCAGGCGTCCCTCTGGCGCCTTGGTGACCAGCAGTCCGGCGCCGTACACGGCGCAGACGGTGACCGCGACGCAGGCGGACTCGATGACCGCATGCGGGGTCAGCAGAACGCGTACGGCGAGCCCGGCGCCGGCTGCGACGACGGCGAGGGCCATCGATCGAAGTAGAAGGAACGTCGCGGGTCGGAGGCTGACACCGTCGTGCCGGTGCCTTAGTAGCCAGGTGTTCGCGGCCGCGGCCAGCAGGAGCGACAACGTCGTCGAGGCGGCCAGGCCGGTGATGCCGTACCGCAGGCCAAGCGTCAGGTCGCCGACGACGTTGACCACCATCGCCACCACGGCCACCGCGACCGGGCGAGTCGTGTCGCCGACCGCGTACGACGCCCTCCGAGGGCGAGCAGCGCCGGGGCGTAGAAGACCATCGCCTTGGCAGACAGCGCGGCATCGTCGTCCGAGAACCCGCCGTGGCCGAAGACCGTTGTCACCAAGGGTTCTGCGGCGCAGACCAGGATCACGCAGAGCGGTGTCAGGCACACCGCTGTCACGGCGAGGCCTTGGTCGACGAGCTTCCGCATCCGGGCGCGATCCGTCGCGTACGCGCCGAGGGCGGGATAGAGGGCCGTGAGCAACGAGGCGACGAGCAACGTCTCGCCGAGACTGACCAGCCGCCAGGCGTATCCGAGAGCCGAGATCGTTCCTTCGGCAAGGGTTGAACCGACCGCGCGGTCGACCAGGGTGTTGACGTTGCCGACTGCGCTTCCGACGAGCAGGGCGGGCACGAGACGTGCGATCTCGCGGAAGCCCGGGTCGTCCAGGCGGAGCGACGGGCGGAGCCGGATGCCCAACTGATGCACCGGGATCAGTTGCAGGAGCAGGCGGGTGGCAGAGCCCGCGACGAAGCCCCATGCCAGCGCGATGACGCCGTACTGGGGACCGAAGATCGCAGCGCTTCCGATCATCACGAGGTTGAACGGCACGCCCTGGAAGCCGGACCAGCCGAAGCGGCCATGGGCTTGGACGAGTCCGGCCAGCAGGTTGGTGCCGGCGATCAGGACCGTCGCGGCGAGCACGACTCGGGTCAGTTGGCGAGCGAGCTCGACCTGCTCACCCTCGAAGCCTGGGGCGAGGGCGGCGACCACGGGAGTGACCGCGATCCACATCACCAGCGAGCCGAGGCCCAGGACGATCAAGGTCACCGACAACGCGACGTCGAAGCTGCGGTGCGGGCGACAACAGCCGCCCTCGTCGCGGGCTTCGCGTGCTGTCACGGGTACGGCGGCCTTGGCCATCGCGCCGGCGACCAGGCCGAGTACGACGTTCATCAGGCCTTGCGCGACGAAGTACGCGTCCAGTGCTGCCCCGGCGCCGAAGACCGCGGCGATGACGACGTCCCGGGCGAACCCGAGCAGCGTCGATACCGCGGTGAGGACCGTGACCACGGCCGCAGCGCGTGTCACGCTCCACATGCGCGGCAGTCTAGGGATCCGTGCGGGTTCTCAGCGCGACGATTGGAGAACTCTCATCACTCAGAGCGCCGAGGTGATGCAGGATCCCACTCTCCTGAGGCCCAGGCCGACAGATAGGCATAGGCAAACTCTCGAGTGTTCGGCCAGTACTCGTCGGACCGGCTGAGATCGGGTCGTTCCTCGATGCTCAGTTGATCGAGAAACACATCCAACTGGCCGTTCGTCTTGTGTGACTCGACCATCAGCACAGCAGGCGGCAAGCATTCCGCGGCATCCTCGAGCGCGACAAGAGCAGCAGTCACGTCGAGCAATGCTGTCCACGACGGGCGGTGCGCTCCGAGCTCGCCGACGAAGTCCTGCAGCGCTTCCGATCGTGTCAGTGAATAGTAGAACCGGTTACCGATCCGGCGTCTGCGCAGGATTCCTGCCTTCTCGAGCGAGTCGCATTCGTTGACGACATTGCTCTTCGCATAACCTATCCACTCGCTGATGATCGTCGTCGAGCCAAGTGACGGTCCGGAGAGGAAGTAGCGGAGAATCTCCGTCCTGGCGCCGACACCGAACGCGGCTCGCATCCGCAGCCAAGCACGAGACGGCTGTTTCATGCTCGTCAGCGATGATCGATTGGTGGTCTCGTAGGGAATCTCGTCGGTGGCCCCGGGCCACCGAGCTGTCGAGTGTTCGTTGACTGTAGCCGCGAACCAGCCCCAGGCCGCCGCGGCCTCCGGTCTGTTCCGCAACAGACCGCGTAGGCGCACCCGTGAGACGTAGCGCCAGTAGTGAATGCACCAGTCGAGCGCCTCGTCGCGAAGCCTGGGATCGAAGTCGGCAACCTCTGCTGTGCGGAGTATCAACGGCTCCGGATCCACGATCCACGATCGGTGAGTCCGCCCCCAACCCGAGACCCCGAGCTCGGCCCACGCTCCCCAGAGCAGTTCGAGCTCGAGCTCACGCAGGGATGAGCGCTGGTTCCTAGAGGTCGACATCTCCGGCCTCAACTCCCAACTGCGCAAGGATCGTCGTGAGCTCCTGACGGAAACCGCCGGAGTCGTCGTGCGTCCGAGTCCACCGCGACGCCGCTACCAGCTCGTCGGCTGTCGGCGCCAACGCTTGCAGATCGGTCAGATGCTTGCTGGTTCGAACACCGGAATGATCGACGGCGGCGTACAGCTTGAAGCAGATCATGTCGTACCTGCCGACCACATGAACCTCGAGTGATCCATAGCGCCGTACCGTGACCCGGTCCTCGAAATGGTCCGGCAGACCGAAGTCGAACAGCGAAGCCGGCCCGTTGTTGAGCCACCGCTCCGACAGACCGAGCGCTGCGCCGACTTCACGAGCCGCGTCGGCGAGCGGTGCAGGAATTCTCTCGGCCTTCACGTAGTGGTTGTCCTCGACCAGCCCCACGACGTCGAGGTCTGCTGTCGGTCGTTTCACGACCCCAAGAAGCAGCAGGCTGCTACCGCCGACCACAAGGATGCGGCTCTCGATCTGCCGGCTCTCGAGCACCGCGCCAAGGGTCTGCAGAGCCTCCTCCAGTCCTTCGAGCGCGAACATACTGTCATGTTATCGAGGTAGATCGAACATGTAAACTGGTCGATTCGTGCAGGCAAACTAAGACGGTCAACCCTGTTCGTGCCCTCTGTCCAGCCCTTTCTTGTAGGTCAGAGCGCCGAGCGCAAGTCCCAGAGCAGCGGGTAGTAGCGCAGGTCGAGGCGGCTGCGCAGGTAGCCGGCGCCGGACGAGCCGCCGGTGCCGGGCTTGGTGCCGATCATTCGCTCGACCATGACGACGTGCCGGGCTCGCCAGGCGGCGGCGAGCTCGTCGTGCTGGACCAGGGCCTCGGCGAGCTCCCAGACGGCGGCGTAGTGCGCGCGGTCGCCGGCGACCTTGCGGAGGGCGTCGCGGACCGCGTCCTCGGAGTCGGTGGCGAATCCGGCCTTCTCGAGGACGGCGAGATACGCGTCCCAGAGCGTGGGCGCCGCCAGGCGTTCCTCGAGGCGGGCCTTCTCGGCGTCGGTCAGGCCCCGGAACCGCCTCACGAACGACGGGTCCTTGGCCCCGGAGAGGAACTCGATCTCGCGGTACTGCACCGACTGGAAGCCGCTTGCCGGGGACAACCGGTGCCGGAACTCGCCGAAGTCCTGCGGAGTCATCGTCTCCAGGATGTCGACCTGCTGGGTCAGCGTCCGCTCGATGGTGTGCACCCGGCGGAGCAGGTGCTCAGCCAGCCACAGCTCACCGGACAGCATCGCGTCCCGGGACGCGGTCAGCTCGTGAAGCACCTGCTTGAACCACAGCTCGTACACCTGGTGGATGGTGATGAACAGCAGCTCGTCGTGCGCCGGCGGATCCGACTCCAGCCGCTGCTGGTCCAGCAGCTGCGCCAGCCGCAGGTAGCTGCCGTACGTCAGCCGCCCACCCTCCTCACCGAAGTGGATGTCGACCCCGTCCCACCGTCCGGCCACCCCGTCACCAGTGCTCATGAGGCCGAGGGTAGCCGACCCGTCCGTGACCGGTCAGGGATTCGCTCGTTGGGTGTGAGGTACGCCAATTCGAGGAGTTGCATGTCCGCCACGGTCCAGACCCCACTCGTTCCGGGCCCGATTCAGGGACCCACGCGTGAGGAACCCCAGATCGAGGCGTTGCTGCCCGACGACTACGCCTTCCTGGTCCACCTGGCCTACCTGATCCTCCCGCCTTCGATCAGCCGGCCCCGACGGGTGGCCGCGGCGCATGCCGTCGTCCAGCGTGCGCTGCCACCCGACACGTCGTACCCGCGCGAGGTCATGCGCCGGCTCGTCATCCAGGAGGCAGCCCACCAGGCCTCCCGCCGTACGCCGCTGTGCCGCCTGAGCAGCGCGCTCGCGCCGCCCGACGCCGCCGACTTCACCCCGTGCGCCAGGACCCTCGACCGCACGGCTCACCACCACCGCACCACCCGCGGCCGTCGCCTGGCCATCACCTTCACCCTCCTCACCACCCTCGCCATCCTCATTTCCCTCCTGACGTAACACCGGATTCGAAGCTGGTCGAATCTGGTTCCTTGGCGGGGGCTGCTCGGCATACTGCAGTGGTGGCGATTCACCTGACGATGACCGCGGATCAGCTTGGTCGGTCGCGCTTCGCCGTCTCGCCTGCACAGGAGGTCGTGAGCACAGTCCGCCTTCGCGACGGGCATCCCGCGCAGCACGCCAGGACCTGGTACTCGCGGGCGCGATCGTTGATGCCGGCCAGTGAGCTGGCGTTGCTGGAGGCGCTGGTCCCGGCCGATCACGACTACGCCCCGGACTTCCTGACGCCGCCGCCCGCGCGGCCTACGGTGACGATCGAGGAGCAGGCGCGGCTCATCGCCAACAGCTCCCCTGACGACATCGAGCGCCAACTCGACATCAGCCTGCGCGGCCGGCCGGTCCGCGACGACGTCGTGGCGCTGTTCGGCGACGAGGAGACCTACCTGCGGTGGCGTCGTACGGCGCCCGAGCCGCTCGAGCGCGTGATCGCCGAAGGCCCGGAAGCGGTCGCCATGGCCGCCGCGAAGGCGCTGCAACTCTTCTTCGAGCTCGCGATCGAACCGGACTGGAGCCGGACCACAGCAGTCCTTGAGGACGACGTACGCCGCAAGAGCGACCTGCTCGCCTCCCGCGGAGCCGTCGCCATGCTCAACGACCTCGGCCGCGGCATGGTGTGGGACGGCGAAGGCATCGTCCTGGACCGGTCGTACGACGTCACCGTCGACTGGGCGGACGACGGCGTACTGATGATCCCGACCTCGACGCACGTCGGCCCGGTGCAGTTCACGGTGAAGTGCCCGGAGCAACCGGCCGTCGTCTACCGCGCGAACGGCATCGCCCGACTCTGGCAGCGCGACATCCAGGCACCCAATCGCGCACTGGCCGACCTCCTCGGCGAGACCCGCGCGGCACTGCTGACCGAGCTCGGCGAACACCAGTCGACGAAGGAGCTGAGCAGCCGACTGCCGTGGAGTGCTCCGACGGTGTCGTACCACTTGCAGGTCCTCCTGCGGGCGGGTCTGGTCGGACGAACTCGACGCGGCAACAGCGTGGTCTATCGCCGTACGCCGGTGGGCGACTCGCTGCTGGGGGCGTGAGGTGTCGGAAGCTCAGCAGGACGCACCCCCTGCCTGGCGTCGCTTCGTGCCCTGGCAGGACCGCGCGACCCGGGTCGACGTTGCGTTGATGGGCGCGATCCTCGGTGTCGTCGCACTCGGGCTCGCGTTGCGTCCGCTCAAGCCGTTCCTGGTCGCGTCGCATCCGGTCGCGCTCGCGTTCCTGACCGGCGACCTGGTGGCGATCGGGGCCGCGGCGGCTTTCGCGCGGATCGGGGAAGCGCCGCTGTGGCTGGTCATCGTCGCGGGTGCGGCCGGGATGGTGAAGTTCGACTGGCTGACGTGGTGGACCGGGCGGCAGTGGGGCGAGGGCATCATCCGGATGTTCACCACCAGCCAACGGGTACTGCGCTTCGCCGCCCGGACCACCGAGCTCCCGCCGTGGGTCCTGCGAGTCGCCGTACTTCTCGCCGTACTGCCTGGCGTTCCCACCGCGGTGGTGTACGCGATGGCCGGCTGGGCCCGGATGCGGCTGTCCGTCTTCCTCCTGCTGGACCTCGCCGGCGCCGTGCTCATGACCGGCCTGATCGCAGCACTCGGCTACTGGAGCGGTCAGCGAGCCGTCGACATCGTCCTGATGATCGACAGGTACGCCTCCATCATCAGCCTGTCGATGATCGGCCTCGCCCTCCTCATCCCCGTCACCAAGCGCCTGATCCACCGAGCACGATCCACGCGTTGACCTGCACAGCCCAATGGGACCTGGTTCACGAGGACGCCTGCCGCGGCCAATCCTCAGCACGGTGAGATGTGGTCTGCGGCCGGTCGCGTAGACCGCAGCGCGTAGGCGACCGCGGGATACGCCAGCGCGTGAAACCGGTGCTGAAGGCAACGACCGCGAGCAAGACGACGAGGGGGACCAACACGTCGCCGAGCGGATCGTCATACAGGACGACGATCGAGTGCACCCGAAAATACTCGTCGCTCCTCACGACAACCCCCGCGGCAAACGGTTACCGTAACGGTCACCATGAACCGTCCTACCCGATCACCCCATCCACACTCATCCACACACGACCCCCAACATCCAAACCCGAACCCCCCCGACCCACCCGCCCCATCCCTTCGCCTTCCCGCGCCGGCCTCCGAACGGCTGTCGTCGCTGCGCGAATGCACCGCGAGCACGTCCCGACCGGCGTGGTCGCCCCCGCCCCACCCCCGCTCCCGCCCCACCCCCGCTCCCGCCCGCTCCCGCCCCGCCCCGCTCCGCTCCCGACGAAGGTTCCCCGCCGAGTCGTGGATTGTGGTCGGATTCAGCGGCCGACATCAGCCGAAATCCACAACCCAACGACCCACAGCAGGATGTCGCCGCCGACGCACCACCCGACACCCAACTCCTCGCCGAGTCGTCGATCTCGGTCAGATTCCGCGGCCAACACCAACCAAAATCCACAACCCAACGACCCACAGCAGGATGTCGCCGCCGACGCACCACCCGACACCCAACTCCTCGCCGAGTCGTCGATCTCGGTCGAATTCCGCGGCCAACACCAGCCAAAACACAACTCAACGACTCACAGCAGAATGTCGCCGCCGACGCACCACCCGACACCCATACTCCTCGCCGAGTTGTCGATTTTGGTCGGATTCGGCGGCCGACATCAGCCGAAATCCACAACTCAACGACTCACAGCAGGATGTCGCCGCCGACGCGCCACCCGACACCCATACTCCTCGCCGAGTTGTCGATTTTGGTCGGATTCGGCGGCCGACATCAGCCGAAATCCACAACTCAACGACTCACAGCAGGATGTCGCCGCCGACGCGCCACCCGACACCCATACTCCTCGCCGAGTCGTGGATTTTGGTCGGATTCGGCGGCCGGCATCTGCCGGAATCCACAACTCGACGACTCAGAGCGGGATGTTGCCGCCGGCCAATCGCCCGACGCTCAACTCCTCGTCGAGTTGTCGATATTGGTCGGATTCGGCGGCCAACATCTGCCGGAATCCACAACTCGTCGACTCAGAGCGGGATGTTGCCGCCGGCCAATCGCCCGACGCCCAGAGCCTCGTCGAGTCTTGGGTTTTGGTCGGATTCGGCGGCCGGCATCAGCCGAAATCCACGATTCGACGGTCAGATCGGGAGGTTGCCGGCGGCGAGTCGCCCAGGCAGTCGGCGACATTCACCGGTTCACCCGTCCACCGGGCTACCTGCCGACCGGCCGGAGTTGAGTCCCCGATAGTGGTGTAGCGCGGTCGCCGAGCTCGTCGACGAGGAAGCGGTCACCGCGTGATCCTTCGAGTCAACCTTCCACAGAATC
>NZ_JBITHV010000017.1:0-144503 GCF_044458365.1 Kribbella sp. NPDC050470 | reverse complement strand
GAAAATCGCCCAATGCCTGTGAACGGGGTTAATGCATCTTTCGGCATTGACTTTCGGCACGCTGTTGAGTTCTCAAGAATCGGACGCACACCGCGCTTCAGACTTTCGTTTGAAGCTCCGGGGCAACTCGCCCAACTTTACTGTTTCGTCCGGGGCCGGTCAAATCGGCCTCTTTCGTCCCAGCCCCCCTGCGTGACTCAGTGTCCGAAACCCGCCGAGGCGTGTTTCGGCTTCCGAGACCTTCAGGGGGTTTGTCGGAGGACCGGCCGCTTTCGCGTCCTGCGTCTCGCTCCAACAAGAAGAACATTACTGACATTCGCGGTGAAGATGCAAATCGGGGTGCCGGACCCTGTCCAGACCCTCACGAAGCACCCTCGGAGCCGGTCAGCCGGCACGGCCGCGAGGCAGTCGTCGGTCCCTCTGGTCACATCACTCACTCGCGTCTTCGCGAGCGACATCTCCCATGATGCCCCACCGCTCAAGCGGCCTCCAGTGGATTCCGTACGGCGTCCACGCCGACGGCTCACCACGTCGTCGTACCCGAGGTTCCGCCAGAGGTCGGTTGGGCTGCGAGACCTGGTGGGAGCCGGAGTTGCCGACTCCCACCAGTCACGTACCGCACCGTCCAGCAGACGCCTCTCGGCGAGTGGCCGCTCGTAGCGGCTGAGGTTGAGGCCCGGGGTCATTGAACCGGACGGCGTCAGGTGTAACCGGCGCCGTACGGAAGCTATTCCCGACTGCCGCGCCTCTTCCGAGCACAGTCATGCTCGGCCTCGAGCTCGCGGCTACCTCGACGGTTGTGGTGCGCTGCAGTCGATCTTCGGGTTGGCACCGACGTAGTTCAGTGGGCCGACCACGATGGTGACCAACGTCGTGCCCACCTTGGCGCACGTCGCATCGGCTCCTGCGAAGTAGTTCCGTTGGGCAGCGGCCGCGAAGCCGATCAGCAACCAGACAACGACAATGATGGCCACCGTGCGAGAACCAGTCGTAGACGCTCTACGAGTGCGCATGTCACCTCCAGGGCTGGGCGCACCCCCGTGTCGATCGTCAATCCGGTTCCCGCCGCGACGCCTACAGAAACGGTCCGGATCAAACCTCGCGGTAGTCGTAGTGCGGCTTGACGTGGGCGTTCACGTACGTGCCGATGCTCGGCGCAGCGAGCAGCGCGGCATAGGTGGTCTGCGGGACTTCGTAGTACTGGTACGTGGAGCCGTTGACGTACTCGAGCTCCAGAGTCCCGTCGGACCAGCCGACCGATCGCACACTCGACGAGTTCACCAGTCGTCGCCTCACCTGCACTCCCCTCGGGTCCGTCGACCTCGCCCTAGTGTGCCGATGATCGCTCAGGCTCGGCCGACTCGAGGCGCGCCACGGCGCGGGCGAGATCACCGAGCGCCTCGTTGAGCCGGCTGAGGGCATCGTGGTCGAGCATGAGTTGCGGCTCGTCGCGGCCCAGGTTCGCCGCGAATCTGATCCTGGCGTCGGGAGGCGCCTGTCTCAGCGAGGTATCGAGTGCTTGTTGCATCAAATGGCTCGGCTCCATGTCCGGGCGCTCGCGCCACTTCGTCACGGTCCGCGGCGCGATGCCGAGGTGCTCGGCGAACGCTTCGTTGGTCAACCGGAGCGCCTCGCGCAAGGCATGCGCGTGCCGGCCGGTCCATTTCTCGATGAGGGTCATCGGTTTCACTCCCTGCGCGTTGATCACTCCTTGCAATCAGGTTACGGCGATCGGGTGATTGCCAGAGTGCCGAATTTGTGCCCTGTGGATACCTGTTCAGTTCCTGGTGAGGACGCCGCCGCGAGCGTTGACTTCAGGCATGAACGAGATCAGCGGTCGAAGCACCACGCTGCTGCGGACGCCCCCGCGACGGCGCCATCTGAAGGTCGCGACCAAGTCCGGGCCACGCTGCTTCCAGCTGGTCCGCCACGTCGACGTCTCCGGTGTGAGCGGTACGGGCGTCGTCGCCGAGGGCGTCGAGTGGAGCGACGGAAGTGTCGCCTTGCACTGGGGCGGGCCATATCCGACCACCACGGTCTGGCCGGACGGCATCGAGGCGTTGCTCACGGTCCACGGTCACAACGGCGCGACCACCGTCGAGTGGCTGGATGGCTGACGTGCGCCCGCGAGCTCGGTGGGGCGGGTCCACCCTGCAGCCGGCCCGCCTCACCGACCTACTCCGAATAGAACTCTTCCCGGTACTTGCCATCTGGTGGCTGGCTCGACGGCTTCGCAGTCCCGTTGCGGGCGGTCGTAGGTACGTCGGTGCCGGCTGGTGGCTGGGCGGATCTCGCATCGGCGGCCTCGGGCTGCTGCTGCGAGTCGGCGTGCCTCGCGGTAGGTGCGGCCGTCCGGTCTGGTGTCGGATTGGCTGCCGGGGTTGTTGTCGGATCCGTTGTCCGGCCGGTGCGCTCGCCGGGCTCGAGGAGGTGGTCGACGGCTGAGTTGAAGTCGAGCTCGGCGCGGGTCGGCCTGGCTTGTTCGATGGCCTCAGCGGACGAGCGTCGTATCGGAAGGTCGTTGGCGGCGGCGGAGAGTTCGGCGAGGGTGTCGAGGAGGCCGAGGGCGGTCTCGACCTCGCCGGGATTGTTGACCAGCCACCAGACTGCGGCCGAGCCGGGCGTGGCGAAGACGTCGTCCTTCAGGTACGTGCGTTTGTCCTGCTCCATCCGGCGTTCGAGCAAGGTGGTGTGCTCTCGGCGGTGCAGGGCGGCGAGGTGCAGAAGGTGCTTCTGGTCCGCGTCCGGCAGGCGGAGGCGGATTTCGGTCGCCCAGCAGCGGACCTGTCCCTTCTCGTCGAGCGCGGGCTCACCGAGCAGCGCGGCGAGCCGGTGCTGATTGAGGGACTCCTCGGTCACCTGCTGGGTCGCAGTCAGAGCCCGGGCGCGCTCGAGCAGGGCGTGGACGGCGACTGCGCCGAGGTCGGCGTGCCGCGCTCCGGTCAACACGGTCGACCACTGAACGACGGCCGAGAAGCTGAACTGGAAATCGGGCGACGCGGACGGCAGCCGTACGTCGGCGAGCGTGCGCGAGGGCGGTCCGCTGAAGACGGGGTCCGGCTCCGGGAGTACGACGGACGGCGGAGCAGGCGTCGGAGTCACGATGGGCCGCGGCGGATCGGGTTGCTTCCAGACCACGGCCAGGAGGACGAGCAGTACCACTGTGAGGACGGTCGCGGCCCAGGTCGGCAGGCCGACGATCAGGCAGACGACGTACAGGACCACGACGATGGCGGCAGCCGTCAGGAGGGAGTTCCGATGGAGCTTCATGGCGGCGTTCCTTCACCACGTCGGGCGGACGTCAGCAGGTCGGCCAATGCGTATCGGACGGCTTCCCCGTCCTCCCGCCACCCGGGTCACCGGCAACCCAGAGCACGGACCTCGCCACGTGACGAGCCCACCAAGAGTCTCCCATCCCTCACCCAAAGTAGCCGCCGCCCGCGTGTCGGTGGGCTGGTGTGGTCGGGACGTGTGGAAGCGGGTCAGCCAGTGAAGGAGCGGAGGTCAGCCGGTGAGGGAGCGGAGGGCTCGGCGGGAGGGGGTCAGGAGGACTGGTTTGTAGGGGCAGCGGGCGTCGGTGAGGGTTTCGTAGGCGGCGATGGCTCGGGTGGCGGCGTCCCAGCCTTGTTCGGCGGGGGTGCGGCCGAGGCCGCGGTTGCGGACCAGGGCGCCGTAGAAGGCGGAGCAGAAGACGGTGGCTTCGTACCAGCCGATGACGGTGCTGGTGCCGATGTAGGTGATGTCGTCCTGGAGGCAGTCGCGGATGGCTCGCTGCCACTTGCCGATGCCGGTCTTGCAGCCGTCGGCAATCACCACGCCGCTGGCGATACCCCACTGGCGGTCGAGGAACCACTCGGCCAGCGACCGCAGCGAGACCTGGGTCTTGCCGTCGGTGGACAGGAAGGAGGGCTCCTCGCTGTGGTCACCGTGAGCCATCACGTGCAGGACGGTCGAGGGCGTGGTGAGCGCGGAGAACGCGGTCTCGTGGTCTCGGGTTCGGACGAAGTTCACATCGATGACCGGTTGGTCCCAGCCCGCGTTGATGTTCCCGGTGATGCCCTGGACGAAGCTCATCGACGCGTCGAACGAGCTGTCAAGACCCAAGTCCACAAGAGTGATCAGCCGATTCCTCATTCGCCTACCCCTCCGCACGATCCGATCCCGCCGCACCATGATGAACTACGCCCCCGACAGTTCGCTGCCCCGTTTCGGTGCGCTGAGACGGGCGCGACGTACGGTGGCCGTACGCCGTCCCCGCGAAGGAGGAAACGCGATGAGTTCAGTCCCGGTCGTCACGCTGAGTGGTGGGACCTCGATGCCACGGATCGGGCTCGGCACGTCGCCGTTGGACGACGGCGACGCCGAGCGGGTGGTCTCGGAGGCCCTCGAGGCCGGGTACCGGCTGGTCGACACCGCGGAGAACTACCGCAACGAGACCGGCGTCGGGCGGGCACTGAAGGGCGCGCCGCGGGACGAGGTGTTCGTGACGTCGAAGTTCAACAAACGGTGGCACAGCGTCGACGGGGCCCGGACGGCGTTCGAGGCGAGCGCGGACAAGCTCGGTGTCGACTACCTCGACCTCCTCCTCATCCACTGGCCGAACCCGGACCAGGATCGGTACGTCGAAGCGTGGCAAGGGCTGATCGCGCTGCGCGAGGCGGGGTTGGTGCGGGCGATCGGTACGTCGAACTTCAAGCCGGCGCATCTGCAGCGGCTGATCGACGAGACCGGAATGGCGCCGGAGGTCAATCAGGTGCAGCTGAGTCCGGTGTGGGCCAAGCCGGTCGAGCGTGAGTTTCACCAGCAGCACGGGATCGTGACCGAGGCGTGGAGTCCGCTCGGGAAGGGCACCGACCTGTTGGAGCACGCGGCGGTGCGGCAGATCGCGGAGGAGCATGGTCGGGCGCCGGGGCAGGTTGTGCTGCGGTGGGAGACGCAGCAGGGCGTCGTACCGATTCCCAAGTCGGTCAACCGGACGCGGCTCGAGCAGAACCTGGCGGTGTTCGACTTCGACCTGACCGATGCCGAGTTGGCGTCGTTGGCTGCCCTCGACGGTACGGCGAGACCAGCAGCCGACTCGGACCGTTCAGGCCACTGAACCTCCACCAGGCGCGGACACCCAGCTCAGCGTGTAGCTGGTCCGCCCCGACCAGCGGCGATCAGGGCCTTCGGCAGATGTAGTAAGTGTTGAAGGCGTCGGCTTCTACGTGGGTGGTTTGGATGTCGGTGAAGCCGGCTTCGGTGAGGAGTTGGCGGGCCTTCTGTTCGCCCCAGACCGCGCCTAGGCCGTCGCCGTCGAGGGACAGGGAGACGGTCATGCAGTGCATGGTGGAGATGCTGTAGAGGAACGGCGCGAAGGGGTGGTCCAAGTTGTCCTCCAGGTTGCTGGAGGCCTGGATGTCGACCATCAGGAAGGTGCCGCCAGGGCGCAGTGAGTCAGCGATGCCGGCCAGGACCTTGGCCGGGTGCGCCTGGTCGTGGATGGCGTCGAAGGCGGTGACGAGGTCGAAGCGTTCGTGCTCGCCCAGTTCGGCGGCGTCGCGTACGACGAAGTGCGCGTTGGTCAGGCCGAGTGCCGAAGCCTCCGCCTGGCCGGCGGCGATCCCCTCGGCGGAGAAGTCGTAGCCCACGCACCGACTCTGCGGGTAGGCGGCGGCGATCACGTTGATCGCATGCCCGCTCCCACACCCGACGTCGGCCACGTCGATCCCCGAGGAGAGCCGCGCAGGCAGCCCAGGCACGAGCGGCAGGATCTCGTCGATCAGGGCCGCGTCGAAGACCGCGCCACTGTCCTCGGCCATCAGCCGGTGGAACTCGACGTACTCCGAGTACGGCACGCCACCACCCCGCCGGAAGCACTCAACCAGCGAGGACTCGACTCCCGCGAGCAGCGCGATGAACTGAGTCGCCGCCGCGAGGTTCTGCGGTCCGGCTGCGCGGGTCAGGAACGCGGCGTGCTCGCGCGGCAGTCGGTACGTGCGGTCGCGAGCGTCGTACTCGACGATCCGGGCGACGGTCATCGCGCCGAGCCACTCCCGCACGTACCGTTCATGCAGGCCGGCGGCGCCGGCGATCTCGTGGCTGGTGGCCGGCGGCAACTCCGCGAGGGCGTCGTACAGGCCGACCTGGTGGCCGATGCTCGTCAGCAACGCGAGCGTGCCATGGTTCAATACGTCGCTCATCTGCTGCCCGAAGGCCTCGAGCCGGGTCGTGTCCAGCGTTGTCTCGCTCATGGTGGTCTCCAATCCCCACCCGCAGCGTCACACCGCGAGGCCGGCTGGAGCATCGGTGAGTTCGCCTATTCGTGGACCCGGGTGAGGTAGGCGGCCGCCTCGGTGCGGTTCCGTAGGCCGAGCTTCGACAGGATGCTCGCCACGTGGTGCTCGACCGTACGACGACTGATGTACAGCCGGGCTGCGATCTCCGGATTCGGCAACCCCTCAGCCAGTACGGCGAGCACGTCATGCTCCCGCTTGGTCAACAACCCCAGCCCACGAGGCCCAACGCGAGCAGCCGTGGCACCAGCAGCCCGCAACCACGCAGCCGCCGCGTCAGCATCAGCAGCCGCCCCCAGATCTTCGAACACCGCAAGAGCGATTCGTGCCTCGGCAACCGCAGGGGCCGGGTCGTACGGCGCCATCGCCTGCGCCAGCATCATCCGGGTCCGTGCAACCTCGAGCGGCATCTCCAACAGCCCGAACCAGGTCTGAGCCGCCGCCAGCCGAGCCACGGCCGCCTGACACTCCCCCTGCGCCAGCAGGGTCCGCCCACACAGCCGAGCAGCCCGTGCGGCGATCAGCCCGCTGTCAGTCGTCGTACCCAGGTCAGACAGCCGCTCTGCCTCCGCGACGGCGCCCGCCACGTCACCCGACGCCAGACAGGCGGAGCCAAGCACCTCACGCAGCCGGGCCTCTTCCAAAGGCGATGCGCCGTCCAGCTGACGTTGTACGAGCGAGACAGCCGTCGCCGCCTCCCCGGCGGCCAGGTAGGCAGCTGCCAGGACCGGGCGTACGACGGGGCGGTCCTCGAAACCAGTCAGGAGTTGCCGAGCCTCGCCGACCCGGCCTTGCGCCAGCCGAAGCTCAGCAAGGAACGCAGCCGCCTCTGCCTGCACGGCCGGCAGCGCGTCGCGGGCCAGCTTTATCGCAGCGCTCAGCTCGTCCTCCGCACGCGGCCAATCCCCAGTGGAGACGAGCACTCCGCCGTACGACGCTCTGCAGGATGCGTGAAGGTAGGGACAGCCATACCGGGCGATGAAGGCATCGAGTGAGCGGACCCACTGCACGACACGGAGGTAGTCGCCACCGCGGACGCACGACCGCATCAGCAGGCAGCTCGCAAGGACGACCGTGTCCGGCCGGGCACCCTCACCCCCGAGCGCACCGGCCAATGCCTCGTCCATCAGCGCAGTGCCCTCGATGATCTGGCCGAGGTCGATCAGCGCGGCCCCCCACATGCTCAGCGCACACAGCTCGAGGTCGCGGTCCCCCGCCTCGATCCCGACCTCGTACGCCGCTTCACACCAAGCAGCAACTGCCGCCTTGTCGTCCGACGTGCCGGCTCGAGCCAGCGAGGCCCACG
This sequence comes from Kribbella sp. NPDC050470, assembly GCF_044458365.1. Lineage (NCBI taxonomy): Bacteria > Bacillati > Actinomycetota > Actinomycetes > Propionibacteriales > Kribbellaceae > Kribbella > Kribbella sp. NPDC050470. Next base: position 136,922 of record NZ_JBITHV010000017.1, on the reverse strand, counting down.
CCACCACGACAGGGTCGTCGACCTCGGCAGCCACCCGGACTGCCCGCGCAGCCCAGCCCTGTGCCGCCGCGCGGTCGCCGAAGTTGGCGTCGTACAGCATGCTGAGGCCGAGCGCCATGAAGACGGCCTCAGCCGGGTTGGTACGGCGGAACAGCGCGTAGGCACGTTCCCAGCTCGAGAAGGCGGCCCGTACGTCGCCCAGCCACCACTGCGCGTTCCCCAGCCCGGAAAGGCCCTCCGCGGTCTCACAGACCTCGTCGGACCCGAACGCAGCAAGTGCCGCCACCCAGTCCCCGTCGCCGAGCGCCTTCTCCCCGGCCGCAAGGAGACCGCCGACCTCCTCCACCCCTTGACGGTAGACGCGCTGCGGCCCCCGGGGAAAGTGGGAAGTCCCGGGGGCCGTGGCGCTTTCAGCCAGACGGTCGGCTGGTGCCGACCAGGCAGCTGAGGCTGCCGAGCGGGTGGATCAGCTGCAGCCGGAGGTGCTGCCGCAGCCTTCGCAGACGTAGCAGGAGCCGCTGGGGCGCATCTTCGTGCCGCAGGTGAAGCAGAGCGGCGCGTCCACCGAGGTGCCGGTGATCAGCTCGAACATCTCGGCCGTCGTCCGCGCCTCGCCCTTGACCGGCTTGGCAGCGGCCGCCTCGACCACCTCGACCGCGGGCTCCGGAGCCGGCTCGACCGACTTCAGGGACTCGGCCTCGGAGATCTCGACCGGGGCCGGCTCGTAGGAGCCGGTGTCGAGCTGGCGGGACCGCTCCTCCGCGGAGTAGATGCCCAGGGCGGCCCGCTCGTCGAAGGGCAGGTAGTCCAGGGCCAGGCGGCGGAAGATGTAGTCCATGATCGACTGCGCCATCCGGACGTCCGGGTCGTCGGTCAGGCCGGCCGGCTCGAACTTCAGGTTGGTGAACTTCTGGACGTAGGTCTCCAGCGGCACACCGTGCTGCAGCGCGATCGAGATCGCGATCGAGAAGGCGTCCATCACCCCGGCCAGGGTCGAGCCCTGCTTGCCCATCTTCAGGAAGACCTCGCCGAGGCCGTCGTCGGGGTAGGAACCGGCGGTCATGTAGCCCTCGGCGCCACCGACGCTGAACGACGTGGTCCGCGACGGCCGCGACTTCGGCAGGCGCTTGCGGGTCGGCCGGTACTCGATGACCTTCTCGACGATCTTCTCCGCCACCGCGGCCTCGGCCGCAACAGCCTCCGCCGCGGAGGCCTTCTTCGCCTTCGCGTCCGCCAGCGGCTGGCCGACCTTGCAGTTGTCGCGGTAGACGGCCAGCGCCTTCAGGCCGAGCTTCCAGCCCTGGAAGTAGACGTCGGCGATCTCCTCGACCGTCGCGGTCTCCGGCAGGTTCACCGTCTTCGAGATCGCGCCGGACAGGAACGGCTGCGCGGCCGCCATCATCCGCACGTGGCCCATCGGCTTGATGGCCCGCTCGCCCATCGCGGTGTCGAAGATCTCGTAATGCTCCGGCTTCAGGCCGGGCGCGTCGACGACGTGGCCGTGCTCGGCGATGTACTCGACGACCGCCTCGATCGTCTCCTCGGTGTAGTTGTACTGCCGCAGCGCCCGCGGCACCGTCTGGTTGACGATCTGCATCGAGCCGCCGCCGACCAGCTTCTTGAACTTGACCAGCGAGAAGTCCGGCTCGATGCCGGTGGTGTCGCAGTCCATCATGAAGCCGATGGTGCCGGTCGGCGCGAGCACCGAGGCCTGCGCGTTGCGCCAGCCGTTCTTGGCACCGACCTTCAGCACGGCGTCCCACGCCGCGGTGGCGTGCTTCTGGACGTCCTTGTCGATCTCGTGCATGGTCCGGATCGCGTCGTTGGCCGCGGCGTGCTTGCGCATCACCCGGGTGTGCGCGTCCTTGTTGCGCTCGAAGCCGTCGTACGGCCCGACGACGCCGGCCAGCTCGGCGGAGCGCTTGTACGACGTGCCGGTCATCAGCGAGGTGATAGCGCCCGCCAGTGCGCGACCACCGTCGGAGTCGTAGGCGTGCCCCGTTGCCATCAGCAACGCACCGAGGTTCGCGTAGCCGATGCCCAGCTGCCGGTACGCGCGGGTGGTGTCGCCGATCGCCTCGGTCGGGAAGTCGGCGAAGCAGATCGAGATGTCCATCGCGGTGATGATCAGCTCGACCGCCTTGACGAACTTCTCCGAGTCGAACAAGTCGTCGTCGCGGAGGAACTTCATCAGGTTCAGCGACGCCAGGTTGCAGGACGAGTTGTCCAGGTGCATGTACTCCGAGCACGGGTTGGACGCGGTGATCCGGCCCGTCTCCGGCGTGGTGTGCCAGTCGTTGATGGTGTCGTCGTACTGCAGGCCCGGGTCGGCGCAGGCCCAGGCGGCCTGGGAGATCTTGTCGAACAGCTCACGCGCGTCGACGGTCTCGATCACCGAGTTGTCCAGCCGCGCCCGCAACCCGAACTCACCCTTCTCCTCGACCGCGCGCATGAACTCGTCGGTGACGCGCACGGAGTTGTTCGCGTTCTGGTACTGGACCGAGGTGATGTCGCGGCCGCCGAGGTCCATGTCGAAGCCCGCGTCGCGCAGGACCCGGATCTTCTCCTCCTCGCGCATCTTGGTCTCGACGAACTCCTCGATGTCGGGGTGGTCGACGTCGAGCACGACCATCTTGGCCGCCCGCCGGGTGGCGCCGCCGGACTTGATCGTCCCGGCGGAGGCGTCCGCGCCGCGCATGAACGAGACCGGGCCGGAGGCCGTCCCGCCGCTGGACTGCAGCAGCTCCTTGGACGAGCGGATCCGGGACAGGTTCAGGCCGGCGCCGGAGCCGCCCTTGAAGATCAGGCCCTCTTCCTTGTACCAGTTCAGGATCGAGTCCATCGAGTCGTCGACGGCGAGGATGAAGCAGGCCGACACCTGCTGCGGCGAGGACGTCCCGACGTTGAACCAGACCGGCGAGTTGAAGCTGAAGTACTGGTGCAGCAGCATCCAGGTGAGCTCGTGCTCGAACACCTCCGCGTCCTTCGGCGTGGCGAAGTACCCGTGCTCCTCGCCGGCCTTGCGGTAGGTCTTGACCACCCGGTCGAGCAGCTGCTTGAGGCTCCACTCGCGGTTGTCGTGGCCGACCGCACCACGGAAGTACTTGGTGGTGACGATCGTGGAGGCGTTCACGCTCCAGTAGTCGGGGAACTCGACCCCGCGCTGCTCGAAGACCGTCTCGCCGGTCTTCCAGTTCTGCTGCACGACGTCGCGGCGCTCCCACGTCACCTCGTCGTACGGATGTACTCCCTCGGTCGTGAAGATGCGCTCGATGGTGAGTCCCGCGGGGGCGCTCTTGCGCCCGCGGAACCCGGCCGCCGACCTCTTGGTCGACCCCGAGTGGCCGGTCACCGTCTCTGTCATGGTTGCTCCTCGCCCAATTGTCTGCACTGCCGCGGTCTGTCGGGACCGCCCCGTTGGTACTGCTCAACCACTGGTACTGCGTGGTGTTGCTGGTTCCCCGATTTATGTCTGCTGGGTCGGCTTCAGCGGACGCGGCTCGGTGCCTTCCGGCTCCTTCTCCGCCCGCAGCAGCGCGATCTCCGTCTCGAAGTCGTCGGCGGACTCGAACTGCCGGTACACGCTCGCGAACCGCAGGTAGGCGACCTCGTCGAGCTCCCGCAGCGGCCCGAGGATCGCGAGTCCGACCTCGTGCGCGGGCACCTCCGGCGAGCCGCTCGCCTTGAGCGCGTCCTCGACCCGCTGCCCCAGCCGGGCCAGCGCGTCGACGTCCACCGGCCGGCCCTTGCAGGCCTTGCCGACTCCGTTGATGACCTTCTCCCGGCTGAACGGCTCGGTCGCGCCGGAGCGCTTCACGACCGTGAGCTGCATCTGCTCCACAGTGGTGAACCGCTTCTCGCAGACCGGGCACTGCCGGCGGCGGCGGATCGCTCCGCCGTCCTCGGCCACGCGGCTGTCCACAACCCGGGAATCGGCGTGCCGGCAATACGGACAGTGCACGACGAATCACTCCTCCCGTGAGGCCGTCACTGCGGCGGCCTGTGGATCTGCCTGGGGACAACTTGTGTAGAAGCTGTGTGCAACTGACCACTACCTGTGGAAAATTACACCCGTGTAACCACTACATCTAGGGATGTTAGATCGCTGCTCCGACAGTTTGCAAGAACGCCCGAATCCCGCGCGCGTCTCTTCGTTCCAACACTCGCGCGGCCCCGTGTAGTCCCGCGTGGCGTCGCCGCAATGACCCCCTGGAGGCGCAAACTATGGGCCGCGCAGGGGTCAGCGCAGGACAGTCGCTGGGGCGTTCGCAGGGGTCAGGAGGCAGGTCGGCAGAAGTCGAAGTCGCAGCCCTGGTCCGCTCCCAGAACGTGGTCGCGGAACAACTTTCGGTAGCCGGTCACCGGTGGCGTGTCAAGCTTGGGCAGCTCTGCCCGGCGCTCGTCCAGCTCTTCGGGCGAGACGAGCAGGTCGAGGCCTGCCTCGGACACGGACAACCGGATGCGGTCGCCCGTGCGGACCAGCGCCAGCGGCCCGCCGAGCGCGGCCTCCGGCGTCACGTGCAGCACGATCGTGCCGTACGCCGTACCGCTCATCCGGGCGTCGGAGATCCGGACCATGTCCCGTACGCCGGACCGCGCCAGCTTGGCCGGGATGGGCAAGTACCCGGCCTCGGGCATGCCGGCGCCGAGCGGGCCGGCGTTCTGCAGCACCAGTACGTCGGACGCCTCGACGTCGAGGTCTGGGTCGTCGACGCGGGCTGCGAGGTCTTCGAGTGAGCTGAAGACCACAGCGCGCCCAGTGGTCTCGAAGAGAGCGGGATCAGCAGCAGACCGCTTGATCAGCGCACCGGACGGCGCCAGCGAGCCGCGCAACCAGACCAGTCCGCCCTTCTCGCGGCTCGGCGCGTCCAGCGGCCGCACCACCTCTCGATCCACCCAGGTGGGCCCGGAGCCAAGCCGCTCCCCCAGCGTCTCGCCCGTCACAGTGCGGGCAGACAGGTCCAGGAGGTCCCTCAGCTCATGCAGTACGGCGGGTAGTCCGCCAGAAGCATGTAGATCCTCCATGTAGTGCGCACCGGTCGGCTTGAGCTCTACCAGGACCGGTGTGGTCTCACTCAGCTCGTTCAGCTCATCCGGATCGATCGGCAGACCGAGCCGTCCGGCCATTGCGGTCAGGTGGATCAGCGCGTTGGTGGACCCGCCAATCGCCAGCAGCACACGCAGTGCGTTGCGGACGGAGGCGGCCGTGACTACCTGGTCCGGCGTACGGCCTGCCTCGGCAACCGCCACGGCTGCCGCGCCTGTTGCCTCGCCGATGCGTAGGCGGTCGGCGTGGACAGCTGGTGCGGCAGCGCTGTCCGGCAAGGCCATGCCAAGCGCCTCTACGATGCAGGCCATCGTGGAGGCGGTCCCCATTACCGCACAGGTTCCGGCAGTGGTGGCCAGGTTGCGTTCCACCCGGCCGATCTCGGCGTCGGAGACCTCACCGGCCCGGTAGCGGGCCCAGAACCGGCGGCAGTCGGTGCACGCACCCAGCCGCTCGCCCTGGTGCCGGCCGGTCGACATCGGGCCGGTGACTAGCTGGATCGCAGGCCTACCGGCCGAGAACGCGCCCATCAGCTGGGCCGGCACGGTCTTGTCACAGCCGCCGACGAGTACGACGGCGTCCATGGGCTGGGCCCGGACGAGCTCCTCGACGTCCATCGCCATCAGGTTGCGGTAGACCATCGCGGTCGGTTCGAGGAAGCTCTCGCCGAGCGAGATGGTCGGGAACTCCATCGGCAGCCCGCCGGCCGCGATGATGCCGCGGGCGACGGACTGGACCAGCTCCGGTTGCTGCCGGTGACAGGGGTTGAAGTCGCTGGTGGAGGTGGCGATGCCGACCACCGGACGGTCCAGTGACTCCGGTGACCGCCCGCTCGCGTGCAGGAAGGCGCGTCGCAGGAACCGAGAGAAGTCCCGGTCCCCGTAGCTGACGAGACCCCGGTAGATACCACTCAAAGCAACCCCTCGCTTCGCTCGGGGGATGTTGAGGGGGTGGGTTGTTCGGGTGGTGGAGGGAGGGCGACGGACGGTGTGCGGTGGAGGTGTTCGGCTAGGAGGCGCAGCATGGTTTCTGGGGGTGTGGCGGCGGGTGGGCGGACGGTGTCGTGGGCGATCAGGCCGCGCAGGACCAGGCTGCGTTTGCGCAGGGCCAACGCGATCCCGGCCTGGAACTCGAAGTTGACCAGTGGGAGGTAGTCGCGCCATACGTCCCGCGCCGCGTCGAAGCCGCCGTCCCGGAAGGCCTTCACGCACGCAAGGAGCCCTTCCGGAACGGAGAAGCCCGTCATCGCACCAGCCGCGCCGACGGCGAGCTCGTCGAGCAGACAGGTGCCACCGAGACCGCCGAAGATCGGCACGTCGAGTCCAGCAACCAGCTCGGCAACAGCAGGTGGACTCGGGGACGACTCGGACTTCACCGCAACCACAGACGGGACCCGGCGTACGGCGGCCACCAGGTCAGCGGTCGCGATCGGAACACCACTGATCACCGGGTAGTCCTGGACGACCAGCGGCCGTTCGGTGCGGTCGGCCACCTCATTGAGGTGATTGCTCAGGGCCCCCGGATCGCTGGAGTTCACTTGAACCATCAGTCCGGCAAGGCGAGATCCCGCTGCAGGCAAGACGTTCGCGGCCTCCGCACACACCTCCTCGAGCCCGAGTGCGCTGACTCCGATCACGAGCGGCAGGTCGCCGGACGCGACAACGGTCTCCACCACCGTGAGCCGCTCCGCCGGGGTCAGCCGGGCCGCCTCACCGAAGACACCGAGCACGGTCAGCCCGGTCGCGCCGATCGCCTCGTAGTGCCTGACCTGCCGGGCCAGCGACTCGGTGTCGACGGCCGAGCCGTCCGCCGTCAACGGCGTCGCCAGCACACCCCACACCCCGGGATCCAACGTCATGGAGCTCCTCTCGTCGTCACCGCAGTGGCCACCGTGTACGCCTCCAGGCTCTCGGTGCCACCTTCCCTGCCGTAGCCGGACAGCTTCACCCCACCGAACGGCGAGGCCGCGGACGCCAGGGCCAGCTCGTTGACACCGATCATGCCCGCATCCAGCCCGGCGACCGCGGCGTCGGCGCGTTGCAGGTCCGCCGTGAACACGTACGCCGCCAAGCCGTACGGCACCGCATTCGCCTGGGCCAGCCCGTCCTCGAGGTCGTCGAACGGGAGGATCGGCATGATCGGCCCGAACGGCTCGTCTCGAAGGACCGCCGCGCCGGGCGAAATGTCGGTGAGCACGGTCGGCGGGTGGAAGAACCCGGGACCGTCTGGCCGCACCCCACCGGAGTGCACCTTGGCCCCACTCGTCTCGACGAGCGCGGCGACCGCATCCCGCCGGCGCGCGTTGGCGAGCGGGCCGATCTCCAGCCCGTCGACGCGCTCCAGCACGCCTGCAATCAGATTGTCGACAATCGACCGCTGCGCGAAGATCCGGCTCGGTGAGATGCACACCTGCCCGCCGTTCCGGAACTTCGCCCGGACCACTGCGTCCGCCGCACGCCCGAGCTGGTCGGCGGACAGGTCGTCGAAGATCAGCACCGGCGCATGACCGCCGAGCTCGAGCGTCAACGGCTGCAGCCGTTCGGCGGACAGCCGCACCAGCGTCCGACCGACCGGCACCGACCCGGTCAGCGTGATCTTCGCGATCACGTCCGACCCGATCAGCCGCTCACTCACCCGCGGCGGATCACCCGTGATCAGGTTGACCACGCCATCGGCGACACCCGAGTCCGTCGACGCCTGCACGAGCGCACCCGCCGTACGCGGCGCCTCGATCGCCGGGCACACGATGATGCTGCAGCCGAAAGCCACCGCCGGCGCGAGCTTGCGAGCGGGCAGGGAAGCCGGGAAGTTCCAGGCGGTGAAGGCGGCGACCGGTCCGACCGGCCGCCGCTCCACCCATGACCGGCGACCCGGTGCCGTCGGCAACAACCGCCCGTACGACCGGACCGCCTCACCCGCAAACCAGCTGAAGTACTCCGCCGACTGCCGGACCTCGGCCTCGGCCTCCGCGATCGGCTTGCCCTGCTCCTCACTCAGGATCACGGCGATCTGCGGCACCCGTTCGAGCAGCAGCCGACCGGCCCGATCGAGTACGTCGGCCCGGTCGGCAGGCGCCGTAGACGCCAGACCGCGAAGCCGGACGCGGCTGCCGCAAGGGCGTCGTCCAGGTCCGCGTCCGACGCATTGGGAACCTGGGCAACGACCTGCTCGGTGGCCGGGTTCAGTACGTCGATGGTCCGGCCGTCCGACGCCTCGCGCCAGACACCACCGATGAACATCAGGCCACCTTGGTCAGGATCACGAGGCTCAGCGACGGGAGTGGAAGCTCCAACTGCAAACCAAGCACGCCGTCGACCTGCACTTCGTCGTCATCGGTGAACCGCTCGAGTCCCTGCCGGGCGGTGATCTTCTCCAGTTCCTCAGGGGTCGGGTCCTGCGGCGCGCCCAGGTCCTCCCAGACGGTGTGGCTGTTGCTGTGGCTGTGGTCGATCCGGTAGTGCTGCACGGTCCAGGCACCGGTCTCGAGCCCGTCGACCTGGAGGTCGACACGGGTCGCCTCCTTGCCATCGGCGTACTGGTCGTCGGCGTGCCGCCAGACCAGGACCGCGACGCTGCCGTCGGACGAGCTGCGGCTCGCGATGACGTCGACCTCCTCCGCCAGCCCGTTGCCCAGGGCACTGATGTCGGAGATGTCCACCGACCGGTCCGAGGTCGCGGCCAGGCGCCGGTCGCCGAGGTGGGCGAAGGCACGGTAGGCGTTCATCAGCGGCTTCTCGATCCCGGACGCGGTGACGAAGCTTCGAGTGCCCTCGAAGTAGCGCTCGCCCTCCATCGAGAAGCTCCAGGTGGTTGCCTCGTGCACCTTCGCGGCGTGTTGCGCGTTGAGGTCGAGCACCTTCTTCATCAGCTTCGCCTGGAACACCGGGTAGTACTCGTTGTTCCGGTAGGCGAAGTTCGCGTTGTCGTAGATGCCCCAGTGCGCGGGCACCGAGGCGTCGCACTCGTCCACGATCACCGGCGCGTCGACGTACTGCGGGAACTGCTCGATGACACGCAGGGCGCGGTCGATCTCGCGGAGCATCTTCGGCGTCGACGGCGACTGCTGCTCGGGCGCCGGCGCACCGATCGGGCCGTAGGTCCGCCACGGCGTGAAGTGCGAGCCCTTGGTGTGGAAGGAGACGAAGTCGACGGGCAGGTCGCGTTCGGCACAGGCCTGCAGGAAGCCGTGCAGGAACACCGCGCCCCGGTCGCCGCCGGTCACGGCCGGGCCGCCGACGCGCGCCTCCGGGTAGACGTCGCGGATCGCCTTGACCGTCACGTCGTACAGGTCGTGGAACTGCTCCGGCGTGCCGCGCCAGTAGGAGATGTCCGGCTCGTTCCAGAGCTCCCAGAGCCAGTGCTTGACCTCGTCGGCGCCGTACCGCTCCGGGCAGTGCTCGACGAGAGCCGCGACCAGGCCGCCCCACTTCGCGTAGTCCTTCGGCGGGTACGACCACCAGCCGGCCTCGTAGGCGCTGTACTGGCTGGGGCTGTTCTCGAACGGGAACTCCTCCTTGGCGGACTCGGGCACCAGGGCGAGCGGGGTGAAGGCGAGCTCTACCAGCGGGTGGTGGCCGGAGCCGACGATCGCGTCGTAGGTCAGGTCGGCGATCGTGAAGTCGTAGTACGGCTTGCCGTCCGCGTCCTCGTGGTAGACGTTGCCGCTCCCCCAATGCGGCAGCCCGAGACCGGTCCCGCTGTTGAAGATGTTGTGCGGCCGGACGTGGTACGGCGTCTCCGCGAATCGTCCGATTGTCTGCAAAGTCCGGCGGCCCTGCGGCGTGTAGGTCCAGTTGATCTCGTCGTACCCGAGGCTGGCCCACGGCCGGTCGAGAACGCCGGCATCGGAGGACGCGTCGACGGTGACGCGAGCCGTGCGCAGCGGTATCGCGGAGGGGTCGGAAGGGGCGTACGGAAGACGTTGAACGTCGCTGGGAGAGGCGTTCTGGGTCATGTCAGCCTTTCAGTCCGGTGGTGCTGATTCCGGCGATGATGAATCGCTGGGCGAGGAAGAAGACGAGCAGTGGTGGAGTGATCGCGAGCGCCGCCGACGCCATCACGACGCCGTAGTCGACGTCGCCGTACGCGGACCGGAACGTGACGAGCGCGAGCGGAAGGGTCTGCATGCTCGGCGAGCTGGTCGAGATCAGCGGCCAGAGGAAGTCGTTCCAGCTGCCCAGGAACACCAGGATCCCGAGCGTCGCCAGGGCCGGGCGGATCAGCGGTACGACGATGTGCCGGTACGTCTGCCACGCTCCGGCGCCGTCGACCCGAGCAGCGTCGATCAGGTCGTCGGGGAGGTTCACGATGAACTGCCGGACGAGGACGACGCCGAGCAGCGACACGATGTGTGGCAGGGCCAGGGCGCCATACGTGTTCAGCAGGCCGAGCTCGCGGAACTGCTGGAAGAGCGGGACGAGCACGACCTCGCCCGGGATCAGCATCGTTGCCAGCAGCAACCCGAGGACGGCCGCGTTGCCGCGGAACGGCAGTTTCGCCAGCGCGTACCCGGCCATCGAGCAGACCAGCAGCGCCAGCACCGTGGAGACCACGGCGACGACCGTGCTGAAGTCGATGGTGTGCAGGAACCGGCGCAGCGGCGGGATCTCGTAGCTGTGCAGCGCGATGATCGCGGGCGGGGCGCCGGCGAGCGAGGCGGTCAGGATCTTGGTCAGGTAGTCACCGCCGTACGCGGGGGCGGTGAACCGCACGACGACGTCGTCCTGGCAGCTGTTGTATCAACAATGGTCTGCATCAGGGCGCCGTCGGGGCCAGTGTAGAAGGTGGTGAACTCCAGCACCCGTCCACCACCCCGGGTCGTGTCGTCGAACGGCGAGGAACAGCCGGCCAGCGCCGCGGCGCTCCCCGCCCCCAGGGCGAGTGCCCGCCGTCTGGAGATCCTGGGTGGATGCGTGGGGCCTGCTGGTCTGCTGTTGGTCGGTGTCGTGAGCCTTCTCGGGCGGTAGGTGGGCAGCACGGGGTCTCCCTCTGACGTGAGTCGAGGTCGAACGGGGAATGGAAGGGCAGCCGAGCCGGCGCGGTGAGCACGAGGCCGGGGTCTCCGGCGGGGGCTCGCCGTGTGGGGGTCTACCGGCTAGCCTGGTCTCGGCGTTGTCAAAAGTCAATGGTTAACAATCGACCATTTACACCGATGGAGGACGACCGTGGCTGGACCGCTCGATCAGCTCGCCCGGCAGGCCGAGCGCAGCCCGGCGTTGTGGGCGACCGTCGTACCGGCGCTGCGGCAGATGATCGTCAGCGGCGCGCTCGCGCCCGGCCAGCACCTGCCCGAGGGCGAGCTGGCGACCGCTCTCGACATGAGCCGGGGCCCGATCCGCGAGGCGCTGATCGAGCTCGAGCGGGAGGGTCTCGTCGTGCTGCGCCGACACCGCGGCGCTCAGGTCATCGCACTGACCGACGAGGACGTCGAGGAGATCTACACGCTCCGGCTGAGCCTGGAGCAGCTAGCGGTCAAGCGGGCACTCCCCCGGCTGACCGACGCCCACCTGGCGACGATGGACGACGTACTCGAGAAGATGCGGGCGCTCGGGCCGGACTACGAGCCGCAGACTGCGCTCGACTTGGATTTCGCGTTCCACGACGTGCTGTACCAGGCGGCCGCGCACGCCCGGCTGGACCGGGCGTGGCAGCAGATCCGCAGCCAGGTCGCGATGTTCCTCTACTCGCGGCACGTCGCCCGGCCGGACTTCCACGAGATCGCGTACGCCGAGCACAAGGCGATCCGCGACATCATCGCCGGCGGCGACGCGACGGCCGCCGCCGAGGCGATCGACAACCACCTCACCGGCGCCTACCACCGCCTCATCGCCGCGCGTCACGACAGCTGAGCGCGGCGACGGGCGGGGCTTGCGTCAGCGCGTGGCGAGCGCGGTCGCCTCGGAGATGATCTGCTGGCGGCGTACGGCGGTCAGGCCGCGAGCCGCCGGCGTGTTCGCGTACGTGGCGAGGGCGGCGTACCGCTTCTGACCGAGCAGCGTCGCCATCGTCGAGACCGTCGAGGGGGTGGCGCCGGAGGTCAGGATCAGGTTGGCTAGCCCGGTCGGGGTCGCGATCACGTCGAAGCTGCTCTCGACCGTCGAGCCGGCGACGGTCGCCTTCAGCACGTGCTTGCCGGCCATCAGCGTCGTGGTGTCGACAATCGAACCGTTGACAATCGACGCGCCGTCGAGGGTGATCGCCAGTGGCTCCGCGGAGTTGTTGCCGACGGCAACGCGCAGCTGCTGGGCGCGGTCAACCCGCTCCCCCGCCGCCGGGCTGAGGATGGTCGCGGCCGGCTTGACCCGCTGCGCGAAGGCGGCGTTCCAGCCGGCCAGCTCGGCCGGGCGGTTCGTGATGATGCCGTCGACGCCGGCCTTCTCCAGCGCGTTCCAGCGAGTCGCGTCGTCCACGGTCCACACGTTCACCGCGACCCCGGCCGCGTGCAGCTCGCCGACGATTCCGGGCCGGGTCTGGAAGGCGGCGTCGGACGGGTTGTACGCCGACAGCTCCAGGTCCTTGGCGATCGCGACCGGATCCGGGTCGAGCGTCGACCGCAGCAGGCCGAGCGGCAGCTCCGGCGCAAGCTCACGGACCCACCGCAGGTGCTGCGGCTCGAAGCTCTGCACGAACACCCGGCTGCTCATCCCCCGGCTGTGGATCTCCTGCACGATCCGCTCGACCGAAGCCCGCGTGTGCTCACCCTTGATCTCGAGCAGCAGGTTGCCGCCTCGCGTCTTGAGTCCGTCGAGCTGCGACGCCAGAGTCGGCACGCGCTGACCGACGTACGCGGGAGCGAACCACGACCCGGCGTCCAGTCCGGCGACCTGCTCCGCGGTCAGCGACCGGACCGCGCCGGCGCCGTCCGTGGTCCGGTCGACCGTGGTGTCGTGCAGGATCACCGGTACGCCGTCCTTCGTCGGCTGGACGTCGTTCTCGATCCACTCGGCCCGGGCGCGGCGCGCGACCTCGTCCGACGCGGCAGTGTTCTCCGGAGCGGCCGACGAACCACCGCGGTGTGCCCACACTCGCAGCGGTGCACCCGGCTTGCGGATGAACGACTCCTTCGCCAGCGGCGTTACAGTCAGGTCGTCGAACGAGACGGTCGCCCCGTTGACGACCAGCCCCTGCACGCCCGTCGTACTGCGGTTCACCATCGTGGTGCGCAGCGACTCGCGGCCGTCGACGTACCAGGTGGCGCGGGTGCCGCGGACCTCGACGGCTACGGCGACCTCCTTGCCGACACCGACCTGGATCGGCGCGGCGGCGGTGTCGGTGACGTTCCAGGTGTTGGTGGGCGTGCGCTGGGCGAACTCGAGACCGTTGGTGGCGGTGGAGCCGTTCCGCAGTGTCGCGATCGACCACGGGACCGCGCCGCTCGGGGCGAGGTCGAGCCCGAACGCGACCCAGCGGCCGGCGTCGAGGGCGGACTCGAAGCGCAGGTGGCCCTCGATCCGGAAGTCGGTCAGCGGGGTGCCGAAGGTGATCCGGCTCTGCTGGCTCGAACTGGCCGAGGTGCCGACCAGGCGGCCGTTCTGCACCTTCCAGGTGCCTTCGACGGGCGTCCAGCCGGCGGGCAACGTCGTACCGTCGAAGGTTTCCTTGACCGTCGGCGTGGGGTCGGCCAACGGCATGGCAGACGGCTCGGCGACGGCTGTCGGTGCGACCAGGAAGGCGGTAATGGTGGCTCCAGTGGCGAGCGCGGCCAGTACTGCACGGGGGCGGCGTGACATGAGCATCATGGCCAGGACCGTAGGAAACCGGCACCAACAGAACCAGAGCGTGTGATGAATTAACCGCCAACGCCGGGTGGATCCGCTGATGGGTCAGGATGGCGGCATGAAACCGGTGATTCTCGACGTCGACACCGGGCTGGACGATGCCTGCGCTCTCCTGCTCGCCGCCCGCCACCCCGAGCTCGACCTGAAGGCAGTGACGTGTGTAGGCGGCAACGTCGGGCTCGACGACGTGGTGGCCAACACCCTGACCGTCCTGGACGCTGCCGGACGCCCAGACGTGCCGGTGGCAGCCGGAGCCGCGGTGCCATTGCTCCAACCCGTCCGCAACGCGCCGCACGTGCACGGCGCCGACGGCCTCGGCAACCTCGACTGGCCGCGTTCCACACGTACGGCGGGCGCCGGCCACGCGGTCGAGCTACTCCGCGACATGCTGCGGGCAGCCGCCGCGTCAGGCGAGCTGGTGACGCTGATCCCACTCGCGCCGATGACGAACATCGCGCTGCTGCTCCGCACCTACCCGGACGCGGCGGCGGGTCTCCGCGAGATCGTGTTCATGGGTGGCGCGGCCGGGATCGGGAACGCGACCGCCTCGGCGGAGTTCAACATCTGGACCGACCCGGAGGCGGCGGCCGTCGTGCTCACCGCTGCCGCGGAGCTCGGCGTGCCGGTGACGATGTACGGGCTGGACGTCTTCTACGACGTGGTGATCTCGCTCGACCAGGCTCGGTCGCTGGGCGGCTCACCGAGTGCCGAGCTGGCGCGGAAGCTGATCGAGAAGCGCAGCGAGCTGTACGCGGCCGAAGGTGCGAGCATTGGCGACGGCGGCGCGGTCTGCGCGGTGATCGATCCGGCCGGGCTCACCACCCAGGCGTTCCCGCTGCGGGTCGAGCTGTCCGGCAGCTGGTCGCGCGGGCGGACGATCGTCGACACCCGCGATTGGACCGCCGACCTCACCAGCGATCCACATGGGCCTTCGCCGACCGTCGTACAGGTGGCGACGGCGGTGGACAGCGCGCGGTACGTCGATCTCTGGCTAGGCACGGTCAAGTAGCTCCATCAGCCGGGCGCGGACGCCGGCCATGAACAGGTCGAGGCCGGCGGCGAAGCGATCGGGTTCGGTCGGCTCGGCCACCACGGCCGCAAGCGTCCAGTGCGCGCTGGTCTCGAAGACGGCCCGCGCCTGCGACTCCGGTGCGCCGAGAGCGACAAGGGACCGGATCTGCGTGCGGACTAGCTCCGCGCGCGATCCGTCACCCTGGTCGCGATCGGGCGTTGCCTTGGCCTGGATCAGTCCGGCCAGACCGGGGTGACCGGCGTAGAAGTCGCGCAACTCGAGCGCGCCGGCCGTCGTCACCGCGATCCAGTCGTCGACGCTGCGGACCTCGTCGTACGCCGTCCGGTCCGCGGCGACGAACTGGTCGAAGGCGTTCCGGGCGACCAGGTCGAGCAGCTCATCCTTGTTCCGGACGTGGTGGTAGAGGGACGGCGCGCGGACCCGGAGGCGCTCGGCCACCGATCGCATGGTCAGGCCGCTCACACCGTCGGTCCGGATGGCCGCCAGCGCCGCGTCGGCGATCGCGTTCACCGAAATGCCGGCCGCGGTGTGCGACGAAGGATGACGTCGTTCGGTCACGAAACCTCGTTGTCGGCCGACCCTGCCGGGCTGTCTAATGTCGTTAGACAGCCTACTCCGAAGGACGGCACCGTGCCTGGACTACACCCGACCTATCCGCTGCGCACCGAGCGGCTCGACCTGCGGCCGCACCGGATGGACGACCTGGACGACCTGTTCGCGTTCCACTCGCGACCGGAGGTGGTGCGGTACACGCCGTGGCCGGTGCGGGATCGCGAACAGACCCGGAAGGCGCTCGAGGCCAAGCTCACCCAGGACGCGCTGACCGAGCCGGGCCAGTGGCTCGTGCTCGCGATCGAGCTCCGCGAGACGGGCACGGTGATCGGTGAGGTGCTGCTGAAGTGGGCGAGCGACACCGATCGCCAGGGCGAGATCGGGTATGCGCTGCACACCGACTACCAGGGCAAGGGGTACGCCTCCGAGGCGGCGCGCGAGGTCCTGCGGCTCGGTTTCGAGGAGCTCGGGCTGCACCGGATCTGCGCGATTCTGGACGACCGCAACACCGCCTCGGCGATCCTGCTCGAGCGACTCGGGATGCGCCGGGAGGGGCATCTCATCGAGTGCGCGTTCTTCAAGGGCGAGTGGGCCAGCGAGTACGTCTACGCGCTGCGGGCGGACGAATGGCGCCGTACCCGCTCCTGACCTGCTGGTTTACTGGTGTCGGGGGTGGTTGCTGTGGGGATCGACAACCAGATCTACAACCGGATCGGCGACAGTTGGTGGGACGAGGCCAATCCGCTGAACATGCTGCACGGGAGCTTCACACCGGGACGGTTCGCGTACTTCCGCGCTGTGCTGGACCGCGTCGCGCTGGAGCCGGCCGGGCTGCGGGCGCTGGATGTCGGGTGCGGTGGCGGCTTCCTGGCCGAGGAGTTCGCGCGGCTCGGGTGCGCGGTGACCGGCGTCGACCCGTCCTCGGTCTCGGTCGGGACCGCGCGCCGGCACGCCGACTCGGGCAGGCTCGGCATCGGCTACGCGGTCGCGACGGGTGAGCGGCTTCCGCTGCGCGACGAGACCTTCGACCTGGCGTACTGCTGCGACGTTCTCGAACACATCTCCGACCTGGACCGCGTGATCGGCGAGACCGCCAGGATTCTGAAGCCGGGCGGGGTCTACCTGTTCGACACGATCAACCGGACCGGCGCGTCGAAGATGCTGGCGATCAAGGTCATGCAGGAGTGGCGCCTGACCCGGGTCGTCGACACCGAGTTGCACTCCTGGGAACTGTTCATCAAGCCGACCGAACTCGAGGAAGTGCTGCGCCGGCACCGGATGCGGCTCGGCGAGATCACCGGCCTCGGGCCGCGGTCGAACAAGGCGGCGCTGGTGTGGAACTTCGCCCAGGCGCGGCGCGGGCGGATCAGCTTCGGACAGCTCAGCCGCTCGATGGACGTCGGCGAGGTGAAGGACACCTCGGTCTCCTACATGGGCTACGCCGTCAAGATGGCCTGACGGTCAGCCTGGGCCGCGCTCAGCGGGCGATCGGGATCTGCAGGGTCTGGCCGGGGACCACGTCGGCGGCGGTGGCCAGGTTGTTCAGGTCGGCGATCCTCTCGACCACGATGGCGGGATCCTGGGCCGGATTCGTCTCCTGGGCGATCGACCACAGTGACTCGCCGGGCGCCACCTGCACCGGGACGGTGTGCGTGAAGTTCGGACCTGGCTCGAGGACGCCGGTGATCCGCAGGCCCAGCACGACGACGGCCGAGCCGAACACGAGCACCGACAGCGCGGTGAGCAGCATCCGCCCGCGGTGCGTCAAGCGCAGCGGCGCCTCGGCGGCCGCTTCGCGCGGATGGTGGCGACCGATCTCGTCACCCGAGCAGGCTCGGACCGGAAGCCGCTCGGTCGTCGTGCCGGCAATCCGTGACCGGCGGCGCGGCCGGGCCTCAGGGGCCGTCTCGGGTGACCAGCGCCGGACCGGAGCCGTCGGCGCCAAGGCCGTCGCGCCGTCGGTCACCAGCGCCGCCGCGCCTGTCGCCGCTGTGCTCATCGGATCCTCCAGACCTCGTTCAGACCTCGTCCTGCGGTGTCGATCCCTGTCTACCGGCCGCCTCCGACAGTTTCCGAAGACTCCGGCGGCGACCCGGTCCGAACACCTGTTCGATCGAACGCCTGTACGAATGATTAACCGAGCAGTGCCTGTCGCGCAACCACCTCCAACCGGGACACGCCCAGGAAATTCCCCAGGGTCGCGCGCGCCTTATAACCGGACACACGAACAGGCGTGCGAACCGACACGCCTTCGAACAGATGTTTGAAGAATCTCAGGATTCGGTCTACGGTCATGTCAGTCGAGCAAGCTCGGCCGGCGGACCGCCGGCCCGACCCGAGGAGCAACCACCGATGGCCAGGACGCCGAGCGGTTCCAGCAAGGACGAGGAGTCCACGGACCAGACCGTCACGGAGCAGACCGTGACCGAGCTGCCCGACGGCCCGGCCGACGCGACCGGCCTGACCCCGCGCCAGCGCCGGGTCCTGGACGTCATCCGCGACTCCGTCGACCGCCGCGGCTACCCGCCGTCGATGCGCGAGATCGGCGAGCGGGTCGGGCTGACTAGCTCCTCCTCGGTGTCGCACCAGCTCCGTGTGCTGGAGCAGAAGGGCCTGCTCCGCCGCGACCCGAACCGGCCGCGCGCGATCGAGGTCCGCTACCCCGGCGAGGTCGACGCCGCCGCCCGCCGGTCCACGCTCGGCCCGGTGCGCCAGACGACGTACGACGAGACCGGCGCCGGCGACGTGCACCCGGACGCGGCCTACGTGCCGGTGGTCGGCCGGATCGCCGCCGGTGGCCCGATCCTTGCCGAGCAGGAGATCGAGGAGGTCTTCCCGCTACCCAAGGCCATGGTCGGCGAGGGCACGCTGTTCATGCTCAGGGTCAAGGGTGAGTCGATGATCGACGCGGCGATCTGCGACGGCGACTGGGTCGTGGTCCGCCAGCAGCCGACCGCGGACAACGGTGACATCGTCGCTGCCATGATCGACGGCGAGGCGACCGTGAAGACGTTCAAGAAGACCAAGACCGAGATTCTGCTGCTACCACACAACCAAGCGTTCGAACCGATCGACGGCAAGGACGCGATCATTCTCGGAAAGGTCGTAACAGTTCTGCGCCGAGTCTGACATGTCAGACGGCGAGCGAAGTCGGGCGTGTCGTGTCAGCATTGAGTCATGACTGTCTATGACTTCAGCGCACGGCGGATAGAAGGCAATGAACAGTCGCTTGCCGATTTCCGCGACCAGGTGCTCCTGGTGGTGAACACGGCGTCGCAGTGCAGCCAGACCCCGCAGTACACCGGACTGCAGAAGCTCTACAAGACGTACCGGCGTCAGGGCTTCTCGGTGCTTGGCTTCCCCTGCGACCAGTTCGGCCACCAGGAGCCTGGTGACGAGAACGAGATCGCGAACTTCTGCTCGACGATCTATCACGTCACGTTCCCGATGTTCGCCAAGATCGACGTCAACGGCTCGAAGACGCTGCCGCTGTACAACTGGCTGAAGCGTGAGCAGGGCGGCCTGCTGGGCGGGCGGATCAAGTGGAACTTCACCAAGTTCCTGATCGGGCGGGACGGCGGGGTGATCGCACGGTACGCGCCGACCCACTCCCCCGAGAAGCTGGCCGACAAGATCGAGGCGGCCCTCGCGGTTCCCGCACCCTCCCGGGAAGCGAACGACTGACTCACCCGGGCGGAATCGTGGCGGCGATTCCGCAGCCGGCAGCAGTTGACGTGAAAAAGCACCAGAGTTCCTGCCGGCATTGCCTGGAATCTTCCCGGCAATGAGACACCTGAACACCATCCGTCGCACCGGCACAGGAATTCTCGCCGCATTCCGGACAATTTCCCCGGGCAGGCTCCGCCGGACTTTCTCCCCGCGCACACGCACATTCGCGTGCATTCGCCCGTGATGTCCAATTACTGAGACGAGAACGCGCATCGGCGTGTCGCGCGGCAATTGCGGATCAGACCAGACCGATCAGGGGCAGCGGATCAGACCACAACGGTGTCGGCGTCGACGTCGAGGCGGAGACCGCGCCAGACGGGATGGCGGAGGCGGGCGTCGGCGGCCCAGCCGGAGTAGGTGACCTCGGCGACCAGGACCGGGTCGAGCCAGTGCGCGATCCGGCGGTCGGACGTCGGGATCGTGGCCGGATCGAACGCCGGGCGGTCGATCTCGAGGCCGGCGAGCTCGGTGCCGAGCATGTCCAGCGTGGCGAAGTCGAGGCCCGACCCGACCTTGCCGATCAGGAGCAGCTCACCACCGGGTTCGGCGTAGGCGCCGCAGTAGAACGAGCCGATCTTGCCCACCCGGTTCCCCTCTCCCGGATGCCAGCCGCAGAGGATGACGTCGCGGGTCTTCACCGGCTTGACCTTGATCCAGTCCGCGCTGCGCCGGCCCGGCAGGTAGCGGGACTTCCGGCGTTTCGCGACCACGCCTTCGAGCCCGGTCGACGCGGACAGCTCCAGCGCCGCGTCCCCGTCGTCGTACGCCGGTGGGGTCTCCCAGAACGGGTCGCCGATGTCGAGTGAGTCGAGCAGCCCGCGCCGGTCGTCGTACGTTGCGTCGAGCAACCACTTGCCGTCGAACCGGAGCAGGTCGAAGAGCCGCACCGACACCGGCACCTCGGTGATCAGGTGCCGCAGCTGCCGTGGGTCGCGGACGTGCATCCGCCGCTGCAGCAGGCCGAACGACGGCGCGCCGTTCTCGTCCAGGGTGACGATCTCGCCGTCCAGTACGGCGGGCAGCCGCAGCCCCGGTGCTTGCGCAACACCGATCAGCTCGGGGTACCCGCCGGACACGTCCCGGCTGTTGCGCGACCACAACCGGCAGACGCCGTCGTCCACCTCGGCGATCACCCGGATGCCGTCCCACTTCATCTCGTACGACCAGCCGGCGCCGGACGGCATCTCCCCCAGCGCCGCCATCATCGGCAGCACCGGCGGGCTGGTCACCGGACTCATGTCGCCTGCAACCGCTTCAACGCGCCGAGCACCTTCTCACGATCGGCGGTCGGCCACATCGGCGGCAAGGAGGCGCGCAGGAAGGCGCCGTACCGCTGGGTGACGATGCGGGGGTCGAGGATGGCGACCACGCCGCGGTCGGAGCTGCGGCGGATCAGCCGCCCGGTCCCCTGCGCCAGCAGCAGCGCGGCGTGCGTGGCGGCGACGGCCATGAACCCGTTCCCACCCGCTTCGTCGACGGCGCGCTGGCGAGCGGCCATCAGGGGCTCGTCCGGGCGCGGGAACGGGACCCGGTCGATGATCACCAGGTTGCAGGTCGAGCCCGGCACGTCGATGCCCTGCCACAACGACAGCGTGCCGAACAGGGACGTCTCCGGGTCGTCGACGAACTCGCGGGCCAACTCCCCCAACTGCGCGTCGCCCTGGCAGAGCACCTTGAGGTCGGTCGCCTCCCGGACTGCGGCAGTCGCGGCCTCGGCGGCCCGGCGGGACGAGAACAGGCCTAGCGTCCGGCCGCCGGCGGCCGTGACCAGGTCGATGATCTCGTCGAACTGCTTCTGGCCGAGCCCGTCGCGATGCGGCGGCGGCAAGTGCTTGGCGACGTACAGAATGGCCTGCTTCTCGTACTCGAACGGGGAACCCACGTCGAGCCCGCGCCACGGCAGCGGACCGGTCTCCGAGGTCTCGCCGAGGTCGGGCATCTCGTCGTCGTCAGCCAGCTTGTCCGCCGGCCGCAGACCCACCTGCCGGGCGATCGCGTCGAAGTCACCGCCGAGTGTGAGCGTCGCCGACGTCAGCACGGCGGTGCGGTCCTTCAGCACGAGCTCACGCAGCAGGCCGGCGACCGTCAGCGGAGCGATCCGGAGCTCGCGTCCGAAGCGGTCCCGATCGACCATCCAGACGACGTCCGCGTCGCTCAGCGCGGCCACCCGCTCGGAGACGTCGAAGATCTCCTTCACCGCGCCCTTCGACTGCCGCTTGGCGCCGTCCGGGTCGTCGTCCTTGTCGTCGGACTTCTTGTTGAGGTCGGAGTACAGCGCGCGGGCGGCGTCGCGGACCAGCGCGGCGGCCTCGAGCACAGGCGCGTTCGACGGCTCGATCCGGCCCTCGCGGGTCCCGTCCAGCGCGGCTCGCAGCGCGTCCGAGGCGTCGATCAGGTCGTCGGCCTTGTCGTCGTCCACGAACCGGCGGGCCCGCTTCGCGGCGCGCTCGACCATCTGCGGCGACAGCTCGTCACCGGCGGCGCCGGTCACCCGGGCCGGCAGCTCGTGGGCCTCGTCGACGATGACGACGTCGTGCTCGGGCAGGACGGTGCGGTTCTCGAACGCGTCGATCGACAGCAGCGCGTGGTTCGTGATGACGATGTCGGCCTTGCGGGCCTCGTCCTTGGCCTTCTCGGCGAAGCACTCCTCGCCGTACGGGCACTTCTGCGCGCCGAGGCACTCGCGAGCCGCGATCGCGACCTGCTGCCAGGCCTGGTACTGGTGTGAGGGCGCGTGGTCGCGGTCGCCGGCCTCGCCGTCGACCAGCTGCTGCTCGGCCCAGTCGCGCAACTCCAGCACCTGCTGGCCGATCTGGCCCGGCGGCGGCACGTCGATGAGCATGCCGTCGTCGTCCGGCGCGCCCTCCCGGATCCGGTGCAGGCAGGCGTAGTTGTTGCGACCCTTCTGGATCGCGTACTTCGGCCGGCGTGGCAGCAGCTTCTCCGTCGCGTCGAGCAGCGCCGGCACGTCGCGGTCGACCAGCTGGGACTGGAGCGCCAGGGTCGCGGTGGAGACGACGACGCGCCGGTCCTCGATCGCGTGCACCAGCGCGGGCACCAGGTAGCCCAGCGACTTGCCGGTGCCGGTGCCGGCTTGGACCAGGAGGTGGGAGCCGTCATGCATCGAGGTGTTGACGGCCTCGGCCATCTCCACCTGACCAGGCCGGGTCTGACCGTTGATTCCGGAGACAGCGGCTTCGAGCAGTTCGCGTACGTCGACTCCCACCGCCACACCCTAGCCCGCGGCACGGACAGATTTCCGGTCCGCCAGGCCAGGCTGTGGACAACCCCAAGAGAGCTAGACGACAGCCCCGCGGTCCGGCTGCGCGTCCCGGTCCACTTGCGGACGCTTCGGCCGCGGCGGCGGCGCCGGGTAGCGGCGCTCGAGCTCCAGCAGCAGCGGCGCTGCCGTCAGGTTCGACGAGTAGGTCCCGACCAGGATGCCGAGCAGCAGCGCGAGCGCGAAGTCGGCCAGCGAATCACCGCCCAGGAACAGCAGCGCGGTCAGGATGAACAGCGTCGAGATACCGGTGTTGATGGTGCGCGGCAGCACGTTCACGATCGCGGTGTCGATGACCGGTCCGAGGTTCTCGGTCGACCGGGCGCTGCGGGTCTCCCGGATCCGGTCGAAGACGACCACGGAGTCGTTCACCGTGTACCCGATGATGGTCAGGATCGCGGCCAGGAAGATGCCGTCGATCGGCTTGCCGGTCCAGGCGAACACCCCGATCACGACCGCGACGTTCTGCAGCAGGGCCAGTACGGCGCCCGCGCCGTACGTCCATCGGAACCGCGCGGCCAGGTAGAGCAACTGCGCGAGCAACGCGATGCCCAGGGCGATCAGGCCCTTGTTGCGCAGCTCGGTGCCCAGCGACGGGCCGATGCTCTCGTTGCGGATCACCTCGGAGCCGCCGCCGATCCGGGAGATCGACTCGCGGATCTTCTCGGCCTCGTCGTCGCTGATCGTCTGGGTCCGCACGGTGATGTCGTCGGTGCCGGACGCCTGGACCACCGCGTTCGGGTAGCCGGCCTCGGCGACCGCGGCCCGGGCCTGGTCCGGCGTGATCCGCTCGGAGGTGCTGACCTCGAGCAGCCGGCCGCCGGTGAACTCGATGCCGAGGTTGAGCCCGCGCACCACGATCCCGGCGACCGAGACGGCGATCACCGCGACCGTGATCAGCAGCCAGCGCTTGCTGTGCTGCATCAGCGACGGACGCTTCGCCTCCAGCCAGGTCCGGACCCGTCCGTGGCCGGCGATACCGCTGATCCCCGGGCGCTTCTGCACGAACTTGCGGGCGACGAAGAACTCGGCCAGCACCCGCACGACGACCAGGGCGGACAGCAGCGACGAGATCACACCGATGCTCAGCGTGACACCGAAACCGCGCACCGGCCCGGCGGCCAGGAAGAACAGCAGGCCGGCGGCCAGCAGGGTGGTGATGTTGGAGTCGGCGATCGCGGACAGCGCGTT
Source organism: Kribbella sp. NPDC050470 (assembly GCF_044458365.1). Taxonomy (NCBI): domain Bacteria; kingdom Bacillati; phylum Actinomycetota; class Actinomycetes; order Propionibacteriales; family Kribbellaceae; genus Kribbella; species Kribbella sp. NPDC050470. The sequence continues at coordinate 113,313 of NZ_JBITHV010000017.1, read as the reverse complement.
CTGGAAGCCGCTGCGCAGCGATCTGCGCAGGCCGTCGGTCCGGCCGGCGATGTAGTCCTCGCGGGCCCGTTCGAAGACGAGCACGTTCGCGTCGACCGCCATACCGATCGCGAGGACGAAACCGGCCAGGCCGGGCAGCGTCAGGGTCGCGCCGAGCGCGGTCAGCGCGGCGTACGACATCCCGGAGTAGGCGATCAGGCCGAGCACGGCCATCACCCCGACCAGGCGGTAGACGAAGATGATGAACACCGCGGTCAGCGCCAGGCCGATGATCGCGGCCATCGCGCTGGCCTCGATGGCGTCCTTGCCCAGCGACGGGCCGACCGTGCGCTGGTCGATCACCTCGACCGGCAGCGGCAGCGCGCCACCCGAGATCAGCGCGGCCAGGTCCTTGGCCTCCGGCTCGGTGAAGGCGCCGGTGATCGTGGTGCTGCCGCCGCCGATGCCGACGTTGCAGAGCTGGTTGCCGCCGTTCGGGTCGACCTGCGGCGCGCTGATCACCTCGTTGTCGAGCACGATCGCGATCAGCCGCTGGGGCGTGTTCACCGGCTGGCAGGCCGCCTTTCCGGTGATGTTCGCCCAGATCTTGCCGCCGTCGCCCTTGAAGTTCATCTCGACGAACCAGCCTTGGGCGGCCTGCTGCGGGTCCAGCCGGCCCTCGGCGCCGCTGACCAGCTCACCGGTCATCGCCGGCTTGGCCAGGCGCAGGAAGCCCTGGCCGCCGGCCTCGGGCGGCAGGTAGGTCTCCCCGGCGGCCGGCTTGGCCGGCTTCGTCGCGACCTGGTCGAGCACCTCGTGGAACGTGAGCTGCGCGGTCTTGCCGATCACCTGGGCGGCCTCGCGCGGGTCCTGCACACCGGGCAGCTCGACGATGATCCGGTTCTCGCCCTGCCGGGTCACGCTCGGCTCGCTGACCCCGAGCGCGTCGATCCGGCGGTGCAGCACCTGGATCGCCTTGTCGGTGTTGGTCTTGTCGGCCTTCACCGTCGGCGAGTCGTTCGCCTGCAGCACGATCTGGGTGCCGCCGCGCAGGTCGAGCCCGAGCTTCGGCTGAGCCGTCAGGACGACGTACGTCGACAGGGCCAGGACGACGAGCGCGAGCAGCGCACGAACGATGGACGACCGGTTCACAACAGCCTCCGGAGCTGGGCACCCGCGTCCGGCGGGTGTCATGAAAGCGAGCACACCACATCCAGACCCGGCCCGGCGTGGAACGCACAGTGTACGAAGCCATTCAAGCGCATCCAGGCGGCCAGGGAGTGCCATGGCATCAGGTCGCAACCGAACTGATTGACGCCTCAGGTGAGCACGCCCTAGCTTCTCAGCACCCTCGTTGCGTAGTCGCCTGCGGACCGAGGGTGATCACCCCTCCGCCCCGGTGGGTGATGAGTTCCCTGAGGAGGAACCGTGCGTCATCGCATCAGTCTGTCCCTTGCCGCCGCCGCTCTGGTGCCGGCACTCGCCCTGGCCACCGCCGGCACCGCCGGCGCCGCGCCCACCCCCGAACCGCAGCGGATCGTCCCGGTCCAGCTCGCGAAGGCCGAGGCCGGTGTGACCGCGGTCAAGGACACCTACATCGTCGAGCTCAAGAAGGGCGTCCGGCTGAAGAGCGGCCTCGGCATCGCGCCGCAGCGCCAGTTCAGCACGGCGGTCAACGGCTTCAGCGCGAAGCTCAGCCCGGCCCAGGTCGCGGCGCTGCAGAAGAGCCCGGACGTGGTCGCGATCTCGCAGGACGTGTACGTGCAGAACGTGCTCGACGCGACCCAGACCAACCCGCCGTCGTGGGGGATCGACCGGATCGACCAGCGCAACCTGCCACTTTCGAAGTCGTTCACCTACAACCGCACCGGCTCCGGCGTGCACGCCTACATCATCGACTCCGGCGTCGACCCGTCGCACCCGAACTTCGGTGGCCGGGCCACCTTCGACTTCAACGGCATCGACTCCAACAACACCGACTGCAACGGGCACGGCACCCATGTGGCCGGCACCATCGGCTCGACGTCGTACGGCGTGGCCAAGAGCGTCCGGCTGCACGGCGTGAAGTGGCTGAACTGCAGCGGCGGCGGTACGGCGTCCTCGGCGATCGCCGCGGTCGACTGGGTGACCCGCAACGCGGTGAAGCCCGCCGTGGCCAACGCCTCGTGGAACTTCAGCGCCAACACCACGCTGGAGAACTCGCTGCGCGCGATGATCAACTCCGGCGTCTTCCTGGCCGCGTCGGCCGGCAACACCGGCGCCAACTCGTGTGACCGGCTGCCGCGCAAGATCTCGACCGCCCTGGTGGTCGCGGCGTCCACGAGCACCGACGCGCGGGCGTCGTACTCGAGCACCGGGTCCTGCGTGGACATCTACGCTCCGGGCTCGGCGATCGTGTCCACGCTGCCCGGTAACACCACCGGGTCGTACAACGGCACGTCGATGGCCACGCCGCACGTAGCGGGTGTCGCGGCTCTCTACCTGCAGGGCAGCCCGTCGGCGAGCCCGGCCACGGTGAAGTCGTACATCGAGACCAACGCCACGCCCAACGTGATCAGCGGGGGCTCCACCGGCGGCACTGTGAACCGCTTGCTCTACAGCAACGGCCTGTAGGCCACGGGGACGCCCCCGGGGTCACTCGGGGGCGTCTATCCCGTGCTCGATCGCGTAGCGGACCAGCTCGGCCCGGTTGTGGAGCTGCAGCTTGCGCAGGGTGTTCTGCACGTGGTTCTCCACCGTCCGGTGCGACAGCACCAGCCGGGTCGCGATCTGCCGGGCGGTGAGCCCACGTGCGACGAGCCGGAGCACCTCGGTCTCCCGCTCGGTCAGCTTCGGCACCTCGGGACCAGACGAGTCGGTCCCGAGTCGCCGGTACTCCCCCAGCAGCAGTCCGGCAAGTCCGGCGCTGAACACGGCATCGCCGTCCGCAGTACGCCGTACTGCGTCGTCGAACTCGTCCAGGGACGCCGACTTCACCAGATAGCCCGACGCACCGTTCTTCACAGCGGCCAGTACGTCGTCCTGCTCGGCGCTGGCCGACAGCACCAGGACCCTGGTGTCCGGCAGCGCCGTGGTGATCTCCCGGGTCGCGTCGACACCGGAGCCGTCGCCCAACTGCAGGTCCATGACCACCACGTCCGGCCGAGTCGCCAGCGCGATCTTCACCGCGCCGGCGACGTCCGAGGCAGTCGCGCACACGTCGTACCCGCGACTGCCCAGGTCCCGAGCGACGCCTTCGCGCCACATCGGATGGTCGTCGACGATCATCACCCTGGTCATGGGGCCTCCCGGCCTGGACTGAGAAGTGGAGGGAGCGAAGCGACCGGAGGGACGAGGGAAGGCCGGGAGTCAAAGCCCCATGGCCCGCGGCGCCGGAGGCGTCGCATCAATACCGTCATGCCGTACCTACCTTGAGTTCCCACTCTGTTCCTTCGCCGGGGGCGGTCCGGACCGCGACCGAGCCACCCAGGTCGGTGATCCGGCCGCGGATCGACTGGCTGACGCCGAGGTGCCCGTCGGACCGGGCCTCCTCCAGCCGGGCGAGCGTCGTACCGGCTCCATCGTCGCGGATCGACACCAGCACCTCGTCGCCGAGGTCCTCGACCACCACCCAGGACCGCGCGTCCGGGCCTGCGTGCTTGTCCACGTTGCTCAGCGCTTCCTTGACCGCGGCAACCAGCTCCTCGGCGACGGCGGCCGGCAGCAGCACCTGCCCGGCCGGTACGACGACATCCACCCGCGTGGTGGCCAACGGCAACAACAGACCGCAGAGGTCGATCCGGTCACCCTCGGCAACGGTCGGCCGGGACGACATCAAGGTGCGCAGGGCAACCTCCTGCTCGGCGGCCAGCTTGGCCAGCTCGACCGCCTCGCCGCCGATCGCGGTGCCGCGGCGCTGCACCTGGGCCAGCACCTGCAGCACGCCGTCGTGGATCGACCGGCTGAGCCGGAGCCGCTCCGCGGTCGCGCTCTCGGCGGCGATGGCTTCCCGGAGTCGGGCTCCCGCCTGGCGCATGGTGGAAGCGGCATACCCGACGACCAGACCGGCGACCAGCAGGAGCTGGACGTTGCTGAGGATCTTGGAGACGTTGTCGACGCCGCGCAGCGACAGCAGCGCCAGGCTGACTGCCGCCGCACCGAGCAGGCCGCCGTCCCGGCCACGCGAGATCGCCAGCGCGATGACCGGCCCGGCCGCCCACACCGAGGTCAGCACCGAGGCGCCGGCCCGGATGTCCAGCAGCGGCTGGGCAAGCAACGTCAGGTACATGCAGCCGATCGTGACGACCAGGTCGGCGAACGCCAGCCGGGTGTTGCGCCGTCCCCAGCGCCGGCTGTAGCCGATCGAGGAGATCACCGTCCAGATGCCCATGATCGTCATCTGGAGCACTGCGCCGTACGGCCGGACGATCCCGTCCCACCGGGTCCAGACGCCGAAGCACGCGAACGCCCAGGTGATCAGCCGGAACACGACCAGCGCGCGCCACAGCGGCTGCAGCAGGTCGACCGAGTCTCGCTCCACGCGGACAGTGTGCCAACCGTGACGGTCCGGCCGCCTGAGTAGTTCCCCGTGACGATGCAGGATTCCCCGCGGGTTTCCGGGATTTTCCGGTATGTGCTTCAGGAATCACCGATTTTGACCTACTGTCGCGCAGAACACGCTCGGGGGAGCTCTGAACACGTCGCGTCACCAAGCGCGGCGGGTATCCATATAACTACGGAGGGGAATTGTGCGCAAGCTACCCGTCGGGCTCGTGAGCCTGGCACTGGCGGCGACTGCTGGGGTGGGTCTCGCCACAGCCGGTAACGCCGCACAGCAGTCCCCGGAGGTGGACGCCGCGCAAGTCGCGGGCGAGGCGCCCACCGGGGACGAACTACCGAGTCCGCTCGAGGACAAGCGTCGCGAGCTGCGCCAGGAAGCCCTGACCAAGGTGCTGAGCGGCCAGGCCAAGGTGGAGAAGCGCGGTGCCAGCACCGTGGTCAACCTCGGCCCGAAGGCGAAGGGCGCGAAGGGCGTCACGAACGCCACCACCGGACGCGTCGACCAGTACGTCGAGCTCGGCCGGGAGAAGACCGACCGGATCTTCGTCGTCCTCGCCGAGTTCGGCAACACCCGGCACCCGAGCTACCCCGACCAGGACACCTCGACGGCGTTCCCGGGCCCGGCCACGTTCGACGGACCGCTGCACAACGCGATCCCGGAGCCGGACCGCTCGGTCGACAACTCGACCGTCTGGCACCCCGACTACAACCGCCAGTACTTCCAGGACATGTACTTCGGCACCGGCAACTCGGTGAAGAAGTACTACGAGAAGCAGTCGTCCGGGCGCTACAGCGTCGACGGCGAGGTCACCGACTGGGTCAAGGTCCAGTACAACGAGGCCCGCTACGGACGGTCCAACGGCTTCCCGTGCGGCGGCAACGTCTGCAACAACACCTGGTTCCTGATCCGGGACGCGGTGAACCAGTGGGTCGCCGACCAGAAGGCGGCCGGCCGGACCACCGCGGAGATCGCCGCCGAGCTGAAGACGTTCGACCAGTGGGACCGCTACGACTTCGACGGCGACGGCAACTTCAACGAGGCCGACGGCTACATCGACCACTTCCAGATCGTGCACTCCGGCGGCGACCAGGCCGACGGCGACCCGTGGCAGGGTGAGGACGCGATCTGGTCGCACCGCTGGTACGCCGGTTTCGCCGGTGGTCCGGCGAACAACCCGGTCGGTGGCGCGCAGGTCGGTGACACCGGGTTCTGGGTCGGCGACTACACCATCCAGCCGGAGAACGGCGGCATCAGCGTCTTCGCCCACGAGTACGGGCACGACCTCGGTCTGCCCGACCTGTACGACACCTCCGGCCCGCCCGTCGAGAACCACGTGAACTGGTGGTCGATCATGGCGCAGAGCCGGGTCGGCAAGGCCACCGACGGCGGTATCGGCGAGCAGGCGGCCGACTTCGGCGCCTGGGAGAAGCTGCAGCTGGGCTGGCTGGACTACGAGGTCGTCGCGGCCGGCCAGAACAAGACCGTCGTCCTCGGCCCGCACGAGTACAACTCGAAGAAGGCCCAGGGCCTGGTGGTCACGCTGCCGAAGAAGGAACGGGTCAACGAGCTCGTCCCGCCGGCGGCCGGCAGCAAGTCCTGGTGGAGTGGCCGTGGCCACCTGCTCAACAACACGATGAGCCGGCAGGTCGCGATCCCGGCGGGCACCACGACGCTGAGCTTCAAGGCCAACTGGGACATCGAGGACTGCGGTACGACGGCCTGTGACTACGCCTACGTCGAGGTGAACGACGGCACCGGTTACCAGGCGATCCCCGGCAGCATCGCGAACGCGGCCGAGGGCAACGGTATCGACGGCACCAGCAACGGCTGGGTCGACGCGACCTTCGACCTGTCGGCGTTCGCCGGCAAGACGGTCGGCCTGCAGTTCCGCTACAGCACCGACCCGGCGGCGGGTGGCAAGGGCTTCTTCGCCGACGAGATCAAGGTGACCAACGGTTCGACCACGCTGGTCGAGTCCGGAGCGGAGGCGACCCCCGAGGGCTGGACGCTGAACGGCTTCAGCTCGATGGGTGCGAGCTTCACCAGCCTGCACGACAACTTCTACCTGGCGTCGCACCTGAACTACGTGTCGTACGACCAGCACCTGCAGACCGGCCCGTACAACTTCGGCTTCCTGAACACCAAGCCGGACTGGGTCGAGCACTTCCCGTACCAGGACGGCCTGCTGGTCTCGTACTGGGACACCTCGGTGGACGACAACAACACCAACGAGCACCCCGGTTCGGGTCTGATCCTGCCGATCGACTCGCACCCGGTCCCGATCAACAAGATCGACGGCACGCTGTGGCGTCCGCGGGTGAGCGGGTACGACGCTCCGTTCGGCCTGGAGAAGGCGGATTCGTTCACGCTGCACACGAACGGCCAGCCGAGCTACATCCGTGGCCAGGCCGGTGTGTCCACCTTCAACGACAGCAAGACCTACTGGTACGCGGAGCAGCCGAGTGCCGGTGTGAAGGTCCCGAACAACGGCGTCAACATCAGGGTTCTCGACCGCGACGGCACGACCATGACGGTCCGTGTCACCAAGCGCAGCTGATGCCTTGAGCAACAGGAAACCGGCCCCGGGAGCTGCTCCCGGGGCCGGTTTCTGTTGGTCCTACTTGGCCGCAGCCACCTGGTACGGCGTGAGGTCGCCGGCCAGCGCCGGGTGGACCCGGGCGCTGACCCGGGTGCCTTCGGCGGTGTGCTCGAGCTGGTCGACCGAGCCCTCGGAGTGGATCCGGGAGACCAGGTCGCCGCGCTCGTACGGCAGCAGCACGTCGAGGGCCACGTCCGGCTGCGGCAGCGAGGCCTCGACCAGCGCGCGCAGCTTGTCGATGCCCTCGCCGGTGTGCGCCGAGACCACCAGGGCCCGCGACTCGCGGTGCAGGATCGGAGCCAGCGCGATCGGGTCGGCCACGTCGGCCTTGTTGATCACGATGATCTCCGGCACGTCGGATGCCCCGATCTCGGCCAGCACCTCGCGGACCGCCTGGATCTGCGCCAGCGGGTCGGGGTGCGAGCCGTCGACCACGTGCAGCAGCAGGTCCGCGTCCGCGACCTCCTCCAGCGTCGAGCGGAACGCCTCGACGATGTCGTGCGGCAGGTGCCGGACGAACCCGACGGTGTCGGTGAGGGTGAACACCCGGCCGTCGGACGTGGTGGTCCGGCGGGTGGTCGGGTCAAGGGTCGCGAACAGCGCGTTCTCGACCAGGACGCCGGCGCCGGTGATGCTGTTCAGCAGCGACGACTTGCCCGCGTTGGTGTAGCCCGCGATCGCGACCGACGGGACCAGGTTGCGGCGGCGCTCCTGGCGCAGCGTCGACCGGGTGCCCCGCATGGACTTCAGCTCGCGGCGCAGCTTGGCGATCTTGGTGTTGATCCGGCGCCGGTCGGTCTCGATCTTGGTCTCACCGGGACCACGGCCACCGATACCGCCGCCGGCCGCGCCGACGCGTCCACCGGCCTGGCGGGACAGGTTGCCACCCCAGCCCCGCAGCCGCTGCTTCATGTACTGCAGCTGGGCCAGCTCGACCTGGGCCTTGCCTTCCTTGCTCTTCGCGTGCTGGGCGAAGATGTCCAGGATCAGCGCGGTCCGGTCGACCACCTTGACCTTGAGCCGGTCCTCCAGGTTGCGCAGCTGCGCAGGAGCCAGCTCGCCGTCGGCGATCACGGTGTCGGCGCCGAGCGAGGCGACCAGGTTGCGCAGGTCGGCCACCTTGCCGGAGCCGATGAAGGTCGCCGGGTCCGGCTTCTTGCGGCGCTGGATCACGCCGTCCAGCACCTCGGAGCCGGCCGTCTCGGCGAGCAGCTTCAGCTCGGCCAGCGAGTTGTCCGCGTCCTCGGCGCTGCCCTCGGTCCAGACGCCGACCAGCAGCACCCGCTCCAGCAGCAGCTTGCGGTACTCGACCTCGCTGATGTCGGTCAGCTCGGTCGACATGCCGACCACGCGGCGCAGCGCCTGGCGCTCCTCGAGCTCCAGGCCTTCGGTGCTCAACTCTGTGTCGTGACCCGTCAACGAATCGCCGGAGTCATCGCCCTCAATGAGGTCGAGTTCGACGTCGGTGGGCTCGTCGTAAAAGTTCGAATGGGTCGTCATATACCTTCCATCGTGGCACGGGCCACCAGTACAGGCGACCCGATTTCAGACGTCAACGCCCCACGCCCCGGCTGAATTCCCGTTCAGGCAGGCAGCCAGGCCCGGTCGAAGTCCCCGCGAGCGTGAATCACGGCCGGCCCGGTCATCTCGAGGTGGTTGTCCGCACGCCACGTGACGGTCACAGAACCCCCGGGTACGCCGACACGGTAAGTGACCGGCCGTTCCTGCCGCGCCTGGCGGGCCGACGCCACCGCCACCGCGCACGTGCCCGTCCCGCAGGACCGCGTCTCCCCCGCACCGCGCTCGTGGACGCGCATGTCGACGTCGTTCGGCCCCCGCCGTACGACGAACTCCACGTTCACGCCGGCCGGGAAGGCCTCCTCCGGCGACCACAGCGGCTGGTCGACCAGGTGACCGGGCTCGCTCAGGGAGTCGACGAACGCGACCGCGTGCGGGTTGCCCATGTCGACGTGCATGGCCGGCCACTGGTGGCCGTTCGCCTCGACCACGATCCCGGCCGGGCCGGGCAGCACCGGCTCGCCCATGTCGACGGTGAAGGTGCCGTCGTCGTTCTGGACGACCTCCTTGATCCCGGCGCGGGTGCCGACCCGGACCGGCTTGTCACCGGCCAGCCCGGCGTCCACCAGGTACCGGACGAAGACCCGGATGCCGTTGCCGCACATCTCGGCGATCGAGCCGTCGGAGTTCCGGTAGTCCATGAACCAGTCGCCGCCGTCCTCGACGTACGGCTGCTTGCCGCCCTCGATCACCCGCAGCACGCCGTCCGCCCCGATCCCGGCGTGCCGGTCGCAGAGGAACTGCACCAGCCCGGCGTCGAGGTCCCCGTGGATCGTGCCGTCCGGGTCGGGCAGCAGCACGAAGTCGTTCTCGGTGCCGTGCCCCTTCAGCCAGGGGAACGTCGTCATCCACGTCCTCGCTTCGCTCCGGGCGCGGATGACGATGGGTCACTGTGCTTGATGATGGCCTCGCTTCGCTCGCCCATATGAAGATCGTACGGTGTCCCCATGGAGGCCTACTTCTGGGAGCGAGACGACGCCGAGGCGGTGGCCGACCGGCTGGACGGCGTCGTCCGGCGGGGCCGTTTCCACGGTGAGGACGACGACGAGGACCACCCGTGGGTCGTCGTACTCCAGGATCCTGATCACGCGGTCCTGGACGACCTCCTCACCGAGTACGACGGCTGGCTGGAGACGACTGATGAGCGGTCGACCGCGCCGACGCCCTTGCCCACAGCTCCGAAGCGCTTCAAGAAGCCCTGAGCACGCGCCCCGGCCTACGTCCCGTCGGTACGCCGTCCCGCAGCACCGGATCGCCCGCCACGAGGACCTGCTCGATCCCGGTCGACAGCTGCCACGGATCGTCGTACGTCGAGCGGTCCGCAACCTCGGCCGGGTCGAGTACGACGAGGTCCGCGACGGCACCCGGTCGCAGCACGCCCCGGTCGTCGAGGCCCAGCCGGGACGCGGGCAGTGACGTCATCCGGCGAATTGCCTCGGGCAACGTGATGACGCCCTGGTCGCGGGTGTACCGGCCGAGGACCCGTGGGAACGTCCCGAAGTTGCGGGGATGCGGATGCCCGGATCCGGAGCCGGCGAGCACCCAGCCGTCGCTCGCCACGCTGGTGCACGGATGCCGAAGGACTGTCACGACGTCGTCCTCGCTCATCGCGTGGTTCACGACGCTGACCGCGGCCTGGTGGTGCTCGAGGACGCGCAGGACCGCCTCGGCCGCGTCCACGTCGTCGCGGCGAGCGATCTCGGCGACGCTGAGGCCGCGGCTGTCCTCGTAGCGCCCGGGCGGCAGGGACGCGATCACAACAGCTTGCGGGTTGAACAGGTCGGCCGTGCGCAGGTCATTCGCGATCCGCTCTCGCTCGGTCGGGTCCTTCAGCCGGGCCAGCAGGGATGCGGTGCCACCGGCCAGGGCCCAACTGGGGAGCCGGGTCGTGAGGGTCGTGCTGGAAGCGGTGTACGGGTACACGTCCCAGCCGAGGTCGAGGCCGTCGGCGCGAGCCTGGTCGAGGCGTTCGAGAGCCTGGGTCACCAGACCGTAGTTGGGTGCCCCGACAGCCTTCAGGTGGGAGACCTCCAACCGGGCACCACCGGCCCGGGCGGCCGCGATCGCCTCGTCGAGCGCCTCGATCAGTTGGGCGCCTTCGTTGCGGATGTGCGTCGAGTAGAGCAGCCCGCACTCCCCCGCGGTCGCCACCAACGCCGCGACCTCCTCCGCGGAGGCGTACGTCCCCGGCGCGTAGATCAGCCCGGTGGAGAACCCGACCGCTCCCTGGTCCGCGGCCTCCCGCAACAGTGCCTGCATCTGCCGCAGCTCGTCCGGCGACGGCGCTCGGTCGGCGCCGCCCATGACAGCCAGGCGCAGCGAGCAGTGTCCGACCTGCAGCGCGATGTTCACCGCCGACTCCACCACGTCGGCGAAACCGCCGGCGTCCCGCCAGGACCAGTCGTGCTTCGGGTCGAGGAACGCCGTACCCGCCTTCAAGGACTCGAGATCCGTGATCGGGAACGGCGACCAGCCGCAGTTCCCGGTCACCAGGGTCGTGACGCCTTGGGACAGCTGGGTGGTCGCCTCCGGCGCGGCGAGCACGGTGAAGTCCGCGTGCGAGTGCAGATCGATGAACCCGGGTGTCACCACGTTGCCCGTGGCATCGATCACCTCGGCATCGGCGACCGGCGTTTCCGGCGGTACGACGTCGACGATCCGCTCACCGTCGACCAGAACGGTCGCGGGTACGGCATCGGCCCCGGTTCCGTCCATGACCTGGCCGCCGGTGATCGCGATCAAGCCTTCACCTCGAGCGTCGCCACAGTGTGCGCGGCGATCAGGTCGGTGTCGACGTCATGCCCGAGACCAGTTGCCGTCGGCACCTGTACGAGGCCCTGCCTGGCGACCACGGATGGCGTGATCACGTCCTGGGCGTAGTACTTGTCCGAGGCGGACACGTCCGACGGGAGGCTGAAACCGGGCAGGCTGGAGATCGCCACGTTGGCGGCCCGGCCGACGCCGAACTCGTGCATGCCGCCGCACCAGACCGGGATGCCGGCCCGCCGGGCGCGGTCGTGCGCGGCGCGAGCGGCGGTGAGACCGCCCATCCGCGACACCTTGATGTTCAGCACCCGCAGGGCATCCAGCGCGAGCGCCGTCTCCAGGTCTGCGAGCGTCTCCACGCTTTCGTCCAGGCAGATCGGCGTGACCAGGTGCCGCTGCAGACGGGCGTGGGCGAGCAGGTCGCGAGGGGCGAACGGCTGCTCGATCATGGTCAGCTCGTACTCGTCGAGTGCGCGCAGGGCGGCCAGGTGCTCGACCGACTCGGTGTAGATGCCGTTGGCATCGACATGCAGGTCCAGGTCAGGGAAGTCGGCCCGGACAGCGCGGACCGGTTCGACATCCCACCCCGGCGCGATCTTCAGCTTGATCCGTGGGTAGCCGGCCGCGACCTGACGCCGTACCTCGGTCAGCAAGTCGGCGATGCTCGGCTCGATGCCCAGCGACACCCCGGCCGTGACCTCGGTGCGCGTGCCGCCGAGCGCCTGCGCCAGCGGGAGCCCCTGGGTCGCGGACCACAGCACCCAGGCGGCCACATCCACACCGGCCTTGGCGAACTGGTTGCCGCGGACCTTGGCCCACAACTGCGGCACGTCCTCCGGCCGGGCCCATGGCTTGCCGAGCACGGCTGGGAGCAGGTAGTGCTCGGCCAGGTGCCAGCACGTCTCGACAGTCTCCGGCGCGTAGTACGGATCGGATGACGACGCGATCTCGCCCCAGCCGACCGCGCCCGAGCCGTCGATGAGCTCGACCAGGATGTGGTCGAGCATCGTCTTGCGGTGCGAGCTCGTGCGGAACGCATGCACCAGCGGCAGCCGGACCCGGTGCAGCCGGGCCGTGCTGACGGTCAGCTCAGTTGACATACAGTCCCAACTCCGTGTTCAGCCGGTCGCGCTCGCCGAGGCGCCGGCGGGCGCCCTTCGCGCTGGCCGTGGTCAGGGTCGCCAGCACGTGCAGCACGGACGCGACGACTGTCGGCGAGTCGACGTACGACGCGCTGCCGGTCGCGACATAGATGCACTGGTCCGCGATCTTCGCCAGCGGCGCGTCCTCGAAATCGGTCACCGCGACGAGCTCACCACCGGCCTCGACGAAGGCGCGGGCCAGCTCGACGGTGTCGCGGCGGTAGCGACGCAGCGAGAACGCCACCATCAGGTCGCTCGACCGGACATCGGACAGTACGTCGATCCCGCGCACGACCGTGCCGTCGATCAGCGTGACCTGGGACAGGCCGGCGCTGAGGTCGAAGGCGAGCAGCGACGCGTACGAGAACGACTTCGCCGAGCCCGCGATGAAGCGCCGGCGGGCCGCGACGATCCGGGCCGCCGCCTGGGCGATCGAGTCGTCGGCCAGGATCTGGTCCAGGGCGGCCTCGATCGACGCCCGCTCCTGCTCGACCACCCGGCGCTGCAGCAGCGTCGACGACCGGCGTTGCAGCCGCGCGTCGAACCGTTCGTGCGGACTGGCCAGCTCGCGGTTGCGCGCCTCGTCAGCTCCGGCCATCGTCCGCCGCCCCGAAGAGGTAGACCGCGGTCCGGTTCGGCAACCGGCGGCAGGAGTCGGCCGCGAGGCCCTTGCCGAGCAGGTCCAGGAACCCTTGGCGGACACGCTCCGCGATCTCTGGCGTGACCGCAGCCGGATCGGACGGCAGGGCCAGCCACGGGCGGTCTCCAGCGCCGCCCAGGACTCCCCAGTCCGCCTCGGTCAGCTCGAGCTCGAGGTGGTCCTGCGCGCGTGGCTGCGCATGCAGGTTCCACTCGATGACCACTCGGTCGCCACCCGGTCCGTACATGTCCGGCGCGTACCAGCGGCCACGCGCGCCGAGCACGTCCAGGTTGAAGTGACCGTTGCGGATCTGGAACGGATCGTAGGTCCAGCGCATCCGGGTCATGCCGTGGCTGAGCGCGACCTCGCGCTGCGCGTGCTTGAGCAGGCGGCCCAGGCCGTGGCCCTGCTGGTCCGCGGCCACCACGGCCGACTGCGAGTAGTGGTAGAAGCCGCGCCGGTCGGTGCCGCAGAACCCGTACGCGAAGGCGACGAGCCGATCGTCCTCGTCGAGGACGCCGACGACCGAGCCGCCGTTGCTGACCAGCGCGCCGAGGAGTCGCGGGTTCAGCGCGTACTCCGGGTCCTGGTAGCCGAAGACCGCGCGGTACAGCGCGGCCGCCTCCGCGAACCGCTCAGCGGTGGTGAGCGTGACGGGCCGGAACGCCACTACGAGCTCCTCAAAGATATGAAACGGATCCTGATGCCGTCTTGAGTAAATCTCTCACGGACAGGGGCAGTCAATCGGTGACCGAATGATGATACGTTGACTATCCATGAGGATGATCGACCGCCTGCGCGAGTACGTCGAGCATGAGACCCCGACCGGGGCGACCGACGCCCTGAACGCCTTCGCCGACCGCCTCCTGCACCGGTACGGCGACCTCGGCGGCACCGCCCGGCGGGTAGCGGCAGCGACCGGCGACCACGTCGTCGCCGACTTCCCCGGCCGCGGCCCGCGCGCCGAGGAGGCACCGCTGCTGTTCCTCGGGCACCACGACACGGTCTGGCCGATCGGCCGGCTCGAGCAGATGCCGTGGCGCGAGCAGGACGGCGTGATCCATGGTCCCGGCGTCTTCGACATGAAGGGCGGTCTGGTCGTCCTGGAGACCGCGCTCGAACAGGTCGCCGACCACGACCACCGACCGGTCCGGGTGATCGTGACGGCCGATGAGGAGGTTGGTTCGCCGTCGGCCCGCGACCTGGTCACCGCCGAGTCCGCCGGTGTGGTTGCCGCGCTCGGCCTCGAACCGCCGCACCCCAACGGCGACGTGAAGACATCCCGCCGCGGCAGCAGCCGGGTCCGGATCGAGGTCACCGGCCGCGAGGCGCACGCGGCCCTCGACCCGGCCCGCGGTGTCTCCGCGATCGACGAGCTCGTCGACCAGCTGATCGTCGTCCGGGCGTTGGTTGCGCAGTACGGCGACGTGCTGTGCAACGTCGGCACGATCACGGGCGGCGGGCGGACGAACGTCGTACCAGGGCAGGCGGCGGCCGAGCTCGGGTTCCGGTTCGTCGATCCGGAGACCGAGCGTGCGGTGCTCGATGCCGTGACCGGACTCCAGCCGGTACGGCGGGACGCCGTACTGACCGTGTCCGTGCTGTCGAACCGACCGGCCTGGCAGCCGTCGGCGGCCGTGGACGAGTTGCTGGTGCAGGTCGCCGAAGCCGGTCGATCGGTTGGTCAGGAGGTCGGCGGCAAGGCGGCGTCAGGTGCGGCCGACACCAACCTGACCGGTTGGCTGGGAGTGCCGACGCTGGACGGCTTCGGCCCGCGTGGGAAGGGCGCCCACGCGAGCCACGAGCAGGTGATCGCGGCGAGCCTGGCCGAACGGGCCGACCTGGTCGCCGCGATCATCAGGACGATCTAGATCGCGCTGAGCTAACGCGGGTAGATCTCCTTGACCGTGCCGGCCGAGCCGCCGCCCCGTCGGGTGGGCTCGGCCGCCGCCAGAATCGCTCCGCCGGGCAGGAACTCCAGGGCCGCCACCGCACCGATCTCGGCGGCCGAGGTGAACGCGTCGCCGGACGGGACGAGCACGTGACCGTAAGGCTTGAGCGCGGCGTCGTACGCGGTGATGAACGGCGGCTCTGCGGTCACGTTCGCGGTGTTGCGCTGGGACGCGCGAGGTGCGGCGACCGCCTCGGGCAGCGTCATGCCGCGGTCCAGCCGGTTGGTCAGCGTCTGCAGGACCGTGGTGATGATGGTCGAACCACCCGGCGAACCGAGCGCCAGGAACGGCTTGCCGCCGCGCAGCACGATCGTCGGCGACATCGACGACCGCGGCCGCTTGCCGGCCTCGATGCGGTTCGGGTCGTTGACGTTCGGCACTGCGGAGAAGTCGGTCAGCTCGTTGTTCAGCAGGAAGCCGCGGCCCGGGACCGTGATGCCGCTACCACCGGTCTGCTCGATCGTCAGCGTGTAGGAGACGACGTTGCCCCACTTGTCCGCGGCGACCAGGTGCGTCGTCGACAGCCCCTCGGTGTCCGGCCGGTCGGTGACGGTGGTTGCCGGCGTACAGGGCTCGTAGTCGCCATCAGGCGAGCCGGCCGCCAGCGGCTTGATGGCCGCCTTGTCCGGGTCGATCAGGCAGGAACGCTCGGCACCGAAGCCACGCGACAGCAGCTCCTTGGTCGGTACGTCGACGTACGCCGGGTCACCGACGTATGCGCCACGGTCCGCGAACGCCAGCGCGGACGCCTCGAGGTAGGTGTGCAGCGCCTGCGGGGTCGACAGCTGCCCCAGGTGTTGCGGCGTGAGGATGTTGAGCGCCTCGCCGACCGTGGTGCCACCGGAGGACGACGGAGCCATGCCGTAGACGTCCAGGCCGTCGTACCGGACCTTGGTCGGGGCCCGGTCGATGGTCTCGTACGCCGCCAGGTCAGCGGTCGTGAGCTTGCCGGGGAAGACCGGCAGCGTCGCGTCCGCGGTCTTCGGCGGGTTCTGCGCGGTCGCGGCCATCTCCGACGCGAGCGGGCCGTTGTAGAACGCGGACGGGCCCTGCTTCCCGATCAGCCGGTAGGTGTCGGCGAGATCCGGGTTCTTGAACACCGAGCCGACCACAGGCGCGTCGCCGTTCGGCAGGAACAGCTCGGCGGTCGGCACGATCTGCGCGAACCGGGCCTTGTTGTCGAGCGTCTGGCCGCGGAACGTCGCGTCCACCACGAACCCGCGGTCGGCCAGGTCCGCGGCCGGCTTCAGGGCTTTGCGCAGCGACAGCGAACCCCACTGCTTCAGCGCCGAGTCCCACGTCGCCAGCGTCCCCGGCACGCCGACCGACAGGCCGGACGTCACGAGCTGCGCGAACGGGTACGGCTGGCCGGTCGCCGGGTTGACGAACGAGTCGATCTTCATCCCGGCCGGGGCGGTCTCGCGGCCGTCGATCGTGGAGACCTTGCGCTTCTTGGCGTCGTAGTAGACGAAGTACCCGCCACCGCCGATGCCGGCCGAGTACGGCTCGGTCACGCCGAGCGCGGCCGCGGTGGCCACGGCGGCGTCGACCGCGTTGCCGCCCCGGCGCAGGACGTTCAGGCCGACCTTCGTCGCCTCCGGGTCGACCGAGGACATGGCCCCGCCGAACCCGATCGAGGTCGGCGTCTTCACCGGCGGCTGCGGTGGTCGGGCGGCCGCGGTACCCGCGGTCAGGACGGACAGGACAAGCGCACCAGCAGACAGGGATGCGACCAGCTTCTTCGGTGTCACCGGATACTCCCGTCGACGTTTTTCAGGACAAGCCTTGCCTATCCCGAAGTCGGCGGTGGCGCTAGTTCTGGCGCGGCTAGATGACGGTGCAGGCTAGATGACGGTGCGGGCTAGTTGACGGTGCAGGAGGCCATGAAGCGTTGCAGGGTCTGGTCGTTCCAGTTCGCGTTGCCGGCCGGGAGCTCGACCACCAGCCAGCGGTCGGCGAGCTTCACCTGACCGCTGAGGCGGCCGTTCAGGGTGCCGATGTGGAAGGTCTTGCCGTCCGCGTCGGTCACCCGGACGTCGGTCAGGCCGGACGCCGCCTGTGACGTCGCGTGCAGCACCACCTTGGTGGCGACGTCCGTGGTCCGCACCGCCGTCCCGGACAGCACCACGCGATTCGATGGGATCGGGGTCTCCGGCGTCCAGCCCTTCGGGGCGAGCGTGCAGCCGATCGAGTTCCACGGCTGGTTGTTCGCGACCAGCTCGACCATCGGGCCGGCGTACGTCGAGACCGTCTCCTCCCCCTGGGCGATCATCGGCGACGGCGTCGGCGTCGCGGCCTCGCTCGCGGCCGCGGTCTGCTCGGTCTCGCCGGTCGCGACCTCGGAGCCGCCGTTGTTCCACCACTTCACCTGGTTGCCGACCGCGAGCACGGCGGCCGACACCGCGGCGACACACAGCACGCCGGTCACCCGGCGGCGCCGCTTGATCCGGCGCAGCGCGCGCCGGCCGCGGGCGACGTCCGCGTCGATGTCGGCAGGCGGGAGCCCGTCCGCCGCCTGATCGGCGAACCCCTCCAGCAGCTTCTTGACCTCGTCCACTTCTAGCTACTCCCCGTCGCCGGATCCGATTCCTCACTCATCAGATCCTTCAGTCTCTTCAACGCCT
Organism: Kribbella sp. NPDC050470; assembly: GCF_044458365.1. Lineage (NCBI taxonomy): Bacteria > Bacillati > Actinomycetota > Actinomycetes > Propionibacteriales > Kribbellaceae > Kribbella > Kribbella sp. NPDC050470. The sequence goes on along the minus strand of NZ_JBITHV010000017.1, from coordinate 95,493 downwards.
TCGCGGTCTGGCTCTTCACGGTGCCTTCGGTGCAGTCGAGGATCCGCGCGCAGCTGGCCACGTCGAGATCCTGGAAGTACCGCAGCACGAGGACCGCGCGCTGCCGCGGCGCGAGCTCCAGCAGGGCCCGCCGTACTGCGAGCGTGTCCACCGGGTCCACCTCGTCGGTGAGCCGCGGCTCGAACGTCTCCGCGGTCACCAGCTCCGGGTGGCGCCCGGCCCGGCGGCGCTCGTCCAGGAACGCGTTGACCAGGATGCGGTGTGCGTACGGCCCGGCGCCCTCGTGGCGGATCCGGTGCCAGTGCACGTACACCCGGGTACAGGCGGTCTGGACCAGGTCCTCCGCGGTGTGCACGTCACCCGCGGTGAGCAGCAGTGCCGTCCTCATCAGTCGGGTTCGGTCCGCGAGCAGGTACTCGCGGAACTCCGCCTCACGGTCACCCCCTCGCATGCCCTGTGCTTTCTTGCACCCCGACTACGCCGCCGATCCCCCGTCGGTTGCCTCCGGCCATCACAGTTAGTGCCTTCTCCACCAGATCGGGGTCGTCGTACTGCAGCCAAGTGATGCGTTGGTCCTTACGGAACCATGAGTCCTGCCGCCGCGCGAACCGGCGGGTGGCCTGCGCGGTCCGCTCCCGGGCCTCGGGTTCACTGATCTCACCGTCGAGCAACGCGATCACCTGCGAGTAGCCGAGGGCCCGGTTGGCCGTCTTGCCCTCAAGCAAACCCTTGTTCAGCAGATCTCGCACCTCGTCCACGAATCCCGCGTCGAACATCCGGTCGACCCGCCGCCCGATCCGCTCGTCCAGCTCGGGCCGCGGTACGTCGAGACCGAGCTGCACCGCGCCGGGGTAGACGTAGCGGTGCTCGGGCAGCGTCGCGACGTACGGCCCGCCGGTGATCTCGATGACCTCCAGCGCCCGGACGATCCGCCGCCCGTTGCTCGGCAGGATCTGTTCGGCCGCTGCCGGGTCTTTCGCGGCGAGTTTCTTGTGCAGCGCTCCGGACCCTAGGTGCGCGAGCTCGTCCTCCAACCGTTCCCGGACGGTCGCGTCGGTGCCGGGGAAGACGAAGTCGTCCAGGATCGCCCGCACGTACAGCGCCGACCCGCCGGCCAGCACCGGCACCGTCTGCCGCCCGATGCAGTCGTCGATCGCCGCGCGAGCCAGCTGCTGGAACTCGGCCACGGTCGCTGTCTCGGTCACGTCGAGGATGTCCAGCAGGTGATGGGGTACGCCGTCGCGCTCCGCCGTACTGATCTTCGCCGTACCGATGTCCATCCCGCGGTAGACCTGCATCGCGTCGGCGTTGACCACCTCACCGCCCAGGTTTTTGCACAGGGCAACGGACAGGTCGGACTTGCCGGCCGCGGTGGGCCCGACGACCGCGACGACGAGTGGTTCGGCCATCACTCCAGTCTGGCAGCACCCCGGTGAAGACTGCGCCAAGAGGGTGCCACCGGTCTTGTGGATGACCCGTGATCTTGGATAGGAACACTCCAGATCGCAATACTGATTTACGGGAGGAACGAAGTGACGAATCCGATCGAAGAAGGGTCCGACCGGGCCAAGGAAGCCGTGGACCTCGGGGGTGAGGAACTCGACGCGCTGAAGAGCAGCGGCGGCGACATCGAGGTCAGCGGCGACGGCGGCGAGGGCGACTCCGGCGGCGACATCGAGTCGGGCGGCGACATCGAGTCGGGCGGCGACATCGAGTCCGGTGGCGACATCGAGGGATCCGGCGTCTGACAAAGCGGAGATCCCACAGTTCCGGCGTCGTAGATGCGAAGATCACCGCTAGCTGTCTGTAAGCATTCAACTACGCAGGAATGGGAGCCCCGCAGATGGGCATCTTCGACAAGTTCAAGGGCAAGGCCGAGGACCTGAAGGACAAGGCCGGCGACCTGGTCGACCAGCACGGCGACAAGGTGGGCCAGGGCCTGGACAAGGCCGGCGACTTGGTCGACGAGAAGACGGGCGGCAAGTACGGCGACAAGATCGATCAGGGCGTCGACAAGGCCAAGGAAGGCCTGGACAACCTCGACGGCCAGAACGACGACATCCCCGACACCAACCGCCCCGCCTAGCCACACCGGAGGGCCGCAAGGACCCCTTGCGGCCCTCCACCATGTCCAGGTGCTGGTACGGCGAACTCGGGACACGCCTACGGCGCGACAGCCCCATCGGCCGCCTCCCAGCCGTCGCGGCGCCCCCATCGGCACGCAGGTCAAATACAGTCGGAGCCGGACTACTTGTGCCGTGGGGCTTCTCCTCGTCACAGAAGGTGTATGCTCCGCGCGGGGATGGGGTAATTGGGGCTGGTGTCGCGTGACGCGCGCACCGACGGGTCGGATTCCGCGACCGTCGATTGCAGAGGGGGACGTAAATGAGTCTGCAGTACCCGGAGCAGGCATTTGCAAAGAACCTGCTTGCGCAGGCAATCCGAACTGAACGTCCAGCGGTACCTGAGCTCCCTCAGGTGTAGCCAGAGCGCCCACCACCGAGGCTCGCGCGCGACTGCCCGACGCCTGCCGACAGTTTGAGGAGCCGACGATGGACGACGAAATTCAGCTGATCAGTGACGGCGACGGGCTGGCGGTCATCGGGAATCCGATGGCTGTCGAACGCTGGCTCGTCTCCGAGGGACTGCCGTCGAAGGACCTCGGACTGCCACGGCTCGGATCTGTCCTCAGTACCGGGGCTGCAGCTGCACAGGCAGGTTCCGAGATTGCAGCCGACTCGGGTCGCTGGGTGAAGCTGACCAAGGAGTCCGCGCGGCTTGCCCACAAACACGGGCTGAGGAAGAGCTCCGAGACGGGACTCAGCACCGGTGTGCTGAAGGGGAACAGCGGCCAGATCAAGGGATTCGTCGAATTCGCGAGGCCCGGAACGCTTCTGACCAACCCGGCGGTTCTGGCTGGTGCGGCGGGGATCATGGCGCAGCTTGCGATGCAGCAGGCAATGGATGAGATCACCGACTATCTCGCCACGATCGACAAGAAGGTCGACGACGTGCTCCGCGCCCAGCAGGACGCTGTGCTGGCGGACATGATCGGCGTGGACTTCGTGATCGAGGAGGCCATGACGATCCGAGAGAAGGTGGGCCGGGTCTCCGAGGTCACGTGGTCGAAGGTGCAGTCCACCACGATCACGATCGCTCGAACCCAGGCATACGCGTTGCGTCAACTCGACGCACTCGCTGAGAAGATGGAGAGCGAGCCCAAGATCGGTGAGCTCGCCAAGACGGCCAAGAAGGCCGAGTCCAAGGTCCAGGAATGGCTCGCCGTCCTGGCTCGCTGCTTCCAACTGCAGGACGCGATCGCCGTGCTCGAGCTCGACCGCGTACTGGATGCGTCTCCAGACGAACTGGACCGGCATCGCCTCGCACTCCGGGCTGCGCGTCACAACCGGCTGGAAGTTATCTCGCGGAGCACCGAGCGCTTGATGGCCCGCATGGATGCGGCCGCCGGAACGGCCAACACCAAGGTGCTGCTGCACCCGACCAACTCGCGGGAAGTTGTGCAAGCGAGCAACCATGTCGCGATCGCCGTCGTCGACTTCCACGGGCGGCTCGGTATCGAGGGCGGTCGCGAGTCGTTGGAGGCGAGGCGATGGGCGGACGCGGCCACAGAGGTGAGAGACAAAGCGCTCGAGGCGGGAGCAGATGGCGTCGATGCCGCCAGGCGCCTCGGCAACGAGACCTTCGACCGCGCCAAATCGGTGACCGGCAAACTCCCCAGCCGGATCACCGGGCGAGCCTTTCGTCGACGCGACGACAACGAGGAAAGCTGAGTAGCTGCCAAGCGTGAGCCACGTGGACTCGCGGATTGCACTGGACCTAGCTCCTTCAGCACGAACCGACGGCGGATCGAGCATGATGGACAGGCCGCCCCGGACCCCGCCGGTTTTGGAGAGGAGCCGAGGATGAGCGGGTCGAGTGGGTCACCGATGGGCAGGACTTATTTGTCCACGGCGGTGATGGTGGATGGTCGACCGAAGCAGTTGGTGTCGGATACGCGGGTGCGGGTGGAGTTCGAGGAGGTGCCGAACCCGAACGAGGAAGGTCCGCGCGTGCATGACGTGCTCAGGGCGTTTGCCGGATGCAACAGGGTTGGCGCGTGGGCCGCGGCTGGGGAGTTGTTGGCCGACGGCAGGTTGTGGGTCAACGGATACGAGATCACCCAAGTCGGTTGTGAAGCGCCGCTGCTGGCTCAGGACGATTGGCTGTGCGAGTTTCTGATGAGCCAACCCAGCTGGCACCTGGACGGTGACCAGCTCACCCTCAGCTCAGGCGGTACGACGATCACGCTGCTGGACCGGAATGTCGTCGAACCAGACTTCCCGCTCGACGGGACCAGATGGAAGCTCGTCACCACCATCGAGAACGGCGACCTGTTTCGCTACCACCATCGCGCGCAAGAAGCGTGGCTCACCTTCGGCGGCGAACGTCTGACCGGCTCGACCGGTTGCAATGAAACTCCGGCACCATCAGCCGCATCAGCACCGAGCTGACAATCACCGACGTCGTCACCACCGACCGCGCCTGCACCGGTGAAGCCGCCGACGTGGAGACAGCGATCCTGACCACACTTCGGGCCGCCAGGGTCACCTACGCCATCGACTACAACCGCCTGACTCTGTTGGCCCCAACCGGAATCGGCCTCGACCTCACCGCCAACCCCTGAGCCTCAGTAGTTGGCTCGTCAGCCGGCGTCCTCGGCGGTGCCGTACTCGTCGTGGCGGCGCCACCACTGGTACGGCGGTTCCTGCGGATAGCCCTCCGGTGAGTCCTCCCACTCCTCCTGGCGGCCGAGCGGTGTGATGTCCAGCAGGCTCCAGACGTTGCCGATCTGTTCCGCCGAGCGCGCGTTGGTGAAGTAGGTGCGGTAGACCTCGTCACCGTCGCGGATGAAGACGTTGAGGCCGAAGTACTCGTCGACGCCGAAGTCCTTCGAGAAGTCGTCCTGCGTCGTGTACCAGGGCACACCGTCCCAGCCCATGCGGTCGCGGTAGCGTTTGATGTCGGACTGCGGAGCGGCAGAGACCAGCACGAACGTGACGTCGCGGGCATTCAGGTGTGCGAGGTGGCCGAGGTTGTCGGTGAACATCGCACAGCCGCTGCAACCGCCAGCGGGCCAGTCGGCGACGCCAGGCTCGAAGAAGTGCCGGTAGACGATCAACTGGCGGCGCCCCTCGAACAGGTCGGGCAGGCCCACCTTTCCATCCGGCCCCTCGAAGATGTACTGCGTCTCGACCCGTACCCACGGCAGCCGGCGACGCTCGGCCGCCAGCGCGTCCTTCGCGCGAGTGTGCTCCTTCTCCTTGCGCAGAAGCTTCTCACGGGCCGCGTTCCACTCCTCGGCCGACACGACAGGTGGCGTTTTCACGGAATCACTCCTTCGCCCTGAGCTGCTCCGGCTCGATCCGTGCCCGGTGACCTTGCCGCACGCCCCGTAAACGCCGGGGATGCGATGTTGCCCTCTCATTCAGCGGGGTCGGCGCTTGGTTCTGGTGGACGTGTAGACATCGAGGGTGATTCGCGGATCGTTTAAGGCGTTGACTGCTTGGATCAGCGTGTCGGCGTGTTCGTGGTTGCGGTTGAGCACGAACTGCACCCGGTTCGCGCGGAGGTCGGCACCGCCGCCGAGGCCCGAGGCGCCGGCCCAGGCGGTCTGGTGCTCGAGGAGCCGGCTGGCGAGTTCTGTCAGCTCCAAGGCGGAGTACTGAACCTGTACGAACATCACCCGCAACCACGTCGGGCTCGTGACCAGCAGGAGGAGTCGTGCTTGCTGAAGAGCATCCTCCGTCGTCATCTGGATCGTCAGTGTTGACGTCGACGCATCCCACAGCATGCCCCCGTCGTACGCCTGCAGATGCTTCAGCATGGCGCTGACGCGATCCCGCTCCTCCGAGTACCTGGCGTCGCCCGTCACGTCCAACGGCAGCCAGTCCTGCGCTCCGGTCCCCTTGGGGTCGTCTATGGCCGCCACGACTGATCAGAGGTTGTCGATCTTGTAGACGCCGCCGACGACCGAGACGAGGTACGCCGTGTGCCCGACGAACTCCATTGTCGTCGGGCGGTCGAGCACGAGCTCTCGTCCGCGGCGGTCAACGACCGGCGCCAGGCTGCCGTTGTGTTTGACCACGACCAGTCGACCGGTGTCGGGGAAGGCCGGCGTACCCTCGCCCACGCCGTTCCACTGCCCCTGCGACAGCGCGAACAGCTTGCCGCCCGGCCCCCGCTCGACGTCGACGAGCATGCGCGCTCCGCTGGCGATCTCGATTGGTTCCGCTCCTCGGCGCAGCTTGAGGACCTTGCCGGTTTCCGGCAGGTGCGGGTTCGGCCCGAGCTGGGTGATGTAGACCCGGTTCTTGGTCACTTCGAGCCCGGTCGGTACGACGTTTCCGAACGTCGCAACCTCGGTGATCGCGCCGTTCCGATGAATCTGCAGAACCCTGTTGTGGTGTCCGTCAGTCACCAGGAACCCGCCATGGTACGGCTCCATGGCGTACTGCACGCCGGTGTCGATGAAGATCGCGGGTACGGGAGGATTGTCCGCCGACCACTGCCCGATGTCAGCCACGAGAGTGAGAACGCCGTTGCGCTGGAGCCGGTAGACGCCGTTCTTGTCGGCACTGTCGCCGAACGGAGTACCGGCGATGTTTCCGCTGACCAACGTGACCAGCACATAGGCAGTACGGCCGACGAAGGCGATGTCCACCGGTCCGCCGAAGTCAGTAGGAAGGGCCTTGCGCGGTAACCCCGTGGCGTAGGTGGTGACGCGACCAGTTCGGCGGTCGATCCGCAGTACGCTGCCGGCACTTCCGTCGGTGACGTACAGCGCTCCGTCGGGACCGATCGTGCTTCCGGTGACGGGCGTGCCATTGCCGAAGCTGGCGATTTGGGTCACCGACGGCCCCCGCCGTTCGTGCGCGCTCGCTGTCGGTGTCATCACCCCCGTCACCAGGACGAAGGCAGCAAGGAGCAGAACGATCCGACGCGTGGCAGACATGCGATTCCCCCGGGTCAAGCACTACAACAACGGTCGCCGCTGAGCGGTGGCCTCGATCTGACAGCCCCCGGCCCCTTGTCGGGAACCATCGTCAACCCCTTCGCCAGCCTCCACCCACATCACCAACAGGTCAAGGGATGTCGGGGTCCGACGCGCGTCGTGGTGACAATCAATCGCTTTCTAGAGCCGCCTCACTCCGAGGGTGCTCGAACGCTCAGTGGTGCCGGTCGAGGAACGCGGTGAGTACGGCGACGTACTGCGCGCGGTTGTCGCGTCGCACCGAATGGCCGGCACCGGCGATGTGTACCGCCCGGAACTCGCCGGCCGCCGCGCGGGCACAGCGCTCCGCGTACTCGGTGGTGATCAGCGAGCCGCGTTCGGTGTCCCCATGGATCAGCAGTACCGGGCACGTAATCGCGGCCAGCAGCTCGGTCAGCGGGCCAGCTTCCTGAAACGGCAGATCGAACAGACGCGGGTTGACTTGCGCCTTCGACACTGCCCAGGGCTCGAACTCGTCATCGGACCAATCGGGGTCCGCGGACCGGCCCCGCGCGATCCGTGACGGCAGATCAAGTGCTCGAAGATCCGCGAGCCACTGCGGTTCGGACCACGGCCGGGCCTGCTGTTCGCCAGCCGGCGCTCCAGGTGGCGGGTCCTCCAGCACAACCGCACGGACCAGGTCCGGCCTAGACGCGGCCAGGTGGGCGGCCGCCATCGCCCCCATCGAGTGGCCGACCACGACCACCCCGCCGTCACGTGGCTGCTCCGAAAGCACGAGTGCGGCATCGTCGCGGTGTGCGTCATACCGGATCGTTTCCTCCGGAAGCCCGGACTCGCCGTGCCCCCGAGCATCAATCGCCAGCGCCCGAATCCCAGGCATCGCCCCGATCAACGGCTCCCAACACTCCGCAGAATCAGAAAACCCGTGCAGAAACGCGACCTCGGCCCCCACCTCATCGGTCCGATACCACGCCAAATGCCCCGCCCGACCTCGCACCCCAAACATGCCTGCGGACAATAGCGCAAACACCCACACTCCCATCCCGCAGTCCAGCCCGCCGGGGCGATCACCTTCGCAATCTCCTCGACGTGCTTGTCCCCGACAACGCGACGGCAGAGTGCGGCTCCACACCACATCCGCGCACCACCCACGGCCGCGTCAACACTTCGCGCCGCGCCGAAGGCGCCGACAAGTCAGCCGCCGCGAAGCGGTGACCGCTCCCGCGCCCGGCCCGGGTCCACAGCACATCCGCGCATCACCTGCGGACGCGTCGGCAGTTCGCGCTGCGCCGAAGGCGCCGACGGGGCTGCGCCGCGGAGTGGTGTCCGTTGGGCGCGTGTCGGGGTGTCGGTGGGGGTGGTTAGGGTCGGGGGATGGATCGGTTTCGGGTGGTGCCGGCGGCTTATGTGGTGTTGCGGCGGGGGGATGAGGTGTTGATGTTGCTGCGGGCCAACACCGGATACATGGATGGGTACTGGGCGGTGCCGGCGGGGCATGTGGAGAAGGACGAGTCGGTGTTCGCGGCGGCGATTCGGGAGGCTCGGGAAGAGGTGGGGGTGGAGATCGAGCCGGCGGATCTGGTGCCGGTGACTGCGATGCATCGGACCGGGGGGAACGGGGAGTGGATCGATGAGCGGGTGGACTTCTTCTTCACGGCGTCGAAGTGGAGCGGTGAGCCACGGCTGATGGAGCCGGGGAAGGCCGACAGGCTCGATTGGTTTGCGTTGGACAAGCTGCCGGATCCGGTGGTGCCGCACGAGGCGCGGGTGCTGGCCGGCTTGTACGGCGGGGGCGTACCGCCGATTGTCGTCCAGGGGTTCTGACTCAGCAGCCGGCACCGACTGCCGCGGGCGTGGACAGGTTCTGAGTCGGCCGGCGGGGGCTTGAACAAGTTCCGGTGGGGTGGCGTGGGTTATTGCCTGTTGAAGGCCACCGGTTCCTGGGAGGCCACCCGATGACTGGCGGATGGGTGGGAACGTTCGTCTGGCGTTCACCCCGGGGCGTGCTGAACCGCTTTAGAGTTCGCTGCTGAGTCAGCGAACTTGGAGGCAGGATGGACGACGGGACCAGTCGGCGGCGGGTGCTGCAGGCAGGAGTGCTCGGGGCAGGGGTGGTGATCGCGCCCGGCGTGCTTGGAGCCGAGGAGGCCGGGGCAACGCCCCAGGCAGGGCAAGCGGCAGGACAAGCGGCGCGAGCGGCGGGCCAAGGCGGTGACACCGAGGACCCGCGGTTCACGGTGGCTGTGGTGCCGGACACGCAGTACTTGTTCGATCTGGATCGGGGGGACTCGGCGCCGCTCACAGCGAGTTTCGAGTATCTGATCGAGCAGCGGCGGGCGGAGAACATCGTGTTCACCGCGCATCTCGGGGACGTCGTGGAGAACGCGCAGGCATCCGAGTTCGCGCAGGCCGACCCGGTGTTCAAGGTGCTCGACCGGGCCCGGATGCCGTACTCCGTGCTGGCCGGCAACCACGACATCGACGCGTCGAAGGATGACACTCGCGGCGACTCGGCGTACCTGAAGACCTTCGGCCCGCAGCGGTTCCGGCGGATGGCGACGTACGGCGGTTCCACGCAGAACGGGTACAACAGCTACCACGTGTTCCGCGCGGCCGGGCGGCAGTGGTTGCTGCTGGCAATGGACTGGCGGCCGTCGGACGCGAGTTTCGCCTGGGCCCGCGGGGTGATCGCGGCGCACCCGCGGATGCCGGTCATCCTGACCACGCACGAGCTGGTCAACGCCGACCACGGCAACCCGGTCGCGTACTTCACCGACCACGGCAGCCGGGTCTGGGACCAGCTGATCGAGGACAACGATCAGATCTTCCTCACGCTGAACGGTCACTTCTGGCCGCCCGGCCGCACCACCCGGAAGAATGCCGCCGGCAACGACGTGCACCTGCACCTGACCAACTACCAGGACCGGTACTACGGCGGGTCCGCGATGATCCGGCTCTACCACTTCGACCTGGCCCGGAACACGATCGACGTGGAGACGGTCGCGCCGTGGATCCTCGGCCAGGACCCGGCCCGGCGCAGTGAGCTGGCCGAGGGCGAGATCGAGCTGACCGACGACACCAATCGGTTCAGCGTGCCGATCGACTTCGAGCAGCGGTTCGCCGGGTTCGCTCCGGTCCCGGTGCGCCCGGCGCGGCCGGCGAAGCAGCTCGTGATCCCGGGCACAGCGGCGTACTGGAGGTTCGACGGGCCGCTCGCAGACCAGGTGACCGACCACTCGGGTCAGGGCAACCACCTGACCAGGGTCCAGCTCGCAGGCGAGGCGCCACGCCCGTCGACCGAGTTCCACCCGGACCAGCCCGGTCACGCCAGCTGGTTGTTTGCCGGCGGCAAGCGCCCGGCCCGCGGAGGCTATCTGCGTACGGCGGACAACGCGCCGCTCAACGCGATGACGTTCACCAAGGGCTACACGATCGAGGCCTTCGTAAAGCTGGCCGACGACGGCGCCGACCACGCCTGGGAGGGACTGCTGAGCCGGATGGGCACCGGCAAGGACGCGGGCAAGACCGGTAGCGACCCGTTGGAGCCGGTCGTCAACCTCGCGTTCTCCGGCGGGCGCCAGCTGCAGTGGGCGGTGTACCCGGTCGACAACAACGACACGTTCACCAACTGGGGCCACGAGCAGGTCGCCGGCCGGTGGTTCCACCTCGCGGTCGTCAACGACGGACGGCACTCGACGCTGTACGTCGACTCGTCGCCGCTGCTCCGCAATCCGGCGACCCCGTCGAACGGGCTCGCGACCGCGGGCCGGCCGTGGCTGGTCGCCGCGAACCACTACGACAACGTGATCGAGCAGGCCTTCGCCGGGCACATCGGCGAGCTCAGGATCGTCACCCGCGCGCTCGAACCGTCGCAGTTCCTGAACACCTAGAGGTAGGAGCGGATCAGCTCTTCCTGCGCGGGCAGCAACGCCAGTTCCTCCGGGGTGAGGGTGACGTTGCGCCCGCGTACGGCGAGGGCGTCCGGCAGACCCGGGGTCGGATCGATGGAGTTGGCGAGGTAGGCGCCGAGCGCTTCGTGCAGGAGCGGGGTCAGGGCTTCGTACGACGGGTCGAGCGCGACCTGGGCGAAGATGAGCGCGGTCATCGCGACGTCGAACGCGGCGGGGCCTTCGAAGGCGTTCCGCCAGTCGATGACGACCGGGCCGTCGGAAGTCGCGATCACGTTGAGCGGGTGCAGATCGCCGTGTACGACGACCAGACCCGGCGTACCGCTGGGCGCCGGGATCGCCTGCAGGCGGCGGTGCAGGTCGGCGTGGATCTCGCCTACCTGGACTGCGGTGAGGTCGCCGGCGATCGCGGCGTCGCCGAGAGTTGGTCCGTCGAGGCGCTGCACGACCATGTCAGGACCGTCGACCTCGCGGACGGTGGGCACCGGGTAGTCGTACTGCGCCACGTGGCGCATGAAGTCGGCCTCATCCCGCACCGGATGCCCGTTGCGATACCGCCGAAGCACCCAGGAGTCGTCGAGCGCATAAACGTCGGCATCTCGTCCCGCCGCAAACGGCTCGGCATCAGGGGAAAGAAGTGGAAAGGGCACGGCACCGGGCCGATCGGCCGGGGGGCGGGTGTCGGCTGGGCCGCGCTCGGTGGTCACCCGACTTGGCAGCCGCCGGTGGCGGGTTCGAGGGGCTTGGCGCCGATGGTGGGCATTCCGAGCATCACGCCGGGCGCTGAAGCAGGCTGGTCCTGGGTGCGTTCCCAGGCGTCGCCGGCGCGGGTGCGGCGTACGTAGCCGAAGACGTCGGCGACCAAGTGGTGCGGCGCGCCGTACGTGACCTCGACCGTTGCCACGTCACCCGGTCGCGGCGGCGCGACACCTTCCGGCAGCGCGAAGTGGACCAGCCGGTTGTCGCGCGCCCGCCCGCTCAGTCGGTGGGTGGCGGCGTCCTTGCGCCCCTCCCCCTCGGCCACGAGCACCTCGAGCGACCGCCCGACGATCTTCTTGTTCTCTTCCCAGGCCATCTCGTCCTGCAACGCGACCAGCCGCTCGTACCTGTCCTGTACGACGTCGCGCGGAACCTGGTCCTCCATCGACTCGGCCGGCGTCCCCGGACGCTTCGAGTACTGGAAGGTGAACGCGCCCGAGAACCGCGCCTGCCGGACCACGTCGAGCGTGCCCTGGAAGTCCTCCTCGGTCTCCCCCGGGAACCCGACGATGATGTCGGTGGTGATCGCCGCATCCGGCATCGCCGCCCGCACGTCCTCGATGATGCGAAGGTACCGATCCCGCCGGTACGAGCGCCGCATCGCCTTCAGCACCCGGTCCGAGCCGGACTGCAGCGGCATGTGCAGCGAAGGCATCACGTTCGGCGTCTCGGCCATCGCCTCGATCACGTCCGCGGTGAAGTCCCGCGGGTGCGGAGAGGTGAACCGGACCCGCTCCAGCCCGTCGATCGTGCCGCAGGCGCGCAGCAGCTTGCCGAACGCGTAGCGGTCGCCGAACTCGACGCCGTACGAGTTCACGTTCTGCCCCAGCAGCGTCACCTCGAGCACGCCCTCGGCGACCAGCGCCCCGACCTCGGCCAGCACGTCGCCCGGGCGGCGGTCCTTCTCGCGGCCGCGCAGCGCCGGGACGATGCAGAACGTGCAGGTGTTGTTGCAGCCGACGCTGACCGACACCCAGGCCGAGTACGGCGACTCGCGCCGGGTCGGCAGCGTGGACGGGAACACCTCGAGCGACTCGAGGATCTCGACCTGCGACTCCTGCTCAACCCTGGCCCGCTCCAGCAGCACCGGCAGCGACCCGATGTTGTGCGTGCCGAAGACCACGTCGACCCACGGCGCCTTGCGCACGATCGACGCCTTGTCCTTCTGCGCCAGGCAGCCGCCGACCGCGATCTGCAGGTCGGGCTTGCGAGCCTTCACCGGCGCCAGGTGGCCGAGGTTGCCGTACAGCTTGTTGTCGGCGTTCTCCCGGACCGCGCAGGTGTTGAAGACGACCACGTCGGCCTGGTCACCCTCGGGCGCGCGGACATAGCCCGCGTCCTCCAGCAGGCCGCGCAGCCGCTCGGAGTCGTGGACGTTCATCTGGCACCCGTAGGTGCGGACCTCGTAAGTACGCATGACAGCCACCTAGAGTACGTGCCGCGGTAGACAAATCCCTACCTGGGACCGGCTGCCTGCTACCCCTGACGCGCGACTGCCCGGCCAGAATAGTGAAGGGCATGAACAGTTCTCGCCGTCAGTTCCTCGCCCGCACCGCCGCCGGCGCCGCCGTGATCGCCGGCGGCACGACCTTCACGACCAGCCAGGCGGTGGCAGGTCCGAAGCACGTCACGGCCCTCACCAACGTGACCGTCATCGACGTCGCGACCGGCCGCCGGGACCGCAACCAGACCGTCCTGATCGGCGGCGACCGGATCATCGGCGTCGGCCGCCACCTCCCGGTCCCGCGCGGCGCCGTCGAGCTCGACTTCACCGGCAAGTTCGTGATCCCCGGCCTGGCCGACATGCACGTTCACAGCATCGGCGACGAGCGCGTCTCTCCCCCGCTCTACCTGGCCAACGGCGTCACCACGGTCCGCGAGATGGCCGGCACCAACCCGGCCCTGTACGACTGGCGCGACCGCATCGAGTCCGGCACCCTGCTCGGCCCGCGAATGGTGGTCGCGAGCAACATCATCGACGGCGACCCGACGCTGTGGGACCCGAACCTGATCCAGGTCATCGTGGTCGACGACGAGCCGTCCGCGCGGGCCGCCGTACGACGGGTGAAGGCCGAAGGCGCCGACTTCGTCAAGGTGTACTCGCGGCTGAGCCCCGCGTCGTACGCCGCCATCCTCGACGAAGCGCGCAAGACCGGCCTGACCGTGCACGGCCACGGGCCCGACCAGCTGACCTCGAAGCAGGTCAGCAACGCCGGCTAGCGCAGCATCGAGCACATCCACTCACTCGGCCTCGCCGTCTCCACCTGGGAGGTCGAGGTACGACGGGTGCTCGCCGACATCACGGTGAAGCCCGGCGACTACAACTCCTGGTTCCGCCAACTGCACCCGATCGAGTGGTTCGCGGCGAACACGTTCAGCCGGGCCCGCGCCGCCGACGTGTTCGGCACGCTGCGCCGCAACCGCACCCGGGTCACGCCGACGCTCACCATGCACAGCGTGCTCGACAAGCCCGACTACGCGACGCTCGATCCGGCGCTGGCGAAGTACCTGAGCGCGGACGCCGTCTTCACCTACGACTACGCGCTCGAGACCCTCTACAAGGCCAACCGCCCGGCCGAGGAGATCGCCCGGCAGCACGAGATGTGGGCGTGGCGGCAACGATTCGTCCGCGAGCTGTTTGCCTACGACGTCCCGATCCTGGCCGGCACCGACACCGGAACGCCGTACTCGGTCCCGGGCTTCGCCCTGCACGACGAGCTCGAACTCCTCGTCGGCGCCGGCGCGACCACCCGCCAGGCCCTGTACGCCGCCACCGTCGAGCCGGCCCGGTTCCTCGGCCTGCGCGACGACCTGGGGTCGGTCGAACCACGCAAGGTCGCCGATCTCGTCGTACTGGACGCGGATCCGCTGCAGGACATCCGCAACACCCGCCGGATCCACACCGTGATCACGCGCGGCCGGGTGATCTCACCCACTGCGCGGCAGCGGCTGCTGGCCGACGTCGAGGCGGCTCTGAAAGAGCCGCCCACGGCGGCGACGATCCCCGCGGGCGGTTGCTGCTGACACAGACTTCGAGCACCCTGTGATCGGATGGTCACAGGGTGCTCGGCAATATTGCAGATCGTTACCACCGTGGAACCGACCAGCGCTGCGACGACACCCCCGGCTCCGCTAGGTTCTGGCCATGAGCGATTCCGGAACCTTGACGCCAGCCACCGACGGAGCGGCCGATCTGGTCGCCCTGACCGGCGTCAACAAGCATTTCGGTGAGCTGCACGTCCTGAAGGACATCAACCTGTCCATCGCCAAGGGCGAGGTCATCGTGGTGATCGGCCCGTCCGGGTCCGGCAAGTCGACGCTCTGCCGCGCGATCAACCGGCTGGAACCGATCGACGAGGGCACCATCACGCTGGACGGACAGCCGCTGCCGAGCGAGGGCAGAGCCCTGGCCAGGCTGCGCGCCGATGTCGGCATGGTGTTCCAGTCGTTCAACCTGTTCGCGCACAAGACGATCCTGCAGAACGTCACGCTCGGCCCGTGCAAGGTCCGCAAGATGGACCCGAAGACGGCCGACACACGGGCGATGGAGCTGCTGGAGCGGGTGGGGGTGGCCAACCAGGCGTCGAAGTACCCGGCTCAGCTGTCCGGCGGCCAGCAACAGCGCGTCGCGATCGCGCGGGCGCTGGCGATGGACCCGAAGGTCATCCTCTTCGACGAGCCCACCTCGGCGCTCGACCCGGAGATGATCAAGGAGGTCCTCGACGTCATGATCGACCTGGCCAAGCAGGGCATGACGATGGTCGTGGTCACGCACGAGATGGGGTTCGCCCGGACCGCGGCGAACCGCGTGGTGTTCATGGCCGACGGCGAGATCGTCGAGGAAGCCACCCCGGATCAGTTCTTCACCAACCCCACCTCGCGGCGCGCCCAGGACTTCCTCGGCAAGATCCTGAAGCACTGACGTCCGCCCGCTGCCGTACCAGCAACCACACGAAGGGGAACCAGATCATGAGAATGCGCAACCTCGTCGCCACCCTCGGCGTCGCGGCGCTCGCGCTGACCGTCGGCGCCTGCGGGGAGGACGAGCCCGCGGCCGGTGGCGGTGGCACCGGCGACGCCGCCGCGTCCGACGCGTGCGGCGAACTGCACAAGTTCACCACGGCCTCCGGCGTCGACGTCGCCGGCAGCGCAACCTTCACCAAGATCAAGAGCCGCGGCACCCCGATCGTCGGCGTGAAGGCCGACCAGCCGAACCTCGGGTACAAGGACGCCGACGGCAAGCGCTGCGGCTTCGACATCGAGGTCGCTCGGATGGTGGCCGCCAACCTGGGCTTCGACCCGGACAAGATCGAGTACAAGGAGATCCCGTCGGCGAACCGGGAGACCGCGATCGCCGGTGGTGAGATCGACTACTACGTCGGCACCTACTCGATCACCGACAAGCGCAAGACCCAGGTCAGCTTCGCCGGACCGTACTTCATCGCCGGCCAGGACCTGCTGGTCCGCAAGGACGACACCTCGATGGACGCCGGCAAGACCGCCCTGAAGGGCAAGAAGGTCTGCTCGGCGACCGGCTCGACCCCGATCCAGCGGGTCAAGGACGAGCAGCTCACCGAGGCGAGCAACATCTCCGAGTTCAAGACCTACTCCGAGTGCGTCTCGCAACTGCTGGACAGCAAGGTCGACACCGTCACCACCGACGACGCGATCCTCAAGGGCTACGCGGCGACCGCACCCGACGAGCTGCGGGTGGTCGGCAAGCCGTTCAGCACCGAGAAGTACGGCATCGGCCTGCCGCTGGCCGACAAGGCGCTGCGGGACAAGGTGAACTCCATCCTGGAGACCTCCGCGTCCGACGGCACCTGGAAGGCGATCTACGACGAGACGCTCGGCAAGTCGGGTTCGGACTCGACGCCGCCGCCGCTCGAGAAGTACTGATCCACTCCGGCCGCGGCGTCCGCCAGGGCGTCGCGGCCGGTCCGCGCTCCGCTGATTCTGGGGATTGCGCGCCACTCATTTCTGGAAGGTCGCGATGCTCTCGGTCCTCACAGACAACTGGGAACTGTTCGTCGAAGGGTTCTGGACCACCCTCAGGCTGTTCCTGATCGCCGGGGTCCTGAGCCTGGTGTTCGGCACCATCCTGGCCGGGTTCCGGGTCTCTCCGGTGCCGGCCCTGCGCGGCGTCGGCACCGGCTACGTGAACGTCCTGCGGAACACTCCGCTGACTCTGGTGTTCGCGTTCCTGGTCTTCGGTGCCCCGAAGATGCAGATCTCGCTGCCGACGTTCTTCTGGTCCGCGGTGGTCGCGCTGACGGTCTACACGTCGGCGTTCGTCTGCGAGGTCGTCCGCTCCGGTATCAACACGATCCCGGCCGGCCAGGCCGAAGCCGCACGCTCGGTCGGGATGACGTTCATGCAGGTGCTGGGCATCGTCGTCCTGCCGCAGGCCTTCCGGGCGATCGTGCCGCCGCTGATGAGCGTGATGATCGCGTTGCTGAAGAACACCACGATCGCGGCCGGTTTCTCCGTCGCGGAGGCCGGTGCGATCCCGGCGGTGATGGCCGAACGCGGTGAGAACCAGATCGCCACGCTGACCTGGATCACCGTCGGGTTCCTGATCCTGATCATTCCCCTGGTCTTCCTGCAGCGGTGGGCCGAGCGACGGATGGCGGTGGCCTGATGAGTGCGGTCCTGTACGACGTACCCGGCCCGCGGGCGAAAGCGCGCAACCGGATCCTGAACGCGGTGGTCATCGTCGCGCTGCTGGGCGTCGTCGGCTGGGTGGTCTACCGGCTGAACGAGAGCGGGCAGTTCGCCGAACGCCGCTGGATCCAGTTCACCTATGAGTCGATCCAGCAGGAACTGCTGAACGGTCTGCTCAACACACTCAAGGCGGCCGGTCTGGCCACCGTGCTCGCACTCCTGTTCGGCGCCGTGTTCGCAGCGGCCCGGATCAGCGATCACTGGTGGTTCCGGGCACCGGCGACGTTGGTCGTCGAGCTGTTCCGCGCCATCCCGCTGCTGATCCTGATGTTCTTCTTCTACTACGGCAACCTGCAGTTCGATCTCGGCCTGGGCCCGTTCTGGGCGGTCGTCTTCGGGTTGACGCTGTACAACGGCTCGGTGCTGGCAGAGATCTTCCGGGCCGGTATCGCCGCCGTCCCGAAGGGTCAGCGTGAGGCCGCGTACGCGACCGGGCTGCGGAAGAACCAGGTGGTCCGGCTGATCCTGTTACCGCAGGCCATCACGTCGATGCTGCCGGCAATCGTCAGCCAGCTCGTCGTGCTGCTGAAGGACACCGCCCTCGGCTTCATCATCACCTACGCCGAGCTGCTCTACGTGGGCAAGCAGATGGGTGGCCGGCTCCAGTACGGCTTCCCGTACATCCCGACGTACATCGTCATCGCGATCATCTACATCGGCCTGTGCTCCCTGCTGTCGCTGCTGGCCAGGTGGCTCGAGGCCCGCTCCCGCCGCCAACGCAAGGTCCGCGGCACTCCCCCGCCCTCCGCAGCGGAAGCCGCCACCTCGGCGGAAGCCCCGCTCTAACCCAAAGCGCCCCCGGTACACGTACCGGGGGCGCTTCGCTGTTCAGTGCGGCAGTCGAATGTGCTTTCCAGTTTCAGTGCAAGGTGTTGAAGGAGTCGCGGATGATTTCCAGGGCCTCGGTGGTCTCGGCTTCGGTCAGCGTCATCGGTGGGGCCATCCGCAGCACGTTGCCGTAGAGACCGCCCTTGCCGACGAGCAGGCCGCGGTTCTTGGTCTCCTGCTGGAGCTTGGCGGTCGCGGCCGCGTCGGGGCTGCGGTCGTCGGGCTTGACGATCTCGGCGGCCAGCATCAGGCCTTTGCCGCGGACGTCGCCGAGCTCGGGGAACTCCTCGGAGATCCCGCGCAGCCCGTCGGCCAGCTGGGCGCCGCGCTTGGCCGCGTTCGCCTGCAGGTCCCTGTCGAGCAGGTAGTCGATGGTCGCCTTCGCCGCGCTGGTCGAGATCGGGTTGCCGCCGAAGGTGGACAGCGAGTTCGCCTTCAGGCTGTCCATCAGGTCCGGCCGCGCCACCACTCCGCCGATCGCGAACCCGTTGCCCAAGCCCTTCGCGAACGTCATCGCGTCCGGCACCACGTCGTGCGCCTGGATCCCCCAGAAGTGCTCGCCGGTCCGGCCCCACCCGGTCTGCACCTCGTCGGAGATGAACAGGATGCCGAACTCGTCCAGCACCTCCTTGAAGGCGCGGTACAGCCCGTCCGGCGGGGACGAGAACCCGCCGACGCCCTGGATCGGCTCGGCGATCAGGCAGGCGACGTCACCAGACGTGGTGGTCTCGATGACGTTGCGCAGGTCGTCGACGCACACCTTGATGTACTCGGCGTCGGGCAGGTCGCGGAACGGGCTGCGGTACCGGTACGCGCCCTGCACGTACTGCACGTTCACCGGCGACAGGCTGCTCGCGGACCAGCCCCGGTTGCCGGTGATCGCGACCGTGCCGAACGCGCGGCCGTGGTAGGAGTTCCGCATCGCCAGCACCTGGTTGGAGCGGCGGTTCTGGGTGGCGAGCAGCAGCGCCGTCTCGTTCGCCTCGGTGCCGGAGTTGGCGAAGAACACCTTGGCGTCCGGGATCCCGGACAGCTCGGCGATCTGCTCGGCCAGCTCGATCTGCTTGCGGATCAGGTACACGGTCGAGGTGTGCGCGATCCCGCTGGACAGCTGCTCGCGCACGGCGTCGGAGATCTCGGCGATGTCGTACCCGATCGCGTTGGTCAGGATGCCGGCGAAGAAGTCGAGGTAGCTGTTGCCCTCGCCGTCGGTGACCCGGCGGCCGGACCCCTGCACGATCTCGATCGGCTCCTCGTAGTACAACGCGAGCCAGTCCGGCATGACGGCCTTGTGACGCTCCCAGAGCTCCGCATGTGTCATGCCCTAAGCATTACCTCATCGCGCCGCTTGCTCATAGTGGCGGTCTATCGGCACTAAGGTGCTCTGCGTGACATTGCCGAGCATCCCGCACGTCGACATCGAGTCGCTGGCGCACTTCGACCGGATCGTGGCCGCCGGGGCCCTGACGATGGAGGGCTGGCGGGTGCAGTCCGTCGACCTGTCCGGGCGTACGGCGGAGCTCCTCGAGCTGGATCCGCGTGGCTCGCTGTTCCTCGGCTGCGCGCTGGAGGAGAAGGCCGAGGCCTGGATCCGCGACGGCGGCGGCCTGGTCTTCCCCGCCATCCCGTCGCTGCCGTTCGACGCCTACCGCGGCACGCTGTACGACGCCGAGGAGCTCTACGCCGGCCTGGAGAACGGGTACGACGCCACTCCGGACGCCAGGATCTACGCCTGGTCCCGACAGCACGACGAGAAGGGCGACACCGGCCGCACACTCGCGGCAGCGCTGCACGACCACGCCATAGCCGACGCCCTGACCGAGCTGCCCGACGACCGGCCCTGGATCGGCGTCATGGGCGGACACGGGATCGCTCGCGGCAGTACGGCGTACCGCTCGGCCGTCCTGCTCGGTCGCACGCTCGCCAGGGCCGGCCAGACAGTCGTCACCGGCGGCGGTCCGGGTGCGATGGAGGCAGCCAACCTCGGTGCCTCCCTGGCCGGGTACGACGATGCCGCCGTCGACACGGCGCTGCCGCGGCTGGCCGCCGTACCGTCGTTCCGCCCGTCGGTGGCGGCGTGGGCTGCCGCGGGTCTCGACGTACGGCGTGAGTTCCCGGGCAACGGTGGGGTGTCCATCCCGACGTGGTTCTACGGGCACGAGCCGCCGAACGTGTTCGCGTCGTCGATCGCGAAGTACTTCTCCAACGCCCAGCGCGAGGACGTCCTGCTGAGCCGTGCCCGTGGCGGCATCTTGTACCTCCCTGGCGCCGCAGGCACCGTCCAGGAGATCTTCCAGGCCGTCACCCCCAACTACTACGGCGACCCCGCCACCCAGATCCCCCTGATCCTCGTGGGCATCGCCCACTGGACCACCAGGCTCCCCGTCTGGCCCTTGCTCCAGTCCCTGGCCACCAACCGCCCGATGTCCGCCACCATCCACCTGGTCGACACCATCGAAGAGGCCGCCGCCCTGGTCAGCTGAGGACTCTGGTGAGCCGAACGTCCTCCTCCGCGAAACCGAGGCTGGCGTAGAACCGACGCGCCTGCGTGTTGGCGGCCCCGGTCTCCAGCGTGATCCGGTCAACCCCGGCCCGGGCGGCATGCTCGACCACAGCCTCGACCAGCGCCCGGCCGACGCCCTTCCGCTCGAATGCGACGTCGACGACGAGTTCCCCCAGGTACACGTCGGCCTGCCCGGTCCAGTGCGTCCGCTCCTCCCCCGCCACGAACCCGGCCACCTGCCCGCGGGCCTCGGCCACGTAGATGAAGCGGCCCGGCGCACCCGCCCGCGCGACAGCGTCCTCCACCCAGCGGGTGACGGCCTGTCGCACCTTGTCGGGTGCGCGCCACTCGGCGACTCCCTCAGCGAGCCGCGGGGCGAGTGCCAGCACCGCCTCGCGGTCCGTGTCCGCGTACCGTCGTACTTCTGTGCGCATGGTTCAAGTTATGTCGGTGGGGTCGTCTACGGTGCGCGGCATGGTGAATTTTGTGTTGGTGCCGGGCGCCTGGTTGGGGGCTTGGGCCTGGGACGAGGTGGCGGAAGGGCTGCGGGCGGACGGACACTCCGTGTATCCGGTGACGTTGGCCGGGCTCGCGGAGCGGCATGAGGCGGATTCGGCCCAGGTCGGGCAGGCGCAGCACGTCGAGGACATCGTGTCGGTGGTTGAGGGCAACGAGCTGCGCGACGTCGTGCTGGCGGGGCACAGCTACTCCGGGATTCCGGTCGGGCAGGCGGCGGCGCGGATCGGGGACCGGCTGCGGCGGGTCGTGTACGTCGACTCGAACATCCCGACCGACGGGAAGTCGTTCGTCGACGGCTGGTCCCAGGAGGGGCGCGCGTGGGTCGAGGGGCAGTTGGCCGAGTCAGGCGGGTTCTGGCCGCCGCTGGCCGCCGAGGACTACGCCGACCAGGACCTGTCCGACGAGGCGATTGCCCTGATCGTCAGCCGCAGTACGCCGCACCCGGGGCGAGCCATCTCCGAGCCGGCCCACCTGATCCGCCCGATCGGCGAGCTGCCGACCACCTACATCAAGTGCCTGATGGACGGCGCCGAGCCCTCCCGCGATGTCGCGGAGCAACTCAAGTCCCCCGAGTGGGAGCTGGTCGAGCTGCCGACCGGCCACTGGCCGATGTTCTCCCAGCCCGCCGCCCTCGCGAAGATCCTCACCGGGCTGGCCTGATGGAGAAGGCCCATCATCCCAACGACCTGGCCCGGCTCCTGGTCAACCGGCTGAACGCGCGGGACGTCGACGGCATCGTCGCGCTGTACGAGGAGGACGCCGTACTGGCGCTGCCCGAAGGGTCCCTGGCCAAGGGTGCGGCGGCGATCCGCGCGTACTTCGCCCAGCTACAGCTGAACCAACCGGTCGCCCTCGGTGAGCGGTCTGAAGCAATGATGCTCGGCGACCTGGCGCTGACGTCCACAGTGCTGAGCCCGGAAACCGCGACCGCCGAGGTAGCCCGCCGTCAGCCAGACGGCAGCTGGCGCTGGATTCTCGACCGCCCGAACGTCCTCAGCGCCCACTGAGCCGGCCGACCGGCCAGTCCGGGATCGTCAGGCCCTGTCGGCTGCGGCGAGTTGGCCGCAGGCGCCGTCGATCTCCTGACCGCGAGTGTCGCGAACGGTGGTCGGGATGCCGCCGGCCTGGAGCCGGCGGACGAACTCGCGCTCGTCGGCCGGGTCGGACGCGGTCCACTTCGAGCCGGGCGTCGGGTTGAGCGGGATCAGGTTGACGTGCACCCAGCCCCAGTCGCCGCGCGCCGCCAGCTTCTCGGCCAGCAGGTCCGCGCGCCACGCGTGGTCGTTGATGTCGCGGATCATCGCGTACTCGATCGACACCCGGCGCTTGGTCTGCTGCGCGTACCCCCAGGCCGCGTCCAGCACCTCGTCGACCTTCCAGCGGTTGTTGATCGGCACCAACTCGTCGCGCAGCTCGTCGTCCGGCGCGTGCAGTGACAGCGCGAGCGTGACCGGGATGCCCTCGGTGGCGAGCTGGTTGATCCGCGGCACCAGGCCGACGGTCGACACCGTGACCCCGCGGGCCGAGATCCCGAGTCCCTCCGGCGACGGGTCGGTGAACCGCCGGACGGCGCCGATCACGGCCTTGTAGTTCGCCATCGGCTCGCCCATGCCCATGAACACGATGTTGCTGACCCGGCCGGGCCCGCCCGCGATCTCGCCGCGAGCCAGCGCCCGGGCGCCGTCGACGACCTGCTCGACGATCTCCGCCGTGGTCATGTTGCGGGTCAGCCCCGCCTGACCGGTCGCGCAGAACGGGCAGGCCATCCCGCAGCCGGCCTGCGAGGACACACACATGGTCGTGCGGTCCGTATACCGCATCAGGACCGACTCGACCAGCGAACCGTCGAGCAGCTTCCACAGCGTCTTGCGGGTCTGCCCCCGGTCGCACTCCAGGTCGCGGACCCGGGTGAGCAGCGGCGGCATCAGCTCCGCCACCAGCTTGTCCCGGGTCGCGGCCGGCAGATCGGTCATCTCGGCCGGGTCGGACACCAGCCGGGAGAAGTAGTGGTTCGACAACTGCTTGGCCCGGAACGCGGGCTCACCCAGCGCGGCGACCGCCGTACGCCGCTCCTCCCCGGACAGGTCGGCCAGGTGCCGCGGCGGCTTCTTGGCACGACGCGGCTCATCGAAAACAAGCGGAAGGGAGGTAGTCATAACCGCCCCATTGTCGCCCGCGCCCGGCGGCATTCACAAATTCACATCCCCAGCGTGCCCAGGATCACAGCGGGTCGTGTAGTTCGGGTAGCCCGGCGGGTGGTTGTTGGCCGGGGCAACGATGTTGGCGACGATCGGGTAGTTGTTGTCGATGTCGAGTACGACGTCACGCCAGAGCAGATCGCGCTGCGCCTGGGTGGGCGAGTCGTTCGGCATCTCCTTGGTCTCGTACCAGCCGGTGCCGAGGTGGTTGTTGAGCACCCGGGTCACCTGGCCGATCCAGTCGGTGTCGTTCTCGTCGGTGGGCAGCTCGTTGGCCAGCTGCTGCTGACTCGGCGGCGAGATCCGCGCCGACAGCGCGATCCGGGTCGCCGCCGGTCCGCACCAGTACCCGGTCTGCTGGTACGCACAGCGCGGCCTTGAGATTCGTGCTCATGGCGCTCCTCCGCATCACGGGAGAGATGACCGGGCGTGGTCAGCTCATTACTCAGTTTCCGACCGCCGGAGGAGTTCGGTGAGAAATTCACCAACCCTTTCGACTCACGTCGAAGGGCCATCGACGAAGGCAGCACCGACCTCGATCAGGCGCTCGACCACGTACGCCGGCTCGAGGATGCCCTCCGGAGTGTGGATCCCCGGCGCGACCGGCTCCCCACGGAGGCCGAGCAGTCGCTCCACGCCAAGGGCGATGCCGAGCGCGGTCAGCGGACGCTGCCCCTCGGGGTGGACGAGGTACTGCGTCTTGCCGGTCGACTCCCCCGCTCGCTCGAGGTCGATCCGGACCTCGAGCGACGGACCTGCACCCCGGCGCCGACCCGCGGACTTACCGACCGCGAAGTCGAAGCTGACGTTCGCCGCACCCGTGGCCAACGCAAGACTCGGTACGTCGAGAATGCCGATGCGCTCCCCCGGCACCACAGTTCCGTCGAGCGTGGACACGCCGACCTGCTGATCCCTGACCCACTCGAAGATCCCGTCACGCCGCACCAATCCCGCCGGAGCAGCGACCGACCAGCGCTCGAGGTCGGCCAATCCCGCAGGCCCACCGATGTCGGACTCGTCCAGCACGGCACCGATCCGGACAGTGTCGACGGGACCGAAGTCCCGGACCAACTCCATCACCGCGGGGATCAGGACGCCGGCACAGAAGTGACTCGCCACCAGGACCGGGGCAGCACTCGGGCGCTGAGCAGTCGCCACGACTTCCGGAGCGATCTCGATCAGGCCGCTGGAGATGCTGAGGTACGGCAGACCGCGCTCCTGCGCATACCGCAAGCCGTGCAGCTGACTGTCCCAAAGCGCCGCGATGACCGCCGAGTGATCGGTCTGCAGACCGAAGTCGGGCCTTTGCAGGTCGACAGTCACAGCGGTCGCGGCGCCGAGCTCGTCAGCGACCCGCTGCGCGCGGTCGAGATCGCGACCCGCGATCGTCAGCGGCAGGTCCGGGTACCAGCGTCGCAGCAGCGCCGCCGCCCCGGAGCCGGCTTGACCCGAACCACCCAGGATCAGAACTGATTTCACCATGCCCTCCAGTCTTACCTACATTTTGTAGCCTACATTTTGTAGCTTAGACTCGGAGCATGACGCAAGTGCGGTTGTCGAAGCAGGCCAGGCGGGACCAGTTGCTCGACGCCGCCGCCGGGCTGGTGCGGGCACGCGGCACCGACGGTCTGACCCTGGTCACGCTTGCCGAGGCCGCAGGCGTGAGCCGGCCGATCGTCTACGACCACTTCGGCACGCGCGCCGACCTCCTGCTCGAGGTCTACCGACGACTCGACGAACGGCACCGTACGGCGCTGACCGAGGCGCTGGATGCCGCCGAACCCAACGCACCGGCGATCGCTCGGGTGATGAGCACCGCCTACTTCGCCTGTGCCACCGACATGCCGGAGTTCTCCGTCGTCTCCGCGGCGCTGAAGGGGAATCCGGAAGCCGAGGCGATGCAGCACGAACTGCTCGACGGCTACACGAAGGTGATGGCCGACGCGCTCGCGCCGTACTCCAGCCTCAGTGCGGAAGCACTCCGGCTGCGCTGCATTGGCGTGCTGGGTGCGGCTGAGGCGATCGCCGCCGAGCTGACGCTGCAGCGCGCAACCGCCGCCGATGCGGTCGCCGCGCTGACGGATCTGATCGTGGGGAAGCTGGAATGAGCAGGCGGGCCTAGCGGTTGGACCAGGTATGGCCGCGCTGACAGGTGTTCCGTTGTCGGTGCTGGATCGATCCCGGACGCGGACCGGTGAGTCGGAGGCCGAGACACTTCGGCAGACCGTCGCGCTGGCTCAGCAGGTGGAAGAGCTTGGGTACAAGCGGTTCTGGGTGTCCGAGCACCACAGCGTGCCCGGTGTGGTCGGCTCAGCGCCGACTGTGCTCGCGGCTGCGGTCGCTGCCGCCACCAGCCGGATCCGCGTCGGCACCGGCGGCGTGATGCTGCCGAACCATCGCCCGCTCGTCGTGGCTGAGCAGTTCGGCGTGCTGGAGGCGCTGTTCCCTGGCCGCATCGACATGGGCCTGGGGCGCTCGGTCGGCTTCACGAACGGCATCCGCCGCGCACTCGGCGTCGAGAAGGACGCGGCAGAGGACTTCGCCGCCCAGGTCCAGGAACTGCTCGGCTACTTCGAGGGCACGCACCAGGACCAGGTGCATGCCCGCCCTGGCGAGGGTCTGCGCGTTCCGCCCTTCATCCTCGCGGTGGGAGAGGGCGCACTCATCGCAGCGTCGCTCGGCCTGCCGCTGGTCATCGCGGGCGGCCGGGTGGAGTCGGACGTGCTGCGGCTGCTGGATCGCTACCGCAACGACTTTCAGCCGTCCACGTGGGCTCCGCGGCCGTACGTCGTACTGGCAACGACCGCTGCAGTGGGTGCGACGACGGCAGAGGCTCGGCAGTTGCTGATGCCTGAGGCGTGGTCAAGCGCCTACTCGCGCACTCGTGGGGTGTTTCCACCGCTGGAGCCGGTGCAGGACCGGACCATGACCGAGAAGGAGCGCGGGTTCTTCGAGCAGTCGCTGCGCGGCCAGATCTACGGCACTCCGGACCAGGTCGACTCCGCGCTGGGCGGGCTCGTCCGTCGCACGGCCGCGGACGAGGTGTTGCTGACGACAAGCACCTACGACCGGTCGGACCTGCTGCGCACGTACGCCGCTCTCGCCGAGCTGGCCGGGACGCGCAGCACCGTCAGCTGAGCCGGTCCTCGAGCCGCTTGCGGACCTCCGGCCACTCGTCGGCCAGGATCGAGAACACCACGGTGTCGCGGAACGACCCGTCCGCGAGCCGCTTGTGCCGGCGCAGCACGCCCTCCCGGGTCGCGCCGAGCTTTGCGATCGCGGCCTGCGAGCGGGTGTTCGCCGTACCGGTCTGGATCTTCACCCGGCCGAAACCACAGTCCTCGAAGGCGTGCTGGAGCAGCAGGAACTTGCACTCCGGGTTGACCTTGGTCCCCCACACGGACGGCGCGTACCCGGTCCAGCCGAGGTGCGCCGATTCGTTGGCCAGGTCGACGTCGCCGAGGCTCGTCGTACCGACGACCGTGCCGTCGTCGGCAACCGTCCGGACGACGTACGCCACCCGCTGAGCCGACGACTCCACCCACTGCTCGGCCATCTCCGCCGCATCGGCAGGCAGGCCGGCGATCCCCCCGCCGAAGCCCGACGCATAGACCTGCTCGTGCGCGATCGCGTCGTACAACGGCTCGATGTCGGAGGCAACGAGCCGGTCCAGCCGTACGACGTTGCCGGCCAGCGGCCGTCCGTCCGGTGCGATCGTCATGCCTTCACCAGCAGATGCAGGAGCAGCCAGACCGCGGGAGCCGTTGCCAGCAAGGAGTCCAGCCGGTCCATCACGCCGCCGTGACCGGGCAGCAGGTTGGACATGTCCTTGATGCCGAGGTCCCGCTTGATCATCGACTCACCGAGATCGCCGACGGTCGCCGTACAGACCGCCACCGCGCCGACGATCGCGCCGGCCCACCAGTCGCCGTCGAGCAGCCAGACGACCGACCCGATGCCGGCGCCGATGCAGGCGAGCGTCGAGCCGGCGAAGCCCTCCCAGGATTTCTTGGGGCTGATGGTCGGCGCCATCGGGTGCTTGCCGAACAGCACGCCGGCCGCGTATCCGCCGACGTCACTGGCGACCACGACCAGGAAGAAGGTCAGCACCCGCATCGGCCCGTCCGCCTCCGGCTGGACCAGCAGGATCGCGAACCCGGCCAGCAACGGCACGTAGCCGATCAGGAACACGCCGGCACTCGCGTCGCGAACGAACCCGACCGAGCCCCCCGGCATCCGCCAGAAGATCGTGGCCAGCACCGTGATCGCCAGCGCGACCAGGAGCGCCATCGGCCCACCGAAGTACGCCGCCAGCAGCATCGCCGAGGTGCCCGCGAACAGCGGGATCCGCGGGATGACCGCCCCGCCGGTGCGCAGGGCCTTGATCATCTCGTCGACGGCCACCAGCACGGTGGCCAGCACCAGGAAGGTGAACAGGACCTTCTGCCAGAACAGCGATCCGAGGATCAGCGCGCCCAGGCCGACCCCGACCCCGATCGCCGCGGGCAGGTTCCGCCCGGCGCGGCTCGGGCTCGGACTCGGCGCGGGCGTGCTCTCGACGCCCATCACACCTCGAGCAGTTCGGCTTCCTTGTGCTTGAGCAGCTCGTCGATCGAGTCGACGTACTTCTTCGTCAACCCGTCGAGCCGCTTCTCAGCACTCTTGCCCTCGTCCTCGCCGGTCTCGCCGTCCTTGATGGACTTCTCCATCGAGTCCTTGGCGTGCCGGCGGATGTTGCGGACCGAGACCCGGGCCTCTTCGGCCTTGGACTTGGCGACCTTGATGTACTCCTTGCGCCGCTCCTCGGTGAGCTGCGGCATCACGACCCGGATCACCGCGCCGTCGTTGCCCGGGTTCACGCCCAGGTCGGAGTCGCGGATGGCCTTCTCGATCGCGTTCATCGCGCCCTTGTCGTACGGCGAGATGAGCACGGTGCGCGGCTCCGGCACCTGGAAGCCGGCCAACTGCTGCAGCGGCGTCGGCGTGCCGTAGTAGTCGGCCAGGAGGCTGGCGAACATCTGCGGGTGCGCCCGGCCGGTGCGGATCGCGGCGAAGTCGTCCTTCGCGACCTCCACGGCCTTCGCCATCTTCTGCTCGGCTTCGCGGAGAGCTTCGTCGATCACGACATTCCTCGCTTCCTCAGGGCCGCCTCGGCGCGGCCTCCTTAACCAGCAACAGCAACCCTACGAACGCAGGTTTACCAGACAACGGACGTCATGCCCGTGTGTCGACCGATCCTAGTGCTTGTCCCCCGCCAGGCCGATCCCGGCCCGGCTCGACGGCGTACGCCGTACGCGCGGCTGCTACTGGCCGAGCGAGACGACGGTGCCGATCTTCTCGCCCCGGACGACCCGGGCGATGTTGCCCTCCTCGAGGCCGAAGATGACGATCGGCAGCGCGTTGTCCCGGGCCAGGCTGATCGCGGTGGCGTCGGCCACCCGCAGCCCGCGGGCCAGGAAGTCGTCGTACGAGAGCTGGTCGAACTTGACCGCGTCCGGGTTCTTCTTCGGGTCGGAGTCGTAGACCCCGTCCACCCCCTGCTTGCCCATCAGCAGCGCCTCGGCGCCGATCTCCAGCGCACGCTGCGCGGCGACCGTGTCGGTGGAGAAGTACGGCATGCCGGAGCCGGCGCCGAAGATCACCACGCGGCCCTTCTCCAGATGCCGCTCGGCCTTGCGCGGGATGTACGGCTCGGCGACCTGGCCCATCGTGATCGCGGTCTGCACCCGGGTCTCGATCCCGAGCTTCTCCAGGAAGTCCTGCAGGGCCAGGCAGTTCATCACCGTGCCGAGCATGCCCATGTAGTCGGCCCGGTTCCGCTCCATACCGCGCTGCTGGAGCTCGGCGCCGCGGAAGAAGTTGCCGCCGCCGACCACCACGGCGACCTGGACGCCGGCCCGGGCCACCTCGGCGACCTGCTTGGCGATCGAGTTCACCACGTCGGGGTCGACGCCGAGCTTGCCGCCGCCGAACACCTCACCCGACAGCTTGAGCAGCACCCGGTGGTAGGCCGGATCGAACGGCGAAGAGGCCGGTCTCGTCTCGGTACCCAGGGCTTCCGTCACGATTCCGGCCTCCTCGATCGTTGCTTCGTGCTGTCCTCAGTCGGCCAGGGCCTCAGGCGCCGACCTCGAAGCGGGCGAACCGCTTCACGGTCACGCCGGCCTCGTCGAGCACGGCCTTCACGGTCTTCTTGCTCTCCTGGACCGACGCCTGCTCGAGCAGCACGACCTCCTTGAAGAAGCCGTTCACCCGGCCCTCGACGATCTTCGGCAGCGCCTGCTCCGGCTTGCCCTCCTCGCGAGCGGTCGCCTCGGCGATCCGCTTCTCGTTCTCGACCGTGTCGGCCGGGACCTCGTCGCGGGTGGTGTACAGCGGGCGCATCGCGGCGGCCTGCATGGCGGCGCCACGGGCGGCCTCGACGTTGTCGCCCTCGAACTCGACCAGGACGCCGACCTGAGCCGGCAGGTCCGCGGCGCGCTTGTGCATGTACGCCGTCACCTGGCCGTCGAACACGGCCACCTTGCCGAGCTCGAGCTTCTCGCCGATCACCGAGGCCAGCGCCTCGATGTTCTCGGCGACGCTCTTGCCGTCGGCCAGCTTCTCGCCGAGCAGGCCCTCGATGTCGCCCACCTTGCTCGCGGCGGCGTGCGCGACGATGTCGGCGGCCAGCTGCTGGAACTGCTCGTTCTTGGCGACGAAGTCGGTCTCGCAGTTGAGCTGGACCAGCGCGTTCTCCGCCGCGGCCACCAGGCCGTTGGTGGCGGAGCGCTCGGCGCCACGCTTGGCGGCCTTGGCCGCGCCCTTGATGCGCAGTTCCTCGATCGCCTTCTCGAAGTCGCCGTCGGTCGCCTCGAGCGCCTTCTTCGCGTCCATCATGCCCGCGCCGGTGGCGTCGCGGAGCTTCTTCACGTCAGCGGCGGTGTAGTTCGCCATTCCTCGTTCTCTCGTCTTGTCGGTGCGGTGCGGCTGGATGGGCGGCGTGCAGGGTGGCCCGGCGTGCGCGCCAGTCAGGCTGCTGCTTGGGGTCGGGTGCCGCCCGGCGTGGGCCGGGCGGCATCCAGGGGCTGTCAGGCCTCGTCGGCCTTCGGGGCCTCGTCAGCCTTCGGGGCCTCGTCAGCCTTTGGAGCCTCGGCGGCCGGGGTCTCCTCGGCCTTCGGGGCGTCGTCGGCCTTCGCGGTCTCGTCAGCCTTGGGGGCCTCGGCCTTGGCGTCGGCGGCCGGCGCGTCGGTCTTCGCCTCGGCGGTGCCGTTCTGGCTCTCCAGCAGCTCGCGCTCCCAGGCGGCCAGCGGCTCCTCGGCGCCCAGCTCCTCACCGGCCGCGGCGGCGCCCTGGCCACCACGCGACATCAGGCCGTCGGCGACGGCGTCGGCGACCACGCGGGTCAGCAGGCCGACCGAGCGGATCGCGTCGTCGTTGCCCGGGATCGGGAAGTCGACCTCGTCCGGGTCGCAGTTGGTGTCCAGGATGCCGATGATCGGCAGCTTCAGCTTGCGCGCCTCGTCGACGGCGAGGTGCTCCTTCTTGGTGTCCACGATCCACACGGCGGCCGGAACCCGGGCCATGTCGCGGATACCGCCGAGGGTCTTCAGCAGCTTGTCGTGCTCGCGCCGCTTCTGCAGCAGCTCCTTCTTGGTGACGCCGGAGGCGGCCACGTCGTCGAAGTCGATGAGCTCGAGCTCCTTGAGCCGCTGGAGCCGCTTGTTCACGGTCTGGAAGTTGGTGAGCATGCCGCCCAGCCAGCGCTGGTTCACGTACGGCATGCCGACCCGGGTCGCCTGCTCGGCGATCGCTTCCTGGGCCTGCTTCTTGGTGCCGACGAACAGGATCGAGCCACCGGAGGCGACAGTGCTCCGGACGAACTCGTAGGCGCGGTCGATGTACGACAGCGACTGCTGCAGGTCGATGATGTAGATGCCGTTGCGCTCGGTGAGGATGTAGCGCTTCATCTTCGGGTTCCAGCGCCGGGTCTGGTGCCCGAAGTGCACGCCGCTCTCGAGCAGCTGCTTCATGGTCACGACGGCCATGAGGTGTTTCCTCCTGTCGGCCCGGGCGCTCATCCGGGCCTTTTTCGGCCCGGGCGTCTGTTCCGGGCCTACTCGGTTGTCAGCGGTGGGCCGGGTGGTCCACCACTCCTGATGCCCGTCGTACGGCCTCATCCCGGGGTCAGCCGGGACCGAGGAGGACGCACTGTTGTGCGGGCATGCGTAGTCGTCCCACTCACATGGGACGCCACCGGAAGTGTACGGGACGGGCGGGGACGGATGCGAACCGGGGACCGGTTGTCCACAGGCCCCGAACTCACCGTCCGTGAGCGGTCCGTTTCGCGGCATGTTCCAGGCATGAAGATTCTGCTCAGCCTTCTGACCCCCTTGGCTCCCGCCCTGGCGCCCGTCGCTCCGGTCGCGGCGGCGCCGGATCCTGCCGTCTGGCCGTTGACGCCACGACCCCCGGTCGTGCGCGGCTTCGATCTCCCGGCCAAACCCTGGCTCCCGGGCCACCGCGGCGTCGACCTGTCCGGGTCCCCCGGTCAATCTGTGCGCGCGGCGACCGCGGGCACGATCACGTACGCCGGCCAGCTCGCCGGCCGCGGTGTCATCGTGGTCACCACGGGCGTACGGCGTACGACGTACGAGCCGGTCGTGGCCGGTGTCCCTGTGGGCACGAGCGTCACGCCTGGGACCGTGATCGGTCGCCTCTCGGCCGCAGGCTCGCACTGCGCTCCAGCGACCTGCCTGCACTGGGGCCTCGTCCAGGGCAAGCAGTACCTCAACCCGCTGACGCTCCTCCCCGACCGACCGGTCCGCCTCCTACCCCTCACCGCCGCCTCGATGCCACCCAATGCGCACCCGCCCCAACCAGCCGACGTGCCCGCTCGACAAGCGGACCTTCCGGGTGACGCCGGACGGGCGCCCCGGCTCGCGACGGCTCAGGCTGGCGGGTCAGGCCAACGGTCGGCTCGTGTGGCAACTCGGCCGGCGGCCGACGTCCCAGCGCCCCGGCCGCGTGGCGAGCGAGTCGCGGCGGCAGTGGTTGCGACCGCGGCTGCGCTGACTCTTGCTGCCGGCCTGATGATCAGGCGGCACTAGGCGAGGTTGAGCTGCCAGGAGACTCCGAACCGGTCGTTGATCCAGCCGAACTTGCGGCTGAAGCCGTGGTCGCCGAGCTCCATCAGCACCGCGCCCTTCTCGGACAACGCGGCGTACAGGCGATCGATCTCGCCCTCGTCAGCGCAGTCGACGTACAGCGAGACCGCCGGTGTGAACGTGAAGTCGTGCTTCACGAAGCTGTCGATGCACATGAACTCCTGCCCGGCGAGCCGGAAGAGCGCATGCATCACCGACCCCTCGGGCCCCGGCCCTTCGGCGCCGTAGCGGGAGATCGAGACGATCTCCGCGTCGTCGAAGAGCGAGAGGTAGAAGGTCAGCGCCTCTTCGGCCGCGCCCTCGAACATCAGGAACGTGGTGATCTTCTGTCCAGCCATCTCTCTCCTCCTAAAGTATCCGCTTATATAAGCCAACACTTTAACACCAAGCTCCGGCGACGGCACGCCACCTGGCCGACAACTACCGGGACCGTGCAGATGTCAGCTGCCGGAACCCTGCGGGTGTCAGCTGCCGGGGACGCGGGCCTGCCAGGCGTCCTCGTCGCGGGAGCGGCGCTCGACGCCGGCCGGGAGCTTGTTCTTGGCCAGATCGGTCAGCGTGGTGTGCTCGAGCACGTCCCGCAGGCTCGCCCGGGCGGCGATCCAGACCCGCTGCAGCACGACGGCGCGCTCGTTGTACGCGACGCTCTCGGGCCGGACGCCGGAGATGCTGACGATCGGGCCGTCCACTGCGCGCATCACGTCGGCGACGGAGATCTCGTTCGGATCCACGGCCAGCTTCCACCCGCCGGACTGCCCGCGCTGACTGGCCAGGATCCCCGCCCGCCGGAGGTCGGCGAGGATTCCCTGCAGGAAGCCGTGCGGGATTCCCTGGGCGCGACTGAGCTCCTCGGCCGACACGACCGAGGGGTCGTTGGCCACCCAGCGCTGAGTGATCTCGATCAGCGCTCGCAACGCATAGTCAGACTTCGCCGAAACCCGCATGCCCCGCAGTCTGCCGCATTCCCCCGTACCCGCGCCGTACCCCACCCACAGACACTCGGGCTCAGGCCCGTGGGTGGGCCTGCTCGTAGGCCTTGCGAAGACGGTCGGTGGAGATGTGTGTGTAGATCTGCGTCGTCGCCAGCGACGCGTGACCGAGGAGCTCCTGGACGCTGCGTAGGTCCGCACCGCCTTCCAGCAAATGCGTTGCGGCAGTGTGGCGCAGGCCGTGCGGTGACAGGTCAGGGGCGTCGACGACGTTGATCCGCTCGTGGACGAGCCGCCGTACTGCGCGCTGATCGATGCGGCCCCCGCGAGCGCCGAGGAACACCGCAGGCCCGCTCCCCTGCCGGACCAGCTGCGGCCGCGCCTCGTCGAGCCAACGACGGAGGGCGGCTTCGGCCGGCACGCCGTACGGGACCGACCGCTCCTTCCGGCCCTTGCCGAAGACGCGGACCACCCGGCGCGACGGGTCGACGTCATCGACGTCGAGCGCGCAGAGTTCGCCGACGCGGATCCCGGTCGCGTACAGCAGTTCCATGATCGCCAGGTCGCGCAGCCCGATCGGGCTGCCGTCGTCAGCCGCTACGGCTGCCGCGTCCAGGACTGCGCGGGTGTCCGCCTGTCCGAGGACGCCGGGCAGGCTCTTGTGCGGGCGCGGACTCGCGAGCAGGGCGCCGGGATCGGTGCTGATCCGGCCGGTTCGCTGTGCCCAGGCGGTGAAGACCCGCGCGGCCGTCGCGCGGCGCGACATCGTGCTGCGCGACTTCCCGAGGCTCTGCTGCTTGGCCAGCCAGGACCGCAGCCCGCGGATGTCCAGGCCGTCGAGATCATCGTGACCAAGCCGAATCAAATGTTCGAGTAAATCCGCGACGTCGCCAAGGTACGCTCTGACCGAATGTCTGCTGAGGTCTCTTTCCGCCGTCAGATGCCGTTCGTAGTCGGTCAGTAACGCTGTGAAACCTTCCGGCCAGGAAGGGGTCGTACCGACATCGTCCGGCGCCATGCCTCGACCATGCGGGAGCAGACCCGGCATCGCAAGGCACCGCGCGGGGGCCGAGGAGAGGAGGTCTGGTCCGCAGCCCGACGGTCGACTACTGTTCGGCCCGATTGCCCTAGTAGCAACGGAGGCACCCCTGACCATGGCCCCCTCAGCGAACGGACAGACCGTAGGCCGGCGCCTGCCGGTCGAGTCGGCGTTCACTCGAGTCGAGGACGCGCGGCACCGTCTGCCGCGCCTGTTCGGTCGTCGCGACCTGGTTGTACTTGGCCTGGGCGTGATGATCGGGTCCGGCATCTTCAGCATCAGCGGCAACCAGGCGGCCAAGGTCGCCGGTCCGGCCGTGATCCTGTCGTTCGTGATCGCCGCGATCGTGTGTGTGCTGGCCGCGGCCTGCTACGCCGAGCTGTCGTCCACGATTCCGGTCTCGGGTAGCGCGTACACCTTCAGCTATGTGACGTTCGGCGAGATGTGGGCCTGGCTGGTCGGCTGGGCGCTCGTGCTCGAGCTGGTCACCGCGGCCGCGATCGTCGCCCGCGTCTGGTCGGCGTACTTCCTGGCGACACTCGACGGATTCGGTGTGACGTTGCCCGCCGGAGTCGCGCAGTTCTTCGGGCCGGACGCGAAGGTCAACCTGGTCGCGCCGCTGCTCCTGCTGATCCTCACCGCGATGGTCGTCACCGGGACGAAGCTGTCGGCCCGGGTGCTGACGGTCGTGGTGATCGCGAAGGTCGCGGTGATCCTGCTGGTCATCGTGGTCGGCGCGATGCACATCAACACCGACAACTACTCGCCCTTCGTGCCGATGGCCCGGGCCGCGCCCGCGACGGCCAGTCCGACGTTGCTCGGCTGGATCCTCGACTCGTCGTTCGGCTCGTTCGGCATGATGGGTATCTTCACCGCGGCGAGCTCGATCGTGTTCGCCTACATCGGCTTCGACCTGATCGCGACCGCGTCGGAGGACGCGCGCAGCCCGCGCAAGACGGTCCCGCAGGGCATGCTGCTCGGCGTCGGCGCCGTCACGATCCTGTACATCGCGATGGCCGTCGTCCTGGTCGGCATGCGCCCGTACGGCGAGCTCGGCGGCAGCGCACCGGTGTCGGAGGCGATGGCCGCAGTCGGGGTCGGCTGGGCCGCAAAGGTGGTCAACCTAGGCGCACTGCTGGCGCTGATGACGGTGATCATGGTGGTACTCATCGCGCAGAGCCGCGTGCTGTTCAACATGGGTCGTGACGGCCTGCTGCCGAAGAGCCTCGGCCGAGTCAGCCGCGTGTACTCCTCCCCCGCCCGTGCGGCCGCCGCAGCCGGCTTCGCCGCGTTGGCCCTGACGCTCTACCCGCAAGTGCTCGAGCTGGAAGAGTTGCTGGTCATCGGAGCGCTGTTCTGCTTCGCATTCTGTGCGATCGGCGTACTGACCTTGCGCCGGTCGGAGCCGAACCTCGAGCGTGGTTTCCGGGTGCCGCTGGTGCCGCTGGTCCCGCTCGTGTCGCTGGGTTCGACGGTGTGGCTGATGCTCAACCTGAAGACGAGCACCTGGACCAAGTTCGGCATCTGGATGCTCGTCGGCATGCTGATCTACGGCCTGTACGGGCGCTGGCACAGCCGGCTCGCGAACGAGGACAGCTGGGACTTCGACCTCGGCG
The DNA here is from genome assembly GCF_044458365.1 of Kribbella sp. NPDC050470. NCBI lineage: Bacteria > Bacillati > Actinomycetota > Actinomycetes > Propionibacteriales > Kribbellaceae > Kribbella > Kribbella sp. NPDC050470. The sequence continues at coordinate 59,312 of NZ_JBITHV010000017.1, read as the reverse complement.
ACACCGACCCCGGCACCGGAGGTCTGCAGGCGATCCGCCCGGAGAGCGAGCTTCGTGCCGTCCGGACCCCGCCGCAGAAGCCGACCCGCGGCAAGCACATGCGCAGCTGAGTTCTCCACAGCCCGAAAAGTCACCTCCGAAATCGGTGCCTGATCCCGGCATGTTCTTAGCCGGAGGTGGTCACCGATGCGGACCAGGAAGACAGTCGGGCAGTACGGCGAAGATCTCGCCGCGAGGTATCTGACGACCGAAGGTTTCGTCATCCTCGAGCGCAACTGGCGCTGCGAGCTGGGCGAGATCGACATCGTCGCGCGAGAGGGCGACGCGCTCGTCGTCTGCGAGGTGAAGACTCGTCGCGGGCTCAACTACGGCAGCCCGCTCGAGTCGATCACCTACCGCAAGCTGACGACCCTGCGGAAGCTGGCCGGGCGCTGGCTGCAGACCCACCAGCTCAAGCCTGCGGCGATCCGGATCGACATCGTCGCCGTCCTGTTCGACCACAACACTCCGCCGCGTGTGGACCACGTCAGGGGCGCGGTCTGATGCCCCTCGCACAGACGTGGTCGGTCGCGCTGGTCGGCCTCGAAGGGCACCTCGTCGAGGTCGAGACCGACATCGCACAAGGCCTGCCCAAGACAACGCTGATCGGCCTGCCCGACGCGTCGCTGTCCGAGGCGCGCGATCGGGTCCGGGCCGCGGTGGTGAACAGCGGCGAGCGATTCCCCGACCGCAAGGTCACCATCGGGCTCTCACCGGCGACGCTGCCCAAGACGGGTTCGCACTACGACGTCGCGATCGCGTGTTCGCTTCTGGCGGCTGCCGGCGTCATCGAGGTCGAGTCGTTGCGCAACTCCGCCATGATCGGCGAGCTCGGGCTCGACGGGCGGGTCCGCGAGGTCCGTGGCGCGCTGGCGATGACTCTGGCTGCGGCGCGGTCCGGCTTCGCGCGCATCGTCGTACCGGAGCTGAATGCGGGTGAAGCCCGGCTGGTTCCTGGCATCGACGTGTACGGCGTTCGGTCGCTGCGACAAGTACTGGCGATGCTGCGCGGCGCCGAGATCCCGGACGAGGCGCCACCACGTGCCGAGCCGCGGCTGTTGTCCGAGTCGCTGACACGGGTGCCCGAGGTGGACCTGGACGATGTGATCGGTCAACGCGAAGGACGGCGGGCGATCGAGGCTGCGGCAGCGGGCGGTCATCACCTGTTCCTGCATGGTCCGCCGGGATCGGGCAAGACGATGCTGGCGGAGCGATTGGCCGGGCTGATGCCGGATCTGAGCACGGACGACTCACTTGAGGTCTCGGCCGTGCACTCGCTGGCGGGACTGCTCACCAGCGATGCCGAGCTAGTGGTCCGTCCGCCGTTCATCGCGCCGCACCACACCGCGTCCCTGTCGAGTCTGGTCGGCGGCGGCTCCGGGATGCCGCGGCCGGGTGCGATCAGTTGCGCGCACCGCGGGATCCTCTTCATCGACGAGGCTCCCGAGATGCATCCGCTGACGCTGGACACGCTGCGCCAGCCGCTGGAATCGGGTTACATCGAGGTCCACCGGTCGGCCGCTGTCGCGAAGTTCCCGGCGCGATTCATGCTCGTGCTCGCGGCCAATCCCTGTCCCTGCGGCCTGTCCGGCACGACACGTGGCATCTGCACGTGTACGCCGCAGGTGCTCGCGCGCTACCGGCAACGGATCAGCGGACCGATCAAGGACAGGCTCGATATCCAGCGCCAGATCCTGCCGGCCGCGCGGGCCGTCGCCGACGGGGAGAAGTCCGAGTCGACGGCGGTCGTCGCCGAGCGGGTGAAGGCGGCCCGAGACCGGCAGGCACACCGGTACCGCGACACCGGCTGGATCCTCAACAGCGAGATCCCCGGCCCGGTGCTCCGCCGCGAGTTCCCGTTGGATGCCGCCAGCCACAAAATGCTCGAGGACCTGTACGCCGCCGGCCGCATCACCGCCCGCGGCTTCGACCGAGTCGTCCGCCTGGCCTGGACCTTGGCCGACCTCCTGGGCATCGACAGACCCACGGCCGAGCTCACCCACCAAGCCTTCCAACTCCGCAGCGGCGAGCCCCTCACCGACCTGACCGACCTCCGCCCCCTCAAAGGAACAGCCGCATGACCCCCAACTGCACACCCAACTCCGACCTCCGCCCGACCTCGTCGGAGGTGGCTCAGACCGCCGTGGCTCAGCTGGGCCGAGCCGGCGTCGGCGGGACGGGCGGTTCGCCGAAGTCGGCCGTCAGCGGACCGAGCGATGACGAGCGACTGGCTCGGGTCGGGCTGTCTCGAGTGGTCGAGCCCGGCGATCTGGCGGCGCTGCAGGCCTTCGACGGGATGGAGGCGCTGGAGATCTGGAAACTGCTGCAGCACGGCGCTCCCGGCCTCGGGCGGTGGTCCACCCGCTTCGCTGAGGCGAACCCCGAGCGCGACCTGGAGCGGGCTGCGGCATCCGGCGTTCGGTTCGTGATCCCAGGCGACGACGAGTGGCCTGAGCAGGTCGAAATCCTTGCGGAAGCCGGGCAACTGAGCCGCCGCGCCGGAGTGCCGTTCGGACTATGGGTTCGAGGCCCGGCAAATCTCCGCCAGGCGCTCACGCGATCCGTCGCGATGGTCGGCGCTCGTGCCAGTTCGTCGTACGGCGAACATGTCGCGGCTGAGCTGGCGTCCGGTCTGTCGGACAACGGGATCACGGTGGTCTCCGGCGGCGCATTCGGAATCGATGCGGCGTCGCACCGTGGTGCGTTGGCCGGCTCAGGCGTCACGGTGGCGGTCCTCGCGTGCGGCGCCGATGTCAGCTACCCGAGGCGCAACTCGGCGTTGTTCAGCCGCATCGTCGAGGAAGGACTGGTCGTGAGCGAGCTGCCACCGGGCTGCTCTCCCACCAGGTTGCGCTTCCTCGCCCGCAACCGCCTGATCGCCGCGGCCACCCTCGGCACAGTCGTGATCGAAGCAGCTGTCCGAAGCGGCGCCCTCAACAGTGCCGGCTGGGCCGAGCAATGCGGCCGCGCCGTACTCGCCGTACCGGGCCCCATCACCTCCCGCATGTCCGAAGGCGCCCACCTCCTCGTCCGCGAACGCGACGCCGTACTAGTCACCAACGTTGCCGACATCATCGAAGCCATCTCCCCACTAGGCACCCGCCTGACCCCGTACCCCCAGGCCCCCAAATCCCCCACAGACGATCTCGCCCACGACCTCCGCCGCACCCTCGACGCAGTCCCCGTGGTGGCCCCGGCCCCGACCGCCCGCATAGCCATCACAGCAGGCCTGGACCTGGAAACCACCCAACAATCCCTGGAGGCCCTCGATGCCCAAGGTCTCGTCCACCACGACGACTCAGGCTGGCGCCTGCCCCCAACCACCCCACCACCAATCCCGCCCACCCCATGACAACCAGCACCACCCGAACCCGACACCTCCCCCCACGCTCAACCGCACCACGCAGACGCCGGACCGTCCCGCCACTCCGCTCCCGGCTTCGCCGACTGGGGTGGGCAGCAGACGCCCACACAACCAGCCGCGCCGAGGGTGCACCTCGACCGATGGGCCCCGGCCGGGCGCCGGGAGCCATCCGGGAGTGGGTTAGCAGGGGTTTCCAGTGGGCCTGAGCACCTGCCCCGACTTCATCAAGGGCGCGTCCGGGCCGATCAATCGGGAACCGGCCTCACCATCGGCGCTGACTGAGCACGATGCCCGATAGGCCCGGAGCTCACGAATCCAACGGCGATCCCCGTGCTGATACCGGACCTGCCCCAAGGGCACGAGTGCGCACGATTCCGGCGGCGATCGCCCGTGCTGGGAGCGGACCTGCCCGATGGGCCCGGTTGGTTGCGGGCCCATCGGGCGGTGGGGTTAGCGGGGGGCTTTCCAGGGGGCGGGGGCGGTGGCGGTGGTGAAGGACCTGTAGGAGAGGACTTGGCCTTGGTTGCGGCCGGAGGTGGCTACTTCGCGGGAGCCGATGTAGGCGCCGGACTTGGGGTCGATGACGATCTCCTCGCGGGAGGAGCCGTCGTCGCTGCTGTAGGCGATGCCGATCTGGCCGTCCAGGTTGGCTGCCTTGTCAGTGATCTTGAGGTTCTTGAGGTTGCCCAGGGCCCGGTACAGGCTGGCGCGAAGGTCGGCGGGGAGCATGCCGGTCTGGAGGGCGTCTTGGGCCGTGACGAGCAGCTGAGTCTCACCGCGGTCGTTGCCTTCGATCGTGCCGTCCTTCTTCAGTTGCTCATACAGCGCGTTCGGGTCCCGGGGCAGTCCGGCGATCCATTCGAGAGACGGGTCCTGCCAGCGGCCGTTCTCGGCGCACGGTCCGCCGCCTTCGAAGGCGCCGCACTTGGCCGTCGCCGTCTGGGTGGACCGGTCGAAGGTGAAGCCCGCCTTGCGTGCTTCCTCGTCGGAACCCTTGACCCACTGGTGGCGTCCGGTGCTTGTGTCTCGCCTGTACCAGGTGCCGCGGATGTCCGCCGGCACCCAGACCTCCCGCACCGACTCCTCCAGGTACTCCAGGCCGCCTCCAGGAGTCTCCGTGTAGTTCCTGTTCCAGACGTGCCAGACCAGGTAGCGGTACTTGCCCGGCGCAACGACCGGGTCGCTGGCCGCGGCGATCCGCTGCGCGGCGCCGTCCAGCTCGACCTTGGCCTCCGCCGAGCTGCCGGTCAGCGTCGACGTGTAGAGCGTTCCCCCGGCCACGAGTGCGATCGCCGCGGCGGCCGCGATCAGCCACCGTCGACGCGGCCCGCGCTTCTTGACGCCCACCGCTGTTGTTCGACCGTTTGCGGCGGGCGTGAGGTCCGGGCGCTCATCGGTGGTCTGCCTCATGGCGTCGAGGAAGGCGGCCCTGATCTGTTCGATGCGCTCGGGATCGGTCTCGACGTCGGCGTGGAGCGTCGACAGCGCGCGGTCGAGGTTGTCGGTGGGGCGAAGGTCAGTCATGGTCGGAAACCTCCTCGGAGGCAGTCAGGATGCGGAGCTGGCGGCGGACTCGGTGCAGGCGGGAGCGCACGGTCCCGACCGGGATGCCCAGCGCGTCCGCCACCTCGACCGTGGTCAGTCCAGCCCACGAGGTGAGCAGCAGTACGTCGCGATCGCCCTCGGACAGGTCCGCGATCGCAGGAGCGATCCGGCGGGCGAGTTGCTGGGCGTCGACCCGTTCGGCGACCTGGCCGTCGTGTGCGGCGAGGTCGTCGGGTTCGCGGCGGCCGGCCCTCGCGGTGGCGCGCAGGCCGCGGACCTCCTGACGGACGTGTCGGCGGGCGAGGTTGGTCGCGATCCCGTACAGCCAAGCCTTCGCGGCGGCAGTCGCCGGGTCGTAGGTGTGCCGCTGCCGGAACGCGGTCAGGAACGTCTCGCTGACCAGGTCGTGCGCCTGCTCCGCGCCAACCCGGCGCGCCAGGTACCTGTGCATGGGTACGGCGTGCTGGTCGAACAGCCGGGCAAACTCCTCAGCCACTGCCGGCCCCGCCAACTCGGGCCGGTCATCCGTCGGGTCGGGCGGCGGTCGGTCGCGAGCCACGGACTCGGTCGTGTCGGTCATTGTCATACCCCTGATTGCCCGTACACGCCCCGAACGTTCACGCCGGCTCCCCACTCACCCAAATGCGCGGTCGAGTTGAGCACCGCAAGCGTGTCGAGGTGTGTCCCAGGTGTACGAGCACAGGCGCGACCCGGCCGGGCCGGTCACCGCGGTGGGCGAGGCGAGCGCCGCCGTACGCAGCCCGCCGTGGGCCGGGTGGGGTCAGCGGCCGAAGTCGGAGTCTTTGGGGACTTCCAGGTCGGACTTGGCGAGCTCTTCGATGTTGACGTCGCGGAAGGTGACGACCTTGGCGTTCTTCACGAAGCGCGCGGACCGGTAGACGTCCCAGACCCAGGCGTCGGCCATCGTCACCTCGAAGTACACGTCACCGCCCTCGGTGCGGACCTTCAGGTCGACCGCGTTGCACAGGTAGAAGCGCCGTTCGGTCTCCACGACGTACTTGAAGATCCCGACGACGTCCTTGTACTCCCGATAGAGCTGCAGCTCCATATCGGTCTCGTACTTCTCGAGGTCGTCAGCGCTCATACCTCTACCTCGCTGCGCTCGGCTCCGGCATGAGCGCAGAGGGCGGCTCTGCTATCGGTTCGCTCGCTACGCTCACTCACAGGCTCTCCACTCCGGTGGGACTGGTCACATTCTGTCCCATATCGGGCCGCAGACTGCGGCGGACATTCTCGAACCGCCGTCTGTGTTGCGGGCACGGGCCGTATTCGTCCAGTGCCGCCTGGTGCTCAGGCGTGCAGTAGCCCTTGTGAATCCCGAAACCGTACTGCGGGTACACCTGGTCCCAGTGCTCCATCACCCGGTCGCGGGTCACTTTCGCAATCACAGATGCCGCGGCGATACAAGCCGCCACGCGGTCACCCTTCCAGATCGCCAGGCCCGGTACGCCGAGACCGTCCACGCCGAAGCCGTCCGTCAGCACGTACGACGGCCGTACGTCGAGCCGGAACAGCGCGCGCCGGAGCGCCTCGACGTTCGCCACGTGCATGCCGAGGCGGTCACACTCGGTGGCCTCGATGGCGACGACCGACCAGGCCAGGGCGCGCTTGCGGATCTCGTCGTAGCAGCGCTCGCGGGCCTTGGCGGTCAGGAGCTTGGAGTCGGCGAGCTCGGGGATCTGGCCGCGCTTGCCGTCCGGCAGGATCACCGCGGCCGCGACCAGCGGGCCGGCGCAGGGTCCACGGCCGGCCTCGTCGACGCCGGCGATCGGGTCGAGGCCGACGCGGCGCAGGGCGCGCTCGTACCCGTACAAACCGGCGTCCCGCCGCACCGTGCTGCCTCGGGGCATCACACTCATGCGGCCCTCCGAACTCCACCCACAACCCCAACCCTAGGCACCCCGCGCAGACCCCGCGGCACCCGGGGTGAGTCGCACACAGCCAGGCGCCCAGCGAGCCTGTCAGCGCCCCCGACCTGGGGGCGGTTGGCGTTGGGTGAGGGGGCTGCCGGGGCCTGGGGGCGGGTGGGGGTTGGGGGCACCGGGGGGCTCGATTACTTCGGCGGTGCGGTGAGGGAGATGGAGGGTTTGTCGGGGGGTGGCTGGGTGGCCGCCGGGACCGACTTGAAGGTGTCGGGGACGCCGAGTTTGGACCAGCGGCCGGCGGGCCAGACGACCAGGACGGCGCGGCCGGTGATCTTGTCCATCGGGACGAAGGCGGCGTCGCCGGTGCTGCCGCCGTCGGCGCTGGTGTCGCTCAGGTGGACCCGGGAGTCGCCGGAGGCGGACCGGTGGTCGCCCATCACGAAGACCCGCCCGGCCGGGACGGTCACCTGGAAGTCCATCTGCGACGGCGCGTCACCCGGGTACAGGTAGGCGGTCTCGTCGAGCGGCTGGCCGTTGACCAGCAGCCGGCCCTTCTCGTCGCAGCAGGCGACCTTGTCGCCCGGCATCCCGACGAGGCGCTTGATCAGGTGGCCGTGGCTGGAGTCCGGGAGCAGGCCGACGACCTCGAAGAACCGGCCCACCGAGCCGCGCTTCTGGCCGCTCTCCTCCGGGCCGAGCCAGCCGCCCGGGTCCTCGAAGACGACCACGTCGCCGCGCTCGACGTCGGTGAGCTTCTCCACCACGACCCGGTCGCCGACCAGCAGGGTGTTCTCCATCGACTCGCTCGGGATGATGAACATCTGCCCGACGAACGCGCGCAGGATCGACGAGACGATGAGGGCCCCGACCACGATCAGGACGAACTCACGGGCGGCCGCGGCGAACCCCGAGCGGTGAGCGGGTTTCTCCGGCGTCTTCGTCGGTGTATCGGTCACTTCTTCAGCCCCGGCTTCTTGAAGGTTTCCGGAGGACGCAGCATCGTCATCCGGTCAGACGGCCAGATTACGCAACAGGCCCGGCCAACCACGTTCTCGACCGGGACGAATCCGCCGCCGGGGCCGCCCATGTGGGCGCGGGAGTCGGCGGACTCGGCGCGGTTGTCGCCCATCACCCACAGGTGACCGGCCGGCACCGCCACGTTGAACGGCGTCAACGACGGCTTGGCGTCCTGGAGCAGGTACTCGCGCTCGTCCAACGGGATGCCGTTCACGGTGATCCGCCCGGCCCGGTCGCAGCAGATCACCCGGTCGCCGCCGATGCCGATCACCCGCTTGACCAGGTGACCCTCACCGCTGCGCGGCAGGATGCCGACGAACTCACCGAGCGACCGGAACGGGCCGGGCTCGGCCTGCTCCTCGTTCAGCCAGTTGCCGGGGTCCTTGAAGACGATGATGTCGCCGCGATCGACGTCGCGGTGCATGTAGCTGATCTTCTCGGCCAGGATCCGGTCGTTGGTGGTGAGCGTGTCGTACATCGACTCCGACGGTACGTAGAACGCTTCGGCGACGAACAGGCGCAGTACGACCGTTATGACGAGCGCGAGCACGGTGACCGTGCTCATCTCGATGAGCAGGCTGAGCAGCGGATTCCGCTGCTTCATCCTGCGATGACGACCCTTGCTGCGACGTGCCCTCTTGGCTACCGGGCGAGCGCGAGTCGCAGTGCTCGGCGCCATACCTGACCGTCGTCGTGAGGCTAGCTCAGGAGGCCGGAACTTCGCGCTTCTCCTTGATCTTGGCCGCCTTGCCGCGCAGCTCGCGCAGGTAGTACAGCTTGGCCCGGCGGACGTCACCGCGGGTGACGACCTCGATCTTCTCGACGATCGGGGTGTGCAGCGGGAAGGTCCGCTCGACGCCGACGCCGAAGCTGACCTTGCGGACCGTGAAGGTCTCCTGCAGGCCACCACCCTGGCGCCGGATCACGACACCCTGGAACACCTGGACGCGGGACCGGTTGCCCTCGACGACCTTGACGTGCACCTTGACGGTGTCACCGGGGCGGAAGGAGGGGATGTCGTCGCGCTTGCTCGAGTTGTCGAGCTCGTTCAGGACGTTGCTCATCAGGTGTTCTCTTCCTCGCGCGTGCCACAGGTCACCCACGAATGTCAGTGGTGATGAAGTCATCAAAACGCTGCCGGTCGGTGGTCACCCCCTGTGGCAGGAGCACCGAAGGGCAGCAGCGAACAATCTTGCCACACCGCCCCAGCCGGGACGAAATCAGCCGGGGCCGACTGCGCCGGGTGACCAGCGCTCAGCGGCGACGGCGACGCTTCGTGAGATGGACAAGGTCGACCTTGGGAGTCTGAGCCTCTCGTCGTTGCTCTCGGTAACCGGCCTTCCGGTAGAGCGCCAGGTTGCTGGTACTCCGGTCACCGGTGCTCAGCGCGTAGTCCGTCACGTCGGCGGGGGCGAGTTGTTCGGCGGCGCGCAGCAGCCGGAGGCCGAGGCCGCGGCCTTGCCAGTCAGGAGCTACCACCAGGCGCTCTATGTGGCCCACCGAGCCGTCGACGACGAGCTGGACGGAGCCGACGATGCGGGTGCCGGCGACGGCCTTCAGGACGGTGCCACGCTCCAGCCGGGCGGCCGTGGCGCCGGGGTCGTCGGTCAGCGGAGGGATCGAGTAGTCGTCGTACAGCCGGCCCTCGGCGAGGAAGGCAGCCAGTTGGAGCGTGTGGATCTCCCCTGCGTCGGCCGCGGTGGCGGGCAGGAGCCGGACGTACGACGTCGCATCGTCCTTCCCCGCGACCACATCGCCCCACGCCGCGAGCAGATCCGGCCGGCGCTCCGCAGTACGCCGTACCGACTCCTCGTGCCGCCAGGACGCGATCAGGCCGTGGTTGCCGGACAGCAGGACATCCGGTACGTCGTGCCCGCGCCAGGTCGGCGGCTTCGTGTAGACCGGGTACTCGAGCAGCCCGTCGCCCGAGTGGGACTCCTCCGCCAGCGACTCCGGGTTGCCGATCACGCCGGGCAGCAGCCGCGCGACCGCCTCGACCATGACCAGTACGGCGACCTCACCGCCGTTCAGCACGTAGTCCCCGATGGAGACCTCGTCGACCCGCATCCGCTCCGCCGCGTACGACGCGACCCGCGCGTCGATGCCCTCGTAGCGACCGCACGCGAACGCCAGCCACGGCTCGGCGGCAAGCTCGTACGCGAGTTCCTGCGTGAACGGCCGGCCGGCCGGCGTCGGCACGATCAGCCGGGGCTGCGCAGGCCCGTCCGGAGGCGCGATGGCGTCGAGAGCCTCGCCCCAGGGCTCCGGCTTCATCACCATGCCCGCGCCACCGCCGTACGGGGTGTCGTCGACGGTCCGGTGCCGGTCGTAGGTCCACTCGCGCAGGTCGTGCAGGTTGACGTCGAGCAGGCCGCTCTTCGCCGCCTTGCCGACCAGAGACAGATCCAGTGCGGCCAGGTACTCCGGGAAGATCGTGACGACGTCGAGCCTCATCAGTCCGCGCCTGGCTCGGTCGGAACCACCTCGGCGCCCTCCGGGTCGAGCAGACCGGGCCGGTCCGCCACCACGACGTATCCCTTGTCGACGTTGAGCTCCGGGACCAGCTCCTCGACCAACGGCACCAGTACGGCGTTGCCGGCCGGCCGGCGGATCTCCAGCAGGTCCTGCGACGGCAGGTGTACGACGTCGATCACCTCACCCGCCTCGGTGCCGTCAGCCGTGCGTACGGCGAGGCCGACCAGGTCCCGGTCGTAGTACTCGTCCGGGTCCTCGGGGCGCTCGTCGCTGTCCACCTCCGACTGCACGAACAGGTTGCGCAGTTGCTCGGCCGCGGTCCGGTCCGGCACCTCGGCGAACTTCACCAGCAGCCGTCCGCTGTGCCACCGGCTGGTCTGGACGGTGAGCGTCCGGGGCGTCTTCGACGACGTGACGACGGTGGCGCCGTCGGCGAACCGCCGGTCCGGCTCGTCCGTCCGGACGTCCACGCCGACCTCGCCCCGGATCCCATGCGCCCGGCCGATCCGCCCGACTGTCACCAACACCGGTACAACCCTTCTGCCGTTCACGATTGACCTGAGGATATGGCGAAGGGCCGCACCCGCGACGGGTGCGGCCCTTCGGAAGTGCTACGAGGTCAGCGCCGGCCACCACGCCGGTTGAGCTCGTCGACGAAGTCGATGCGCAGCGACGACTCGGCGCTGAGCGCGCCGACCACGGTGCGGATCGCGGTCGCGGTCCGGCCGTTGCGGCCGATCACCTTGCCGATGTCGTCGGGGTGCACGTGCACCTCGAGGGTGCGGCCCCGGCGCAGGTTGCGCGAGCGGACGCTGACATCGTCAGGGTTGTCCACGATGCCCCGGACCAGGTGCTCGAGCGCCTCGGTCTCCATCATGGTCAGGCCTTGGCGTCGTCGGCGGGCGCCTCGGCCGGAGCCTCGGCGGCCTCGTCAGCCTTGGGGGCCTCGTCGGCCTTGGCGGCCTCGTCAGCCTTGGGGGCCTCGTCGGCCTTGGCGGCCTCGTCAGCCTTGGGGGCCTCGTCCTTCGGCGCGTCGTCCTTCTTGTCGGCCTTCTTCGCCGCGGTCTTCTTGGCGGTGACGGCCTCGGTCTTCAGCGTGCCGTGCGCCTCGGCGAGGGCCTCGTTGAAGATCTCCTGCTTGTCCCGCTTCGGCTCCTTGACCTTCAGCGGCGCCGGAGCGTCCTCACCCTTGAACTTCTGCCAGTCACCGGAGGCCTTGAAGATCGCCTCGACGGCCTCGGTCGGCTGCGCGCCGACGCCCAGCCAGTACTGCGCCCGGTCCGACTCGACGTGGATGAACGACGGCTCGGCCTTCGGGTTGTACTTGCCGATCTCCTCGATGGCGCGGCCGTCCCGCTTGGTCCGGGCGTCCATCACGACGATGCGGTAGTGCGGCGCACGCTTCTTGCCGATGCGCTTCAAACGGATCTTGACTGCCACGTTTGTGGGGTCTCCCTCGGATTACATGTCTGGGTGAGCAGCACAGCGTCGTGGGGACAACGGGTGACCACTCGAATGGGCCGTTCCAGGCAGTGGAGTTAGAGGGCTGCACGAACCTGGACGGACTCAGCAGGCCATTGTGCCAGATCCCACGGAAAGCAACCAACCCGAGGGTCAGCTCCGGAACGGGGCCAGCTCGGGTAGCTGCTGAGCATACGCGTCCAGCAGCTTGCCCGCCGCGGTGACCGAGTCGATCAGCGGGTGCCAGGCGAAGGCTCGCAGCGCGGTGTCGCGGGAGCCGGAGGCGGCCGCCTCGATCGTGGCGCGTTCGACGGCCTTGACCGAGCAGACCAGGCCGGCCTGGTGGTCTGTGAGCTGGGACACGGTGACCGGCAGGGCGCCGTTGGCGTCCACGGTGCAGGGGATCTCGACGACCGCGTCGTCGTCCAGATGCCGCAGGACGCCCCGGTTGCGGACGTTCAGGATCAGCGACGCCCGCTCGTTGTGCGCGATCGCGCGCATCAGCGACAGCGCCACCTGCTCGTAGCCGCCCGCGGCCATGTCCCGCTCGTCCCGCTCCCCCGCGTCCGCGACCTCACGGCTCTCCACCATGTACGTCGACTCGCGCTCGGCCCGGGTCTTCTGCCACAGCTCCAGCGCCTGCTCCGGATGCCGAGCCGTCTCCGCGTAGAAGGCGGACTGCTGCGCCAGCAGGAAGGTCCCGCGGGTCTGCTGCACAGCCTGTACGGCGGCCAGCGTCTCGCGCGCGAAGTAGTAGTAATGCAGGTACTCGTTGGGGATCGCCCCGAGCGACCGCAGCCAGTCGGCGCCGAACAGCCGGCCCTCCTCGAAGGACGCCAGCGCCTCCCGCGACTCCAGCAGCGCCGGCAGCCGGTCGACCCCACCGGACCGCAGCCCGCGCAGCCACCCCAGGTGGTTCAGCCCCGCGTAGTCGTAGAACGCGGTCGACGGGTCCAAGCCGAGCGCCAGCGCGGCCCGCCGCCCCAGACCGGACGGTGAGTCGCAGATCCCGATCACCCGGTCACCCAGGTACGGGATCATCGCCTCGGTCACCATGCCCGCCGGGTTGGTGAAGTTGATGACCCACGCCTCCGGCGCCAGCGCCGCGACCCGCTGGGCGATCCCCGCCGCGACCGGCAGCGTGCGCAGCCCGTAGGCGATCCCGCCGGCGCCGACCGTCTCCTGGCCCAGGACGCCGAGGTCCAGCGCGACCCGCTCGTCGACGGTCCGGCCCTCGAGTCCACCCACGCGGATCGCGGAGAACACGAAGTCCGCTCCGCGCAGCGCCTCGTCCAGGTCGGTCGTCTCGGTCACCACCGGAGCGTCCACGACCGCGGCAGCCTGCTGCCGCAGCACCGCCCCGATCGACGACAGCCGGGTCCGGTCGGTGTCGTACAGCACCACCGACGTGATCCGGCCGTCGCCGCGGTCGCCGAGCAACGCCTGGTAGACGAGCGGCACCCGGAACCCACCGCCGCCGAGGATGGTCAGTCTCACGCCAACACCACCTGCACGCCTGCCTCCGTCAGTTGCGCCCGGGTCGCCTCGTCGGCTCCGGACTCCGTCACCACCATGGTCAGCTCACCCGGCTCGCACACGCGCGCGACACCGTGTCCGGGGAACTTCGTCGCGTCCGCCAGCAGCACCACGCGGTCGGCGGCGCGGATCATCGCCCGCTTCACCGGAACCTCGATCATCGTGCTGTCCATCACCCGCCCGTCCGGCCGCACCCCGCTGGTGCCGAGGAACAGCCAGTCCACATGGATCTGCCGCAAGCTCTCCTCGGTCAGATACCCCACCAGCGAGCGGTAACTCCGCCGGACGAACCCGCCGAGCACGATCAGCTCGATCTGCTCGTCGTTCTGCAGCTCCTCCAGGACGGCGAGGTTGCTCGTCACGACCGTCAGCGAGCGGCCGTGCAGGTGCTGCGCGACCCGCAGCGCAGTGGTCCCGATGTCGAGCAGCACCGACTCACCGTCGCTCACCAGCTCAGCGGCCAGCCGCGCGATCCGGTCCTTCTCCTCCGCGTGTACGGCGTTGACGTCCGCAAAAGGCTCGTCACCACCGTCGACGGCGAGCGCTCCGCCGTACACCCGGGTCAGCCGGCCCTCGGCGTGCAACTGCTCGAGATCGCGACGGATCGTCGCCTCGCTCACGCCCAGACGCTCGGCCAGCACTTTCACGCCCCCGGCACCGTCGGCCCGGAGCGAACGGACGATCTGATCCTGCCGCTGCTTTGGCAACACGGGGAGACCGTATCACGCAAACTCCGTCATTTTCACTCAAATCTATGATCAGGTCTTGCGCATCCTGCGCATCAGATTCAAGATTCATGCACGAGTTTGATCGAGCGTGCAGGAGTGTGGCAACGCATGGTGGAGCTGGACGTCGTGGTGTCCGGTCTGGTCTTCCAGGACCTGGTGCTCGGCCTGCCCACTGCCCCGCGTCCCGGCACCGAGGTCTGGGCCACCGACTCGCTCGAGAGCCCGGGCGGGATCGCCAACTTCGCCGTCGCGCTGTCCCGGCTCGGGCTGCGCACTGGCCTGGCCGCGGCCTTCGGCGCGGACGATCTCGGCGACCGGCTCTGGGACCGGCTCGCCGACGGCGAAGGCATCGATCTGACTCTCTCCCGCAAGCTCGCCGGCTGGCAGACCCCGCTGACGGTGGCCCTTGCCTATGACAACGACAGGGCACTGGTCACCCGGGGCACCCCTCCCCTGCTGTCGGCCGACGAGCTGATCACTGCGCCGCCGGCTGCCCGAGCTGTCGCCGCCCACATCGGCCCCTGGCCGAACGAGTGGCTGGCGAAGGCGAAGGCGGCCGGCAGCGTGGTGTTCGCCGACGTGGGCTGGGACCCGTCGGAGCAGTGGGACCCGCACGTGCTCGACCAGCTCGAGCACTGCGACGTGTTCTTGCCGAACGCCGGCGAGGCGATGAACTACACCCGGACGGACAGCCCGGAGCAGGCCCTCGACCGGCTCGCGGAGCTCGTCCCGCTCGTCGTCGTGTCGAACGGCGCCGACGGTGCGCTGGCGCTGGACGCCGCCACCGGTGAGCGCGTCGTCGTACCGGTGTACCCAGTGCAGGCGGCGGACACCACCGGGGCGGGTGATGTGTTCGCCGCCGGCTTCATCGCCGCGACCCTGTGGGACCTGCCGCTGGTGCAGCGGGTCCGGTTCGCGGCACTCGTCGCCGCGCTGTCGGTGACCCGGCTCGGCGGCGCCGACGCGGCGCCCCGCTGGGACGACCTGGTCGCGTGGCAGGCCGCCCACCCCGAAGACCACTCCCTCCAAGCGCTGATCAGCGCCCACTCAGGAAGGTAAGAACAATGGAGCTCTCACGTCGGACGCTGCTCGCTGGGGGCTTCGCAGCCGTGCTCGGCGGAACGGTCGTCGGCTGCTCGTCCGGGATGGACGCCGGTACGACGACCAAGACCAACCCCGCCACCGAGCTGGCACTGTGGTGCTGGCCCGGCGGCCTCGGCAAGTCGGTGCTGGACGAGACGATCGCGCACTTCCCCGACCCGAAGATCAAGTACTCCGAGATCGGCGGCGACTTCAAGCAGAAGCTGATCACCACCTTCAACGGTGGGACCTCGATCCCGGACATCACCGGGCTGAAGGGCGAGGACATCGCCTCGATGCTGCCGCAGGCGGAGCGGTTCGTGGACCTGAAGACGGTCGGCGCGGACTCGATCCTCGGCGACTACGTGGACTGGAAGGTCAAGCAGGCCACCACGCTGGACGGCAAGGTGATCGGCCTGCCGATCGACATCGGGCCGACCGCGCTGTACTACCGCGAGGACGTGTTCACCAAGGGCGGCCTGCCGGCCGACCCCGCGAAGGTGGCCGAGCAGCTGAAGACCTGGGACGACTTCTTCGCCGCCGGTATCGAGCTGAAGAAGTCGAACCCGAAGGCGCTGATCGTCTGGGACGCCACCGACCTCTACGACATCGTGGTCGGCCAGGGCACCGAGCGGTACGTCTCCAAGGACAACACCTTCATCGGCGACCAGGACCACATCCGCAAGGCCTGGGACACCGTGGTCAAGGCGATGACGCTGAAGATCGACGGCAAGACCGCGAGCGGTTCGCCGGACTGGAACGCCGGGCTCGACCAGGGCACGGTCCCGGCGCACGTCGGCGCCGCCTGGGTCGCGCTCGACATCAAGAACGCGGTCAAGACCAGTGTCGGCAAGTGGCGGCTGGCCCCGACCCCGAGCGGCCCGGCGAACTTCGGCGGCTCGTTCCTGACCATCACCAAGAACGCGGCCGACCCGGCCAAGGCGTTCGAGGTGATCAAGTACATGCTCAACCCGGACAACCAGGCCAAGGCGTTCGCCGACGCGCAGATCTTCCCGGCCACGCCGGCCGCCTACGACAAGCCGCAGCTGAAGGTGGCCGACCCGTTCTTCGGCGGCCAGGTGCCGATCGACGTGTTCGGCCCGGCGGCCAAGGCCATCCCGGTCGCCTACGAGGCGCCGGCCGACGGCGCGGTCGCGCAGCCGTTCAAGGACGAGCTGAAGACCGTGCAGTCCGGCGCCAAGACCTCCGACGCCGCCTGGACCTCCGCAGTGTCGAAGGCAAAGGCGATCGCCAAGCGCCAGGGAGTGCAGTGACGGTACTGATGCCACGCCTCCGGCGCGGCTGGTCATGGGGCTGGAACTCCCAGCCTTCCCTCGTCCCTCCAGTCGCTTCGCTCCCTCCGCTCCTCAGTCCAGGCCGGGAGGCCCCATGACCGGTACCACGACTGTGCCGACCGCGTCGGCCGAGCTGCGGACCGGGCCCTCGACCGGTCGGCGGCCCGGCCGGCCGGTCTGGTCGTACTGGCGGTTCTACCTGGCGCTGTCGCCGTTCTACCTGCTGTTCGCGGTGTTCGGGCTGTATCCGATGCTGTCCACGATCGTGCTGGCGTTCCAGCGCTGGGACGGCCTGAGCGCCCGCCGGTTCACCGGCCTGGACAACTTCCGGTTCCTGGTCGAGGACCCGACGTTCTGGCTGTCGCTGAAGAACACCGTCGTGCTGTTCCTGATGTCGACGATCCCGACGCTGGCGATCGCGCTGGTGCTCGCGGTGATGCTGCAGTCCGCGATCCGGTTCACCAACGTCTACCGGATCGCGTACTTCATCCCGAACGTCACCTCGCTGGTGGCGATGGCGATCTTCTTCGGCTCGGTGTTCAGCACCAACTTCGGCCTGGTGAACGCCGCGCTGCGGTCGCTCGGCATCCCCGAGCAGGACTGGCTCGGCCAGCCCTGGGGGATCAAGATCGCGATCTCGACGATGATCGTGTGGCAGTGGGTCGGCTACAACACGCTGATCTACCTGGCCGGCCTGCAGGCGATCCCGAAGGACCAGTACGAGGCGGCCAAGGTCGACGGCGCCGGGCCGGTCCGGACGTTCTTCTCGATCACGCTGCCGCAGCTGCGTCCCGTCGTACTGTTCACCGTGGTCATCTCGACCATCGGCGGCCTGCAGACGTTCACCGAGCCGCAGGTGATGGTCGGCAACAGCGGCGGCACCGGGCAGAGCGGTATGACGGTCGTGCTGTTCTTCTACCGGGCCGCCTTCCTGGACAACGACTACGGGTACGCCGCCGCGATCGCGCTCAGCATCTTCGTGCTGGTGCTGCTGTTCACGGCGATCAACTGGCGGATCTTCCGCGGCAGGAGCGAGGCGAAATGATGCGCTACCGGCTGCGCGGCATCGCGCTGCACGCCGTCCTGGTGGTCGCGCTGGTGGTGTTCATGTTCCCGTTCGCGTGGACGATCATCATGGCGTCGAACAGCACCGCGGACATCTACCGGTTCCCGCCGAAGTTCACCTTCGGCTCGCAGTTCGACGACAACGTCCGGGCGGTGCTGGAGAACGTGGCGTTCTTCCAGTCGATGGCCAACACCGCGTTCGTGGCGGTCGCGACCACGCTGCTGGTGCTGTTCTTCGACTCGCTGGCCGCGTTCACGTTCGCCAAGTTCCGGTTCCCGGGGCGGAACGCGTTGTTCGTGATCCTGCTGGCGACGATGCTGCTGCCGGCGCAACTGGCCGCCGTACCGCAGTTCCAGACGATGGCGTTGCTCGGGTGGGTCGGGTCGCTCAAGGCGCTGATCATTCCGGGCGCGGCGAACGCGTTCGGGATCTTCTGGATGCGGCAGTACTTCCAGAACTCGATCCACGACGAGCTGGTCGAGGCCGCGACGCTGGACGGGTGCGGGTTCCTGCGGACGTACTGGCACGTCGCGCTGCCGTCGGCCCGCCCGGCGCTGGCGTTCCTCGGCATCTTCACCTTCGTGGCGTCCTGGAACGACTACATGTGGCCGCTGATCGTGCTCACCAACCCCGACCACCTCACGTTGCAGGTGGCGCTGTCCACGCTGAACCGCAGCCACGGCGTCGACTACAGCATGGTGATGACCGGCGCGCTGATGGCGATGGTCCCGCTGGTGATCGTGTTCGGGATCTTCGCCCGCCAGTTCATCAAGGGCGCAACCGAAGGCGCAATCCGCGGCTGAGCAGGGCGGCGAGGAACAGCACGCTGCCGAGCTGCACGGTCAGGAAGACCGGCCACGAGTCGCCCTCGGTCAGGGCGGGGATCACCGCGACCATGCCGATCACCGCGTACGTCGCCGCGGCCGCGGTGATCCACGTCCGGGTCCGGGCCTGCGTGGCGGCCACCGCGAGCCAGACCAATCCGGCCGCGACGAACGGCTCCACCGCCGCGAGCCTGGTGACGGTGAAGAAGGAGATCCCGTCGGGGTGCGGGATCAGCGCGCTCGCCAGCCAAAGGATGCCGCCGGCAACAGCCAGCACCGCGGGCACCGGTGGGACCGGCCAGACCGGCCAGGTGCCGGGCCACAGCAAGGTCAGCAGTACGGCGGCCATCACGGCGGCGATCGCCCCGGTCAGCAGCCACGCGGTGGTTTCGTTGGTCCAGAGCCCGAACAACTTGGTGCTCTCCTCGGACGCGATCCCGCCGACGAGGACCAGCAGCGCGTCGCCGAGCAACGAGGCGACACATCCCGCCACGACACCGAGGGCGACGGGTCCCGACCATCGGGCGACCAGCGCAGCGAGCAGGGCGGCCACCGATGACAGGATCACCGGATCACCCGAGCTTCGGTACACGTACCACCCGGTGTTGGCCTCGTCGTACCAGATCTTGCGGGACTCGGTCTCGCCCGGCCAGTTCAGGTAGACGAGAAGGGCCGCGCCGACGACCAGTACGGCGATCAGCCACCACGGCACCTGTCCGGACGGGGGCTCCCGGTGCGGTGGCTCGGGCTGGGGTTGTGGTTGTGGCGGACCGGGTTCCGGTTCGGGTGGCGGCGGTGGGGGCTCGGACTCGGTGTCCGGCATGGTGAGAGTGACTGGTGCCGGGGTGGCAGCGACCGGAGCGGGGGCGGCAGCGACCGGAGTGGGGGCTACGGCGGGAGTTGGGTGGCGGACGGGGACTGTCAGTTCGGCGGTTGGGCCGGTGATTACTACTGAGGCATCGCCGGGGTGGTTGGGGTCGGCGTGGACTCGGATGGTGGCGCCGTCCTGCTCGACCCGGAGCCAGTCCGCGGTTGGCGATGCGACCGCGGTCAGCGCGATCGGTGGACCGTCCAGCCGCAGCTCACCGTCACCGGAAGCGTCGAGGTCGAGCGCCGTCGGGGTCACCCGGGGCACACCGACCTCGAGTGCCTCCGCGGCGGCCAGGCCGACCCGGCGGCTATCGTCGTTCACCATCGGCTGGAGCGCCTGCCACGCGGCGTACGCCTGACTCAGGTCGTTGCCGACCAACCGCTCGCGCAGGTAGTCGACCACGCCGTACCTTGCCGCCGGCAACGGGCTCTCCATGGCCTCGATCAGTTCCGGTGCGAGCTGCGCCGGCGTGATCCGGCGGACCCGGCTGCGGGCGATCAGCAGCTCGCCCTGGGAGCCGAAGGTCCACATCTGCGGGTTCTGATTCGGAGTGACCCGATGGACCCGGTCGGTCACGTACCCGACCAGCTCGGTGAGCCCAACCCAGCCGTCACCGTCGCGATCCGCCTCGCCTGTGGTCAGCCCGTCGACCACCGCGCTCGTGAACACCGACGGCGCGGATGCATCCGTCGCCAGCTGCCCACCCTCGAAGGCGTACTCCATCGCGCTGGATGCAGTCACGACCACGCGACCGCGCCCACCACCCACCTCCGCCTGACCGGCGAACGCGTCCCGCACCTGCGCCTCGCCGGCTGCCCGGACGACCATGCCACGCGGGAATGCACCGCCGTAGCAACAATCGAGGAACAACGCGATCCGCTGGGCCCGGCTGTCGGCCATCTGCCGGTTGACGAAGTCCGCGGCCACGGCGGTCGACGCCAGCCGGGTCGGCTTGGTGTCCGCAACCGCCAGGAACAACTCACCCGCCGAGTTCTTCAGCCCGTGACAGGAGAAGTGCAGCATCAGCAGGTCCTCGGGCGCCCGGTCGGCGAAGAAGTCCTCGACAGCGAACCTGATCTCCTGCGCCGCGGCGTTGTGCAGCACCTGCACCTCGAAGCCGCCGACAGCCGGATCCGCGAGGACCTCGGCCAACGCAGCCGCATCCTGGGCCGGCGCGACCAGGCGACGCAGGCCGGGGTCGTCGTACTGGTCGTTCGCGATCACCAAGGCGACGCGCGCGCCGTCCATCTCACGCCGCCGCTGCGTGTTTGCGAATCCAGGCGTCGACCAGCTGCTGCTGGACCGCGTCGCTGGCCCCGCTCAGCTCGATGGTGTCGCCGTCGATCGTGACCTTCACGGTCCGCCCGCTGCCCGACCGGCGCAGCCAGTCCCGCACCACGGAGACGACCGAGCCGAGCACCTGCAGCCCGGGCTGGAGCGTCACGCTCAGCACCCCGGCGATGGCGGCCAGGCCGGCCCGTGACCCCTCGGGCGCCTCGCCTTCGCGGTAGGGCTCGACCGCGCGTACGTCGAGCTCCAGCAACTCCTGCCGCAGCAGCAAGGCCAGCTCCTCGAGCCGCGCGTCGTCGGACCCGTCCTCGACAACCCCCACGCGAACCTCTGCGCCCATCAGCCCTCTCCCCCAACACACCCCCAGGCCGGCATCTCAACCATGCGCCTGTACCGTCACGGCCACAACCGGTGATGGCACTAAGCTTCCCGGAACTGAAGCTGGCTGAGTTGCGTCGGAGGGGCGTCATGGTGGGGAAGCGGGGACGCGTGATCGGCCGGATCGCACCGGGAACCGTCGGCGAGGTGATGCTGCCGGTCCGCGGTGCCACCGAGGCCTTCTACGCTTACCCGGCGACCGACGAAGTGATCGAGGTGGGCACGCCGGTGGTGGTGGTCGAGTTCGATCCACCCCGCACGGTCTACGTCGCTCGCGCCTTCTGAAACACTCTGTTCCCTTGGAGGGGAAATGCTCTGGACGTACCTGATCATCGGCGCCGTCGCGCTGCTGGTCCTGCTCATCCTCTTCCGGATGGTCTGGCGGGTGGCCGAACCGAACGAGGCCCTCATCATCTCCGGTCTCGGCGCGCACTCCAGCCAGGACCAGGTCAACGAGACGCTCGGCTTCAAGATCGTGGTCGGCCGCGGCACCGCGGTGCTGCCCGGTTTCCAGACCGTACGGCGGTTGCCGCTGGACATCCGCGCCACGCCGCTGACCGTGACGTGCGTGTCCAGCCAGGGCATCCCGCTGCACATCAAGGGCGTCACGGCGTACAAGGTCGGTGACGACTACGGCTCGATCGCGAACGCGGCCCGGCGGTTCCTGGAGCAGAGCGACGAGCAGGTGATGAGCACCATCCACGAACTGTTCGCCGGTCACCTGCGGGCGATCGTCGGCTCGACCACGGTCGAGGAGATGCTGCACGACCGGGAGACGCTGACCACGAACATCCGCGGCTCGCTGGCCGGGGACATGGAGAAGCTCGGCCTGGTGGTCGACTCGCTGCAGATCCAGGAGATCGACGACGAGTCCGGCTACATCAAGAACCTGGGCCGGCCGCAGGCCGCGGCGGTCGAGGCGGCTGCCCGGATCGCGCAGGCCGAGCGGGACCGCGAGGCGACCGAGCGCGAGCAGGTCGCCGCCGCTGCCAAGGCGGCCGCGGTCCGGCAGAGCTCGATCGCCCAGGCCGGCTACCAGGCCGAGGTGGACCAGGCGAACTCGAAGGCGTCGCAGTCCGGTCCGCTGGCCGAGGCGCTCGCCCGCCAGGAGGTCGTGGTCGCCGAGACCGAGACCGCGAAGCTGAACGCGTCGCTGGCCGAGAAGCAGCTGGAGTCGACGGTGCTGAAGCCGGCCGACGCCGAGGCCTACCGGCAGCGCACGCTGGCCCAGGCCGCCCGCGACGCGCAGATCGCGGCCGCCGAGGCGCAGGCCCGTGAGGTCGCGCTGCGCGGTGAGGCGGAGGCGAAGGCGACCGAGTTGACCGGGAAGGCCGAGGCGGCCGCGGTGCAGGCGAAGGCGATGGCCGAGGCGGCCGGTATCAAGGCCCGGGCCGAGGCGCTGGCCACCAACACCGACGCCGTCGTCGCCCAGCAGCTGGCCGAGGCGTACCCGGAGATCGTCGCCGCGGCGGCCACCTCGTTCGAGAAGGTCGGCAACATGGTCGTCCTGAACGGTGCCCAGGGCATCGAGGACACCCTGGTGAAGGCCATCACGATGGGCGGTTCCGGTTTCGCGCTGGCCAAGCAGATGATCGACACGCTCGCGGTCACCAAGAACGGCGACAAGCCGACCCTGGAGCCGGTGCCGAACGAGTCGGCCTGACGAACCACCTGGTCGCGGCTCCCCTTGTGCGCAAGGGGAGCCGCGCCGTTTGTCAGGCGGTGTGCAAGGTGAGGCCGTAGGCCGACAGGATCTCGTTGACCGGCTGGAACCAGGTCTCGCCGCCGCTGCTGCAGTTGCCCCAGCCGCCGGACGTCACGCCCTGGGCCTGGTCGCCGGTGATGTACGAGCCACCGGAGTCACCGCCCTCGGCGCACACGCTGGTCTTGGTCGCGCCGTGGAAGAGCTGGCCGTTGCCGTAGTTCACCGTCTCGTTCTTCGCCAGGATCTGGCCGCAGTGCCAGTGCGTGGTCGACCCGCTCCGGCACACCGACGAGCCGATCGGCGCCTCCCAGGAGCCGCGGACCAGCTTGTCGCTCGTCTGTCCCCAGCCGAGCACCACGGGCACGGTCCACCAGCCGTTGCCGACCGACACCCAGCCGTAGTCGTTGTCCGGGAACGACCAGCCGCGGAAGCTGCCGATGTCCGAGCCGTCCCAGCCGCGGACCGTGCCGCCGCGACCACAGTGGCCGGCGGTGACGAAGCCGCCGTGCACGGAGAACCCGATCGAGCAGCGGATGTTGCTGACGTAATACGGGTCGCCGCCGACCGTGCCGGCCGCGTACGTCCGGGGCGCCTGGGCAGCCACCTCGCGGACCGTCACCGCACCCGCCCGGGCTACCCGCGCCACGAAGGCGTCCACGAGCTTCGACTGCTTACCTGCTTGCACGTTAACGACGACAGTCCCCGTCCGGGGGTCGGCGGCCCACCCGCTGACCGCGTCGGGCACAGCCTTGCCGGCCAGCTTGTCGACCAGAGCCTTCCGCTTGTCGAGCGCAGCAGCAGTCACAGGTACGGCGGTCGTCGCGGCGCCCGTGGCCTGGACAGCAGCCGCGTGGTCCGGCCGGCTGAGGCCGATCACGAGCTTCTGCGTGCTCTCGTCGTACCAGGCGCCGCCGAAGTGGGCACCGGCGGCTTTCTGGGCCGCGGGCAACAGCTTGGCGGCCGACGTCTCGGCTGCCAGCCGCTGGCGCACCTGTGCTTCGGTCAGACCGAAGTCTCGTTGCATGGCCGCGGCCTGGCCGGGCACAGCGAGCGGCTCGGCCGCGACCGCTTGGCTGGGTACCGTCACCGCGCTCACCACGAGCACGGCCGCTAGTAGGACCTTCATCCGGACTCTCCTCACCTAGGGGCGGATCGGTGCGTGAGAGCGCTCTCGCACCTGAGAGTGTCCTACTGAGCACAGCTCGTCAAGGGTCAGAGGCCGAGATGGGCGAGCACGGCGAGGACTCGGCGGTGCCCGGAGTCGGTCGGCGGCAGGTCGAGCTTGAGGAAGACGTTGCCGACGTGCTTGTGCACCGCGCCCTCGGAGATGACCAGCTTCTCCGCGATCGCGGCGTTGCCCAGGCCCTCGGCCATCAGCGCGAGCACCTCGCGCTCCCGCGGGGTCAGCCGGTCCAGCGGGCTGCTGCGCCTCACCATCAGCTGGCTGACCACTTCCGGGTCGAGCACGGTGCCTCCGGCGGCCACTCGCCGTACCGCTTCCAGGAACTCGTCCACGCGGGAGACCCGGTCCTTGAGCAGGTAGCCGACGCCTTCGCTTCCGGCGGCCAGGAGCTCGGCGGCGTACACCTCCTCGACGTACTGGGAGAAGACCAGGACCGGGAGACCCGGGCGGGCGCGGCGGGCGTCGATGGCGGCGCGCAGCCCCTCGTCGGTGAAGGTGGGCGGCAGCCGTACGTCGACGATCGCGATGTCAGGGGCGTGGTCGGCCATCACCTTCGCGAACTCGTCCGCGTCCCGGGCCACGGCGGCCACCTCGAAGCCGGAGTTGCCGAGCAACAGGCCGAGCCCCTCGGCCAGGATCGGGTTGTCCTCCAGGATCACGACCCGCACGGCAGCACCACCTCGACCGTGGTCGGGCCGCCGATCGGGCTCTGCAGCTCCAGCCGTCCGTCGATCGCCTCCACGCGGTGGAGCATGCCATGCAGGCCACTCCCCCGACCCAGCAGGTCAGCCTGCTCGCTGATCCGCGCACCGCCGATCCCGTCGTCCGTGATCGCCAGGTACAGGTCGGCGCCCCGCCGTTCCATCAGTACGTCGACATGCCCGGCGGCGGAGTGCTTGGTGACGTTGGTGAGCGACTCGGCGACCACGAAGTAGGCAGCCGCCTCCACTGCGGCCGGCACGGCACCCAGCTCGCCCAGCCTGAGGTCCACGGGCAGCGGGCAGCGGGCGCAAAGTGCGGACACGGCTCCAGCCAGGCCGCGGTCGGCCAGGATCGGCGGGTACATGGTCCGCAGTACGCCGCGCAGCTCGTTCATGGCCTGCTCTGCGCCGTCACGGGCGTCGTCGAGCAGCTTGGCGGCCTTCTCCGGGTCGTCGGCCATCATCTGCTTCGCGACGCCGATGCGCATGGCCAGCGACACCAGCTGTGCCTGCGTGCCGTCGTGCAGGTCGCGCTCGATGCGTCGCAGCTCGGATCCGTGCGAGTCCACTGCGCCTGCACGGCTCTTGGTCAGCTCCTCCACGCGCTGGGCCAGCCTGGCGGTCTCCAGCTCCGCCTCACTCGGTGCGAGGAGACGCCGTACGGCGCGAGCGTGCCCGCCGGCCACGGCCGGGGCGACCCAGCCGAGGAACCACAGGCTCACCAGGACCTGCAGCGGGCCGAGCGTCAGCGCCTCGAGCCAGCTGTCGACGTCCAGACCCATCAGGCTGAAGTTGCCCGGATCAAGCCTCCACAGCAGCATGCTGAGGATCGCCGACGGCGCTCCCACCACCGCGATCACCGCGACGAGCAGCTCCGGGATCATCACCAGCGGCCCGAGCAGGAGCCGCAGGCTGCGGGTGAAGGACTTGTCCCGGAACAGCGTGACGACATCACCCGGCCGCCGTGGCGCGGCCGGCGGCAGCGGCGGATCCTGCGACAGACCGAGGTACTTCGTCGCCCGGTACCGCTCACTGTTGGCCAGCTTCACCAGCCCCGCGGTGGCACCCGGGATGACCCACGCAAGCAGCAGGCTGATCGGCAAGGCCGCCAGCAGCACCACAGCCTTCAGGTACCGCACGAACAGGTATCCGCAGGCCGGGCCACCCCGCGACAGGATCTTGGTCAACATGCCTCAATCCTCCGGCACGGCCCGGCCTGCGTCGGTACAGCAGGCTCTACCTTTCAGGCTCTAGCACTCGGGTATGCCGGGGAGCTTCGGGTCGGGGTGGTCGATGTAGATGTTGGTCATGTAGCCGCCCTGGTCGCGCAGCTTGGCCCACCAGTCGTTGGTGGTGCCCTCGGCGGTCACGGGGTCACCCTTGACCTGGCACTCGACGAAGACCTGGGTCGGGCCGGGCAGCGTGGTGACGACCGACGCGGACAGGCTTGGGGCCGAGCGGACCCGGACGCCGGTGCCGTAGGTGGTGAAGTTGTACTGCGGCGGGTTGCCGTCGTTCACCAACTGCATGTAGTAGGTCCAGTTCCAATGCGGAGCCGGGTCGGTGTGGTCGTTGCCAGGGATCTCGTTGTGTTGCTGACCAGGTGCATCACACCGTACCCGTTGGCCTGGCTGGGCAGGCCGTTGTGGCCGTCGAGATGCGACTCGGCGTACCCGACGCCGACCAGCACCTCTCGGAGAGTCTGGACACGGGTACTCGGGCGGCCAGATGGCGGATTTCTCGACCCGTGGGGCGGTTCCTTCCCTGTTCGGTCCGCCGAGGGGCGTCGGCGGTCCCGGGAGGTCACGCTAGGCCAAGATCTTCCGTCCCGACCAGTGGTTCGGGAAACATTTTGCGGTCAAGTCAGCACCCTGCCACGCAGCACGATCACCCGCGGATGACTCAGTACGGCGGGGTTCGCGCGCGGATCCTCGTCGTACACCACCAGGTCGGCCGGGTCGCCCGGCTGAAGGTTGCTCGGAGCCCCCAACCACTCGCGGGCCGCCCACGACCCGGCGGCCAGCGCCTGCTCGCCCGACAGGCCGATCGACGTCAGCGCCTGGATCTCCTGCGCCACCAGGCCATGCCCGAGCACCCCACCGGCGTCGGTCCCGGCATACACGGGTACGCCGGCCTCGTAAGCGTCCCGGAGCCGGACCAGGCGGCGTTCGTACAGGTCGCGCATGTGGGCCGAGTAGACCGGGAACTTCGCGGCGGCGGCGTCGGCGTACTGCGGGAAGTTCTCGAGCTGGATCAGCGTCGGGACGACAGCAACCCCGCGCTCGGCCATCGCGTCGAGCATGTCCGGGAGCAGGCCGGTGCCGTGCTCGAGGCAGTCGATGCCGGCGGCAAGCAGGTCCGGCAGGCAGTGCTCGCCGAAGACGTGGGCGGTGACCCGGGCGCCCAACTCGTGCGCGCGGGCGATCGCCGCGTTCAGCGCCTCGGCGGGCCAGCAGGGCGTCAGGTCGCCCGCGTCGCGGTCGATCCAGTCGCCGACCAGCTTGACCCAGCCGTCACCACGCCGCGCCTCCTGCTCGACGTACGCGACCAGTTCGTCCGGCTCGATCTCCCAGCCGTAGTTGCGGATATAGCGCTTCGACCGGGCGATGTGCCGGCCGGCCCGGATGATCTTCGGCAGGTCCTCGCGATCGTCGATCCACCGGGTGTCGGCGGCCGACCCCGCGTCCCGGACCAGCAGCGCACCGGCCGCCCGGTCGGCGACCGCCTGCTCCTCCTGGGTGTCGCGGTCGACGGCGCCGTGCTGGTCCAGCCCGATGTGGCAGTGCGCGTCGACCAGGCCGGGCACGATCCATCCGCCGGTGTGCACGGTGCTGACATCGGCAGCGGCGGGCCGGTCCACGACCAGCCCACCGCTGAGATGGATCTCCTGCTGCTCGCCGGCCGGCAACACCGTGCCGACGAGCCTGAGTACGCCCCTGTCTGTCAGTGCACTGTCCGTCATACCGCGACGTTAACCGGCCCGGCGTCAGCCGTGCGAGCCGCCGCCCGGGGTGCAGGTGGGTGTGGTCGGGTCGGTCGACGAGCACGGCGAGCTGGTCGGCGTGTCCGTCGGGGTCGGCGTCGGCGTCGGGGTGGGGGTCGGAGTCGGCGTCGGGGTCGGCATGGGAGTCGGCGTCGGGGTCGGCGTCGGCTTGGGCGTCGGCTTGGTCGGCTTGTGCGTCGGCGACTTGGTCGGCGTGTCGGCCGGGTCCGGCACCGAGGGCTCGTCGGTCGTGGCCGGCGCGGTCGGCTTCGTCGTCGGGGTGGCGGACGTGCTCGTGGACGGCTTGGAGTCGTCCGGAACATCCGGAACCTCGCGCGGGTCGACCTTGCGCTCGGCGTTACCGGTCGCCTTCGGCACCGACAGGCTGCCCTTCTCGTTCGGGATCAGCACCGCGTTCTTGCTGTAGACCCGCATCCACCTCAGCACGGTGGCGACGAAGTCCTTGGAGTGCTGGTAGCGCAGCAGGGCCGAGACCAGGTCCCGCGGCCGCTTCAGGTCGTCGCCCTCCGAGCACAGGTACACCGCGACCGTGGTGACCGCGTCGTACACGT
The DNA here is from genome assembly GCF_044458365.1 of Kribbella sp. NPDC050470. Taxonomy (NCBI): domain Bacteria; kingdom Bacillati; phylum Actinomycetota; class Actinomycetes; order Propionibacteriales; family Kribbellaceae; genus Kribbella; species Kribbella sp. NPDC050470. The sequence continues at coordinate 31,313 of NZ_JBITHV010000017.1, read as the reverse complement.
TGTTCGGGTTGCGGAAGCCGTCGCCGTTGCCGTCGGCGCCGAAGTCGGTCCACACCTGCGGGATGATCTGCATCGGGCCGACCGCACGGTCCCAGGTCAGGTCGCCGTCGTACCGGCCCTGGTCGCTGTCGGTGATCCGGCCGTTGCCGCGGCGCCCGTTCAGCACCGGGCCGAGGATCTTGCCGCGGGTGGTGCCGGCCACGTCGACCCGGCCACCGCTGGCGTGGTCGGACTCGACCTTGCCGATCCCGGCCAGCAGCGGCCAGGTGAGCCCACAGTTCGGCCGGACCACGGCGAGGTTCGCGGTGGCGCGGCGGTAGGCGGGGAACACCCCGCGCGGGATGCCGTTGACGGCATCGGGCCGCCCCGGCCGGACCACGGACCGCCCGTCGGTCGCACCCTGCACGGGCACGTCGGCGCGGGCGGGCTGGTCGGAACCGAGCCGGCCGTCCACTCCGGGACGCTGCGGGACGATCATCGTCAGCTCGTCGAACTCACCGCTGTTCAGCCCGGCTCCAGGCGACGGAGCGACCGGGCTGTCCGCCGCGAGCTGGCCGGAGGCACCGGCTCCGCCCGAGGCGACTGTCACGATGGCCCCGACCAGGAGCGGGGCTGTGCACAGTGAAGCGATGATGATTTTGACCCGACGGTTACCACTACGGGTTAGGCGCATAGTCCCCTCAACGATCCATACGCCAGAAAGTTACATCAAGTCGACGCAAAGTTACCTGACCCGCCAACACCCCCGAAAACGGGCACCACCACCGGCTGCGCCAAAGCGTGAAATCCCGGCCTGGTCGGGCGCGGGACCGCAGGTAATCTCCCCGGTTACCCCGGGGTCGAAACCCCTGATCAGCTACCGGACTGCGGGGCCTGGTCCGGCGTGGACTCCGAGGTCGGTTCGCCCTGCGACGTCGTCGCGCACGGCTCCGGCGTCGGAGTGGCCGTCGGGGTCGCGGTCGGCGTCGTGCAGGTCGGGTCCGGCGTCGGCGTCGGCGTCGGCGTGGGGGTCGGCGTCGGCGTGGGGGTGGGCGTCGGCGTCGGAGTCGGGGTGGGCGTCGGAGTCGGCGTCGTGGTCGTCGGCGTCTCCGACGGCGTGCCCTGGGTGTTCGTCGGCGTGGGCGACGGCGTCGGCGTCGGCGTGGCCGTCGTCGGCGGCTTCGTCGTCGTCGGCGGCTTGGAGGTCGTCGGCGGCTTGGTCGTCGGCCTCGGCGTGGTCGGGACCGGCGTGCTCGGCTGGGCCGTCGTCGGGGTCACCGCGGGAGTCGGAGTGGTCGGCGGCGTGGTGGTCGTCTCGGTCCGGGTCGGGTCGTTCGAGGTGTCCACGTTGCCGCTGTCGTCGGTCGGAGGGTTGATCACGCCCTCGGTGTCCGGGATCGTCACCGTCTGATTCGCGTAGGACTGCATCCAGCGCAGCACCGTGGACACGTAGTCCATCGAGTGGTTGTAGCGCAGCACCGCCTGCACCAGGCCCTGCGGGTCGGACAGGTTCGCCCCGCCGGAGCACAGGTAGTCGCCGGCCGCCCGAGCGGCGTCGAACACGTTGTGCGGGTCCTTGACCCCGTCGCCGTTGCCGTCCGCGCCGAACGTGTTCCAGGTGCCCGGGATGAACTGCATCGGCCCGACCGCGCGGTCCCACGAGGTGTTCCCGTCGTACAGGCCCTGGTCGGTGTCGGTGATCGCGGCCATGCCGGGGCCGCCGTCGAGGACCGGGCCGAGGATCTTGCCGCGGGTGGTCCCGTTCGGCTCGACGCGCCCGCCGCTGGCGTGCGCGGACTCGACCTTCCCGATGCCGGCCAGCAGCGGCCAGGTGAGCTTGCAGCCCGGCATCGCCACGGCCAGCTCGTTGGCTGCCTTCTGGTACGCCGCCAGGACCGTGCCCGGGATGCCGGACGGGTTGCCGGTGATGCCCTGGATCGGCTGCACCGGGCCGTCGACCGCACCGGTCACCGGGACCTGGATCTGCGACTTCGCCTGGGTCGGCAGGCTGCCGTCGGCGCCCGGCTGGGTCGGCAGGTTGTTGGCCAGCTCGTCGAACTGGGCGTCCTGGCGCGGCTGGGCCAGCGCGTGCGCGTCGACGATGAACGTGTTGGAGGTGACGCCGCCGGCCACGAACACGGCGACCATGGCGGTGGGGGGAGCCAAGATGACCCAGGTGGCGGTCAGCTTGCCCCGCCACGTGTCCAGGATCTTGAACTGCTGCCTCATCCGACCGTCCTTCGACGTCCTCGCAGTACGTGGTGCATCGGGCGTAGGCACGATCTTAGTCGCCACAGGGTCGTGGACAACCGGTAACGGTGCGCCACTTCACACAGTGACCGAGCGCCTCTCGGGCCCTACTGGCCGCCGAGCATCTTCTTCAGGTCGTCCGGCAGCTCGAAGTCGCCGCCGTTCTGGCCGCCGCCGAACGCGGCCGGCAGCTGGCCCGGCTGCGGCGCGGACGGCTGCTGGTTGCCCTGGTTGGCCCGCTTGGCCGGGTTCCCGGAGCCGCGCTTCTTGCCCTTCTTGGCCTGCTGCTTGGCCTTCCGGGCGCCGCCGCCACCGGCCATCCCCGGCATCCCGGGCATCCCGGGCATCCCCGGCAAGCCCTTGCCGGTCGCCATCGCGTTCATCATCTTGCGGGCCTCGAAGAACCGCTCGACCAGCCCGCTGACGGTGGCCACCTCGGTCCCGGAGCCCTTCGCGATCCGGGCCCGGCGGGAGCCGTTGATGATGTTCGGGTCGGCCCGCTCGGCCGGGGTCATCGAGTGGATGACCGCCTCGATCCGGTCGATCTCGCGCTCGTCGAAGTTCTCCAGCTGGTCCTTGAACTGCGCGGCGCCGGGCAGCATGCCGAAGATCTTGGTCAGCGGGCCCATCTTGCGCACCGACTGCATCTGGGCGAGGAAGTCGTCCAGGGTGAAGTCCTTGCCGCCCTTCTTCTGCAGCTTGGCGGCGGTCTTGGCGGCCTGCTCGGCGTCGAAGGTGCGCTCGGCCTGCTCGATCAGGGTCATGATGTCGCCCATGCCGAGGATGCGCGAGGCCATCCGCTCGGGGTGGAAGACGTCGAAGTCCTCGAGCTTCTCGCCGTTCGAGGCGAACATCACCTGGCGGCCGGTGACCTGCGCGATCGACAGCGCGGCGCCACCGCGGGCGTCACCGTCCAGCTTGGCCAGCACGACGCCGTCGAAGCCGACCCCGTCCAGGAAGGCCTGGGCGGTGGTGACCGCGTCCTGGCCGATCATCGCGTCGACCACGAACAGGATCTCGTCCGGCGTGACCGCGTCGCGGATGTCCGCGGCCTGCTTCATCAGCTCCTCGTCGACACCCAGCCGGCCGGCCGTGTCGACGATCACCACGCTGTGCTGCTTCGTGCGCGCCTCGTCCATCGCCTTCCGGGCGACGTCCACCGGGTCGCCGACGCCGTTGCCGGGCTCGGGCGCGAACACCGGCACGCCGGCCCGGTCGCCGACCACCTGGAGCTGGGTCACGGCGTTCGGCCGCTGCAGGTCGGCCGCGACCAGCATCGGGGTCTGGTGCTTGGTCTCCTTCAGCCACTTGGCCAGCTTCCCGGCCAGGGTGGTCTTTCCGGCGCCCTGCAGACCGGCGAGCATGATCACCGTCGGCGGCCGCTTGGCCATCCGCAGCTCGCGCGTCTCGCCGCCGAGGATCGTGACGAGTTCCTCGTTGACGATCTTGATCACCTGCTGCGCCGGGTTCAGCCCGCCGCGCACCTCGGACCCACTGGCCCGCTCCCGGACCGCGGCGATGAACTCCTTCACCACCGGCAGCGCGACATCGGCCTCCAGCAGCGCGATCCGGATCTCCCGCGCGGTCGCGTCGATGTCCGCATCGGTCAGCTTGCCCTTACCGCGCAGGTTCTTGAAGGTGGCCGACAACCGATCGGAAAGCGTATCGAACACGAAACAGTCCGTTTCTCCAGAGACAACCCAGGTACAACCTCACCGAGTCTACCGACGGTGATTGACAGGGTGTCCGCCGGACCTTCACGATCTAACCGGTAAATGATGATCCAACGGTTAGGAGACAGCTGTGAGCCGGAGCCGGGTCGTGCTGGACGGGCCGTCCAACTTGGGGTTGCGGCCGCCGGTGGACGGGACTGTGCCGGGTTGCTACAAGCTCGCGGGGGCGATCCGGGACCAGGGGTTCGTGCAGCGGATCGGCGCCGTCGACGCGGGATACGTGACGCCGCCGCGGTACGACCGCGCGGGCTGGAAGCCGGGCGACGGCGTGTTCAACGCGGCGGCGATGGCGTCGTACACGGTCAAGCTGGCGGACCGGCTGACGAAGCTGTTCGACGAGGACCGGTTCGTGGTTCTGCTCGGCGGTGAGTGCAGCATCCTGCTCGGACCGGCGCTGGCGCTGAAGCGACGCGGCAGGTACGGCGTCGTCTACCTCGACGGCCACTCGGACTTCCGGACGGTCGACAACTCCCCGTACGTCGGAGCCGCCGGCGGCGAGGCACTCGCGCTGACCACGGGCCGCGGCCAGGCCGATCTGACCGACCTCGAAGGACTCGCGCCGTACACGAGGGACACCGATGCGGTGCTGCTCGGGATTCGGGCGGACGACGAGTACGTCGACGACGTGCGTGCGGCCGGGATCCCGGTCTGGCCGGCCCTCGCGGTCGCCGAGGACCCGGGCAAGGCGGCGGCCGGCGTCCTCGAGCACCTGCAGGAGCTCGACGGCTTCTGGGTGCACCTCGACGTGGACATCCTCGACGCCGCGATCATGCCGGCGGTGGACAGCCCGGACCCGGGCGGGATCGACCACGCCCAGCTCGTCGAGCTGCTCAGGCCGTTGCTCTCGGCACCGAAGTGCGTGGGGATCGACATCGGCATCTTCGACCCGGACCTGGACCCGGACGGCAGCTACGCGGCCGCACTGGCCGACACCCTGGTAGCGGCCTTCGACTGAGGGCTACGGCTCATCGGTTGTTCCAGACCAGGCCCTGTCCGTGAGGTTCGGCGCGGCCGAGGATCTGGCGCCGGCCGCCCGGCCAGCGCTCGAGGGCGACGAGGAAGTCGAACGGACCGTCGGGTGTTCGGCGCAGCGGTTCCAGGCGAAGCCGGGCCAGTGGGGAGTGCTCGTCGGCTTGCGCCCCGAGCTCGGCGAGCCGGTCGTCGACTGCAGCCCGGTCGTCCCGCGTCAGGTACTGCCACATGATCGAGTGCCACAGCACAGTCACGTGGCCGCGCGACAGCTCCAGCCCATGCACGAACGAGACCGCGTCCTCCCGGTGCACGTCGGCCGGCACCTGCCGCGCGATCGCCAACGCGCCACGCAACCGGCCCAGCCGCACCGGCATGTCCGGCCAGACGTACGACGTGAGCGTGCGGGCACCCTCTTCCGTCAGCGGGTTCACCGGCGCGATGTCGCTGCCGACCCGCTCGGCAATCCGCAGCGGCATCGGCTTCAACGCCCGGCCCGACCACGCCTCCTCGAACACCACCGGGCTCTCGGCCAGGCCGAATCCGGTCCCGTCCGCCAGGTTGTACCGGAACTGGTCCGCCCGCAGGTTGAGTCCGCCGCTCGCGCCGATCTCGAACAGCCGCACCGGCAGCGGAACGTCCTCGACCAACTGCAGCAGACCGCCGTACAGCGCGGCGGCCCGGCCCACCTCGTTCGTCTGCGGTGGCTGGGTCAGCAGCGACCGCAGCTCGGCCGACCGGGACTGCAGCACCTGCTCGAACGCCTCCCAGCCGAGCACCGGGTCCCACGTCCCGCCCACGCTCGGGTAGAACGCAGCAAGCTCCGGCAGCTCTCCCGCCAGCACCAGCCGGTGCACCGAGCCCAGCAACCGCAGTGCAATCGCGTCACCGAACGGACGGTCCTCGTAGCCGGCCAGTACGCCGGTGGACACGCCGCCGACCTCGTAGTCGTCCACGATGAGCCGGCACAGCTCGGCGTACATCGGGGAGCCGAGTTCCTCGCAGGCAACAGCTTGACGCTGAAGAGTCTCTACAACGTGCACACAGCAGACCCTAGAAGGTCAGGCGATCCAGGACCGTCTTTGCCGTTGTGCGCGCGTCTTCCTCGTCCAGCGGCGAGCCGTGGCTGTCGGTGAGGTAGAAGGCGTCCACACACTCGGCGCCGAGCGTGCTCACGTGCGCCGAGCGGATGTCGGCGCCAGTGGACGCGATGGCCGAGGTCACGTCGTACAGGAGGCCCGGGCGGTCGTGGGCGCGCACCTGCAGCACGGTGGCCGTCTCCGACGCATCGGGCAACAGATCCACCCGGCTGGCGACCCGTGCCTTGAGTGCAGACGAGTCCCGCGCGGCCAAGCGCCGTACGAGGTCAGTGGGGTCGCGCAGGGCCACAGCAAGACGGTCGCGCAGCCGGACTGGGTCCGGTGGCGAGCCGGCCACGGTCCACTGCGAGATGCCGAGCCCCTCGACCGACGTGATGACTGCAGACCGTACGGCGAGCCGCTCGACGGCCAGCACGGCCGCGACCGTCGACAACGTGCCCACTTGATCGGGTACGGCGACATTCACCCGCACGTCACCGAGATGCTCAGATACCGTCACGCCAAGCCGCCCCACACCGACGACCTGGTGCAGCGTGGGCACCGGGATCGGCGGAGCCTCGGTCCACATGCTCTCGCCGCCGCCGGACAGCTCACCGCGCACGCGGCGGCACAGCTCACCGACCAGGCGCATCCGCCAGGGTGACGCGGCCGCGGGACCGGCGGCGCGCGCGTCGGCGTACGTGAGGGCTTCCAGGAGGTCCAGAGTCTCGGTGGTGCGGACGATCCCGGCCACCAGCTCAACGGTCATCGGGTCGTCCAGGTCCCGCCGGGTGGCGACCTGGGCAAGCATCAGGTGCTGCCGGACCAGCAGCGTGATCGTGTCCGCGTCCGCCTCGTCGAAGCCGAGCCGGCGGGCCACAGTCGCTGCGATCGCCGCACCCGTGACGCTGTGGTCGCCCTCGACTGCCTTGCCCAGGTCGTGCAGCAAGGCGGACACGAGCAGCAGGTCGGGCCGTCGTACGTCGCGGACCATCTTGGCGGCCTCGACACAGGTCTCCAGCAGGTGCCGGTCGACGGTGAACCGGTGGATGGCCGACTGCGGCGGCCGGAACCGGACCGCGTCCCACTCCGGCAGGATCCGGGAGACGTAGCCGGCCTGGTCCAGCGCCTCCCACACCTCGAGCAGACCGCTGCCTGCACCCAGCAGGGCACACAGCAGTCGCCGCGCCTCACCAGGCCACGGCTCAGGCAACGCCAGACCGCGATTGGCCAGCCGTGCGCAGACAGCAGGTGAGAGCACCAACTCTCGGTCCGCAGCCACAGCGGCAGCGCGCAGACCCAGCACTGCGTCGCGCTCGGGCCGGGCGTCCGGCATCAGTACGACTTCGCCTTCGTGCTGGCCGACTCCCTCATCGAGTGCCAGCAGCAACGGTCCCCCGGTCCGCTGACGGCGCCGGGACCGAGGCGGCCGGGTCATCAGGCTCTCGATCCGTCGCCAGGACACGTCGCAGACGTGCGCGAGCGTCCGGCCGGTCGAGTACACGTGCCGCAGCAGCTCGTCCCGGCCACCGGTCATGCCCAGCCCGGCCGCGACCTCACCGGCCACGTCAGCGACCAGCCGGTCGGTGGAACGCCCCGCAACCGTGTGCAACTCGTCCCGGATGTTCAGCAGGTCCAGCCGCGCCCGCTCCACCACCGGATGCGGTACGTCGACCAGCCACGACGCCACCAAGCCACGCAGTACGACGGCGTCGCGCAGACCGCCGTACGCCTCCTTGAGGTCGGGCTCAGCGAGGTGTGCGAGCTCACCGACCGTCGACGCGCGTTCCTTGCACGCCTGAGCCAACGCAGGCAGCCGCTCCTTCGCCGTACGGCGCCAGTCCGCCATCAGCACGGACCGCAGCTGCAGTGTGAGGTGCGAGTCCCCCGCGACGTGCCGTGCGTCGAGCAGGCCGAGGGCGACCCGGATGTCGTCGGCAGCCGCCTTGCGGGCCTCGTCGACGGTCCGGACGCTGTGGTCCAGCTTCGTCCGCGAGTCCCACAGCGGGTACCAGATCTGTGCGGCCAGCTCGTCCACCCGTGGGTACCCCTCGGCGTGCACGAGCATCACGTCGAGGTCGCTGTACGGCGACAGCTCCTCCCGGCCGTAGCCGCCGACGGCGACCAGCGCGACGCCCTCGGTGGGCACACCGAGGGCGTCACAGGCTTTCGAGAGGAGCAGGTACAGCAGCGCGTCGGCCTCCTCGGCACGCCCGCGCCGCTGTTCTGCTCGGTCAACCATCTACAGCGCGTCCCTAGAGTGCATCGCCGTCGAGCTCGCCGGTGCGGACCCGGACGATCGTCTCGACCGGGGTGACCCAGACCTTGCCGTCGCCGATCTTGCCGGTCTGCGCGGCCTTGACGATCACGTCCACCACGTCCGCGCTGTCGCCGTCCTCGACGACGACCTCGACCCGGACCTTGGGGACCAGATCCACCTCGTACTCGGCGCCGCGGTAGACCTCGGTGTGGCCCTTCTGCCGGCCGTAGCCGCTCGCCTCGGTCACCGTCATGCCGGTGACGCCGAACGTCTCCAGCGCGGCCCGGACGTCCTCCAGCTTGTGCGGCTTGACCACGGCGGTGATCAGCTTCATGCGTTGGCACCTTCCTTCTCGGAAGCCTCGGTGGACTCATTCTCCGTGCCGGCCTGCGGACGGGCGAGAGCGGTGTGCCCGCGCAGCCCGGCCGCGCCGAGGAAGTCGTACGCCGTCTCCGCGTGCTCGACCTGGTCGACACCGGTGACCTCGTCGTCCTCCTTGAGCCGGAAGCCGATGGTCTTGTCGATCAGCTTGCCGAGCAGGAAGGCGACCGCGAAGGAGTACAGCGCGACGACCACGTTGGCCAGCGCCTGCTTGCCCAGCTGCGAGACACCGCCGCCGTAGAACAGGCCGTCCACGGCCGACGGCGCCGCCGCCGTGCCCAGGAAGCCGATCGCCAGCGAGCCGACCAGACCGCCGACCAGGTGCACGCCGACCACGTCGAGCGAGTCGTCGAAGCCGAGCTTGTACTTCAGCGACACCGCGAAGGCGCAGATACCACCGGCGATGACACCGAGGATGAGCGAGCCGACCGGGGTGAGCGCGCCACAGGCCGGGGTGATCGCGACCAGACCGGCGACCGCACCGGACGCCATGCCCAGCGTGGTGGCCTTGCCGTGCCGGATCCGCTCCACGATCAGCCAGCCGATCACGGCGGCGGCGGTGGCGACCTGGGTGTTGACGAAGGTGATCGCGGCGGTGGTGCCGGCGCTCAGCGCCGAGCCGGCGTTGAAGCCGAACCAGCCGAACCACAGCAGCGCGGCGCCGAGGACGACCAGCGGCAGGCTGTGCGGCCGCATCGGGTCCTTGCGCCAGCCGATCCGCTTGCCCAGCACGATCGCCAGGGCCAGGGCGGCGGCGCCGGCGTTGACGTGCACCGCAGTACCGCCGGCGAAGTCGATCGCGCCCAGCTTGTCGCCGATCCAGCCGCCGTTGCCCTCGTCGAGGAACCAGACCGAGTGCGCGACCGGGAAGTACACCAGCGTCGTCCAGCCGACCACGAACGCGATCCAGCCCCGGAACGTGGCGCGGTCGGCGATGGCGCCCGAGATCAGCGCCGGGGTGATGATCGCGAACATCAGCTGGAAGGCGACGAACGCGAGCGTCGGAATGGTGCCGCTGACCGCCTCCGGCGCCATCAGACCCTTCAGGCCGACCTCGGAGAAGTTCCCGATCACGTGCCCGGTGTCACCGGCGAACGTCAGCGAGTAGCCGACCAGCACCCACAACACGGTGACGACGGCGATGGTGATGGCACTCATCATCATCATGTTCAGCACGCTCTTGACGCGCACCATGCCGCCGTAGAAGAAAGCCAGGCCCGGTGTCATCAGCATCACCAGGGCGGCACTGACCAAGACCCAGGCGGTATCGCCGGCGTTGATCTCCATCAACGTCATCCCTTCCATCGATCTGGGGGGTGACCGCCCGTCCTCAGTCGGGCAGAACTCCACATCACCGGGGAGCCCGCGCACGGCCACACCGCACACGGTGTCGGCGCGCCGTTTCAGCCGATCGGTCCATTTGTTTCAGGCATGTGACAAAGAGGGCTTTCAGGTGACATCGACGTGACATCGGCGAAGTTGTGGCACTCTGGCCTGGACCACACGGGTCCGCAGCCGCGCCACTGCGCCCGTCCGAGCTGGGGAACACGAGATGGGGACCAACCACGGGGTGAGGCCGCGCCGCGGCAGGCCACGGGACCCGGACGCGGAGCCGAGGATCCGCCGGTACGCCGTGCAGCTGCTGCTGGAGCGAGGATTCGACGGAATGACGGTGGACGACGTCGCCGAGGCCGCGGGAGTCGGCAAGGCGACGATCTACCGGCGCTGGGCGAGCAAGGACCACCTGGCCAACGACGCCTTGGCCGACCTGTTCGACATCGAGATCCCCGATGCCGACACCGGGTCGATCGCAGGCGACCTGCGCCAGGTCTACAGCGACGCCCTGGCGTTCGTGAACAGCGAGGAAGGGCTGGCACTGATTCGCCTGGCGGTGTCGGAGGCGAACCGCGACGAGCGGTCCGCCGCGATCTACCGGGGCTTCCTGGAGCGACGGATCCAGCTGACCGAAGCCGCGCTGGACCGGGCCAGGGCTCGCGGTGAGCCGGTCCGTGACAACGTGGACACGACGCTGATGGTGCAGTGGCTGGCCGGGGTGTTCGTGATCCGGGCGCTGACCGGTGAGTCGATGCCGACACCGGACGACGCCGACCGGCTGCTGAAGTTCACGATGCGTTGCATCCTGGAGGAGTAGTCAGGGCTGCAGACCGGGGCCGAGGGCAACTGCGTTCACGGCCAGCTCGGTCACGCGCTGTACCTGGCCGGTGTCGATGTCCCAGGCAAGCACCCAGCCGCTGACCTGGATCAGCGGCCGGTCGCCGTACCAGCCCAGTACGGCGCAGCAGCCGGGCTCACGCACTCCCTGCGGGTCCGCCGCGGGTGTGGTCCGGTCCGACTCCCCCAGCACCAGCAGGTGACTGGGCATTGCACGCAGCGTCGAGATGGCCGCTACCACCTGTGGTTGCGAGTGTCTGGTGGGCACCTGCTGGAGGTCCTCGGAGATGAACAGTCGCGCCGCCATGGTGAACGTCGAGAACGTCTGCCCTACCCAGGCCTGCACCGGCAGCTCCAGCCGGCTGTCCACGGACCACCGGCCGGTGACGCCGTAGCGCAGCACGGCGCCGCTGTCGATCCGGTACGGCGCAGTGATCGACGCCGGGTTCGCGGCCGCGGTGATCGGGATGACCGGATCCCGGTCACCGTCGTTCTGGCCGACGAGAACTCGATAGGCCACGCCCGGCCCGCTGACCAGGACGCGTGCGGCGTTCGGCAGCCAGGACACACTGCTCACATCCCTGCTGGGCAAGGCGTAGCGGAAGACCTCACTGGTCGTCGCGTCGACGACGACCACTTCACCCGGCTGCGGGAACGCAGCGAACCGGCCGTCCGGCGAGATCGCTCCGGAACTCAGCGGCGAACCGATGCGGATCGGCTGCAGTTGCAGGTCGGCGCGGGCCCAGCTCGCGTCGGAGCCCAGCAGCAGTGCGTCGTACCGGCCGTCGCGCTCCTCGAGCACCACGGCGGCGATGTTCTCGATCGGGTGCTCACTCAGCGGTTCGGGGTCGTCCGGCAGGCTGAGGCGATCGCCGAGCGGGGTGTAGACCCGGTCGAGGAAGCGCTCGCTGCCGGCCGGTGGGGCGATCCAGAAGTCGATCCCGGAGATCTGCCCGGCCGGCGGGACGTAGCCGGGTGGGTGCGTCGGTGTGGTCGGCGGCGGGACGAGCTCGGTGCTCTGGCTCCCGCCGACCGCGGTGCCGATCGCGGCGGCCACAGCGACGAGCAGCGCGGCCAGCAAGCCGATCAGCACGTTGCGTCGCCGCCGACGGCGCGTGGCGAGGCCATCGGCCCAGGCGGCGTCGGCCAGGTCCGGCTCCGGCAGGAGGTCCGACGCGTTGTAGAGCAGCGGCTGGATCTCCTCGCGCCTCATCGCGGTTCTCCCGCGTCTCGCCAGTCACCGGCGCCGAGTGCCGAACGGAAGCGGCTGAAGGCGGTCAGACCATGGCTGTGCACGGAGGTGTTGGACATCCCGAGCACGTCGGCCACCTCGAACTCGGTGAGCTCCTCGAGGTGCAGCAGCACGAACACGGCGCGTTGTGCCGGTGTCAGCTCGGCCAGCGCGAGCTTGACGGGGTCGTCCTCGTTCGGGAACGCCTTCACCCGGTTCCAGCGCACCAGGGCCGGTTGGTAGAGCAACCGCTGGACGAACACGTCCGGGTCGTCCACCCGGTCCCAGCGCGTCGACAACCGGGTGAAGGCGCGCAGCAGTGCATCCTCTGCTCGCTCCAGGTCGCCGTACACGAGGTACGACGTACGGAGCCATCTGCCCTGCCGCGCGTCGACGTACGAGGCGAAGTCCGGGTCGACCGATTCCTGCATCCACCCTCCCGCCTCTATTCAACTCCTCAACTACTGCGCGCGGCCACAGCCAAGCGAGTCTCTTCGGTGATCAGGTCCGCATTGAGGCCGCCGGCTGCCATCAGGCCGGACGCCGCCGCCGGCATGACGGTCGCCCGCGCGTCGGTCACGTTGCCGGCCACGAAGACGCCGGGCACGGCCGTCGCGCCCTGCGGGTCGGCGGCGACGATCGTGCCGACCTCCAGGCCGTTGGCCTCCTGTACGACGATGTCCAGGCCCAGATCGGCCAGGAAGTCCGCACGGGCCCGCATGCTGGTCTGCACCGCCAGCGCGTCCCGCGGGATCACCTTGCCACCCTCCAGCCGGACGCCGGTCAGCTTGTCGTTCTCCACCTCCAGCTGCTCGACTTTCCCTTGTACTACGGAGATTCCGCGGGCCGCGAGCTGCTCCCACTGCTCGTCGGTCAGCTCCGGCGCGGTGTGCAGGAACAGCGTGACGTCGTCACTCAGTTGCCGGAACAGCAAGGCCTGGAACGCCGCCATCCCAGTGGTGGCCAGAATGCCGATCGCCTGGTCGCGCACCTCCCACCCGTGGCAGTACGGGCAGTGCAGCACGTCGCGTCCCCACCGCTCGGCCAGTCCACCCACGTCGGGCAGCACATCGGTCAGCCCGGTCGTCACCAGCAGCCGCCGGCCCTGGTACGTCGTACCGTCGGCCAGCTCGACCGTGAACAGGTCGTCGCGCCGCACCCGGGTCACGGTGCCGGTCGCGAACTCACCGCCGTACCCGGCGACCTCGTCGCGGCCGAGTGCGTACAGCTCGGCCGGCGGGACGCCGTCGCGGGTCAGGTAGTTGTGCACGCCGTCGGCCGGTGCGTTCCGCGGGGTGCCGTCGTCGACGACCAGCACCGACCGGCGCGACCGCACCAGTGCCAGCGCCCCGCTCAGCCCGGCTGCGCCCCCGCCGACCACGATCACGTCGTACTTCTTCATCTCCTGGACTCCTCTCTCGGTACCCCGAGGATCCGCGATGGTTTTCGTTTTCGACAACCTTCTTTGCCAGAATGGCAAGCATGGAGGCTTTCGACGAGGTACTCGAGGCGGTCGGGCCGCGGCTGAAGAGCCTGCGGGCCGAGCGCGGCACCACACTGGCCCAGCTGTCCGAGTCCACCGGGATCTCGGTGAGCACGCTGTCTCGGCTGGAGTCCGGGCAGCGCAGACCGACGCTGGAGCTGCTGCTGCCCCTCGCCCGTGCGCACCAGGTGCAGCTGGACGAGCTGGTGGACGCACCGCCGACCGGTGACCCACGGATCCACGCCAAGCCGATCAAGCGGCATGGGACGGTGCACATCCCGCTGTCCAGGCGGCCCGGCGGGCTGCAGGCGTTCAAGCAGATCCTGCCTGAGGGGTGGCCGGGCGGTGAGGTGAGCCAGCGGACGCATGAGGGCTACGACTGGGTGTACATCCTGTCGGGGCGGATCCGGCTGGTGCTCGGCGACCAGGACTTCGTACTGGGCGAGGGTGAGGTGGCGGAGTTCGACTGCCGGATGCCGCACTGGTTCTGCAACCCCGGGCCCGGGCCGACCGAGGTGCTGTGCCTGTACGGCCCGCAGGGCGAGCGGATGCACGTCCGGGCCCGCACCCGGTAGCCTGCGCCAGTTCGGTCCGTAGCGCTGAGGAGCTGGTTGTGAGCGTCGCGTTGTTCACCCTGGGCGGCACCATCTCGATGGCCGGCACGCACCGGCTCACCGGAGACGACCTGACCGCCGCCGTACCGGGGCTGGCCGAGCTCGGTCATCCGGTCGAGATCCAGGACGTCGAGAAGGTGCCCAGCGCCAACCTGACTGCCTCGAAGGTGCTCGAAGTGGTCGACGCCGCGTCCAAGGCGGTGGCAGACGGCGCCGCCGGCGTCGTGGTCACCCAGGGGACGGACAACCTCGAGGAGACGGCCTTCCTGGTCGACCAGGTGTGGCCGCACCCGCAGCCGTTCGTCCTGACCGGCGCGATGCGCAACCCGACCCTCGCGGGTCCGGATGGTCCGGCCAACCTGCTGGCCGCTGCCCGCGTTGCCTGCTCCCCTGCTGCCCGTGACCTCGGTGCCCTGGTGGTGTTCAAGGAGGAGATCCACGCGGCCCGGTGGGTGCGCAAGACCCACAGCACCAGTACGGCGACGTTCGTGTCGCCCAACACCGGTCCGATCGGCCACGTGGTGGAGGACCGGGTCCGCGTCCTCACGCGTCCGATGCGGCTGGACGGCGTACACGGAATGGCAGAGCCGGACCAGCTCGATGCGACGCGGGTAGCGCTCTACACAGTGACGATGGACGACGACGGCCTGCTGTTGCAGGGGTTGGCGAACACTCACCAGGGTCTGGTCGTCGCCGGGTTCGGTGTCGGCCACGTGCCCGCGGCACTCGCTCCTGTGCTGGGCGAGCTCGCTGCAGCGATGCCTGTCGTGCTGACGTCGCGGACCGGTGGTGGTTCGGTACTGCGGAACACCTACAAGTCGGTGGGGTCGGAGACCGACCTGCTGCAGCGTGGACTGATCGACGGTGGGTTCCTGGACCCGTACAAGGCGCGCGTGCTGCTCCGGTTGCTGCTGGCAACCGACGACGACATCATTGCTGCTTTCGCGCAGTACCAGTGATCGCAGCCGCCTTGGTGCTCAAGTAGTCCCGCTCCGGCTTGCTCGTCGTACGGCGGGCCGCCTCGCGGAAGTGGTGGGCAGCGAGCTCGGGGTCACCACGCATCTCGTACAGATGCCCGCGTACGGCGTCCAGGCGGTAGTGGCCGGCCAACTCCTTGTCCAGCGGTTGCAGGAGCTCCAGCCCGGCGTCAGGGCCTTGCACCATGGCTGCTGCGATGGCCCTGTTGAGCTTCACCATCGGGTTGCCGGACAGCTCCTCCAGCAGGCCGTACAACGCCAGGATCTGCGGCCAGTCCGTGTCCTCCGGGCGATCCACCTCGTCGTGCAGCGCCGCAATCGCCGCCTGCAGCTGGTACTCGCCCAGCGGCGGCGTACTGAAGCCTTCCACTGCCAGCGCAAGGCCTTCGGTGATGTAGTCCTTGTTCCACAGCGTGCGGTCCTGCTCCGCCAGCGGGATCAGCTCACGCGCCTTGCCAGTGCGGGCCGCCCGACGCGCGTCACTGAGCAGCATCAAGGCGAGCAGACCGGTCACCTGACCGTTCTCAGGGAGCAACGCGTGCACAGTGCGAGTCAGGCGGATCGCCTCGTTGGACAGGTCATTCCGTTGCAGCTCTGGACCGCTGCTCGTCGCGTAGCCCTCGTTGAACATCAGGTAGAGCACGTGCAGCACGTTGTGCAGCCGCTCGTCGCTGGCGTCCAGCTCGAACGTCGCGCCCTTGAGCTTCTGCTTGGCCCGGCTGATCCGCTGCGCCATCGTTGCCTCAGGCACCAGGTAGGCGGTGGCGATCTCCGCGGTGGTGAGACCGCCTACCGCACGCAGCGTCAACGCGATCGCCGAGGCCGGCGTGAGCGTCGGATGGCAGCACAGGAACAGCAGCCGCAGGGTGTCGTCCTGCTCCTCGACGTCGTCCGGCGGCACGTCGCGCAGCGCGGCCCGCTCCTCGCGCCGCCGCCGGGCCTGCTCCTGCCTGACCTCGTCGATCAGGCGTCGCGACGCGGCCTGGATCAGCCACGCCTTCGGGTTGTCCGGTGTGCCGTCCCGCGGCCAGGTGGTCGCCGCGGCCAGCAGCGCCTCCTGCACGGCGTCCTCGGCCGCGGCGAAGTCACCGGACCACCGGACGACCGCGCCGACGACCTGCGGCGTCAGCGCACGCAGCAGGTCCTCGAGGTCGCGGCTGGTCACACGTCGTAGAGGTCGGTGTCGCCGCCGTCCATCACCCGGCGGACCTCGATCGGCTGCTGCGTCGGCACCCCACCCGGTCCCGGCACGCAGGACAGGTCGGCCGCGATCTCGAGCGCCCGTTCCTCGGACTCGACGTCGATCAGCTCCCAGCCGGCCAGGATCTCCTTGGCCTCGGCGTACGGCCCGTCGGTGACCACCGGCGCATTCACACTCGCCGCGCGGACCACCTTGGCGTGCTTGGGCCACGTCAGCGCCTGGTGGTCCACCAGCTCGCCGCTGTCCCGCAGCCGATCCAGGTGGTCCCTCAGGTACTGCATGTGCGCCTGCATGTCCGGCTCGTCCCACTCCAGCATCGGGGTGTCGACGTTCCCGCCGTCCATGTTCACCAGCAGCAAGAACCTGGTCATGTCATCTCCTCCACCGGCACATCTTGGCAGAGGTCAGTGTCTTCTGGTCCGCTCCGGACTGGCAGTCTCCAGCGGTACGTCGGCCGCGGGGATGACTCCGAGTTGCGTGGTCTGGCGGCGCAGCACCGCGTCGTACACCCAGTCGGTGGCGGTCCGGACCCGGTTGCCGGGCATGGAGAGCAGGTGGTAGCCGCGCGTCACCACCTTCGCCGGGAGACCGGCCAGCGGGACGCGCAGCGGGTTGGCGGCTGCCTGCGTGCCACCGAGGTCCACGACGAAGCCGAGGTCGTGGTGCACGTACGGCTGCCGCTCACCGGTCCCGAAGTCGGCCGCCACGTTCTTGGCGGCCCGCTTGCCCTGCCGCTCGGCGTGCTGCGCTGTCATGGGGGTGACTTCGCCCGGCATGGTCAGGTCCGGCACGGCGGCCGCGTCGCCGCAGGCGTACACCTCCGGGTGGTCCGGGACGTTCAGGTACTCGTCGACGAGCAGCCGGCCCTTCTCGGTCTTCAGCCCCAGCCCGTCGACGATCGGGTCCGGCCGTACGCCGACGCACCAGACGAGCGTGTGGGTCGGGACGAACGACTTGTCGGTGAGCCGGACGCCGTTGTGCATCGCCTCCTCGACCGACGTGCCCATCAGTACGTCGACATCACGGTCACGCAGCACCTTGTCCGCCGTACGCGAGAGCCGCTCGTCCAGCTCGGGCAGAACGCGGTCGGCGATGTCCAGCAGCATCCAGCGCATCCGCTGGTGCCGCAGGCGCGGCCGGCGCTTCTTGAGCAGCTCGGTGTAGAGCACGCCGTGTGCAGCGACCTCAGTACCGGTGTAGCCCGCGCCGACGACCACGAAAGTGCACAGCGCGTTCCGATCGGCAGGGTTGTCACTGGCGTCGGCCAGCTCGATCTGCTGGGTCAGGTGGTCGCGCAGGAACACGGCCTCGGGGATGCCGCGGAAGCCGTGCGCGTACTCCGTGACGCCGGGGATGGGCAGCAGCTTGTTCACGCTGCCCGCGGCGATGATCAGCCGGTCGTAGCCGATCTCCTCGCGCCGGTCGAGCGGATCGGCGTACCGGACCTTCCGGCGGTCCAGGTCGAGGCCGTCCACCTCCCCGAGGACCAGCCGGACGTCGGGCAGCGTGTCGGCCAGCGACACGGTCAGCCGCCGGGGCTCGAGGATCCCGGCTGCCACTTCGGGCAGCAGCGGGACGTACAGGAAGTAGTCAGTCGGGTTCACCACCACGATGTCGGCGCGTCCACGGGCCAGCCGGCACAGCGTGCGCGCCGCGATGTACCCCGCGAACCCGGCTCCGACGATGACGATCCTCGGTCGCTTCATCCCTCCTGGGTATCAGATCAGGCCCAGGTCGAACGAGAGCTCAGTCCAGCAGCGCGTCGACGAACTGCTCGGGATCGAACGGCGCCAGGTCGTCCGGGCCCTCGCCGAGGCCGACCAGCTTGACCGGGACCCCGAGCTCGCGCTGGACCGCGATCACGATGCCGCCCTTCGCCGTACCGTCGAGCTTGGTCAGCACCAGGCCGGTGACGTCGATGACCTCGGCGAACACGCGGGCCTGGGTGAGGCCGTTCTGGCCGGTGGTGGCGTCGATGACGAGCAGCACCTCGTCCACCTCGGCGGACTTCTCGATCACCCGCTTGACCTTGCCGAGCTCGTCCATCAGGCCGGTCTTGGTGTGCAGCCGGCCCGCGGTGTCGACCAGGACGACGTCCGCCTCCTCCTCGATGCCCTGCTTGACGGAGTCGAACGCGATGCTCGCCGGGTCGCCGCCCTCGGGACCGCGCACGGTCCGCACACCGACCCGCTCGCCCCACGTCTGCAACTGGTCCGCAGCGGCCGCGCGGAAGGTGTCCGCAGCGCCCAGTACGACGTGCTTGTCCTCGGCGACCAGTACTCGCGCCAGCTTGCCCACTGTGGTGGTCTTGCCGGTGCCGTTCACCCCGACCACCAGGACGACGGCCGGCTGGGCCTCCTTACGGCTGACCTTGAGCGACCGGTCCAGCGAAGGGTTGACCAGCTCGACCAGCTCCTCGCGAAGGATCTGCCGGGCCTCCTCACCGCCGACGCCCTCGACCCGCATCCGGGTCCGCAGCCGCTCGACCAGCTCCTGCGTGGGCGTCACGCCGACGTCAGCAGTGATCAGCGTGGTCTCGATGTCCTCCCACGCCTCCTCGTCCAGCTTGTCCCGGGACAGCAGCGCGAGCAGGCCCTTGCCCAGCGAGCCCTGGGACCGCGCCAGCCGGGCCCGCAGCCGGACCAGCCGGCCCTGGGCGGACTCGGGCTTCTCGATCGTCGCCACCGGCTCCTCGGGGAGCTCGGTGTCCTCCAGCGTCCGGGTCGGCGTGTCGCGCGGCTCCTCGGCGTCCTCACCGATCTTCGGCTCGGCGGTCTCGAGCGGCGCGGGCGGGGTGGGCGACGGCAGCTCCGGCCGGCGGCGGCGCGTGACGACCAGGCCGGCGGTACCGGCGACCAGGACCACGGCAGCCACGATGATGGCGATCAGAACCGAGTCGGCGAGCTGGGGAACGAGCTGGGGAGTCAACACGGTTCCCCATCTTGACAGACACCCAGCCTGCCACCCGCATCCGTCACGTCAGGCTCACCAGCTGTCGCGGTACGTGAGCAGGCACCAACTCGGGCCGGTGTGTGAGGAGGACCACGGTACGGCGACCAGCCGCCACGAACAGGTCCTCCAGCAGGGCCCGGCCGGTCTCCTCGTCCAGGTGCTCCGTCGGCTCGTCGAGCACGAGTACGTCGCGATCGGCCAGCAGCAACCGGGCGAAGGCGAGCCGCTGCCGCTCGCCGCCGGACAGGCGCGCGCCGTGCTCGCCCACCATCGTGTCCAGCCCGTCCGGCAGCTTCTCGACGAACACTCCGAGCCGGGCCCGGTAGAGCGCCTTCCACAGCATCAGGTCGCTGGCGCCCGGTTTCGCGAGCAGCAGGTTCTCCCGGATGGTCGTGTCGAACACATGACTCTCCTGCGTCAGCAGCCCGACCACAGACCGCACCTGATCACCTTCGAGCAGGGACAGGTCCACGCCGTCCAACAGGACCTCGCCAGCCCGCGGCTCCAGGAAGCGCAGCAGCACGGCGGCCAGTGTGCTCTTGCCCGAGCCACTCGGGCCGGTGACGACCACTCGGCTCCCGGCCGGCATGTCCAGGCTCAACCCGTCCAGTACATCGGCACCGTCGTACCCGACTCGCAGCAGCTTCACCTCCAGGTCACGCCCGGACGGCAGCGGCTGTGGGGTTGCGGGCTCGGTCACCGGCTCGGGGCTGTCCAGGAGCTCCTGCACGCGGCCTAGCGAGGCGCGTACCCGGATGGCGAGCTGTGCGGCGGCTGGGATGCCGCCAAGTACGTCAGCGAGCGCGAGCGGGGTCAGGACGAGTACGGCGAACACCGCGCCGGTGATGTTCGCCGTGTTGCCGAGCATCAGCCCGGCCACACTCGCGCCGCCGACGCACAGCATGAGCAGCGCGCCGCCGAGCCCCGCACTCCAGGCCGAGCGTCGTTCCGCCTTGGCAAGCTTCGCGTCGCTTGCGCTGAAGGAGTCGAGTACGTCGTCGACCGCGTTGAACGCCACCACGTCGCCTGCAGTCAGCAGTGTCTCGGTCGCCGCAGCCGCCACCTCGCCACGCGACCCAGCGATCTTCCGCTCCGCTCTCGCCGCCGTGTGGGCGGTCAGCCACGGTACGACGGTGCACGCGACCAGGACTGCCAGCGCGACAGCTGCACCCGCTGCCGGAAGCAGGAGAGTCAGCAGGGCAACTGTTGCCGTTGCCGTCACGGCGGCGGCTGCCACAGGGAGGACGACCCGCAGCCACAGGTCGAGGACTGCGTCGACGTCGAGCACGAGCCGTGCCAGCAGGTCGCCCTTACGTTGGGAGCTGAGACCGCCCGGTGCCAGCTTCTCCAGGCGGCCGGTGATGCGGGCCCGGGTCTCACCCAGCACCCGGTACGCCGCATCGTGGCCGACCAACCGCTCGACGTACCGGAACACGCCCCGACCGACGCCGAACGCCCGCACCGCCACGATCGCCACCATCAGGATCAGCACCGGAGGCTGAGCCGCCGCCGTCGTGATCAACCAGGCCGAGGTCGCCAGCAAGGCCACCGCCGACCCCGCCGCCAGCACTCCAGCCAACAGCGCCAACCCGAGCCGCCACCAGATCCGTCGCTCCGGCATCACCAACTGCCAGACGGTCGTCATGCGTTCACCAGTTCTCTCACGCCTACGGTGACTGTTCGGTCGGCGGCAGCGATGAGCGCCGGCCGGTGCGCGATCATCAAAACCGTCCGTCCGCTGGCCCGCAGCCCTGCAACGACATCTGCCTCGGTGTCGGCGTCCAGACCCGCGGTCGGCTCGTCCAGCAGCAGCACTGGCGCGTCCGTGATCCACGCCCGCGCCAACGCCACCCGACGTTGCTGCCCGCCGGACAGCAACTGCCCCTGCTCCCCCACTGTCTTGGCCAGCTCGAGCTCACTCGCCCCAGCCACCAGCAACGCCAACCGCACGTCGTCATCCGACGCAGCGGGCCGCCCCAGCCGCACGTTGTCCGCAACCGTGCCCATCCGGAGGCCCGGCCGCTGCGGAACCCAGGCGAACTGCCGCCGCCACGCCGCCGGCTCGAACTCGTCCGCCGCACTCCCACCGGCAATGACGACCCCACGCTCAGGCTCGACAAACCCAAGCAGCACAGCGAACACTGTCGACTTGCCCGCACCACTCGGCCCAGTGATGGCGACCACCTCGCCCGGCTGGACATCCAGGTCGAAGCCGTCCAGCGCCGGCTCGTCGCGACCCGGGTACCGCACTGTCACGTCGTACAGGTGCAGTGCGGTCTCTTGCAGGTCCGGTACGTCGGTGCGGTCGCCTCGCTCGGGCAGCGGGGTCTCCAGGACGCGGAACACCTCCTCGCTGGCCGCAACCCCGTCGGCGCTGGCGTGAAAGTGCATGCCGACCTGCCGGAGCGGCAGGTACGCCTCGGGCGCGAGGATCAGCACCATCAACGCCGTCTCGAGTCCCATCCGTCCCTCGACCAGCCGGAGCCCGACGCCGACCGCGACCAGGGCGACCGAGATGCTGGCCAGCAACTCCAGCGCGAACGACGACAGGAACGCCAGCCGCAGACTGCTCATCGACGCAGCCCGGTGCTTGTCAGTCACCCGCCGTACGGCGCTCTCCTGAGCCTTCGCGCGACCGAACAGCTTCAGCGTGGGCAGTCCGGCGACGACGTCCGCAAAGTGGTGCGACAGGACGGACAGCGCGCGCTGACGACGCCTGCTGTGGGCCTGAGTCGCCCAGCCGATCAGAGCCATGAAGATCGGGATCAGCGGCAGGGTGACGACCACAGTCCCTGCGGCGATCAGGTCGCCGGTCGCCATCCAGCCGATCACCGCAGCGGGGACAGTTGCCGCCAGCACCAACTGCGGGAGGTAACGGGCGAAGTACGGGTCCAGGTCGTCGAGGCCCTTGGTCAGCAGGGTTGTCAGCGCGCTGCTGCGCTCACCGCTCAACCAGACCGGTCCGAGCTTCAGCGAGTGCTCCAGCACCTGCCTGCGCAGCGTGGACTTGACCGCAGCCGCGGCCCGCTGCGCGACCACCTCCTGGGCCCACACCAGCAGCGCACGAGCCGCGATGACGATTCCCAGTCCCAAAGCGATCTCCGCGACCGGGTCACCATGCAGGACGACGCCGGCGATACCACGCGCCAGCAGGACGGCCTGCACGATGATCAGCAGCCCGCTGGCGACGCCGATCACCACCGACGCCGCCAGGAAGACCCGAGCCGCGCGCGCCCGTCGCAGCAGCCGCGGGTCGACCGGCTTCATGAGGTTGGCGCCGACACAGGAACCGGCTCGACCGTGATGCGCTTGCGGAACACCCAGTACGTCCACCCCTGGTACAGCAGCACCAGCGGCAGGAAGATCGCGGCGATGATCGTCAACACCTTCAACGTGTACGGCGTTGACGCGGCATCAACTGTTGTCAATGTTGATCCCGGATCAAGTGTTGACGGCATCACGGCCGGGAACATCGCGGCGAACAACGACGTCACGGCCAACCCGATCGCGAGCGCTGTCCCCAGGAAGGCCCAGCCCTCGCGACGGAGCCGGTTCGCCAGCAGACCGCCGGCGAACGCGAGCACCGCGGCGGCCGCGACGATCACCGAGCCGGTGTCGCCCCGGATCCCCTGCGCCCAGGCGAGGAAGGCGATCACGAGAACGGCGGCAACCAGACCCACGCGGGACGCCAGCTGGTTGGCGCGGTGGCGAAGATCGTCGGTGGTCCGCAGCGCGAGGAAGATCGCGCCGTGCGCGACGAAGACGGCGGTGAAGGCGACGGCGCCGAGCAGGGCGAACGGACTGAGCAGGTCGCCGAGGTTGCCGACGTACTCGAACGAGGCGTCCAGCGGCACCCCGCGGACCAGGTTCGCAAACGTGAGTCCCCACAGGAACGCGGGGACGACCGACCCGACCAGGATCATCGTGTCCATCCGCCCGCGCCACTCCAGGTCGTCGCGCTTCCCGCGGTACTCCAGCGCCACGCCGCGCAGGATCAGCGACACCAGGATCGCGAACAGCGGCAGGTAGAACCCGCTGAACAGCGTCGCGTACCACTCCGGGAAGGCGGCGAACGTCGCGCCGCCGGCCACGATCAGCCACACCTCGTTGCCGTCCCAGACCGGACCGATCGTGGTGACCACCGCCCGCCGCTCGGGCTCGTTGCGGCCGAGCACCCGCAGCAGCATGCCGACCCCGAAGTCGAAGCCTTCGAGCACGAAGTACCCGACCCACAACGCCGCGATGGCGAGGAACCAAACAGTCGTGAGCTCCATCTGCCCAGCCCTCTCAGTAGGCGAACGACAACGGCTTGTCCGCCTCGTCCTGCGAATCGTCCGGCGGCTCCGGCCCGGACTTCGGCCCGTCGGTCCCGGCCAGGCCGCCCCGGATGGTGCGGAACATCAGCTTGGCCTCGACGACGGCCAGCACGCCGTACAGCACGGTGAACCCGGCAAGCGAGGTGATGACCTCGCCGCTGGTCGTGCCCGGTGACACACCCGATGCCGTCGGCAACAACCCGAACACGAGCCAGGGCTGCCGTCCGGTCTCGGTGAAGATCCAGCCGAAGGCGTTCGCGGCCATCGGCAGCAGCGGCAGCGGCAGCGCCAGCCAGATCAGCCGCCGGTTCGGCGCCCGGCCCCGGCGGGTCGTCCACAGCAACCACGCCGCGATCGCCACCGACGCCATCCCGACCCCGATCATCAGCCGGAAGGTCCAGTAGGTCAGCGGGATGTTCGGCTTGTACGACCCCGGCCCGTAGAGCTGCTCGTAGGCGTCCTGCAGCGAGTTGATGCCCTTGACCTCGCCCTGGAAGTCGCCGGTGGCCAGGAAGGACAGCAGGTACGGCAGCTTGACCGAGAAGACCTCGCGCGACCCGTCCAGGGTGCCGACGGTGAAGACCGAGAACGAGGCCGGCTTCTCGGTCTCGTAGAGCGCCTCGGCCGCGGCCATCTTCATCGGCTGCACCTCGGTCATCACCTTGCCCTGCTGGTCCCCGGTCAGCGCCACCCCGACCCCGGACGCGAGCACGATCACCGCGCCCAGCCGCAGCGCCGTCCGGAAGACGTCCCGATCGACGTCCGGACGCCGTAGCAGGTGCCACAGGGCCACGCCGGCGACGAACCCGCCGCCGACCAGGAACGCCGCGAAGATCGTGTGCGGATAGGTGACGAGCACGACCTTGTTGGTCAGCACCGCCCACAGATCGGTCAGCTCGGCCCGGCCACGGTCGGCGTTGTAGCGGAAGCCGACCGGGTTCTGCATCCAGGAGTTGGCCGCCAGGATGAAGTACGCCGACAGTTGCGTGCCGAGCACCACCATCCAGATGCAGGCCAGGTGGACGAGCCTGGGCAGCCGGTCCCAGCCGAAGATCCACAACCCGATGAACGTCGACTCGAGGAAGAACGCGAGCAGGCCCTCCAGCGCCAGCGGAGCGCCGAACACGTCCCCGACGAAGCGCGAGTAGTCGCTCCAGTTCATCCCGAACTGGAACTCCTGCACGATGCCGGTGACGACCCCCATCGCGATGTTGATCAGGAACAGCTTCCCGTAGAACTTGGTCAGCCGCAGGTACTTCTCCTTGCCGGTGCGGTACCACGCGGTCTGCAGCCCGGCCGTGATCGCGACCAGCGAGATCGTCACCGGCACGAAGAAGAAGTGGTACACGGTGGTGATCGCGAACTGCCATCGGGCCAGATCCAGGGTCTCCACGGCGCCGGTCCTCCCAGCCATCTACGACATGACGTAGTAGATCGTAGCGTGGATCTACTACAACGCGTAGTTATACTGGTCACGTGGCGAGCGACGAGAAGGCACCGAGGCCCTTGGGGGACCTGGAGCGAGTGGTCATGGAGCAGCTCTGGGCGGCGCCGGGAGCGCTGACCGTCCGCGAGGTCCACGAACAGCTGTCGACCACCCGCGAGCTCGCCTACACCACCGTGATGACGGTGCTGGACCGGCTGGCCAAGAAGAAGCTGACCGAGCGCGAGCGGGACGGTAAGGCCTGGCGCTACCGTGCCGCGGCGCCCCGCGAGGAGCTGGCCGCCGACCTGATGCGCGACGCCCTCGACCGGGCCGGCGACCGCCGCGAGGCGCTGGTCCGCTTCGTCGGCCAGGTCAGCGACGAGGAAGCCGAGCTCCTGCGCGAGGCGCTCGCGCGGCTGGAGGAGCGGGCGGGGTGATCACCCCCGTCCTCCTCGCTGCTCTGGCCCTGGTGCTGACCGGACCTGCGCCGGCGCTCCTGGCACGCTCGCAGTGGCCCTACCGGATCCCCCGGGCCGCTGTGGCGCTCTGGCAAGCGATCGCCATCGCGGCGGTCCTGGCAGCACTCGGCGCCGGGATCTCCCTGTCCTACTCGACCGCCGGTCAACCGGGTGAGCCCAGCTTCAACCCGTCGTCGCCCCGGGACCTCCTGGCAGCAGCGATCCTGGCCATGACCGCACTGGTCCTGGTGAAGCTCGTCTGGGTTGCCGGACGAGTAGCCGTCGGTACGCGCGCCCGTCGCAAGCGCCACCGCGACCTGGTCGACGTACTGGCCACACCGGACGGCCTGATCCCCGGATTGCGAGTGCTGTCCGAGGAGACGCCACTCGCCTACTGCCTGCCCGCACTGCGCGGCGCGCGGGTGGTCGTGTCGGTCGGTGCGCTGGAACGACTCGATGAGAGCGAGCTGCACGCCGTACTCGCGCATGAGCAGGCGCACCTGCGGGCACGGCATGACCTGGTGCTGGAGGCGTTCACTGCGCTGCATCAGGCCTTCCCGCGGTGGGTGCGTAGCGAGGTGGCGCTGGAGCAGGCACGCACGCTGGTGGAGCTCTTGGCCGATGACGACGCGCGTCGCCGGAACGGCCCGCGTCCACTGGCCCGCGCACTCGTCGCACTAGCCGGTGCACCCGCACCAGAGGCCGGACTGGCCGCGGCCAAGTCCGCCACCGTGCTGCGCGTCCAGCGACTGGCCGACCCTGAGCCGCGCTACCCCTTGCTCGCAGCAGCGACGTACGCCGCCGCCGTCGGACTGCTCGTCCTGCCGACCGTCACCGTGGCAGCGCCGATCGTGAAGGCGATCGTCGACGCGGTCAGCTAGCCGGCTGGTAGCGCAGCAGCGCTCCACCGTTCGCCCACGCCCGGGCCTCGATCAGCTCGAGCACCCGCGTCTCGCCGCCACCGGGGAACACGCTCTTCCCGGCACCGATCAGCACCGGGCAGACACGCAACTGCACCTCGTCGACGAGGCCGGCGATCAGCAACGTGTGGAACAGCGAGATGCTGCCCCACAAGATGATGTCCTTGCCTTCCTCGCTCTTCAGCTCGCGCACGTCCTCGACCGCGTCCCGGACCACCAGCGCCGAGTCGTCCGCACCCCAGGGCGCGCTGTCGAGCGTCCGCGACACGACCACCTTGCGCAGGGCGTTGAGCTTCGGCGCAATCGGGTCGTCCGCCGCTGCCTCGGTCGGCCAGAACGCTGCGAACAGCCGGTACGTCTCCGCCCCGAGCAGCATGGTGTCCACAGTGTCGAGCAACGCCAGGTTGTCGACGTCGGCCTCCTCGGCGATCGTGCTGGAGAAGTCCAGCCCGCCCTCCGAGTCGGCGGCGTACAGGTCGAGCGTCACGTACTCCTGGAAAATCAGCCGTCTCATTCACGCAAGGTACTACCCGAAATGCTTGCCTTCCCCCCGCGCGACCGCCAGCAGCACCAGTCCGGACAGGACCAGCAGAACAACCATCGTGACAACGAATGTCAGCACTTCTCTCCCCGTATCCCCACGCCTTGCCTCACTGAGCTTCCTACGCGCTCATTGTTCCAGAAGTTCCCCGTACGCCTTGGCCACTTCGTCGATCTCCCAGCCCAACGTGTTCGGAGTCACCACCAGCTCCACCCACGACCAGCCCGGTACGTCGGCCGGGTGCCAGGTGAAGCAGATCGCCTCCCGGGTCCGCTCCATCCGCGCGATCGCCGCCCGGTCGATCGCCTCGGCCGGACGCGGCGCGTAGATCCGGAACGAGTTGGTGTGCGGCGGGTCGGGGAACACCCGGAAACCCTCGCTCTGCAAGGCCATCGAGAGCTCGACGGACCGTTCGTACAACTCCCCCATCTGTGGCAGCACCGTCCTGAGTCCCTCGCGCGCGGACACGGCGTACGGGAACAGCGTGAACAGATTGCCACCCAGTCGGCGCTGCCAACGCCGTACCTCGGCGATCACGTCCTCCGGCCCGGCCAGCGCAGCACCACTCAGCCCGCCCAGCACCTTGTAGAAGGACACATAGACGCTCGAGGCCAGCGCAGCCACCTCGGCCAGGCTGTGCTCCAGGTACGGCGTGCTCTCCCACAAGCGAGCGCCATCGAGATGCAGCGGTACGCCGCGCTCCGCACAGGACTCGGCGAACACCACCAGCTCGTCCCACGTCGGCAACACAAACCCTGCCTCGCGCAGCGGCAGCTCCAGTGTCACTGCGGCCAGCTTGCCCGGGATCGCGGCCAGCTCGTCCGGCCGGGGCTGCCGCGGCTCGGAGGTCAGCCGCTCGATCCGCAGACCGTGCACTTCCTCCAACGCGTTCAGCTCGTGCTGCAGGAGGTGCGACTGCCCGTGTACGGCGACCCGACTGGTCCCGGCGCGGTCGGCGTACACCCGGAGGACGCTCTGCTGGGCCATGATCCCGGTCGGCATGAACACTGCCGCCGGTTTGCCGAGCAGCTCGGCCACCTCCTGCTCCAGCGCGGCGACGTGACCGCCGTCGCCGTACATGTCGGCCTTCTCCTCGCCGGCGACGTCCGCCAGACGCTGCAGGCTGTCCGCGGTCGGCAACCAACGCACGGACAGCCAACGGTTGCAGTTGTCGGCCGCTGCCTTACGGCGGGCCCGGAGGTCGTCGGAGGTAGCCACACCTCCATCCTCTCGTGCGACTGCAAGCGAGTCAGATGGTGGTGGTCACCACATGCTGGCCCTGCAGCGTCCTGACCTCCACCGACTTCACCTGGTCGATCGGCACCAGCACACCGCCGCCGAACCGGCTGCCTTCGCGTGCTGCCTTCTCGGAGATCAGCCACGTGCCCGCCACCCAGGTCTTGCCGGCCTTGTCGATCACGACCATCTCGCACTCGGCTCCGGCCTTCAGACCGGTGACCTGCACCTGAATCCAGCTCCACCCGGCGCGCGGCTCCACTGTGGTCGCCATCCTCGTGCCTGTGGTGCTGTCGGTCGCCGTCACGTGCTTCGACCCGGCCACTGGCTGATCGGCCTGGCCGGCGGTCTGCCTGCCGATCAGCACACCGCCACCGAGCGCGCCGGCCACTACGACAACCGCAGCAGCGACCAGTAGCCAGGGCGAGCGACGCTTGGCAGCGGGCGGAGCCGCCGCCTCAGCAGTCCGCACCTCGCGCAGGGTGCGCTGCAGCAGCAGGTCGCCGTCCGGCGGAGGACCCTCCAGGAACGCCTCGGGCGGCACCTCGCCGAGGAACTCCTTCATCTCCTCCAGCTCGGCCAGCTCCGTGCGGCACTCCGCACAGGTCGCCAGGTGCTGGTCGACCTCGCGAGCCTCATCGGGTTCCAGGGCGCCAAGGGCGTAGGCGCCTAGCTGCGAGCGGTCGTGCTCGGTCATCGGGCCACCTCCGCTCCTTGTCCGGGCGCCATCACCGCGCGCAGTGCTCGGAGGGCGTAATACGATCTCGATTTCACGGTACCGGGCGGCACGCCCAGCTCCTTCGCCGCCTCGGCCACCGACCGGCCGCGGTAGTACAGCTGCACCAACACCTCACGATGCTCCGGTGACACCCGGTCCAGCGCGTCCAGCACCACCATGGTGTTCACCACCGACTCGGAGTGGTCCGCCTCGACCGGCGGCCGGTCCTCGACGTCCCCCACCTCGGTCGGCCGGACCGCCCGCGCCCGGGCCCGGTCGGTGACGATGTTGCGGGCCACGGTGAGCAGCCAGCCACGCACGGACCCCTTGCCTGCGGTCAGGTCGTCTGCATGCTTCCACGCCCGCAGCAGCGTCTCCTGTACGACGTCCTCCGCGGCAGCACGGTCACCGGTGAGCCGGGTCGCGTACGCGAGCAGGCTGCGGCCGTGTTCGGCGTACAGGGAGCGGACCAGCGCCTCGCCGGTCTCCGGACCGCGGTTGTCACCCACCGTCCGCACGATACCGGGAACAGTGGGCGACCACACCGGGACGACATCAGTAGCCGTAACCATTGCCGCTGTCGGAGGACGGCTGCTTGGTGATCTTCTTGCCGTCCGGGCCCACGACCCACCAGACACCGCCGACCGCCTGGCCCTTGGCCTCACCGGACTTGGTGTCACTGGCGAACAGGTAGATCGGCAGTCCATCGATCGACAGCTGCTTGCTGCCGTCGCTTCGGGTGACCGTGCCGACCAGGGAGGCGGCGATGCCCTCGAGCTGCGGGGTGCCCTCACCGGCGGGTACCACCGGCCACTTGGCCAGGCAGTCGCCCTCGCAGTTGGACTTGCCGGAGGTGTCTTTGTCGAACACGTACACGGTCCGTCCATTGCCGTCGACAACGACCTTGCCGAGATCACCGACCTCTGCGGTGGCCAGCTTCGTCGCGCTGCTCGCCTCGCTGGCGGCCGGCCCGCTCGCCGGCGTGTCACTCTCGTCGCCGCAGGCGGTGAGCCCGGCCAGGCCGAGCACGAGCGCAGCGACGACACTGCCCAGACGCTTCATGATGCTTCCCCTCGAAGTCGGTGATCGACACCCACCACACGTCCGCGGTCCCGGACCGGTTCAAACGCGGGCGCTATCGTCGGGCCCATGAGCCAAGAGATCCCGGCCGCGGTGCAGCGCGCCCTCACCGCGATCGACGAGCAGGACAACGACGCCTTCGTCGCGGCGTTCGCCACCGACGGCTACGTCGACGACTGGGGCCGGCAGTTCCGTGGCCCGGACCGGATCCGCTCCTGGAGCGAGAACGAGCTGATCGGCAAGCGCGCCACCTTCACCGGCACCCAGGTGTCCACCCCGGGCAACCCGCTGACGATCGTCACCCAGGTCGGCGGCGACGGCTTCAACGGCCCGTCGCACTTCACCTTCGACGTCCGGGGCGACCTGATCGCCTCGATGACGATCACCGCCTGACCGGTCAAACGTTCGACAGATCCGGTCTGGACCTATTCTCGGTCCCATGAGGTTGTCAGCGCGCCGCTACCGGCGGCTACCGAAGCGCGCGACCCCACCGGACCTGTCGGTCGCGGAGGCAGCCCTGCTCGTCTTCGGCGAGGTCGGCCCGGCAGCCACCGGCGGCACGATCCTCGAGCTCGCTCAGCTCGGCGCCGTACGGATCGACGAGGGACCGGTCGAGCACTCGGCGCAGACCGTGGTCCTGGTGGATCCGGGCGCGGCCGTCGAGGAGCATCACCGGGTGCTGCTCAAAGGCATGTTCCCGCTGCTCAAGCCGGGCGACAGCCGGATGTTGCGCCGCGGCCGGAAGGACAACGTCCGGATGCTTGGTGCGCACGACAAGCTGGGGCGGGCGGTCGAGGCGCGGGTCAGCGAGGCCGACTGGTACTACCGGACGCCGGTCCCAGGCCGTGCCGGGAGGCTCTTGCGCCGGACCCGGCTGCTCGGCTGGGGCATCCTCACGCCGGCCGGCCACGCGATGGTGGACCAGGTGCTCGGCTTCCGGCGGTACGTCGCCACGCTCGAGCCCGGCGAGATCCGGCAGGCCGAGCTGATCCGCCTGCTGCCCTGGGCGCTCATGCTGGGGTTGCACCATCGCTGGGAGCAGCTCGCAGCCGGACTGCCCGTCGACGACGACGAGCCGGTGAGCTGGTGGAGCGCCACCGGGATGTTCCGGCTCGGCCCGTTCCGGCGTGGTCTAGCTGGCTGTGGGTCGAGTCAAGTCTGGTGATGGCACGCGTGAGGTTGCTCCGCCCGCGGGTTGGGTGGATGTTTGCGGTTGTGTTTTGGCCGGGAGGGTTTCGTGGCGGGTCGGGTGCCCGAAAGCGCCCATGCTGACGTATGCGACCTGACGTCTTGGGTGTCTGGTCATCTGGCGTCGTGCGGGCTGCTGTGATGGGGCG
>NZ_JBITHV010000016.1:0-181373 GCF_044458365.1 Kribbella sp. NPDC050470 | reverse complement strand
GGGGGGGGGGGGGGGGGGCTCTCCCGCGCGCCGCCCCCCCCCCCCCCCCCCCCCCCCCCCCGGGGGGGGGGGGGGGGGGGCCCCCCCCCCCCCCCCCCCCCCCCCCCGCGCCGGGTAGGTCAGCGTCGGCTGCCACGGCGGGATCGTGCTCGAGTACACCGTCGGCCAGACGAACGCCGACGGCGTCAGCAACAGTCCTTCGCCGGCCAGCCGCCGTACGCCCTGGAATCGTCGGTGCCTGATGTGCAGCGAGTCGCCGCGCCACCGCACCGACTCGGCGAGGTCGTCGAACAACCCGGCCGGTCCGGCCAGCCCGAGTTGCCGGCCGCGATACCGCAGATCGTCTTCCAGCAAAGCCCGAATCCGCCCCCAGTGCGGCGCGATCGCCAGGTCCCAATACGTCTGCAGCTGCTCGGCAAGCAAGGCGATCCCGGCCGCTGGGTCGGCGTACAGCTCTGCAACAGCCGCCGAAGGCAAATCGTTGGCCCTCGGCAACTGCCGGGGGAGTTGTGCCTCCGCCAGCGAGCCGAGCGGATGGCTGCGCGCATACGCGAGTACGTCGAGATCGGCACGGACCTGGTCGGCCGGGACCCGCCGCAGGGCGCCGAGATCCGTGTCGAGATCGGAGAACGGACTGTGCGGCGCCGGGGTGAGGAAGTCCGGGATGTACCAGACGTCCGGATCGACGAGATCGAAGAGCAACCCGAGGTCGGCGCCCGCGATCCGCTCCCGGGCCGCGCGCGCCCAGCGGTCGTGGAAGCGGTCCGGCCGCCGGGTCCTGAGCAGCCGGATGCTCGCGGCCACCTCCCACAGCGGCGACACCGCGATCCGGGTCCGGGCCAGGTCGGCCACGGTGAAGGTGATCGTCAGCATTCAGCTCAGCCTAAATCAATTCAGTCGGCGGGCCGGCGGTCCGAGGGTTGCGGACATGACGATGCGACTCAAGATCGGCGACCTGGACATTCATCGACTCGGCTTCGGCGCGATGCGGCTGACCGGCTACCGGCCGGCGGCCGACCGGGCGGACGCGATCCGCGTCGCCCGGCGGGCGGTCGAGCTGGGCGTCGACTTCATCGACACCGCCGACGCGTACGGGATCGGGGCCAACGAGGAGCTCCTCGCCGAAGCCCTGCACCCGTACGGCGACGTGGTGATCGCGACCAAGATCGGGCACACCCGGCCCTCGCCGCGCGAGTGGATTCCGTTGGGCCGGCCGGAGTACCTGAGGCAAGCGGCCGAGCTCAGCCTCCGCCGCCTGCGGGTCGAGCGGATCGACCTGCTGCAGTTGCATCGCGTGGATCCGGCGGTCCCGCTCGCCGACCAGCTCGGCGCGCTGGCGCAGCTCGTGGCCGAGGGCAAGGTGCGGTACGTCGGCCTGTCCGAGGTGACTGTGGACGAGTTGCGGGAAGCCCGTCGGCACGTCGAGGTCGTCAGCGTGCAGAACCGCTACAACCTGACCGATCGCGGGCACGAACCCGTGCTGGAGTACTGCACCACCGAGGGAATCGCCTTCATCCCGTGGGTCCCGATCGCGCTCGGCGAGCACGCCGGATCGCGGGTGCTGGCGGAGATCGCGGCCGAGACCGGCGCCACCGCGGCGCAGCTGTCGCTGGCCTGGCTCCTGCACAGGTCACCGGTCGTGGTGCCCATCCCGGGCACGAGCTCCGAAGCGCAC
The DNA here is from genome assembly GCF_044458365.1 of Kribbella sp. NPDC050470. Lineage (NCBI taxonomy): Bacteria > Bacillati > Actinomycetota > Actinomycetes > Propionibacteriales > Kribbellaceae > Kribbella > Kribbella sp. NPDC050470. The sequence goes on along the minus strand of NZ_JBITHV010000016.1, from coordinate 179,698 downwards.
TTGGCCGAGAACGTCGCCGCCGCCGACGTGCGGCTGACGGCGGACCAGACGACGCGGCTCGAGGCCTATAACGGCTGACGCCTCTACAGTTGATGGATGGTGTTCTTCGGTGGACTGCTCGGCCTGATCGGGCTGGCGACACTGGTGTTTCGCGACGGCGACATCGGTGGGTTGCCGGCGGTCGGGATCGGCGTGGGCCTGCTGGTCGTCGGGGCCGCGGTGGCCGGGCTGGGCGTCGTACGGCGTCGGCGGCTGAAGCGCCGGCGGGCGGAGCGCGGTGAGCCGGAGCCGATCGGGGACGTGTTCGAGCGGGCTCGTGCGCTGCCGCGGCTGCTGCGTGCCGCGCGGCGCGGCGACTATCCCGGGTTGCCCACCAGCCGGATGGCGCTGTGGGGGCTGGCTGTGGTGTACCTGATCTCGCCGATCGATGTGCTGCCGGAGTTGCTGCCGCTGCTCGGGATCGCCGACGACGCGGGTGTCGCGGTGTGGTTGCTCACGAGCGTGTCGACCGCGACGGGCCTCTACCTTCGTCACGAGCGGGATCAGCAGCGAGCCAAGCCGTGATGTCGGCAGCCGCCTCTTCCGGATGCTCGTAGGCGAACAGCTGCAACGGATCTGAGGGCGGCCCCGACTCGGTGAGCCGGGTGGCCGCGGCGAGGAGCTGATGGGCGGCCGCCAGCACGAGCTCGGCCTGAGCGACCGCCTCGGCCGGGTCGTCCAGCGTCACCGCCGACCGGGCGAGATCGGCGACTTCGCAAGCCTGATAGGCCATCGCGAGCTGAGCCCGGTTTGCCACGACGCTCCCGCCGCTGCCGACGGCGTTGAGCGCGCCGGCTGCGACACCGGCCAGGAGGATCATCAGCACCCTTCGAGGATCACGGCTCGGCCGACGCTCCACAATGCGCGATCCCCGTAGCCAGCCTAAGGCTGAGACGTAGGCTGGACTCATGCGGTACGACCTGGACGACCTCCGACTGTTCACGCATGTGGCGGCAGAGGGCTCGATCACCGCCGGCGCGCGGGTGATGCACCTGAGTCTGCCTTCGGCGAGCGCGCGGGTCAGGGCGCTCGAGGCGCAGGCCGGCGTACCGCTGCTGATCCGCGAGCGCCGCGGCGTCCGGCTCACCCCGGCGGGCGCCACGCTGGCCCGGCACGCTCGCGAAGTTCTCGCCGAGACAACCCGGCTCGACAGTGCGGTCGCGTCGTACGCCGTCTCCCGGACCGCGCCGATCCGCCTGGTCGCCGGCGGTTCCGCGATGCACCAGCTCGTGCCCGCCGCGCTCGCCACCTTCCTGCGCGACCATCCCGAGTACGACGTGAACGTGAGCGAACGGCGGACGATCCGGAGCGTCCGCCTGCTCGCTTCCGGGGAGGCCGACCTCGGCGTCATCCTGGACGACGAGCCCACCAGCCTGCGCACCGAAACGCTCGCCGACGACTCCCTGGTCGTGATCGGCCAGGCCGGCGGCGTCCTGTCCGGCCGCACCTCGATCGCGTACGCCGAGGTCGCCGAACACCCCCTGGTCGGCCTCGACCGCGGCTCACCGCTCACCCAGTGGATGGACGACCGCTTGGGTCCGCACGCCCCGGCTCCGCGCTACCGGACGCTCGTCCCCACCCTGCATACCCTGATCACCCTCGCCACCGCGGGCGTCGGTCTGGCGATCGTCCCGCGCCGGGCCGTCGACGCCAACACCGCCGTGGAGATCTGCCCGCTGCAGGACTCGTGGTCCACCCGGGCCCACCTGCTCTGCTACGCGGCGAACGCCCCCGAGTCCGCCCACCTGCTGGCGACCCACCTGCATGCCGCAGCAACCCGCTAGCGCCCGGACCGGCTCCGCCGACTAGCGTTCGGGTATGAACGCGGACGAGGCGATTCCCCTGCAGGCGTTCAGCGCCTTGCTGCACAGTGAGAACGTCGCGACGGTCTGCAGAGCGTTGAACATGTACCAGGTGGCCGCGTCGTACACGCGGCTGTCGGGAGGGAATCCGCTGGAGCCGCTCGGCGGCGAGGTGCGGCAGGTCGCCCGGCAGGTGTTGTCGGGGCCGCCGGTTGCCGGCGACGGGGAGATGCGGGCGGCCTTCGATCACCTGAGCGCGTTGAACGTGATGACGAGTCTGGCCGAGGCCGAGGACGCGGAGTTGATCGCGGGCGTGCTCGAAGGCACCGGGGATGCGGACGTGCGGGCGACGGCTCTGCTGGCGGCGGCCGCCGTACCTGCTGATCCGGGGGCGCGGCTGGCGGGTGTGCTGGATGCGATGGCCGCGGACGAGGCGCTCGACGAGCGGGACCGGGCTCGGGCGCAGGCCGTGCGGACCAAGCTGGCTGGTGGCCTTGGGTAGCGTGCAGGCATGCGCGCGCTGACTGTTGAAGAGGCCCGGCAACGGGCGGGAGAACTTGTAGTCCGGTCGTACCACGTCGACTTCGACCTGACCGGGACCGGTGACACGTTCGTCACCACGAGCCGGATCCGATTCGGAGCGACGAGCGACTCGACCTGGGTGGACGTGAAGCCCGAGCGGCTGCTCGCGGTCGAGTTGAACGGCGGCGCGCTCGACGTCGGCCTGCTCGCGGAGGGCCGGTTCCCGCTGAGCGGTCTGCGCGACGAGAACGACCTCGTGGTGACTGCCGAAATGAAGTACTCCGTGGACGGCGAGGGCCTGGTGCGGTCTGTCGACGCGGCCGACGGGCGTGTCTACACGTACGGGATGTCGTCGCTCGAGTCGGCGCCCCGGTACTACCCGTGCTTCGACCAGCCCGACCTCAAGGCGCCGTACACGGTGACGGTGAAGACGCCGGAAGACTGGGTTGTGCTGGGCAACGGCGCGGCCACGCAGGTCGCGCCGGGGATGTGGGAGCTCGCCGAGACCAAGCCGCTGTCGTCGTACTTCGTCACGATCGTGGCCGGGCCGTACCACCTGGTCCGCAGCGAGTACGACGGGATCCCGCTCGGGCTCGCCTGCCGGCAGTCGCTGAAGGAGCACCTGGAGCGGGACGCGGCCGACCTGTTCCGGACCACCGGGCAGGCGTTCGGCGAGTACCACCGGATGTTCCGGCGGCGGTACCCGTTCGGCGAGTACTGGCAGGTGTTCGTGCCGGACTTCAACCTCGGCGCGATGGAGAACCCGGGCTGCGTCACGTTCGCGGACTACCTGGTCTTCCGTAGCAACGTGACCGATGCCGAGCGCAGCACCCGGGCCCGGATCGTCGTGCACGAGATGGCGCACATGTGGTTCGGCGACCTGGTCACGATGAAGTGGTGGAACGACCTGTGGCTGAACGAGTCGTTCGCCGAGTACATGGCGCACCGGGTGTCCGAGGGGGCCACCGACTACCGCGGCAACTGGACCGACTTCGGCTTCGTCCGCAAGTGGTGGGGGATGCAGACCGACCAGAGCAGCTCGACCCATCCGGTCGCGCCGGACAGCCTGAAGGACGCGCGGCAGTCGCTGGACGACTTCGACGGCATCTCGTACGCCAAGGGCGCCGCGGTGCTCAAGCAGCTCGCGAAGTACCTCGGCGACGACGTGTTCCTCAAGGGCGTCAACGCCCACCTGGAGGCGCACGAGTACGGCAACGCTGACCTGCACGAGTTCATCGCCAAGCTGAACGAGGCAGGCGCCCGCGACCTGGACAGTTGGTCCGGCCAGTGGTTGCGGACCTCCGGCCTGGACACCATCACGGTCGAGCGCACGCCGGCCGGCGTCGTCCTGCGCCGCACCAGCCCGGACGGGTCCCGCCGGCCGCACAAGCTGAGTGTCCGCGGGTACGACGAGAGCGGCGCGTCCGCCACCGTCGACGTCATGGTGGACGGCGACTCCATGGAAGTTGCCCTGAGCAATCAGGTGGTCGTGCCGGACGCCGGCGACGACACCTGGGCGAAGATCCGGCTCGACGCGACCAGCCTGGCCAACCTGCCCGCTGTCCTGCCCGCGATCGCCGACGGCGCCACCCGCGCAGTGATCTGGAACTCGGTCCGCGACGCCACCGCCGACGCCGAGCTGGATCCGCGGAAGGCGCTCGAGCTCTTCGCCACCGCGATCCAGCACGAGGACAGCGATATCGCGGTCGGCTCGCTGGTGCGCTGGCTGCAGGATCGGGTGCTCGGCGGCTACCTTCCGTACGACGAGTCACGTGCCGTCGTCGTGGATGCCCTGAGCAACAAGCTCGCGACGACCGAGCCGGGCAGCAGCCTGCAGCTCGCGACCGTGCGCGGCTTCATCGCGACCAGCGACGACGCCGACCTCCTGCAGGCGTGGCTCGACGGCAAGCAGGTCCCACCTGGCCTCGACATCGACGCCGATCTGCGCTGGGCACTGGTGCTGCGGCTCGTTCGGCTGGACGCGTTCGGCAGCGCCGAGATCGACGCCGAGCTGGCCCGCGACACGTCGACCGAAGGCGTCAACCACGCGGCCCGCTGCCGGTCGGCGCTGGCGGACGGCAAGGAGGCCGCCTGGACGCGGATCATGACCGATCCGGCGATCGGCGTGAAGGAACTGCTGGCCGCGGCCGAGGGCTTCTGGCATCCCGGTCAGGCTGGGGTCACCGCGCCGTACGTGGACCGGTTCTTCGCCGACATCCACCGAACCGCCGAGATCAGGTCCGGCATGGTGGTGGCGCTCGCCGCGCAGCGGATCATGCCGGAGTTCGTGATCGAGCCGGAGCTGCTGGCCCGGGCCGAGGCGCTGGCCGCGGACGAGACGGTTGCCTCCGGCATCCGGCGGCAGACCGCCGACTTCGCCGACAACCTCCGGAAGGCGGTCGCAGTTCGCCGAACCTTCGGTTAGCCTGACTACGCAGAGTGTCGCCCCGAGCCCGAGCAGTCACCGAATGCGCTGGATAGGCGAGCGCTTGATGTTCGTAGGCCTGGATGGGTGTTTCAGTGAACGGTGAGCCGCTCGGCGACGGCCTTCCGGGCCTGGTGGATCCGGGCCTTGACCGTGCCCAGTGGGACGTCGAGCTCGTCGGCGATCTCGGCGTACGAGAGCGCGCCGAGGTCGCGCAGGACCAGTGGCTGGACGAGCTGCGGATGGCTGGACTCCAGGCTCTCCAGGGCCTCCAGCAGGTCCAGCCGTGAACCGGCGATCACCGAGGTCGTGCGCGGGTCGACGGCCTCCGGCAGCACCTCGGCGGACTGCTCCACCGACCGCCGCTTGAGCGAACGGTAGGTCTGCCGGGCCTGGTTGGTGGCCACGATCGTCACCCAGCCCGCGAAGCTGCCGGTGCCCTTGAACGTGTGGATCTTGTTCGCCACCTGAAGCAGGGTGTCCTGGACCGCCTCCTCGGCGTCCTCGTGGTACGGCAGGAACTTGGCCACCCGCCGCTGCACCTGCGGACGGATCGCCTGCAACAGTTCCGGCACCACCGACTGGTCCCCCGTCGCGGCGCGTGCCGCGAGTTGCTCCAACTCCTCGTTCATGCTCCCCCAGAGTGGTGTTCGCCTGACGGCCCGGCTGTGATCGACAATAACCCGGATGGATGTCATCGGGAGGTACCGGCTGCAGGGCAAGATCGGCGCGGGCGCGTTCGCGACGGTCTGGCGGGGGTACGACGACGACCTCGACGTCGACGTGGCGGTCAAGGTCCTCGCCGACAACTGGGCGTCGCGCGCCGACGTGCGGGAGCGGTTCCTGTCCGAGGCGCGGTTGATGCGCCGGATCGCCAGCGACCGGGTGGTCCGGGTGTTCGACCTCGGCAAGCTCGACGACGGTCGTCCGTACTTCGTGATGGACTACATCGGCGGCGGGACGCTGGCCGACGTACTGCGGCTCGGGCCGCTGGAACCGGCCGAGGCGTTGTGGTGGGGCGCCGACCTGGCCCGCGCGGTCTCGGCTCTGCACGGCGAGGGCGTCGTACACCGCGATGTCACCCCGGCGAACCTGCTGCTCCGGCCCAACCAGGGCGACGAGTCCGGCGGCGGCACTCATCGAATCGTGCTGGCCGACCTCGGCCTGGCCAAGCGGGCTGCGGAAGCCTCTGGACTGACCCAGGCCGTCGGTACGCCGTCGTACATGGCGCCCGAGCAGGGCCGGGGCGACGGTGGGTTCGACGAGCGGGCGGACATCTACGCAGTCGGCGCGGTGACGTATGCGCTGCTCACCGGGCATCCGCCGTACTCGGCCGGCTCGATCAGCGACGTGCTCAACCGCGACCCCGACCTGCCGCCACCGAGCCTGCGGTCGACGCTGCACGACGCGGTCGGGCCGCTGGACGACGTCATGTCCCGGGCGCTCGCGTACCACGTCACCGACCGTTGGGAGCGCGCTGACACCCTCGCCGAGCGGTTGGAAGCAGAGGCGTACCGGCTCGAGCAGGAGGCGCCGCTGCGCGCGATGGAGCGCACCCACATCAGCGACGACGACGACCTCCCAACCACGGTCGCGACGGACGCCCCTCCGGTACGGCGCAGCCGCCGCGGCCGAGCCCTGTTCCTGCTGACCCTTCCGATCGTCTTCGTCCTCGCCGGCGTCGGCGGCTGGTACCTGTTCGGACGCTGAGACGAGGGTCTGCGGCGCGTCGTCTGACTGCTTAGAGTAGTCTCCCGTCGCTGTTCGTACGGCTCAAGTCCGGTCGCGCCGCGCCCGGCGTCGCCGCAGATCATGACCTACGTCCGGGCCGGCCAGGAGGCCAGTGTCAAGGGCATCCGCGGCGGCTACGTCCTCTACTTCAAGTCCGGCACCGCCTGGAACGGCAAGACCCGGCAGTTCACCAAGTCGTGCAGCTTCCAGAAGTTCGACCAGCCGTTCTCCGCCAACCAGGGCTGGAGAATCAGCCTCAAGCCCACCATCGGCGGCAACGCGTCGACCAGTGAGGTCGACGGCTACTAGTACGTCACCGTGATCCGTTGCGCGGCCGGGTCGATGCTGACCTGGCCGCCGTACGGGAGGATCAGTTGTGGGTCGGTGTGGCCGATGTCGAGGCCCTTCACCACGACGGCGGACGGGTTGTACTCGGCGAGGGCGCGGTCGACTGCGAGGTACTGGCCGGTGACGTAGGCGACGGCTTCGGACGGGGTCGTGTGGTGGTCGAGCGCCCAGGACTTCGGGCGTCCCCAGAGGACCGCGTCGAAGCGCTCCAGCAGGCCGCGCTCACCGAAGTTGCGGAGGATCCGGTACAGCTGTTCCGCCGTCGGCATCTCCTCGCTGGTCTCCAGGAACAGCACCCCGTCGTACTCCGAAACCGGCCGCATCCACCGGTTCGCGGCGAGCTGCCAGTCGAGGATCTCCACGCAGCCACCCCACAACCGCCCACTGACCGCCTCCGAGCCGCTCCACGTCCACCCGGTGCCGTCGAACAGTTCCGGCTCGGTCTCCAGCAGCGATGCGTCCGCCCAGTCGCGGTCGTGGTCGGTCCAGCCGGTCGCCGGGGTCAGGTCGAAGTCGCCGGGCGTGAACAGTGCCGCCCGGAGCGAGCGCTCGCTGTCCGGATGCATCGCGCCACCGCGGCCGAACTGCACCATCACGCTGCCGCCGTGGTACGCCGGCAACCCGTGGAAATACAGGAAGTTGAGCAGATTCGTGTTGTCGCTGTACCCGAAGAACGGCTTCGGGTTCGCGCGGAACACCTCGGGATCGAGATGCTTCAGCACGGTGAGCTGGTCGGATCCGCCGATCGTCGCGATCACCGCGCGGATCGACGGGTCCGACCAGGCCGCATGCAGATCGGCCGCCCGCTGCTGCGGTGTCGTCCCGAGCTTGCGCGTCGTCGGGTACTCGACCGGCTCCAGGTCCCAGGAGCGCAGCCGCTCCAGCCCGAGCTCGTACGGCGCCGGGAAGATCTCCGGCAACCCACCGGACGGCGAGACGATCGCGACCCGGTCACCTGGCTGGACCATTCAGACCCCGATCGGGTGCCAGACGGTCTTCAGCTCCAGGTACTGCGTGAGCCGCGACAGCCCCGGAGACTCCGGCCAGTCCTCCTCGACAGGACGCCGTACCCGCTTGAGGTTCTCCGCCGCGGCGGCCTCCAGGTCCCGGGCCTCGTCGGCGTCCTCGATCCCGCACAGGTCGATCGCGTTGACGTCCAGGTGCGACGCCAGCCACGGGCCGATCTCCGATGCGGACCCGGTCAGCAGGTTGACCACGCCGCCCGGCAGGTCGGAGGTCGCCATCACCTCGCCGAGCGTGACAGCCGGCAACGGGCGCTCGTACGACGAGACCGCGACGACCGTGTTGCCGGAGACGATCGCTGGCGCGATCACGCTGGTCAGCCCGAGCAGGCTGGAGTCCTGCGGCGCCAGCACCGCGACCACGCCGGTTGCCTCAGGCAACGAGAAGTCGAAGTACGGGCCGGCCACCGGGTTGCTGGACCCGACCACCTGGGCGAGCTTGTCGGCCCAGCCCGCGTACCAGACCCAGCGGTCGATCGACGCGTCCACGACCGCGCGCGCCTTCGCCGCCGACAGGCCCTCGGACGCGGCGACCTCGGAGCTGAACTGGTCGTGCCGCCCCTCCATCACCTCGGCGATCCGGTACAGCACCTGGCCGCGGTTGTACGCCGTCTTGCCGGACCAGCCGCCGAACGCCTTGCGGGCCGCGACGACCGCGTCCCGGGCGTCCTTGCGGGAGGCCTGGGAGGCGTTCGCGAGGAACCGGCCCTTGGCGTCGTTCACGACGTACGACCGTCCGGACTCGCTGCGCGGGAACGCGCCGCCGATGTACAGCTTGTAGGTCTTCCGCACCGCGAGCCTCTGACTGTCCTTAGTGGGCAAGGTAGGCCTCCAGACCGTGGCGACCGCCCTCGCGGCCGTAGCCCGACTCCTTGTAGCCGCCGAACGGCGAGGTCGGGTCGAAGCGGTTGAACGTGTTCGCCCAGACCACGCCGGCGCGCAGCTGGTTCGCCATCCACAGGATCCGGGAACCCTTGTCGGTCCAGATCCCGGCGGACAGCCCGAACGGGGTGTTGTTCGCCTTCTCCACCGCCTCGGCCGGGGTCCGGAAGGTCAGCACCGACAGCACCGGGCCGAAGATCTCCTCGCGGGCGATCCGGTGCGCCTGCGACACCCCGGTGAAGACGGTCGGCGGGAACCAGTAGCCCTCGGCCGGCAGCTCGCACTCCGGCGACCAGCGCTCGGCGCCCTCGTCCTCGCCGATCTGGGACAGCTCGCGGATCTTGGCCAGCTGGGCCGAGGAGTTGATCGCGCCGATGTCGGTGTTCTTGTCCAGCGGGTCGCCGACCCGCAGCGTGCTCATCCGGCGCTTCAGCCGGGCCAGCACCTCGTCGTACACGCTCTCCTGGACCAGCAGCCGCGATCCGGCGCAGCAGACGTGGCCCTGGTTGAAGAAGATGCCGTTGACGATGCCCTCGATGGTCTGGTCGATCGGCGCGTCCTCGAAGACGATGTTGGCCGCCTTGCCGCCGAGCTCCAGCGTCACCTTCTTGTCGGAACCGGCCACCGCTTTGGCGATCGAGCGGCCGACCTCGGTCGACCCGGTGAACGCGACCTTGTCCACGTCCGGGTGCTCGACCAATGCCTGGCCGGTGCGGCCGGCGCCGGTGACGATGTTCACCACACCGGGCGGCAGGTCGGCCTGCTGGCAGATCTCCGCGAAGGCCAGCGCCGTCAGCGGAGTCGTCTCGGCAGGCTTCAGTACGACGGTGTTGCCGGCTGCCAGCGCCGGCGCGATCTTCCAGGCCAGCATCAGCATCGGGAAGTTCCACGGGATCACCTGGCCGGCGACCCCCAGCGGCTGCGGGTCCTCGCCGGCGCCGGCGTACTCGAGCTTGTCCGCCCAGCCCGCGTAGTAGAAGAAGTGCGCGGCCACCAGCGGGATGTCGACGTCGCGGGACTCCCGGATCGGCTTGCCGTTGTCGAGCGACTCCAGCACGGCCAGCTCCCGGGAACGCTCCTGGATCAGCCGGGCGATCCGGAACAGGTACTTCGCCCGGTCCCGGCCGGCCATCGGCCCCCAGACCCGGTCGAACGCTCGACGGGCCGCCTTGACTGCCTTGTCGATGTCGGCCGGCCCGGCCTCGCTGACCTCGGCGAGCACCTCCTCCGACGACGGGCTGACGGTCTTGAACGGCTTCCCGTCCGTCGCCTCGACGAACTGGCCGTTGACGAAGAGCCCGTACGACGACTTGATGTCGACGATGGCCCGTGACTCGGGAGCCGGTGCGTACTCGAATCTGCTCATGCCTCAGTCCAGCGTGAAGTAGTCGGGGCCGGGGTAGTGCCCGGTGGCCAGCTTGGTGCGTTGCATCAGCAGGTCGTTCAGCAGGCTGGACGCGCCGAAGCGGAACAGCTCCGGGTCCAGCCAGTCCGGTCCGGCCGTCTCGTTGACCGTGACCAGGTACTTGATCGCGTCCTTCGCGGTCCGGATGCCGCCGGCCGGCTTGACGCCGATGTGCAGGCCGGTGGCCTCGTGGTAGTCGCGGACCGCCTCGAGCATGATCAGCGTCACCGGCAGCGTGGCCGCCGGGGACACCTTGCCGGTCGACGTCTTGATGAAGTCCGCGCCGGCCAGCATCGCCAGCCAGGACGCCCGCCGGACGTTGTCGTAGGTGACCAGCTCGCCGGTCTCCAGGATCACCTTCAGATGCGCGTCGCCGGCCGCCTCTCGGATCGCGGTGATCTCGTCGAACACCATCGCGTACCGCCCGGACAGGAAGGCGCCGCGGTCGATCACCATGTCGACCTCGTCGGCGCCCGCGGCGACCGCGTCCTTGGTGTCCTGGACCTTGATCGCCAGGCTGGAACGCCCGCTGGGGAAGGCGGTTGCGACACTCGCCACGTTGATCCCCGAGCCCTGCAGCTCCTGCTTCGCCGTCGCCACCAGGTCCGGGTAGACGCAGACCGCGGCGACCTGCGGGGTGCTCGGGTCGGCCGGGTCGGGCCGGCGCGCCTTCGCACACAGCGCCCGGACCTTGCCGGGGGTGTCCTGGCCCTCCAGCGTGGTCAGGTCGATCATCCGGATCGCCAGGTCCAGCGCGTACGCCTTGGCGGTGGTCTTGATCGACCGGGTGCTCAGCGTGGCGGCCCTGGCCTCGGCGCCGACCTGGTCGACGCCCGGCAGGCCGAGCAGGAACCGGCGCAGCCGGTCCTCGGACGAGGTCACGTCGGCCAACGAGTCGACGCCGCTGTCGAGTGTGGTCACCCCGGCAGTCTAGGCCCTGCAGGTCACGATCCATGCCTCGCTGTGGGGTCGGTGACCGGTCGTTGGTTACGTTGTGCGGGTGAAGCAGAAGCCGTCGGAACGCGAGCAGTACCTGTCCACGTCGAACCGGATCACCGGGGTGATCGTGATGGTGATCGGCGCGGCCGGGCTGCTCGACATCGTGCTGGAGTGGCGGACCGTGACCGGTCTGCTGGTCGCCGCCGTGATCGGCCTGCTGATGATGCTCGCGTACGTCGGCCTGGTCCGGCCGTCGGTCACCCTCAGCCCCGAGAACATCCTGCTGCGTAACCACCTGCGCGACCACACGATCCCGTGGAACAAGGTCACCGGCGTCGACGTCACCGACATCCTCCGCGTGCACACCGCCGACAACCGCTTCCGGGCGCCCGGCGTCCAGGTCGTCATGCGCGACCTCCGCAAGCAGCGCGTCGGCGGCCGGAAACTGTCCGACGACAGTTCGATCTCCCGCGCCGACTTCGTGGTGGAGCGGATCGAGACCCACCTGGAGCAGTACGGCAAGAAGGCCGAGGGTGAGATCGTCACCTCCTGGGCCCGTCCTGAACTGGCCATCGTGGCTGCGCTGGCGGTCGTCGCCGCAGTGGCCGCCGTGCTCCGCTAGCCGAAGCGGGGCTGCCGATGCCGTCGCTGTCCCGTCGCACTCTGATCCGCACCGGCGTGGCCGCCGCGATCACCGGAGTAGCCGGCGTGGCCGCGATGGAGACCGGTGTCGTCCCCGGTCGCGCTCGCGTGCACGACGTACTCGGGCTGACCGGGCCGGACGGCGTCGTACCCGATGTGCCCGGCGGGCCGGTCGAGTCGGGCACCTTCGAGTCGTTCGGACGCCGTACGACGGTCGGCTACAGCGTCATCTACCCCGACGGCTACGGGCCGTCCGCAGCGCTTCCCGTCGTACTTGTGCTGCACGGGCGTGGCGGCGACCACACGTCGGCGGTCAACGAACTCGGCATCGACCGCTACCTGACTGCCGCCGTCCAAGCCGGTACGCCGCCCTTCGCTTTGGCGACGGTGGACGGCGGGCGGGAGACCTACTGGCATCGCCGGGCCGGTGGCGAGGATCCCGGGTTCATGCTCGACCAGGAATTCCTGCCCCTGCTGGCGAAACTCGGCCTCGACACCACGCGCTACGGCCTGCTCGGCTGGTCGATGGGCGGGTACGGCGCGCTGCTGTGGGTCGCGCTGCACTACTGGCAACGACGTGTCCGGCCGGCCACTCGGGCGGTCGCAGTCGGCGCTCTCAGTCCGGCGCTCTGGCATCGCTACGAGGACACCACGCCCGGTGCGTTCGACGACCCGGCCGACTTCGAGACCAGTCAGGTGTTCGGCCGCAGGAGCGGGTTCCGGGATGTTGCCGTGCGCATCGACTGCGGCCGGGACGACCCGTTCGCCGAGGCCGCAGAGGACCTGCGGACCGAGCTCGGGGCGACCGGCGGCGTCCAGTTGGGCGCGCACACGGCCGGCTACTGGCGACGCATGCTGCCGGACCAGCTGCGGTTCCTCGGCACCAGAGTCGCCGATTAGCGGGAACTCCGGTCGGGTTCGCGGCGTCAGAGCCCGTGTTCAGCCTGGGATGGCCCCCTGCGCACTCCAGGATGTGCACGACACGTCCCTGAATCTCGAGAGTGGAGATCATGCTCAACCTCTCCCGTAACACCTTGCGTGGTCTGGCCGGCGCCGCTGCCGCCACCGCCCTCGCAGCCTTTGCACTTCCGAACGCGCAGGCCGTCCCGGCCGCGAACCCGCCCTACCCGGTCCTGCCGCAGCCGGCCGAGACGCCGAACCAGGTGGCCGGCAACCCGCCGGCGGGTGAGGGTCTGACGACCATGGCGTCGTCGCCGACGACCATCGTCCGCTACAACCGGCTCTACAGCACCCCGGCGATCACGCCGTCGAAGTGCCGGGAGGTCAACGTCTCGCTGCGCACGCAGGCGGGCGTGGCGTCGTACGCAAGCCAGCTCTGGACGTGCATGTACGCGGCGTGGGCCGTTCCGCTGAAGGCAGCCGGCGCGGCGTACAAGGTGAAGCCGAAGCTGTCCGTGCACAGCGGCACGCTGATCGCCACCGACTGCGGGACCGTCAGCAACACCACCGGCTACTACTGCAGCGGGCGTGGCGGTGTCATCTACGTCCCGGCGGCGCAGATCATCAAGACCTGGGGCCAGAACCCGACCTACGCGCGGGCGTGGCTGACCCAGATGATGTCGCACGAGTACGGGCACCACGTGCAGTTCCTGACCGGCATCCTGAACGCGTCCTGGACGCGTCAGCGGGCGTTCACCACCAACGCCGCGCGGCTAGAGGAGAGCCGTCGCCGCGAGCTGCAGGCGTCCTGCCTGGGCGCGGCCTACGTCGGCGCGAACAAGCGGTACTACCCGATGGCCGGTGGCCTGCTCACGCAGTACAACTACCTGATCAGCCACATGGGCGACCAGCCGGGCGGCGTCCGCGACCATGGCTCGCCGAAGAACCACGCGTTCTGGTCGACCGCGGGCTTCAACGCGCGGCACACCTACACCGTCGCGGGCAACTGCAACACGTTCAACGCGTCGTCGACCTACGTCGCCTGACCCGCTGGACGTTCTAACGTAACTCGGCCGCCTGGTACGCGTTGGCGTACCGGGCGGCTGTTGCGTTTTGCCGACACGTGCACGATCTGCGATCGTGTGGTTACTTGTTTCGGGCTCGCACGCCTTACAGTTCTGAGTCGAGCAGTCTCACGGCAGGAGTCAAGGACAGTGAACTACGACGAGTTCAACACCGAGTACGCCAAGGTGCTGGACAAGATCAAGAGCGGCAGGTGCAGCTGGTCCGAGCTGTCCGGTCACGTGACCCGGCTGCGTCAGGCGACCGCGGGGATCACCGTGCCGGTGGAGCGGACCCAGGTCGACCACGACCTCGCGGCGCTGAGCCAGATGGTCGACATGTCGCGGCGGACCAACGACAAGGAAGACGTCTGGACGGTCACGTCCGAGGCGATCCGCCGGGCCAGCAGCCAGGAGGGCTCGGTCGCGGACCGGATCGCCCGGATCGACGCGAGCATCACCGAGATCTCCAACCTGGCGAACCGGAACCCGGACGAGCGCGACGCGCTGATGCAGTCGACCAGCACGCTGCGCATCCTGCACTCGTCGCTGCAGGCGTCGCTCCGCGCCGAAGAAGCCGAAGCCGCCGCCGCCGCTCGCTGAGCCGTCCCCGTCCCGGGGAGCCACCCGCCAGGTGCTCCCGGTACGTCGAACGTCAGCCGCTGACCCTGGATGGTCGAGCGGCTGACGTTTCGTGCGTTCTAAAGACCCAGGGCTGCGGACAGGGCCTGCTTGACCGCGGCCAGGTCCGGGGCCGCCTGCGCACGGGCGGCCGCCACGTCGCTCGTGACCGGGATGACGACCTCCAGGTAGCACTTGAGCTTCGGCTCGGTGCCGGACGGGCGCACCACCACCCTGGCGCCCTCGGAGAGCGTGTAGCGCAGGCCGTCGGTCGGCGGCAGGGTTTCGGAGCCTTGGCTGAGGTCGTCCACCCGCTCGACCGTGTGACTGCCCAGCGACGTCGGGGGAGTGGCCCGCAGCCGCTCCATCGCGGTCGCGATCAGCGACAGGTCCTCCACCCGCACCGACAGTTGGTCGGTGGCGTGCAGGCCGTGCTTCACAGCCAGGTCGTCAAGCAGGTCCAGCAGCGTGCGCCCCTCGGACTTCGCCTCGGCCGCCAGCTGCAGCACCCGGACCAGCGTCGACACGCCGTCCTTGTCCTTCACCGCCACCGGGTCGACGCAGTACCCGAGCGCCTCCTCGTAGCCGAAGACCAGCCCCGGCACCCGGCCGATCCACTTGAAGCCGGTCAGCGTCTCGACGTACTCGACGCCGTGCGAGGCCGCGATCTTGCCGAGCAGGGACGACGACACGATCGAGCACGCCGCCACGCCCTCGGGCCGGGACGACAGCAGGAACTCGCCGAGCAACCCGCCCAACTCGTCCCCGCGCAGCATCCGCCAGCCGCCGTCGGCCACGGCATCCGGTACGGCGACCGCACACCGGTCCGCGTCCGGGTCGTTCGCCACCGCGATGTCCGCGTCCATCGACCGGGCCAGCTCCAGCGCGGCGTCGATCGCGCCCGGCTCCTCCGGGTTCGGGAACGACACGGTCGGGAAGTCCGGATCCGGATCCGCCTGCGACGCCACCACCGACGGTACTGCGAACCCGGCACGGGCGACCGCGTCCTCCACCAGCGAGCGGCCGACGCCGTGCAGCGGTGTATAGGCCACGTTCAGCTCGCGCGGCGCGTCCGCCGGCACCAGCTCGCCGATCCGGTCCAGGTAGGCGTTGATCAGCTTGTCGCCGGTGGTCTGCCAGTCGTCGCCGCGCGGCACCGAGTCCAGTGGGCCGACCGCGGCGATGGCGGCCGCGATCTCCGCGTCCGCGGGCGGCACGATCTGCGACCCGTCACCCAGGTAAACCTTGTAGCCGTTGTCCTGCGGCGGGTTGTGTGACGCGGTGACGACCACGCCGGCCACGGCCTTCAGGTGCCGGATTCCGAAGGCGACCACCGGCGTCGGGGCCGGCCGGTCCAGCAGCACGGCGTCCAGGCCGGCGCCGCGGACCACGGCGGCGGTGTCCTGCGCGAACACGTCGGACTTGTGCCGGGCGTCGTACCCGATCAGGACCGGGCCGTCGGTCAGGCCTTTCGACTTCAGGTAGGCGCAGAGGCCGGCGGCGGCGCGGATGACCACGACCCGGTTCATCCGGTTCGGCCCGGCGGCGACGGCGCCGCGGAGCCCCGCCGTACCGAACTCGAGGGTGCCGGCGAAGCGGTCGGCCAGCTCGGCCTCGTCGCCGGCGTCGAGCAGCGCCCGGAGCTCGGCGCGCGTGTCGGGGTCGGGGTCCTCGCTCAGCCAGGCTTCGGCGGCGGTCCTGAGGTCATCGTTGACGGTCACAACCGCAAGATAGCTAATGTCCCGACGACTGGCAGGGGCGCGCGCGGAGGTCGGCGACGTAGTCGTCCGGGGCGCCGGCCGCCTCGGCGGCCTCGGCGAGGATGCCCAGGTAGCGGGCCGAGGGCAGACCGCCCTCGTAGGCGTTCAGGACGTACATCCAGGCCAGCTGCTCGCCGTCCAGGGTCTGCACCCGGACCTGGATCTTGCGGTAGACGCCCTGGTCGATCCACTCCCACTCGTCCAGCCGCTCGACGTCCTTGGGGTGGATGTCGTAAAGGGCCACGAAGACCTGGTTGGACGGGTCGGCGGGGTCCTCCACCACGGTGGCCATGGCGCCCTCCCAGCCGAGCTCCTCACCGCCGAAGGTGAGCCGCCAGCCGGTGATCCACCCGGTCCCGCGCAGGGGCGAGTACGGGCACCGCTCGGCCATCAGGTTCGGGTCCAGATTCGACGCAAACGCGGCGTACAGGGTCACGACGACACAGAATACGGAAGAATGGCCTCCCGTGGCGCGAGTTGTGATCATCGGAGGCGGTCCCGGCGGGTACGAAGCGGCCAGTGCGGCCGCCCAACTGGGGGCGGAGGTGACGGTCGTCGATTCCGACGGAATCGGCGGTTCAGCGGTGCTCACCGACTGCGTTCCGAGCAAGACGCTGATAGCGACGGCCGAGGTGATGACCGAGGTCGAGGAGGCCGGCCGGCTCGGCGTCCGGCTCGAGGACGGCGACGACGATCCGGCGAACGCCGTGCGTGTCGACCTCTCCGTCGTCAACCAGCGGGTCAAGCGGCTGGCCGCCGCGCAGTCCGACGGCATCACCCGGCGGCTCGACCGGGACAAGGTGAGGATCATTCAGGCTCGCGGCCGGCTGGACGGGCCGGAGACCGTGATCGCCGGCGACGAGCGACTGGACGCCGACGTCGTACTGATCGCCACCGGGGCGCGGCCGCGGATCCTGAAGGGCTCCGAGCCCGACGGCGAGCGGATCCTGACCTGGGAGCAGGTCTACGAGCTCGAGGAGCTGCCCGAGCGGCTGATCGTGGTCGGGTCCGGTGTCACCGGCGCCGAGTTCGCCAGCGCGTACGACGCCCTCGGCAGCGACGTCGTCCTGGTGTCCTCGCGGGACCGGGTGCTGCCCGGCGAGGACGCGGACGCGGCCGCCGTACTGGAGGACGTGTTCAAGCGGCGCGGGCTGACCGTGCTGGGCAAGTCCCGGGCCGAGTCGGTCAAGCGGCAGGGCGACGGGGTCGTGGTGACGCTCACCGACGGCCGCACGGTCGAGGGATCGCACGCGCTGCTCGCGGTCGGATCGCTGCCGAACACCGATGACATGGGACTTGCCGAGTCGGGCGTGTCGCTGGGCGACGGCGGCTTCGTCACGGTCGACCGGGTCTCGCGGACCACCGCCCGCGGCGTCTATGCGGCCGGTGACTGCACCGGCGTACTGATGCTCGCCTCGGTCGCCGCCATGCAGGGCCGGATCGCGATGGCGCACGCGCTCGGCGACGCGGTCAGCCCGCTGGATCAGTCGACCGTCTCCGCGAACGTCTTCACCGCCCCGGAGATCGCCACCGTCGGCGTGTCCCAGGCCGCCGTCGACGCCGGCGGCAGTACGGCGATCGTCGTCAAGGTCCCGCTGGCCGACAACGCCCGCGCCAAGATGCAGGGCGTCCGGGACGGCTTCGTGAAGCTCTTCTGCCTGCCGAACACCGGCATCATCGTCGGCGGCGTGGTGGTCGCCCCGCGCGCCAGCGAGCTCATCCACCCCATCTCCCTGGCCGTAGCCGCCCGCCTCACCGTCGACCAGGTGGCCGCCTCCTTCACCGTCTACCCCTCAGTCTCCGGCTCCATAGCCGAAGCCGCCCGCCAACTCCACCTGCGGGACTGACAAGCCCGAGGAAGAGCAGCAGAGCCAGAAACAAGACAAGAACAAGACGAAAGAAAACAAAAGAGGATTTGATTTGGTCTCTGGCTGATGTGGCCGCGCAGCGAGGTAGAGGCGGCTAATGCTGCTCCAGCGACGACCCGCTCAAGCCGCCCGCCAACTCCACCTTCGCGGTCAGGGGAGGTTCGGGCAGACTTTCTGGAACGGCTGTTGTGGTAGGTACTGCGACCATTCCTGTGATGTCAGGTTTCGGCCTGCCATTTGGCAGGCTGTTTCGAGTGCGCGGGCCGGGCTGGTGTCCCAGTGGAAGATCTGCCCGTTGTACGTCGCGATGACAACGGTGTGCGTACCCGACGCGAACTCGGCCATCGCGGGCAACGGTTCGCCCTGGCCTTGCGGTGGGCGAGCCGTGCCGAGGAGCTCGAGTGTCGCGGCGTCCCAGAGGCTGACGCTGCCGTCGATGGCTCCGGTGACCAGCCGGGTGCCGTCGTCGGAGTACCGCACTCGAAGAACCTCCGTGCCGAGTCCGGTCGAGGCTTGCTGCATACGTCCTGACGCGAGTTCGATCGTGACGACGTCGCCGCTCTGCCCGGTGAGCGCGACGCGGTCACCGGCCGGCGAGGCGGCCGCGCCGTAGACCTGGAACTCGATGACTCCATCGCTCCTGACCTCGCCACTCGCCGTGTCGACCACGCGCCACTGCTCCGACGCAGCGTCTGGCGCATTGTCGAGGAGCAGCGCGGTCCGGCCGTCGGCCGATGCCGCGGTGCAGCAGTCCGCTGCACCGGTGCGCAGGGTCTGCCTGACTTGCAGTGTCTCGGCATCCAGCAGCCGAAGTTGCTGGTCGGCGTCGCCAGCCAGCAGACTGCGGCTTCCGTCGACGTAGGCCAGCGACTCGATCTCGGCCGCGGTCACCCGCCGCTCGGCCAGGACCTTGCCCGTGGCTGGGTCGAGCACGGTGATCGCACCGCCCTCGCCGCACTCGCCGGAGCAGCCTGCGTGGCTCACGTAGCGCTTTCCGTCGGAACGCCAGATGCCTGGCACCCACTCGCCTTCCCAGGTCGGAAGGCGCTGGGGAGGAGTCGCATCCGCACCGCTGGTGTCGGCGAATCTGATCCAGCCCTGATCGCCGGCAATCCACCGGTACGCCACCCGCTGTCCATCGGGTGAGAGGTCCGCGTGTGTCAGGACCGGCACGCTCTCGGCGGCCGCGGTGCGGCGCAGGTAAGTGTGCTGGGCGTCCAGGTCCCACGTGCGTAGCATGCCGTCGTCACCTCCGGTGAAGACCAGCCGGTCGTCGACGCTGAAGTTGATGCTCCAGGTCTGCTCGAACGTCCGCCAGCGCTGTTTCACCTTCCACGTGGTGGTGTCCCAGACGATCACCTCGCCGTCGTGGGACGCCGAGGCCACCATCGTCCCGTCGTGGGAGAACCGCAGCCCTCGTGGCTGCTGGGTGTGCCCGCGAAGCCGGGTGACATCGTCTCCGGTTCGGGCGTCGAGGACGTGCATGGTGCTGTCCCGGTCGTGGTAGTGATACTCGCCGACGAGGCGGGTTCCGTCCGGGCTCGCGTCGAGCGAGAAGGCGGTCCAGACGTCGGGCCGCCGCCAGATCGTCCGCCCGGTCGCGACCTCGTACGCCGTCATCGGCCAGGTGGTGTACATCGTGCGGCCGTCCGGGCTCAGCGCCAGGCTGTGGAAGCCCTTGCCGAGCGGGTACCGGAGCGGCGGCCGGTGGCGTGCCCGCAGGTCCCACACCAGCGCGAACCCGGTCATGTCGACGAGCGGCGCATCCACAGCGTGATCCTCGACTGCCGTACCAACGAGGAACTGGCCATCGGGGCTGAATCTCGCCGTGGCGATTCCGTACCGTTGTGAACGTCCCGGCAGGCTCGGCCGGGCCAGCCGAGGCCCGGACTCCTGCATCGTCGCGGGGTCGAGCAGCCGGAGCGGGTCGGGATCGGGCGTCTCCGCCGCGGCCACCAGGAGCCGGCCGTCCGGGCTGAAGACCGGATCGACGAACGCCTGGGTGCCGGACTCGGCGAAGCCCGCGTAGGTGCCGATCAGGCTGTTGTCGGTGGTGTCGTAGAGGTGCATCCGGTTCGCGTCGTCGCCGGACGCGAGCAGTCGTCCGTCCGGGCTCAACTCGATCCCTTCCAGGTAACCGCCGGCCGCGGGTGCTGAACGTACGAGCTGCGGGTGCTTGCCGAGGACGGACAAGAGATTGACTCGGGTTGCCGGCGAGTCGTGGAGCCGCAGGCCGGCGGTCGCGAGCAGCAAGGACAGGCTGATGTCCTCCGACAGTTGCGCCTGCGCTCCGACGCGTTGGGCGTCGGCTGCGATGGCCAACTGCTGGGCGGTGCCGGCCTGGCGGTCGGCGCGATCTGCCTGGTCGACGGCGACGAATCCGGCGATCAGTGCACCGACCAGCAGTACTGCGGCCGTGGACAGCGCAGCTCGCAGCCGCCGGTTCACCCGGAGCTGATGCCGCGCCTGGTCCTCGGCCGCACGAAGCTCCGCCTCCGACAACCGCTTGCCCTCGGCAAGGAAATCCTGCTCGGTGGCGGTCAGGGCCGCTCGGCCGGTTGCCTGCCACTCCAGCGCTTTGACCAGTCGCGTCCCCCGGTACAGCTCACTGTCCGGTCGCCCGAGACCGTCCCACGAGTCGGCCGCCGCCGCGAGATGGTGCAGGATCCGCTGCCCGTCCAAGTCGTCGTACAGCCACTCCCGCAACCGCGGCCAGGCTCGCGTCAGCGCCTCGTGGGCGATCTCCAGCGCGTCGTCGTCGCTGGTCACCAAGCGCGCAGCGACCAGCAGATCGACCATTGCGTCCTGCTCGGGCCCGGTAACCACCACCCGCCGTGGCAGCCGGCTTCGCACTGGTTCACCGTCCGATGCAAGCGTGACCAAGCGCAGCAGGAGGTCGCGCAGCATCGACTGCTGCTCGGCGCCGAAACGCCCGTAGACCTCCTCCGCCGACTGGGCAATGGCTCCCTGGATTCCGCCCGATGCCTGGTAACCCGCGACGGTCAGGGTGCGGCCCTCGCGGCGTTGCCAGGTTTCGACCAGGGCGTGGGACATCAGCGGGAGGGCGCCGGGACGGCCGGCGACGTCGTTGACCAGCAGGTCGACCAGTCCCGGTTCGATCACGAGCCAGGCCAGTCGGGCCGGCTCCACGATCGCGCTGCGCAGGTCGTCGTCCGCCATTCCGGTCAGCAGGTACAGGCCCTCCTCGACAATCCGGGCCAATGCCGGGTGCGAGGCGACGTCGGCGAGCCGGTCTGCCCGCATCGACACGATGAGCGGAGCCACCTGCCGGTGGGCTGCGAGGGCACTGACGAAGGTTTCGCGCTCAGCGGCGTTCTGGCACAGCGTGAACAGGTCCTCACACTGGTCGACGATCAGAGTCGGTGCGTTTCCGCCCCTCGGCACGGCGGCGGTCAGCGCAGCAACCGGGTGTGCTCCAGGAGTCATCACCACGACGACCCGGCCGTCGCGACGCAGGCCGGCGGCCACGCCCGCCCGGATCAGCGAGGACTTGCCGCAGCCGGAGGGGCCGATGACGGCCAGCACGCGCGTCTCGGCAAGCTTGCGCAGGCAGGCGGCGACTTCGTGGTCGCGTCCGAAGAAGCCGTCGGCGTCCGCTACGTCGTACGGCTTGAGGCCCGGGTAGGGGCACCGTGGGCTCGGCTCCGGCAGCGCGGTCGCGACTACCAGCGCCGGGTCCTGGCGCAGGATCGCCTGTTCGAGCGTGTCGACTTCCGGGCTCGGATCCAGTCCGAGCTCCCGGCTGAGCACGGCACGCAGCCGGTGGATCGTGCGCAGGGCCTCACTTTGTTGTCCCGCCTGGTACTGCGCGGTGGCCAGCAGCCCCCAGCGACGTTCGCGCAGCGGCGCCTCGGCCACGAGGGCCTGAGCCTTGGCGAGGATCGAGTCATGCCGACCCGCACGCAGCGCGGCGTCGACGTACATCTCCTCTGCCGTTCGCCGCAGCTCCTCCAGTCGCGACACCTCGATCTGGGCGACGTCCCATCCGTCGAGGTCGTCGAGCGGCCGGCCGCGCCAGAGCGTGAGTGCGTCTGCGAGCACCAGCTCCGACCGTTCGGCCTCGTTCGCGGCGAGGAGTTCACCCGCACGGGCGATCGCGCGCTCGAACCGGCGCGCGTCGATCTCATCAGCGGGCACGGCCAGGCGGTAGCCGAGGGGGGAGGTCTCGATCGCGTGGTTGCCGAGGAGCTTGCGGAGCCGGACGACGCAACCCTGGATCACCTTGGCAGCCGACGCCGGCGGGTGCTCGCCCCACAGGACATCGGTGAGCAGGTCCGCGCTGACGACCTCTCCCGGGCGCACGGACAGAGCTGCGAGCACGACCCGGTCACGCCGGCCGAGGACCTTCTGTTCCCCCTCGATCGTGAGCGGGCCGAGAACGGCGATACCCACCCCTCGACTGTCGGCCTGCCCGGGACCGCGGTCAAGGGCCGCGATACCGCGGCGATACCGCGCGCGCTCGCCGCGATACCGCCCGGTGCGACAACGGGAGTCCGAAAGGAGGTGATTCGCATGAAGAAGAAACTGACCCGGGCGACAGTGGCAGCTGCCGGGGTGTGCGCGGCGCTGGTGACGATGACGGCCTCGCCGGCCGCTGCAGGCGTGCCGCCGGAGCCGCCCTGGACCGCACCACCGACTACGGTGCCTACGCAGCCCCCGACCGTCGAGACCGGCCAGGGGCTCGACGTGAGCTCGGTTGCGCTCGGCGCGCTGGGGGCTTTCACGCTTGCCGGTGCGGGGCTGGGCATCACTCTCGGTGTCCAGCGCCGCCGGGACCACGCCGGGCTGCACACGACCTGAGCGAACAGAGCGGGCCTGTCGACGGACTCGGCCGGAAACCGGGACGCCCCGGCAACCACAGGGGTTGCCGGGGCTCGCGGGCTACTCGCCGAAGAGTGGGGCTGCGGAGTCAGGGGCCAGCCGGTGGTTTACCGGGTCTTTGAAGGTGCCGGGGAGCTTGCCCAGGCCTTGGATGACGGTGGCGGTGCCGTTGGCGTGGCTGATGGCGTAGAGGTAGGCGGCGCCGCCGTCGGTGTCGATGGCGGTCAGGAGGGTGCTCTGCTGGCCGCACTTCTCGGCGACCAGCGACTCGAAGGCGCCCCAGGTCGAGCGCCGGACCACCTTCACGATCGGTATCGACGAGTTCGTGGTCGGGATGCGGATCGTGTACAGGGCGCCGCCGCGGGTGGATGCGAGGAAGGTGTCGTACGTCTTCGTCTCGCTGATCACGGTCAGCGTCTTCACTGCGGAGAAACCGGGGAACGACCCGATCGGGTGCCAGCCGCCGTTGTCGCCGGCACGCCAGCGGAAGATGACGCCGTCGTTCCGCAGGCCGTACAGGTAGCGGTGGCCAACCGGACCGCCGACGTACGGCGTGGAGAGCGTGTCCGCGACCGCTGTGAAGCTGCCCCAACCGCCGGCGACGCGAGTGGTCTGCTGGAACGGCTTCCCGTCCCGGTCCCAGCCGTAGCTCGCGTTGTACAGGGCCGAGCCCGCGATGACGGTGCCGGCGTACGTGGTCCCCTGCGGTGCGTTCAACGACCAGAACCAACTCGTACTCGCCCGCGCCAACCCGGGTGAGAACAGCGGCCATGGATCACCCGGTCCGGTCGCCGTTGGCGGTGTGCCGGCCTGCACACTCCGGCTCACAGCGGCGCCGGCGCTGGTGATCGACCCGACCTTCTGCTGACAGGCCGCGGCCGGCGCCGCAACCGCGGTACCGACGGGAACGGTACTTCCGAGCAGTACGGCTGATGCGGCCAAAGCCTTCATGCGCATCTCGAGCTCCTCACTCGCCGAACAGTGGCGCGTTGCCTTCGGCGGTGTCGAGGTTGTACACGGGATCGGTGTAGGTGCCGGGCACCTTGCCCAGGCCCTTGATCACGGTCGAGGTGCCATTGGCGTGCCCAACGGCGTACAGGTAGGCGGAGCCGGTGTCCTTGTCGATTGCGGTGAGCAGCGTGCTCTGCGTGCCGCACTTCTCCGCGACCAGGTGCTCGAACCCTTGCCAGGTCGACGAGCGCACCTGCTTGACCACGGGCTTCGCCGAGCCGACCGGGATCCGGATCGTGTAGAGGGCGCCGCCGCGGGTGGTCGCCAGGAAGGTGTCGTACGTCGCGGTCTCGCTGATCAGCGCCATCGTCTTCACCGCGCTGAAGCCGGCGTACGAGCTGACCTTCTTGAAGCCGTCGGTCCAGCGGAACAGCACACCGTCGTTCCGCAGGCCGTACTTGGCGAACCGGATCGTCGGTCCCCAGGAGAACGACTCCTCGACGGCGATGAAGTTCTCCCACCCGCCGCCGACCCGGGTCACCGCGTTGATCGGCTTGCCATCGGTGTTGACGCCGTACGTCGCCTTGTAGAGCGACGAGCCGAGGACGACGTACGCCGAGTCGTAGTAGCCGACCGGATTCAGGACCGTGTAGGTCCAGGTCGTGCTCAACTTGGCGGCGCCCGGCGTGAACATGTGCTGCCCCGTCCGCTGCTTGACCGTCGGCGGAGTCGAGGCGGTCACCGTCGCGTGCGCACGGTCGCCGTTCGCGTTGATGGATCCCACCGACATCTCACACGCGGCGGTGGACGCCGCTTCGGCGGGCGCTGTTGTCAGAGCCCCCAGGAGTACGGCGGCCGCCGCCACCGAGACTGCTCGCTTCAAGCTGATGTCCTTACTCGCCGAAGAGGGGTGGGTTGGTTTCGGTTGTGCGGAGGTAGTAGACGGGGTCTTTGTAGGTGCCGGGGATCTTGCCGAGGCCCTTGATGACGGTGGCGGTGCCGTTGGCGTGCCCAACGGCGTACAGGTAGGCGGAGCCGGTGTCCTTGTCGATTGCGGTGAGCAGCGTGCTCTGCGCGCCGCACTTCTCCGCGACCAGGTGCTCTAAGGTCTGCCACGTGGACGTGCGCACCTTCTTGACCACCGGGGCGCCGGTCCGCGGGAACCGGATCGTGTAGAGCGCGCCGCCGCGGGTGTTCGCGAGGAACGTGTCGTAGGCCTTGGTCTCGCTGATCAACGCCATCGTCTTGACAGCGGCGAAGCCGGTGTAGCGGGTGACCGTGGACGTCGGGTTGCCGTCCCATCGGTGCGCGTACCGGTACAGCACGCCGTCGCCCCGCAGCCGGTACGTCGCAAGCTGCGGCCCGGACGCCAGGTACGACGCCCGCTCGGTCACGATGTACGTGCCGAAGCCCGTGCCCGCCCGGCTCATGCCGACCGGCCCGTCGGGATCGGGCCCGTACCACGCGTTGTAGATCGTGTCGTTGAGCAGCACCTCGCCAGTGGTGACCGGCCCGTCCGGCTCACCGACGTTCCGGGTCCAGGTCGAGCTGATCTTCGCGATCCCCGGCGAGAAGATGTGTACGCCGGTGCCTTGCCGAGCGGTCACCGGCGCCGTGGCCGTGACGTCCGAGTATCCGATGTCGCCGCCACTCGTGATCGAGCCGACAGTCATAGTGCAGGCCGCAGCCGGCGCCGCCGTACTCACGGAGGCGGTGGCGAAGCTGCCCAGCAGCCCGGCGGCCGCCGCGACTGCGAGAGTTCGTTTCAGGGTCATACCGACTTGATACGGGCGGCTCCGGAAAAGTTGCGGAAGACACGGGAAAACCTGCATGTGCGCAGATCGGTGGGTGAACACGGGGTGTGATCGAGGTCCGGGGCGTCGTTCCGGGGAGAAACGGGGCTCAGGATTTATATTGGTGACTAATAGTTATCGTTGCTTGCGGCAAGCAAAAGTCGTGGTTCGAAAACAGTCGGCGGAGTCGCTACCACCGCGGCCAGACCTACCACGGTGAGCTCCTGCTCGGACCGGCCACGGCGCCGTCGGCGCTGTCGGTCCCGATCACGATCACCAGGTAGATCGCAACTTTTACGGCGGAGACCGTATCTAGCTCAGCAAGAGAGGGGAGAAACCAGATGAGCTTGAAACGAGTCTCCGCCGTGCTCGCGGCTGCGCTGCTGGCCGGCGCGGCCGCGATCCCGGCGAGCGCGACCCCGCCGAAGCCGGGGCCGGAACTGAAGGAAGGGCCGCCGAAGGTGGCAGCCGGTACGGCGGCCAACCCGTGCGGCATGTACGTCGGCGCGTTCGACGCGGCCGGGAACACCGGCGGTGCGGACGTGGTCGCGACCCGGCCGCCGACCGCACAGCCGTTCGAGGACCCGATCAAGGTGTTCCCGATCAAGGAGAGCTCGACCTGGTACTTCAGCGCCCTCACCGCGGAGTCGTGGTGGTACGGCAAGGTGATCAGCGGCACCGGCCTGTACTCGGCGGAGGTGCGCTGGGACGGCGTCGAGCCGGAGCCGGTGGTCAGCTCGAAGCGGATCGGCGGCGGCTGGGACCGGTTCACCCAGATCGAGGAGTCCGACGCGGCGTGGGTGAGCAAGCCGCACAGCTACCTGTACGGCCTGCGCGACGACGGCGTGCTGTTCCGCTGGGACACGAACGGCTTCCGGTCGCTCGGCTCGTACCCGGGCTTCGCCGCGGTCAAGACGATGGCGCTGATCAGCGAGACCGGCACCTATGACACGCTGCTGGCCACCACTCGCGGCGGCGCGCTCTACACGATCCGGATTCCGCTGACGTCCCCGATGAAGCCGATCGTGAAGCCGGTCCGGACCCGGACCTGGCAGGGCTTCGAGTCGATCGTCGCCTACAAGTGCGGCACGCAGGGCACCCTGCTGACCGGCGTCGACCACGACACCGACAGCGCCTACCTGTACGCCGTCGGCCACGCCAACGGCACCGCCACGGTGATCGAGAGCCTGGGCAAGGTCCCCACCACCTTCCCCGGCGTCACCCACTACGCGATGACCGGCGAGGGCGAAGACCTCTTCGGCGAGTAGTCACGAAAAGCACGAGCCCCGGCGACCATGGTGGTCGCCGGGGCTCGGTCGTTCGGGTCAGAAATCGCCGCCGAAGTCTCCGCCGCCGAAGTCCCAGCCGCCGGAGTCGCCGCCGCTGTCACCCATGTTGAAGTCGCCCTCGCCGCCACCGCCGTCGCCACCCGCGTCGGCCTGGCCGGCGTCGTACCCGGCCGCGTAGTCGCCGTAGCCACCGCCGGCGAACATGCCGCCGAGCATGGTGCCGAGGAACATACCGGTCATCACACCGCCGAGCGCGCCGAACATACCCTGCGCGTACGGCGAGTAGGCCGGACCGGCCTCCCAGTACGGAACCCGCTGCGGGCCGACCATCACCTTGCGGACGTCCGGCTCCGCGCCGGCCCGGACCCGCTCGGCGTCGGCCGCACAGGCCGGCACCTCACGCGGCGCGCCGCCAGGCGGCGCCCAGGTCACGTCCTCGACGGACGGACCGTGCTGCGGGTTGAAGAAGCAGGACGGGCGGCGCTGCGGCAGCGGCTCGCCGTTCACCCGGGCGCGCACGCACGCCGCCGCGTAGCGGCCGTCCTCGAGGATCTCGATCACGTGCTTGATCTCCTCGGCCTGGGTGACCTTGCCGACCGCCTCCTTGGCGGACTCGTACGCGTCCAGGGCGCGCTGGTAGTCCTGCCGGGCCCCGTCGCCGAGGTCCTTGCCGACCATGTCCAGGTCCAGGTCCTGGAGTTCCTCTCCGAACCTGGTGATGTCCTCGTCGGCGGTGCGCTTGACCGACTCGAGCTCGGCGGCGGTGATCTCGTGCTGCTGGCGGTTCTGCAGCTGGGTCCGCCGGTACGACCGGTATGCCAGAACGGCGATCACCACGAGCGCGATGATCAGGATGAGTTCCATGACGGGCCTCTTCTGCCTCTAGGGCTGTCTCGCAGGGCTTTACCCAGAGCCTACCGAAGCCCTCAACATCCGTACGCCACGCAGGGTGACGCAATCCCGGGAAAGCGGTCACCGAGCGCGCATAATCGATTACTGCCGCCCAGCGACCGTTGTACCTCCGCCGGAAGGCAGCGCATGAGCAAGGCCATGAGCAAGACCTCCCGACTCGTGACGCTCGCGGTGACCGGGCTCGCCTTCGCCGCCCCACAGGTCCTGCCGGATCTGCAGTCCGTCCCTCCCACGACTCCGCCGGCGCCCGCCGAGGCGTCGTACCAGGAACTGGCGATCGACGGGCCGACGATCGCGGCCGAGACGAAGCCGTTCGCGATGGTCGGAGTGACCTGGCCGAAAGGCGCCCAGGCGGTGCAGGCTCGCGTGCGCGTGCAGCGGGCCGGCCAGTGGGGCGAGTGGCAGCGGCTGACAGTCGAGGACGAGCACGGCCCCGACCCGGCGTCGCCGGAAGGCGTCCGGGCGGGCACGAAGCCGCTGTGGGTCGGCGACGCGACCGGTGTGCAGGCCAGTGCGGTGACAGGCAGTGGTACCACGGTCGCAGACGCGAAGGTGGTGCTGATCCAGCCCGGCGTACTCGCGACCGACGCCGACGAGCCGGGCGTGCAGAGCGTGGAGCCCGAGGCGACCAGGGCGCCGTACCCGATGCCGGCGATGGTGAGCCGTAAGGCGTGGGGTGCGGACGAGCGGCTGCGTAGCCACAACGGCAAGGCTTGTGCGCGTCCGAAGTACACGACCACCGTGCAGGCCGCCTTCGTCCACCACACCGCCGACCGGAACGACTACACCCGCACGCAGGTCCCGGCGATGGTGCGCGCGATGTACGCGTACCACGTGAAGAGCCGCGGCTGGTGCGACCTCGGCTACAACTTCCTCGTCGACCGCTTCGGCCGGGTCTTCGAGGGCCGGTACGGCGGTGCGCAGCTGCCGGTGCTCGGCGCGCACACCGGCTCCTTCAACGCGAACTCGTTCGGGGTTGCGCTGATCGGCAACTACGAGAAGACGGCGCCGAGCCAGGCGATGCTGGAGAAGACCGCCCGGGTGATCGCGTGGAAGTTCGACGCGAACTATCGCTCGCCGCAGGCGACGGTCGTGCTGGCCGGCAGCCGGCTGCACACAGTCTCGGGTCATCGCGACACCAAGGCGACGGCCTGCCCGGGCAACCAGCTGTACGGCAAGCTCGGCTGGCTGAAGCAACGGGTCGGCGTCCTGATCGGCGGCAGCGTCTCGACGCCGATCTACCGCTTCGCCAAGCGCATCGGTTTCCGGCAGACCGGCCAGCCGTTCTGGGGTGAGCACCGGACCAGGACCGGCTGGGCGACGTACTTCGCCACCCGGGACGTCTTCAACTCTGTTGCCACCGGCACCCATTCGACGGTCGGCGTCTTTCGCGCTCGGTACCGGCAGCTCGGTCCCGACACCGTGCTCGGGCTGCCGACGACCGAGTTCCGCAACAGCGTGAACGGCACGAAGGTGCAGCACTTCCGCAACGGCGCGCTCTACTGGTCGAAGTCGATCGGGACCCGCCCGGTGGGCGGACTGATCTACGCGCGGTACGCCGGTCTCGGCGCGGAGCGGTCGCGGCTGGGGCTGCCGGTCACCGACATGTACAAGGTCAAGGGCGGCCTGCGGCAGAAGTACCAGCACGGCTGGCTCACCTACAACCAGCACCGCGGCAAGGTCTACGTCCAGTACCAGAGCGTCCGATGAAGAAGCGCGCGATCGCGGTCGTCGTCCTCGGCTCCACGTTGATCAGCGCGACCGCCGAGGCCCGGGTGATCGGCCCGGACACCACGATCAGCGGCCGCGGTTTCGGTCACGGGCGCGGGATGTCGCAGTACGGCGCCCAGGGCGCGGCGATCGCGGGGAAGTCGGCGCAGCAGATCCTCGACTTCTACTACCCGGGCACGACGACCGGGAAGGCGACCGGGAGCATCCGGATCCGGATCACCGCGGACACCACCGACGGCGTCCGGGTCGGCACCGTCAACCACCTGAAGGTCCGGGACCTGAAGACCGGCAAGGTCTATCCATTGCCCAAGGCATCGACCCGGAACCAGTGGTCGATCGACCCGTACGGCGACCATGGCACCAAGGTCAGCTCGTACGACGCGAAGACGCGGAAGTGGACGCTGTGGAAGACGTTCGGCGGTATGACGCAGTTCGAGGGTGCGTCCGTGACCGGGCTGGTGCTGCCGAGTGGCGCCGTACGGCGGTATCGCGGTGCGCTGCGGGCGATCGACGTACCGGGTGCTCATCTGGACACGGTGAACGTGCTGGCGCTCGAGCACTACCTGCGGGGCGTCGTACCGCGAGAGGCCTTGTCCAGTTGGCGTCCGGCCGCGCTGCAGGCGCAGTCCGTTGCTGCGCGCACCTATTCGGTCTTCCATCGTGGCCGGGCGGCGAAACGGGCCTACGACCTGTGCGACACGATCTCCTGTCAGGTGTACGGCGGCTACGACTCGGAGAAGGCGTCGACCAACACCGCGATCGCCGCGACGGCGGGACAGGTCCGGCTGTACAAGGGCAAGCCGATCATCGCGGAGTTCTCCTCGTCGAACGGCGGTGCGACGGCGACCGGGCCGATTCCGTACCAGGTGATGAAGCTGGACGGCTGGGACGCGTACCCGGGGAACGGGAACCCGAACGTGACGTGGACGGTCACCCGGACGGCGGCCGAGATGCAGGCCGCGTTCGACGTCGGGTCGATCCGGAGCCTGCGGGTGCTCAAGCGGACCGGGGTCGGGCCGAGCGGGGGCCGGGTGCTCACGCTGGAGGCCGTCGGGTCGAAGGGCCGGCGGGTGCTGACCGGCGATCAGCTTCGCGGCCGGCTGCGGCTGCGGTCGTCCTAGTTCGCGTTCGTGCCCAGTCCACTTGATATACCAATTGAGCCGGATCAAGCTGCCGGGCGCTGAGCCATTGACGCGATTCCCCTGCGCCGGTTAGAACTTGACATCGATGTCAACCGCCACCGCCCAGGAGGAGCAGGTCGATGCGCAGGAAATTTGGTATATCAACCAGGATTGCGGCCGGGGTGCTGGCAGTCGCCGTACTCGGGTCGCTGCACGTGACCGGAGCTGATGCCGTGACCAGCAACGCGGCCCGCGCCCAGGCGTCGTACGAGGCGCTGAACAAGTACTTCGACGCCGGGCAGGACCTCCTGCTCGAGGAGTACCCGAACACCCATCCGAACCCGTACGCCTACGTCTGGCCGTACTCGCAGGCGGCGATCGCGGCCGAGAACCTGGCCGGCATCCCCGGCGCCGGCCTCAAGGCGTCGAAGGAGGCCGACCGCCGGATCGCGGCGTACGAGCCGTACTGGAACGCCGAGACGACGCCGAAGGGATACGACTCGTACGTGCGCCCGCCGCTGGGCCAGGGCGGTGACAAGTTCTACGACGACAACGAGTGGATCGGGCTGCACCTCGTCCAGCACTACAAGCGGACCGGTGACAAGGCGGCGCTCGCCCGGGCCCGGGAGATCTTCGCGCTCGTCGTGTACGGCTGGGACACGGACCCGACGCACCCGTGCGCGGGCGGCGTCTTCTGGACCCAGGCGCCCTGGAGCCAGGACCGGAACACGGTGTCGAACGGTCCTGGCGCCGAGCTCGGCGCACACCTCTACCTGCTGACGCGGGACCGCTCGTACCTGACCTGGGCGAAGCGGATGTACGACTGGACGCAGGACTGCATGCTCGCGCCGAACGGGCTGTACTGGGATCACATCGACCTGGCCGGCACCATCGAGAAGACGCAGTGGAGCTACAACCAGGGCGTCATGCTCGGGGCCGGCGTACTGTTGTACAAGGCAACGGGTGACCGGAAGTACCTGAACGACGCGAAGTCGGTCGCGAACGCGTCACTGGCCTTCTACGGCGCCGAGGACCGGTTGTGGAAGCAGCCGACCCGGTTCAACTCGATCTGGTTCAAGAACCTGCTGATCCTCGACTCGGTCGCCCCCGACCACCGCTACAAGCAGACCATGCAGGCCTACGCCGACCGCGCCTACACTGAAGCCCGCGACCCCGCCACCGGCCTCTACCACTTCGTAGACGGCCCGGTCCAACTCCTGGAACAATCCGGCATAGCCCAAATCCAAGCCCTACTAGCCTGGCCCCGCACCAAGTACGGCCTGCTGGCGTAGCCGTCACAAACACGTGCGGCCCCCTCCTGCTGCAGGAGGGGGCCGCACGCTTGTTCTTGCTCAGGCAGCTGCGCTGGCCGTCTTGATGTCCACCGGGGTGACCGGCGCACCGTCGGTCGGGCCGTTCTGGGGCACCACGCCCTCCTCGGCGACCTTGTCGATCAGCTTCAGGCTCGGCTCGTCGATCGTCCCGAACGCGGTGTAGTCCGGTGACAGCCCACTCCCATCGCCGTACACGATGAAGAACTGGCTCCCGTTCGTGTTCGGCCCCGAGTTCGCCATCGCCAGCGTGCCCCGCCCGTACTTCAGCGTCGGGAACACCTCGTCCGCGAAGCTGTACCCCGGCCCGCCGCTCCCGGTCCCGCTCGGGTCGCCGCACTGCAGCACCTGCAGCCCCTCACCGACCGTCATCCGGTGACACTTCGTGTTGTCGAAGTACTTCTGTCCGGCCAGGCTCAGGAAGTTCTTCACCGTGCACGGCGCGAGCGCGCTGTCCAGCGTCACCTGCAGGTCGCCGATCGACGTGTCGAGGCTGACCTTCGCCGTACCCGACGCCTTCACCTTGCCGTCGGCCGGCGGGTTCACCTTCTTGCTCGCCGCCTCGGTGCCCTTCTTGTACGTGCAGCTCACCTCGGCCGGCAGCGGCGTCGCCCGCTTCGGCGCCGGCGCGAGCGCGGTCGGGATGCTCTTCGGCTTGTTCTCCGTCCGGGCACTCTCCGACGCGGCCGGCGCGTCGTCGTCGCCGTTCCCGAGCACGATGAAGACCCCCACCAAGACCGCCACCACCGCGACCACCGCGGTGACGGTGACCGTCAGGTTCCGCCGCTGCCGCCGCCGCTCGGCCTCCCGTTCAGCCTGCCGCTTGGCCTTCCGCGCCGCCAGCTGCTGCTGATGGGTCTTCTTGGACATGCAGAACCCTCCTCACGAGATGTCTGCAGGGAACCTACAGCGTCAACCTGAGAACTGTCTGTCAATCCCCGAGAACTGTTACGCGACCCACCCCAAACGACACCGCTCCGCGGCGACTGTTCCTTAGCCGCCTTCGGCGGGAGGCGCGGCCGGCAGCCTGTGGTCGGCGCCGGGGAGAGTGGTGGTGGCTGACCGTCGCGGCTGCGCGGTCGCTCATCCGTCGGGAGGGGCAGTGCGACTCGCATCCGCGACCGGCCGGCCACGTGGGCCGGCGGGGGACCATCCGCGGGCGGGGTCGTGCCGAACGTCGGGTGATCCATTCGATCGACCGGTCGACCGATCAAGCGTTCTGCGTGAGAGAGGAAACAGTCATGCAACACACGCGTGCGCCCAGCCGGTGGCGGCGGGCGCTGAGACGGTTCGCCGCGGTTGCGGCCGTGCTGGTCCCGCTGGGGGTCGTCTCGGTCGTCATGGCGGAGCCCGCCCAGGCGTCGGTTTGTCGTACCAACGCTCACGTCTACCTGACGTCGGTGTATCCGGGAAGCTTCCGGTTCGAGAACCAGCCGGTGGACGGTGGCACCGACGACTACCAGATGTTCGCCGGTGACTGGACATCGCTCCGGGTCGGCGGCAACGGTCTCCGGCCGTACACGTCGGCGTTCTGGAACGTCCAGAGC
Source organism: Kribbella sp. NPDC050470 (assembly GCF_044458365.1). Lineage (NCBI taxonomy): Bacteria > Bacillati > Actinomycetota > Actinomycetes > Propionibacteriales > Kribbellaceae > Kribbella > Kribbella sp. NPDC050470. Next base: position 146,214 of record NZ_JBITHV010000016.1, on the reverse strand, counting down.
AACGTCAGCGGATCCTTCACCTTCAACAGCGCGGTCGCCGGAGGCAACTGCGTCGCGAACGAGAGGTACGTCAACCTGGCGAGGCACACCGTCGCAGGGGAGGTCTGGACGGTCCGGGCCAACTACCTGACCGGAAACTCCGGGCAGTTCGTCCAGAACCAGGCGCACTTCCGCATCATCTTCAACGACCCGCCCCCGCCCGACCCGTGGTACCAGCAACCGTGCTATTACGCCGAGGCGTGCTTCTGAGCACCTGACCGACTCGTGTGAGCCGGGCCGAACCCGGCTCACCCGAGCCAAGAACCACACCGCCGGTGAGCTGGGCGGCGCTCGCTGGACCGGGCGGCGTGTAGACCAGGATGCATGGTTCTTCCTGGTGAGGTCGTTGCGCCGGTGCGGATTGAGGTGGGGGCGGGGCATCGGTTGGCGGTGCGGCGGCGTGGGGACGGTGGTGTGCCGTTGCTGCTCATTCACGGGTTCCCCTGTACGAGCCGCATCTGGTCGCGCAATCTCGTCCCGCTCGCCGACGCAGGGTTCGACGTCGTGGCGCCGGATCTGCGCGGGTACGGCGACTCCGACTTCGCGCCGGATGACTTCTACGACCTCAACGCGTTCAACACCGACCTGACCGGTCTGTTCGACCGGCTCGGCTGGGACCGCGCAGTCGTGGCCGGGCACGACCTGGGCGCGATGATCGCGATCGACCTGGCCAACCGTCACCCCGATCGGGTCGACCGGCTGGTGATTCTGGATGACTCGATGCCCGATCTGGGGGAGGCGTTCGCGGCGGCGGGCATCCCACCGATCGATCCCAAGCCCGCCGTCTACGACTACCAGCGCCGCCAAGGTAACGACGCTGACGCTCTGGTGGCCGAGCTTGCGACTCCCGAGCAGCGGCGGCGGTACGTGGCCGAGTTCTACGGGCACCGGCTGTGGTGTCCGCCCGATGCCTTCGACGACGAGGACCTGGCCTTCCTGACCGAGCCGTACGGCGACGCCGCTCGGCTGCGCGCCGCCTTCGCCGACTACGAGGTCGTCATGGGCACCCGGGCGCTGTCGGCCCCGGAGATGATCGACCGACCGGTCCGCCAGCCGGCGCTGGTGCTGATCGGCGCCGACCAGGTGACCATACGCAACCACATCGAGCAGCGATGCGCCCTCGCCTTTCCCGAAGCGCTCGGCCCGTTCTGGGTCAAAGGCGCCGGCCACTTCATGGCCTGGGAGCGACCTGACACTGTCAACCGCGCCGTCCGGTCCTACTGCGGCGACCTCCTGGCGAGCGCGGCAGCAGGTACGGGGAAGCCTTAGGGGAAGGCGGTCGGATGCGGGTGGTTGGGGGCGACGGAGATGAGGGTGGCGCCGAGGTTGTGGATTTGGGTCAGGAGGGCGTGCAGACCGGCTTGGTCGGTTGCGGGGGTGTGGAGGGTGGTGGTGCCGTCGGGTTCGTGGGTGAGGGTCAGGCCGTCGAACCAGGTGGACCAGTGGTGGTCCAGGTGGCCGTCGATGCGGAGCTCGTAGGTTCGGGGTGGGGGTGGCATTTCAGGGCCTCTCGGCTGCGGCTCGCGGGCGGCGGGCGGTGGGGCGGCGGATGATCCATTCGGCTGCGGCGGCGTTGAGTAGCCAGCCGGAGCTGATTGAGATGGCTGTGCTCAGCTCGGTGGTTCCGAAGAAGGCCTCGCCGATGCCCTGGGTGAAGACCTGGGTGCCGGCCGCGACCGAGAGGGCGTAGGCGCGGATCATCCAGGCGCGGTGGGCTGCGAAGTTGCGGCGTCGTACGGCGGTGAAGCCGAGGACGAGGCTGGTTGCGATCGCGGATCCGGCGACGAGGCGGACGGTCCACAGGAGGTCGCCGCCGGGTGCGCCGGGGTAGAAGAGGGTCATCCAGAGGCCGGAGGCCGCGACGAGTAGGCCGGCGAGGATGAGTACGCGGCCTGCTCGGCGGTGCCAGGTGCGGTGCCGGCGACGGATCCTTGCTGGGAACTGGAATGCCCCGGCGACCGCGTATACCGCGGCTGAGACGACGTGTACGACGACCGGAGCAGGTGAGGCGTCCACCCGCGGGTTGGTCGGCAGGACCTGCGGGCCACCGGCGAGCTCGAGCAGCCGGAGCGATCCGGCGATCAGCGGGAAGATCGTGAGCGCGAGCAGTCCAGTCGGAACCCGCCAGCTAGAGCCCTCCCGGCCGCGCCGCGGGCGGTGCGGCGCGGTCCGGGAGCGCGGTGCGACGTACTGGGTCATTCCGCACCTGCGGTGACGGCGGGGGTGGTGGTCGGTTCGGGCACGGTGGTCTTGCGGGCGGTTCGCCACAGCGAATACCCGAGGCCGATCATCGCGATGCCGTTCGGGAAGGCCAGGAGGCGGTAGAACGCGTCCGGCATCACCGCGAGCGCGATGGTGACGACGCCGCCGACCGCGAGCAGCAGGGCCGCCCAGCGGGCGAGGACGCGGGCGCGGAACAGCGCGATGCCGAAGACGAGGCCGCCGGCCAGGTAGCCGATGTCCTGGATGCGTACGACGGTCGCGAACAGGCCGACGTCACCGGTCGGGGTGTCGCCCTTGGAGACGGCGACGATGTCGTTCACGAAGCCGGGGTTGGTGTCGGCGATGGCGGGCAGCAGGTAGCCGGCGATCAGCGCCGTACACATGATGAAGAGGTAGCCGACGCTGAGCACCGCGTAGCCGACGAGTCCGAGCAGTCCGTTCCGCCGTACTTGGCTCACGTACATGCCGGTGATGCCGGCCAGCGCCAGCATGGCCATGACGACCTTCAGCGTGTTCCGTACGACGACCTCCGTCGTGGTGATGGTGGTGGCGTCCAGGTGCGGGTGGCCGATCTGGACGCCGATGAACAGCAGTCCGGCAGTGGCAGCGGCAGCTCCGGCGGCCCGGGTGACGGTGGTTGGCGTGATGGTCATGGTCGGCTCCTTGGTTCCGGTGGTGCTTGGCTATGTCCGGAACGTAGGCCGCGAGGTGGGGACCAGGCGTCACCACATGTGGTGACTGACGATGTGACAGCTACAGCAGGCCGAGCTCGCGTCCGCGGCGTACGGCGGCGGAGCGGGTGTTGACGTCGAGCTTGGTGAAGATGCGCTTGGTGTGGGTGCGCAGGGTGTTCAGCGAGACGAACAGGTGGCGGGCGATCTCGGGACCGGTGAGCTCGCTGGCGAGCAGGCGCAGTACGTCGAGCTCCCGCTCGCTGAGCGCTGTCGGCAGCTCCACCGCGGTGGAAGCAGGGGCCGACTCACTCGGAGCGCGGTCGTCGACCTTGTCGAGGAGCCGTCGGGCGTGCCGGCGCAGTACGTCGTACTCGCTGGAGCCGGCGTCGTCGAGCAGAGCGAGCATCGACGCGCCTTCGTCCAGGAAGAGACGCACGTAGGCATCCGGCTCCGGTGCGGTCGTGAGTGCTCGGTTCAGCTCAGCAAGGGCCTCGGGTCGCTCACCGCGCGCGTGCTGGGTCAGGGCTTGCAGCATGCCGATCTCGAGCAGGCTGCCGGCGCGCGTCGGCTTCGCGTCGGTGTGCAGTCGTTGCAGGAGCGCCAGTGCATCGTCCAGCGCCCCCGTCGAGCCACGCGCGCGCAGGAGCCGGACGACGGTGAGGTGCTCGTACTCGTGCAGGTACGACAGCTCATCGGCAGCTCTCAGGTCGTCGGCCCACTCCGCGGCCGCGTCAAGGTCGCCCTCCGCGACAGAGATGCGCGCTCGCATCGCGGCGATCGGCCGGAGGTCCGGGTAGGAGCCCGGCCGGTAGAGGTCCGCAGCCTGGTCGAGTAGTTGCTTGGCCGACGCATGCTCGCCCATGGCCGTGTGCACCTGCGCCATAGCGACGTACCACCGGTGCCGGTTCTCAGTGATCGAGCCGTGCTCGCCAAGGACCCGTGCGGTCTCGAGGTGTTGCTCTGCGCCGGCCAGGTCGTTCAGCTCACGGTCCAGCTCGGCAAGTCCCACATGCAGGTCGGCAGTGGCTCGCGGGTACGGCGGTCCGGAGCCAGTAGCCGTCGCCAATGCCTTCTGGTACAGGCGACGTGCCCGATGCGGACGCCCAGCACTGATCCACATGTCGCCGAGCACCACTGTGCTGTCCAGCTCGTCGACCAGGTTCCCGGCCGCGTGCAGACTGCGCACTGCTTCGGAGAACGTAGCCAGAGCCTCCGGGACATCACCGGCCGCCCACGCAGCCAGCCCGAGGAATCCAGCCGACGCACCGCGCACGAAGTGGTCCTCAGCACCGGCTAGCTCCAGTGCGTGCCGCGCATGCCGCACAGTCGCCGGTACGTCGCCTCTCGCTTGAGCCAGCGCCGCGCGGTAGACCCACAGCGTCGCCGGTGCGGTTCGCAGGTCCTCGGTGTCGGCCCACGTCGCCGCAAGCGCCTTGTCGTGAGCACCTGCCGCGAGCGCCGCCTCGACGTCATCGAGCCGGTGCTCCATCCCGTCCAGGTCGCCGGCCAGCATCTGCGACCAGCCGGACAAGATGCTGAGGACAGGACTTCGCCGTACGACGGACTCCGGCAGCGACCGTATCCACTCCAACAGCAGGCTGTCCTGGCGAGCACGTCGTACCTGCGGTAGCGCCTCCTCGATCAGGTAGGCGGCCCGGTCGTCGTCACCCGCGGCGAGAGCATGTCGTACTGCGTCCGCGACGAGGTCATGCGCGGCGTACCAGGCGCTTGCTGCTCGGTGCAGCGTGGGCACCTCGTCGGGGGCCTCGGCCCGGAGGCGGGCGCGGAGGACATCGCGGAACAGGTGGTGGTACCGGTACCAGGAGCGCTCCGCGTCCAGCGGGACCAGGAACACGTTGCCGCGGTCCAGCTCTGCCAAGGCTTGGCCGCCGTCCGTCCTGCCGGTCAGCGCGTCGCAGAGCGGACCGGTCAGCCGGTCGAGGACTGCGGTCCGCAGCAGGAAGTCGCGTACGTCGGCGCTCTGGCGGGTGAGGACCTCGTCGACCAGGTAGTCGATGACGAAGCGGTTGCTGCCGGTGAAGGCCGCGATGAACTCGGCGACGTCCGCGCGGTCCGCCGTACCGCGGAGTGACAGTGCGGCGAGTTGGAGGCCGGCGATCCAGCCCTCGGTGCGTTCGTCCAGTGCTTGTACGTCGTCGTCGCCGAGTTGCAGGCCCATTGCGTCGTTGAGGAATGTCTGCGCCTCCGCTGTGGCGAAGCGGAGGTCTGCCGCGCGTACCTCGGTCAGTTGGCCGCGGCTGCGCAGGCGGGGCAGCGGGAACGGTGGATCCGTGCGGGTCGCCACCAGGAGGTGCAGGTGGTCCGGCGCGTGGTCGAGGAGGAACGTCATGGCCTCATGCACCTCGGGCGCCTCGATCACGTGGTAGTCGTCGAGCACCAGCAGCGCGTGGTCGGGCCGTTGCGTCAGTTCGTTGACTATGGCAATCAGTGCGGCTTGGGGGGAGGCGGTGTTCAGTGCGTCGGGATCCAGGTCGAGGCCGATGCGGGAGAGGGCTGCTGAGAGGTGTGCCATGAAGCGCGCGGGCGCGTTGTCGCCTTCGTCGAGGGACAGCCAGCCCACGTGCTCCTGAGTCCTGGCCCACTCGCTGAGCAGGGTGGTCTTGCCGAAGCCGGGCGGTGCAGAGACCAGGGTGAGTCGGTGCCCGGGGCGCAGGGTGCTGTCCAGCCGGTCGGCCAGCCGGGCGCGCGCGACCACCTCGGGCCGCTTGGCGGGCGGGAACAGCTTCGTGGCGAGCACCGGTGTCGACACCCTACGGATCATAAGTCGCCGCTGCTGAACTAAGTGCAACTAAGCTGCCTGGTATGCCGAGGAACACGCTGACTGTGGAGCAGATCGTGGCGGCCGCGATCGGTTTGCTGGACGAGGTAGGCCTGGACGGGCTGAATATGCGCGCCCTGGGGGAGCGGCTCGGTACGGCGGCCACCGCCGTCTACTGGCACGTGAAGACCAAGGACGAGCTGGTCCGCCTCGCCGGAGACGCGATCTGGACGGAGATCGAATTGCCAGACCTCGACGGCGACTGGCGAGAGGCCGCCGCCGCACTGGCCATCGGTCTGCACGAGATGCTGACGCGCCACCCCTGGTACGGCCAGGCGTTGGGCCTCTACCTCCTTTACGGGCCCGGCAAAGCGCGCTACGACGACGCCACGCTCTCCCTCTACGAGAAGGCCGGCTTCACCCCCGCCGACGCCGACCGCGCCGCCGCAACCGTCTTCATCTACGTAGCCGGCAGCGCCCTCGGCTCAGCCGCCCAACTCTCCCTGAACCGCCGCCTGACCCGCGCCGGCCAAGACCCCGCCCAGGCCCTCGAACACACCATGACCCAGGCCAAGCGGATAGCCACCGCCTACCCAACCCTCCGCAAACGCCTCAACACCCCCGCCGCCACCGACTACGCCGCCGCCCCCGCCAACACCTTCACCTTCGGCCTCCAAACAATCCTCACCGGCCTCGAATCACACCTCACCGCGGACGTGGCGGATGGCCGTTGAACGCCCGTACTGAAATGGGTCAGTCCACGCGTGGTTTCTCGACGGTGACCCAGGTTGGAGTTGGTGCGTTCGGGTCTCGATTGCCCTTCGCCCTCCAGTCCCTCGCGATCGCCAGTGGGACAGGGTTCACCGGGTCGGGCAGGACGACGGTGAGGCCGTTGCCGCGGGCTTCGAGGGCGGCGGCGTACGTGGGGTCGACGCGGTCGAGCGTCATCATGATGAGCCCGGAGTCCGGGTGCGGACCCGTTGAGGTGACCTTGGTCGGCAGGCTGAGCTCCTCCTGCCGGCGCATGAGGCCCAGCACCCATTGCAGAGTCCACTCGGTCTCCTGCTCGGAGGGTTGCCAGCGCCTGAAGCGCAACAACTCCGGGAACTGTACGAGCGGCGTGATCTCGGCCCGCGCCCGCAGCATCTCCTCGTGAACCGGGACGCTGATCACCAGCACCACGTGGTCGCCGCCGTGCTCGACGGTCTCGGTGAGCCTGGCTTCCACCCCCGGATTGCGCTCGACCCACTGCCGGACAACCGGCAGATCTGGCGACGCCGTCGCCGGCTCCTCCCGAAAACGCACGCCAACCACCTCCACCGCATCCAGATAAGCACGTCAACGCGTTCGACAGCTACGACGACGTGTCGCAGGACCGCGGGCGCAGGTGGTCGACGGCTACGTCGTACTGCTCGGTCAATCGTTGGGTGATCAGTGAGCGGTGGCAGGCCTCTGGGTCGCGTTCGACGCAGAGCAGGGCTGCGGCCCCGGCGCTCGGCAGCGCCGACACGAGTGAGTTGAGGTCGGTGGGGTCGAGGATCTCGGTGGTGTAGCGGTGGATGAACTCGGGGGCGAGTTGGACGCGTGAGCGTTTGCCGACGCCTTGGCGGTCGTCTTCGGCGTACTGGACTTGGCGTAGCTCGGTGGTTGGCGCCAGCTCGGGGTGGTGCTCGTAGGCGATCCGGGCTTGCGCCAGTGCAGCCTGCAGCCGGAGTGAGTTGGCCCAGGCGTACTCGGGTCCGCGAACACCGCGCCGCTGACGTACGTCGACCAGCAGGCGGACGTCAGCGTCGAGCAGTCGTTGCAGGAAGGACTCGGCGTCGAAGCCGTAGACGCCGATTGTCACCACTTTGAGCATTGGGAATCACCTATCTGCCAGCATCTCGTGCCGGTTCAACCGGCACGAGAAGCTGAGTCATCATGCGACGGCGGTTCCCTCGAGCTCAACGAGCTGGCCGGGGATCGCGAGCCGGGTCACCCCGAGCATCGTCGTGCTCGGCGCCACCCCGGCGGCACCGAGCCGCGACGCCAGTACGCCGTACTGCTGGAAGAGCAGATCGACGTCCGTGGTGTAGACGTTGAGCCGGACGAGGTCAGCGAGGGACATGCCGGCCTCGCCGAGTACGGCCTCCAGGTTGTCGAGGCTGAGCGCCAACTGGGCCGCCATGTCGCCGTCATGCTCGGGCTTGCCGTCTTTGCTCATCGCAGTCTGCCCTGAGATGTACAGGGTCCGGGTGTGCCCGGTGACGAGCTCGCCCTGGTTGAATCCCAGCTCCGCCGACCACTTCACCGGGTTGACCGCCGTTCGTTGCAGTGCCACATCAGCTCCGTTCGATTCGGTGGTTCGTACGTCGAGGAGCCTTTCAACCAATCACGACACCCTGTGTCGTGTATTCCGGTAGAGTCTTTTCATGCGCGCCGACCGGCTGGTCTCGCTGGTCCTGCTGCTGCGCCAACGCGGTCGGCTGACGGCGGACGTCCTGGCCCGCGAGCTCGAGGTGTCCACCCGCACCGTGCTGCGCGACATCGAGGCGCTGTCCGCGGCCGGCGTACCGGTGTACGCCGAACGCGGTCGGCATGGCGGGTTCGCGTTGCTGCCCGGGTTCCGGACCGAGCTCACCGGGCTGAACCACGACGAGGCCCTTGCGTTGCTGACCGCTGGAACGAAGCGCGGCGAGCAGGTGTTCGGCCTCGGCTCGGCGCTCGCCTCGGCCATGCGCAAGGTGGTCGACGCCCTCCCCGAAAGCCACCGGGCCACCGCGAGCGACGCGGCCCAGCGATTCCTCGTCGACCCGGCGACCGACCTGCTCTCCCGCCGACTGACCACCGACGAGGTTCCCGACACCACAATGATCGAGGTACGGCGCGCAGTCGCCGCCGGACACAAGCTCCGGATCCACTACGCGGCCGTGAATCGCACCCCGAAATGGCGCACCGTAGACCCGATCGGCCTGGTCACCGTGCGAGACAAGGGCTACTTGCTGGCGACAACATCCGGCGCGGACCGCACATACCGCCTGTCCCGGATCCTGGCCGCCGAGGAACTCCCCGAACCCGCACAACGACCGGACAAGGTCGACCTGGACCAGATCTGGCAAGAACGCAGCACCCGCTTCCGCGCCGGCGACAACCAGCTCACCGTGCTCCTCCGGATGAACCCCGCACGCCGCGAGGAACTGGCAAACACCGCCCTCGCCGTCCTGACCGAAACCTCCGACCCAGACGGCTGGCTACGCCTGGAAGCGACCTTCCAAGACCCCCGCCACGCCGAATGGGCCCTCTGGCAACTAAACACCGACGCCGAAGCCCTCACACCCCAGTCGCTACGCAACGCCCTACACAACCGAGCCACCGCCCTGGCGACCCACTACGAGCCCAGCTCTGAGAACCGGTCCCCTTAGAGGGCGACTGCTCGGCTGTACGTGTACCAGACCGAAGTCGTCGAAGGCAGGTACACGCGGTAGCTCCGGGCGCGGTTCGTGGTGATGGTGTAGGTCGCCGCACCGCTTGCAAGTGGGGTGACATAGGACAGGCTCTTCCAGGTCGTCGTACCCGGGTCCTTGTACTGCACCAGCATCCGCCCGTGCGATCGGACATAGGCCCTCTGGGTAGGGCTGTAGTACGTCGCGGAGGCGGTGAGCGTCACCCTGCTGCCTCGGCGCACACCCGCCAGCGCGGCGATCGAAGCCGCCTTGGTCACCGAGGTCGCCGGCAGGAGATCGGCGACCTTCCTACCGTCCTTGTCCAGGGCGTAGCCCTGCGGTGTCCAGCGAGTGGTCTGTCCCACGGTGGTGTACTCGACGTAGACACCACACGATTCCCAGGGGCAGCCGATCCCCATGCGCGTACGACCGTAGTCGTCGACTGGGATCCAGGTGGCCATGGCCGTCGTCATGGGACAGTCCGCGCCCAGCGGGAAGCTGACGTACACGCTCCTCGAACTGAGGACCAGCTTGGCCGGGACCGGAAACGAGCAGGTAGCCGTCACCTGTTCTGGTGCAGCCTCGGCAGGCTGCTGGAACAGCAGCCCGGACCCAACGAGGCCCACAGCGGCGAGCAAAGCCTTGTAGCGCATGGCGTCCCCTCAACGAAGGCGACCGTCACCCACGGCCGCGCACGCGGAGACTACCGGTACAGGCCCAAACGTGTCAGCCGTCACTCGCTGCACTTTGCTGCGACGGCATTGCTTCGAGTAGGTGGACTCCACTTCGTTGCCAACGCGCCCCCCACCTGACGCCAGTACCGCCGGAAACAAGGCGGTCGGCGTGGGTGGTGTCTCGCACTCCCCGGCCCCAATCGCGGTCAGCAGTTGCCGGTGCCGACCGGTCGCCTGCGATGTCGATGCGCGCACCCGCCGAAGGCAGCCACAAGTCAGCCGCCGCGCAGCGCTGTCCGCTTCGACACCAGCGCCGGCGGGCAGTCCTCGGCGCCGATCGGGACCTACGTGACACAGCGCGCGCGCCCACCGGAGGCGGCGGCAGACAGCCGCCGCGCAGCGGTGTCCGTTTAGGGCTGCTGCGGGTGGGCAGTTGTTGGCGCCGATTGGGGTGCGCGTGAGACCACTGCGCGCACCCCGCCGAAGGCGGCATTGGGAATGCCGCCGCGGAGCGGTGTCCTTTGGGCGGTGGTCAGTCTTTGATTTCGCAGAGGATGGCGCCGGCGGTGACGGTGGCGCCTACTTCGGCGGTCAGGGCTGTGATGGTGCCGGACTTGTGGGCGTTGAGGGGTTGTTCCATCTTCATCGCCTCCAGGACGACGATGAGGTCGCCCTCGGCAACCACTGCGCCTTCCTCGACGGCGATCTTGACGATGGTGCCCTGCATCGGGGAGGTGAGCGAATCACCCGAAGCAGCAGAGCCCTTGCCCGACCCACCGGCCCGTCGCGTCGGCTTCTTCTTCGCGCCGACACCAGCGCCAGCCGAGCCGCCCCCGCCGGCAGCAACGGATGCGCCAAGACCGGCGGGAAGCACGACCTCAAGGCGTTTGCCGCCGACCTCGACCGTGACTTTCTCGCGTTCCGCAGGTTCGACGGTTTCCGCAACCGGTCCGTCGTACGGCGGGACCTGGTTGTCGTACTCGGTCTCGATCCACCGCGTGTGCACCTTGAACCCGTCGTCACCGACGAACGCCGGATCCGACACCACCGCAGCGTGGAACGGAATGACCGTAGGCATCCCCTCCACCACGAACTCACGCAACGCCCGCCGCGACCGCTCCAGCGCCTGCGTCCGGTCCCGACCGGTCACGATCAGCTTCGCCACCAGCGAGTCGAAGGCACCCGGCACGGTCTCGCCCTGGTCGTACCCACCGTCCAGCCGGATCCCCGGCCCGGACGGCGCGTGCCACCGCGTCAACGTCCCCGGTGCAGGCAGGAACCCACGCCCCGCGTCCTCGGCGTTGATCCGGAACTCGATCGAGTGTCCCGACACGACGGGGTCGTCGTACCCGAGCTCCTCGCCCTGGGCGATCCGGAACATCTCCCGGACCAGGTCCAGGCCGGTGACCTCCTCGGAGACCGGGTGCTCGACCTGCAGCCGGGTGTTCACCTCGAGGAACGAGATCAGCCCGTCCTGCCCAACCAGGAACTCGCACGTCCCGGCCCCGACGTACCCGGCCTCGCGCAGGATCGCCTTGGACGCGGAGTACAGCGTCTCGAGTTGATCGGCGGACAGGAACGGAGCCGGCGCCTCCTCGACCAGCTTCTGGTACCGGCGCTGCAGCGAGCAGTCCCGCGTGGACACGACCACGACGTTGCCGTGGGCATCGGCCAGACACTGCGTCTCGACGTGTCGCGGCTTGTCCAGGTATCGCTCGACGAAGCACTCGCCGCGTCCGAAGGCGCTGACTGCTTCGCGTACGGCGGACTCGTAGAGCTCCGGCACTTCCTCCAGCGTCCGCGCGACCTTCATGCCGCGGCCGCCACCGCCGTACGCCGCCTTGATCGCGATCGGCAGCCCGTGCTCCTGCGCGAACGCGACCACCTCGGAAGCGTCGGCGACCGGGTTCGGCGTGCCGGGGACCTGTGGGGCGCCGACCTTGTCGGCGATGTGCCGTGCCTTGACCTTGTCGCCCAGCGCGTCGATGGCCGACGGCGGCGGCCCGATCCAGATCAGGCCTGCGTCGAGGACGGCCTGGGCGAAGGACGCGTTCTCGGCCAGGAAGCCGTAGCCGGGGTGGACGGCGTCAGCGCCCGAGCGGGCCGCGACGTCGAGGATCTTGGCGATGTTCAGGTAGGAGTCGGCCGGTGTCGCGCCGTCCAGCGAGTACGCCTCGTCGGCGAGCCGGACGAACAGCGCGTCGCGGTCCTGCTCGGCGTACACGGCGACGCTGCCCAGCCCTGCGTCGGCGGCGGCGCGGACGACCCGGACGGCGATCTCGCCCCGGTTCGCGACCAGCACCTTGGTGATCTGCTTGCTGTCGGACACAGCTGACTCCCTTCGGCCAGCCCGAGTCTAGGGTGAACCACCCCTTCGGGGAGACAGGGCGTTGCTCACACCGTAAGCGATCGCTCGAAGAAGGATTCCAGTACGACGACCGTCCGGGTGCTCGTCACGCCGTCCACCTTGTGCAGGGCGCGCAGGGTCGCCTGGAGGTCCTCGGTGGTCGCCGTCCGGACCTTGACCAGCACCGACGCCGGACCGGCGATGATGTGCGCCTCCTCGACCGCCGGGATGTCCCGCAGCGCGCGCAGCGTCGGCTCGTCGCCCATCCAGGCGTCCGCATCGAGCAGGACGTAGGAGAGGACCCCACGGCCGAGCGCGGCCGGATCGACCTCGATCGTGGTCCGCCGGATCACGCCGGCCGCCTTCAGTTTCCGGACGCGCTCGTGCGCAGCCCCCGCGGACAACCCGACCGCCTGCCCGAGGGCGGCGTACGACTGGGTGGCGTCCTCCTGCAAGAGCTCCAGCAGCTGCCGATCGGTATCGTCTATGGTCATTATCACCCTTTGCCAAACCTCATCCTATGAACTACAACGATAACAGGATGAGGTTCGACGAAGGAGCCCGATGACCATCACGCTGTCCCCGCCACCGCACCGGATCCGGGCCGAGCTCGTGGTCCTCGACGACCGGTTCCGCAAGATCGCCGGAGACGAGTACGTCGAGTGCCTGTACGACGGCGGTCGCTGGCTCGAAGGACCGGCGTACTCACCGGCCTGGCGCTGCCTGGTCTTCAGCGACATCCCGAACGACCGGATGCTCCGCTGGGACGAGGTCTCCGGCCAGGTGTCCGTCTTCCGCGACCCGTCCGGCTACGTGAACGGCAACACCATCGACCGCCAGGGCCGTCTGGTGAGCTGCTCGCAGGGCGACCGCCAGGTCATCCGGACCGAGTACGACGGACGCCGTACGGTGCTCGCCTCACACTGCGACGGCGACCGACTCAACAGCCCGAACGACGTGGTCGTGAAGAGCGACGACTCGGTCTGGTTCACCGACCCGCCGTACGGGATCACCTCGAACTACGAGGGGCACGCGGCCGAGCAGGAGATCGACGGCTGCCACGTCTATCGGATCGCGCCGGACGGCGTCCTGACCGTGGTCGCGGACGACTTCACTCGTCCTAACGGACTGGCCTTCTCACGCGACGAGACCCAGCTGCACGTCGTGGACACACCGGCCAAGCACATTCGCCGGTTCGACGTGGACGGGGACAAGCTGCGCGGCGGTGAGGTGTTCGCGCCCTGCACGGCCGGCATGTTCGACGGCATCAGGCTGGACAGCGCCGGCCGGGTCTGGGCGGCGACACACGAAGGCGTGCACTGCTTCCACCCGGACGGCACTCTGATCGGCAAGCTGCTGCTGCCGGACATCGTGTCCAACCTGTGCTTCGGCGGTCCCAAGGGCAACCGCCTCTTCATCACCGCGACCACGTCAGTGTGGTCGTGGCTGCTCACCGCCAGTGGGGCCTGATCAGCGGTAGGCCTTGGAGACGCTGTCGAGCAGTCGCTCGAGGGTGTCGTACGTCGGCAGGTCGGCCACGTCGACCACCTGCTCGGCCACCGGCACCTTGCCGGCGCTGACGACCTTGGCGAACTGGTCCGGGTCAGCAGTCCGGAACCCGTGCTGTGCGGCGAGCTGCTGGAGCTCCGGGTCCGTCGACAGGAGCTGACCGAGCTTGTCGCCGTTCGGCTTGAGCGACAGCATGGTGTGCCTGGACTGCACCGTCGGCGACGGGTACATCAGCACCATGTCGCTCTTTAGCTTCCCGCGGACGGCGGCGTCCACGAACTGCGCCTCGTAGATGCACACCAGCGGCGTCTTGCCCATCCCGAGCGCCAGGTAGTCGTCGAACGGGCCCTCGCTGGAGTTGTCGGTGTAGCCCTGGTTGACGAACAGCGGCGTGACGTACGGGAGCACCTTCCGCTCCTCCGCCGTCCCCTGCACCACTGTCTGGCCGTTGGCCACGTAGCTCGCGATCGACAGGAACATCGCCGCCGAGTTGGAGGTCCGCGGGTCGGTCGTGGTGACCAGGAGCCGCTTGCGCACCGGGTACGTCGTGTTGCCGCGAATGTCGTCCCACCGCCAGCCGGCCTTGGCGAGGTCCATGTAGCGGCGCATGTCGAAGTACCAGACGCCGTTCACCTGCTTCGCGATGCCGGTCGCGGACAGCAGGTTGGCGATCGGACGGTACGTCGCGATCGCCATCGGCGACGAGAACACGGCGTACTGCTTGCCGTCGACACCGGGGCGATCGGCGGAGCCCTGCTGGATCCGGTCGGCCGCGACCGTGCTGGACGGAAACGCGAAGTCGTACTTGGCCAGGTCGATCTTGGTCGCGATCTCGCGGGAGCCGGCCGTGTCGATCTGTACGGCGAGACTGTGCTTGGCCAGCGCGGCTCGGACGTCGGGGTCCTCGAAGAACGCGCGCTTCTCGGAGCCGATCACGCCGGAGACCGTGGTGATCCCGGACGCCTGGACGTCGTCGCCGTTCCGGATGATCACGACGGTGGCGATGGTGGCGACCACGAGCACGCCGGCGACCGCCGCCGGGAGCGCCACACCGATCCGGGGCACGCGCCGCTCGCCGTCAGCGGGCGCCGACGGCCCAGCGGGCGTCGGCGGCTCGGTAGGCGTGTCGGGTACGACGGGATCGGGGGCCGGCGAGAGTTGGGTACGGACGATGCGTTCGACCAGGATCGGCACGTACTCGCGGACCGGGTCGTCGGCGAACTGTTCACGGGCCGCCCGCACGGCGGCCTCGACGTCTTCGGAAGTGTGGATGTCGGCGAAGGAGTCGGCGAGCCGGCTGGTCATGTTCAGGATCGCCTTGTCCTCGCGGACGGTGTCGAGCTTCAAAGGGATTTCTCCACTGTGTTGACTCAGTTGGGGAAGGCACGCGCCCCCGTCCGGCGCCGCTGACATCGTTCCGCACCGGAAGGTCCACCGAGCGGTCTTCCGGCCCACGCCGTACCGAAACGGAATAGGCTTTCCGGGGTAGCCGACCTTCTGAGGAGTGACGATGACGGGCATTCTCGAGCCGCTGGCCGGTACTGCGCCGGCCGTCTGGGAGAAGCTGGACGACCGGTTCGCCGGGATCCGCGGCGACCGGCTGCTGGAACGGCTGTGGACCGGCGGGCGGTGGGTGGAGGGCCCGGTGTACTCGCCGGCCGGCCGCTACCTGCTCTGGAGCGACATCCCGAACGACCGCATCCTGCGCTGGGACGAGACGTCGTACCAGGTCTCGGTCTTCCGGCACCCGGCCGGCAACACGAACGGGCACACGCTCGACACCGAGGGGCGCCTGGTCAGCTGCGAGCACGGCAACCGCCGGGTCACCCGGACGGAGCACCACGGCGCCGTCACCGTGCTGGCCTCCGAGTACGACGGGAAGCGGCTGAACAGCCCGAACGACGTGGTGGTCAAGCGCGACGGGTCCGTCTGGTTCACCGACCCGGCGTACGGGATCGACAGCGACTACGAGGGGTACAAGGGCGAGATCGAGACCGGCGGCTGCCATGTCTACCGGGTCTCGCCGGACGGCGTGCTGACCCGGGTCGCCGACGACTTCAACCGGCCGAACGGGCTGGCCTTCTCACCGGACGAGTCGTTGCTCTACATCGCCGACTCCGAGGAGGGCACGCTGCGGGTGTTCACCGTGGACGGCGACAAGCTGTCCGGCGGCGAGCTGTTCGCGGAGTGCGGCAACGGGATCTTCGACGGCATCCGGCTCGACACCGAGGGCCGGATCTGGGCCTCGGCCGCCGACGGCGTGCACGTGTACCACCCGGACGGCACCCTGCTCGGCAAGCTCCTGGTGCCGGAGACGGTCTCCAACCTGGTCTGGGGCGGCCCGAAGCGCAACCGCCTCTTTCTGACCGCGACCACATCGGTCTACTCGGTGTTCACCACCGTCAACGGCGCCCCCGGCCCGTACGGCCCGCTGCGCTGACGGTTCCCTCCTGCGAGGGAGGTCGTTGGTCCTGCAGATGGATCACGTCGACAGGGTGTGAGTGACAGCGTGCTTCGGGTGGCCCGCACCGGGCGGGCCGGATCCGAAGGAGTTCACGTGCTCAGCCCGAAGTTCGTCCGTCGACTGGTTCCTGCCGGAGCACTGGCCCTGCTGGCGGCCGTCGGCGTCCTGGCATCGCCGGCCGCCGCCGGCCAGGACCCGGTGATGCGGGTCTCCGGTGCGGCGGGTGGTCAGCTGGGACCGGAATGGCCGGGGATGGAAGGCGATCCGGTGTGGTTCGAGATCGACGGCCAGGCCGACGATCCGCTGCATCCGTCCGGGACCTTCCACGTCGTCCACCGCAAGCCGGACGGCCGGCTGCTGGCCGAGTTCAGCGGCCGGATCACCAGCCTGAAGGCCGTCGACGAGGTGGCGATCGTGACCGGCGTGATCGACGCGGCGGAGCATCCCGACGTCGACCGGGAGTTCGTCGGCAAGCCGGTCGCGATGACGGTGTACGACGGCGGCGACCACGACCGGATCGGCTGGGCGTGGGGCTTCTTCGGTGCCCCGGTGAGCCCGCTCCAGGGCACCGCGCCGTACTTCGCCCTGACCGAAGGCGGCTTCCGGGTCGACGGGGGAGCGCGCCATCACGGTGCTCAGGGCAACGGTCCGGCGGTGGACGTGCAGACGGGCGACGGTACGACGATCGCCGCCGTACTCGGTGGTCCGAGCCCGTCCGGCAGCGCGCTGCGCTTCGAGCTCGCCGCGCGGGTGCCGGCTGGGGGTGACCCGACCCAGGTCCAGGGCAGCTTCCGCTTCACCGAGCGGGGCAAGGCGAACCTCGAAGGCCGGCTCACCTGCCTGCAGACCGGTGGCCCCGTCGCGGTCACCACCGGCGTGGTGACCAGGTCGGACGATCCCGCCCAGGTTGGCAAGCCGGTGTCGTTCTCGCTCAAGGACGGTCAGGTCGACCGGATCGCCTGGCTCTGGAGCTGGGCTGCCGAGAAGCCGTCGATCGCCGACTGCCTCTCGACCGTCCCCTCCTACGCCCCGCGCTGGGGCGGCGTCGCCGTACGGCCGTAGACCTGACGGACCCGGGTACGGCGTCGTGGGGCGCCGTACCCGGGGTTGGGTCAGAAGTTCTTCTTGACCTGGTCGATGACGGTGAAGACGGCCAGGAACCCGAAGGCGAGGAACGAGAACGCGAGCACCGCGGTGCGGAGCTTCGTGATCCGGATCGCCTTGGGCAGGGCCCGCGAGTTCATCCACCACAGCAGGCCGGAGTAGAAGAACATCATCGTGCCCGCGGTACACGCCGAGATGACCAGCAGCACCAGCGGCTGGGTCAGGCCGGCCAGCAGTACGAGGATGCCGAAGGCAACGAGTCCCCAGACCAGGAAGAAGTACAGCTTGGACTCGCTGACCTTCGAGGTCCGCAGGTAGCGCGACTTGACCATGTCCGCGGTCAGCCGGGACGTGTAGTCGACGATGCCGGTCGCGGCCGCGAACAGCGAGAACGCGCCGATCGCCCAGAACAGGTAGCCGAACCAGTCGCCGACCAGCGTCTGCAGCGTGGTGCCCTCGATCTTCAGGAAGCTGATGTTGTTCTTGACGTCCGGGTTCCCGAACAGGGTCGCGTGCGCGAGCATCGAGGTGAACACGATGGTGAGGATCGTGATCGCCACGAAGGTCAGGCCCTGCTCGACGTTGGCGAACTTCCACCAGCGCCGCCAGCGGGACATGTTCGCGTCGTCGATGGTGAAGGTGTAGCCGTTGGCGGTCGGGTCCGCCTCTTTCTCACCGGTGATCGGCGAGGTCAGCCGCGGCACGTGCACACCCATGCCGAAGCCCTTGTCCCGGATCCAGTTGCTCTGCACCAGGTTCTGCCCGCCGCCGGCGCCGGCGTACGCGATCGCACCCATGATGAGCGCGAACCCGAGCTGGTCGGCCGGGAACTGCGGGTTGGTGACCGCGTCGCCGAGCGCGCTGTAGGTCTTGCCCCGGATGGCGAAGGCCAGCGCCAGCACGACCAGCAGCGCGACGGCCGCGATCTTGACGAAGATCAGCCGCTCGAGCATCACGTAGACGACCGGCGCGAAGGTCAGGATCAGGCCGATCACGAGCAGGATGCCGATCGCGATCCAGCGCGGGTCCCCGGCCCCGAACAGGTAGGTCAGCATCGACGCCGAACTGGTCGCCCAGCCGGGCCACATGTTCGCGAAGTACGTCATGATCGCGAAGAACAGGCCCCAGTGCTTCCAGTACCGGTTGAAGCCGGTCAACGCTGTCTCACCAGTGGCCAGCGTGTACCGCTCGATCTCCATGTTCAGGAACCACTGGACGATCACGCCGACCACGGCGCCCCAGAGGAACACCAGGCCGACCTGGCTGGCGATGTACGGCCACAGGATGAACTCGCCGGACGCCAGGCCGACGCCGGCGCCGACCATGCCGGGGCCGATGATCTTCCAGGTGTTGGTGGGTGGTTCGGGTAGGTCGCGAACCTGCGGTGCGGGCAGGTTCCGCGTCGGCAGAGCGAATCTGCCGTGCTCAGTCGATGTCGTGTCTGCCATCGTGGTCCTCACTTCCTCGACCCCCGCGCACTATGTCCGGACCATAACGAATACTGTCGACACGGGCGACCCGACACAGTGCGCCTTTAAGGAGACTTGAGCACCTCCACCGCCTTGGCGATCCGCCGGGCGCGGGTCTCGGGCTTCTTGGCCTCGTTGATCGCGTTCACATGCTCGCGCCGATGGCTGTAGCTGAGGGCATCGAAACTCTTTCGAAGCCCAGCCTCCTCGAGCGCCGCCGCCAGATCCTCCGGTACGTCGACCGTCCGCTCAGCGGTGTCCCGCTCGAGCGTCACGGTGACCGAATCACCGTCGCCCTTCCCCAGCTGAGTCCGGATCCCCTTCAGCATCCCGATCACCATGCACCCACCCATGGACGCGATCGACCCCCGATACGCCACCCCATCAAACGAGGCCCGCACCGGAATCCGCCCCCCACCCCCGAGCGCGGCGATCACCTCCCCAGGCACCTCCACCCAGGCCCCACCCCCGTCATTCACCACAACCGTCCCCACAAACATCTCCATCCCCCAAAGGTACAAAGCAAAGCGGCGAGTGGAGCCGAGCCAGCCCGCCTTACGCCACTGCCAGCTCGGGAGATCCGAACCGCCAGGCCACCACAATCGGCCGTTCACCCCGGTGCCGCGCTCGCGCACGGGCCCGGCGGGCAATTGTGATGGCCTGGCGGTCCGCCCCCACAGGACGGGGACAAGCAGACAACGGAACCACCAGGGATGGCTGCTGTTTAGTTCTTCTCTGACGCGTCTTCCCGTGCGAGTTTGCTGGGCCACCAGATCTTTTTGCCTATGTCGTAGGACAGGGCGGGGACGAGGAGGGAGCGGACGACGGTGGTGTCGAGGAGGACGCCGAAGGCGACCATGAAGGCTATTTGGACCAGGAAGAGGATGGGGAGGACGGCCAGGGCGGAGAAGGTGGCGGCCAGGACGACGCCGGCGGAGGTGATGACGCCGCCGGTGACGGCCAGGCCGATCAGGATGCCGGGTCTGGTGCCCTGTTCCTGGGACTCCTCCCGGACGCGAGTCATCAGGAAGATCGAGTAGTCGATGCCCAAGGCAACCAGGAAGACGAACGCGTAGAGCGGGATGCTCGGGTCGGCGCCCGGGAAGCCGAAGACGTGGTTGAACATCAGCGCGCTCACCCCGACCGTGGCGCCGAACGAGATCACGTTCGCGACCACCAGCAGGACCGCCGCCACGATCGAGCGCAGCAACAGCATCAGTACGACGAAGATCACCGCCAGGATCGCCGGGATGATCACCCGCAGATCGCGCTCACTCGCATCCAGCACGTCCAGGTTGATCGCCGTGTTCCCGCCGACCAGGATGTCCGGCGAGACCTTGTCCAGCTCGGTCCGCAGGTGTTCGACCACCTTGGTGGCCTCGGGGGAGTCGGCCGCGACCTCCAGCGTCGCCTGGACCAGAACCTTGCCGTCGACAACCTTCGGCGGTACGCCGGGAGCCGCCGACGCGGACGCCGTACCGACGCCTTCGACCTGCGACGCGGTCTGGACCACCTGGTCGGCCTGCCCGACCGGAGTCAGGATCTGGACCGGCGTACCGGCTCCGGCGTCGAAGTGCTTGGCCAGCTCCTCCTGCCCGGTGACCGACTCGACCTTGTCGAGGAACAGGTCCTCCTGCGAGATCCCGCTCGCCTTGAACGTCGGCAGGAACGCCGCGCACGCCAGCAGCGCGAGCGCGCTGATCGCCCAGACCTTGCGGGGGCTGCGGCCGACCAGACCGGACACCCGTCCCCACAGCCGACGGCCGCCGACCTGGTCGCGGGCGTGCACGTGGTCGACGCGCGGGATGGACGGCCAGAAGATCCGGCGGCCGAACGCGAGCAGGATGGCCGGCAGGAAGCTCATCGAGGCGATCAGCGCGCCGGCGATCCCGATCGCGCCGACCGGGCCGAGGCCCTTGGTGCTGCCGAGCTGGGAGAGCAGCAGGCAGAGCAGACCGAGGATGACCGTCGCCGCGCTGGCCGCGATCGGCTCGATCGACGCCCGCCACGCGATCCGCATCGCGTCGTACTTGCTGGTGTAGTCGTGCAACTCCTCTTTGTAACGGGAGACGAGTAGCAGCGAGTAGTCGGTCGCGGCGCCGACGACGAGGATGAACAGGATGCCCTGGCTCTGCCCGTTCAGTTCGATGACGCCGTTCTTCGCCAGCGGGTACACGACCAGCGCGGCCAGCGCGAGCCCGAAGACGGCGGTGAGCAGTACGGCGATCGGCAGGATCGGGCTGCGGTAGACGATCAGCAGGATGACGAACACCACCGCGAGCGCGACGCCGAGCAGGATCCCGTCGATCCCGCCGAAGGCGACGACGAAGTCCGCGAACACGCCGCCCGGGCCGGTCACATAGACGTTCAGGCCAGTGGGTGTGAGGTCTTGCTTGATCTCGGCCCGCATCGCCTCGGCGGCGGCGTACAGCACCGTCTCGCCCTCGTGCACCACGTCGTCGACGCGGTCGCCGTCGAGCTCGACGGTGATCAGCAGGGCCTTCTTGTCCTCCGACGGGATCACCGTCTTGGCCGGCGCGACGAGGTAGTCACCGATCGTCGACCCGTTGCCGAGGTCCAGCGTCGGCACCTTGGCGAGGAACTCGTTGGCCTTCGCGAGGTCCGCGGGCGTGATCCCGGAGTCCCGCACGATCAGCACGAAGTACGGCAGCGCGTTGGAGTCGACGAACTTCGCGGACTCGTTGGCGACCAACGTGGATTCGGCTTGTTTCGGGAGGAAATTGGCGTTGTCGTTCTCCTGGACTTCGCTCAGCTTCCCGACCGTCGGACCGCCCAGCGAGGCCAGCACGAGCCACCCGATCAGTACGGCGGCGATCGCCGCGCGCCACGCCCAGCGGCCACCCGTGCGTCCGCCGCTGCGCCCGCCCTGGCCGCCGTCCCCAGTCTCCAGACCTGCCTCTTCGGTGGTCTGCTCAGTCTGTTTCAACGTTGTCCCCTCAGCGTCGGTAGGGGCACAGTACCCAGCCGCGCCAGTTGTCCTCTCACTGCCCGCCGATGGGTGTGCGGGAGCCGTTTCGGCGGCGTAACAACAAGATGACTACTCGGAAACACCCCGGTCATAGCGTCCTGGCCTAATCAGTGAGGTCGGATGATCGGAGACTTGCCATGACGCTCGAGGCACGACCTGAGGCCGTCGCCACCCGCGATGGCAGCGGTGCAGTGGGGACAGTCGAGGCGCCCAGGCGCGGGCGCTGGATCGATGTCTGGGACCCGGAGGACGCCACGTTCTGGGCCGAGAAGGGACGTGCGGTCGCGCGGCGCAACCTCTGGCCGTCCATCTTCGCCGAGTTCCTCGGCTTCGCCGTCTGGCAGCTGTGGAGCATCGTCGTCGTCTCGATGCCGAAGGCAGGATTCGGCTACTCCACCAACCAGCTGTTCTGGCTGGTCGCGTTGCCGAGCCTGGTCGGCGCGACGCTGCGGCTGCCGTACACGTTCGCGGTGCCGCGGTTCGGCGGCCGGAACTGGACCATCGTGTCCGCGCTGCTGCTGCTGATCCCGACCACCGGGCTGGCCTACTTCATGACCCAGCCGGACACGCCGTTCTGGCTGATGGCGCTGGTCGCGGCCACCGCGGGCGTCGGCGGCGGCAACTTCGCCAGCAGTATGACGAACATCTCCTTCTTCTACCCGGAGAAGGAGAAGGGTTTCGCGCTCGGCATCAACGCGGCCGGCGGCAACCTGGGCGTGGCCGTGGTCCAGCTGGTGGTGCCGGTGGTGATCGTGCTCGGCGCCGGCCTGTCGCTGAACCGGGCCGGCCTGCTGTGGATCCCGCTGGTCCTGCTGGCTGCCTTCCTGGCCTGGAAGGTGATGTCCAACCTGTCCGTCGCGACCTCCTCGTTCTTCACCTCGATCGCGGCGGCGAAGCGGCCGCACACCTGGATCATCTCGTTCCTCTACATCGGCACCTTCGGCTCGTTCATCGGCTTCGGGGCGGCCTTCCCGCTGCTGATCAAGACCACCTTCCCCGAGATCACGGTGTCCAACATCGTCTTCCTCGGTGCCCTGGTCGGCTCGATCGCGCGGCCGTTCGGCGGCAAGCTGTCCGACAAGCTCGGCGGCGCCTGGGTGACGGTCTGCGCGTTCGTGGTGATGGGCGCGGGCATCCTGTCGGCGATCGTGTCGCTGAACGCGGGCAGCTTCCCGGCGTTCCTGATCAGCTTCCTGGTCCTGTTCGTCGCCAGCGGCGCCGGCAACGGGTCGACGTACCGGATGATCCCCGCGGTGTTCCGGCTGACCACGCCGGACGACCCGGGCCGGGCCAAGCGGGAGGCGGCGGCCTGCATCGGGATCGCCTCCGCGGTCGGCGCGTACGGCGGCTTCCTGGTCCCGCGCGGATTCGCGATGTCGACGAGCAGCTACGGCTCGCTGATCCCGGCGCTGTACGTCTTCTGCGCCTTCTACCTGGTCTGCCTGGCCGTGACGTACTTCTGCTACCTCCGCAAGGGTGGCCCGCTCAGCCGGGAGCGCGTGTGACGGCAGTCCCCACCCACTGTCCGTACTGCGCATTGCAGTGCGCCACCTCCCTGCACCCGGCCGCTCGGCCGGGTGCAGTGGAGGTGCAGCCACGCGCCTTCCCGACCAACAAGGGTGGGTTGTGCCGCAAGGGCTGGACGGCGGCCGAGGTGCTGACCGTGCCCGACCGGCTCACCACTCCGCTGGTGCGGGACGCGGCCGGCGACCTGGTTCCGGTCAGCTGGGACGAGGCGCTCGACTTCGTCGCCGACCGGATCCGTTCGCTGCAGGCCGAGCACGGCAACGACGCCGTCGCGGTCTTCGGCGGTGGGGGACTGACCAACGAGAAGGCGTACGCGCTGGGCAAGTTCGCCCGAGTGGCGCTGAAGACCGCGAACGTGGACTACAACGGCCGGTTCTGCATGTCGTCCGCGGCGGCCGCGACGAACCGCGCCTTCGGGATCGACCGGGGGCTGCCGTTCCCGCTGGCCGACGTGGCCGGTGCCGGTGCCGTCCTGCTGGTCGGCAGCAACATCGCCGAGACGATGCCTCCCGCGGTCTCGCACCTCGAAGGTGTCCGCGGCTCGGGTGGGCTTCTGGTCGTCGACCCGCGCCGTACGGCGACAGCCTCGCTGACCGAGGACGGCGCCGGCATCCACCTCCAGGCGACCCCTGGGACCGACTTGGCGCTGGTGCTCGCGCTGACTCACGTCGTACTGCAGGAGGGCCTGGCCGATACGGCGTACCTGACCGAGCGCACCGACGACCCGGACGCGCTGTTCCGCTCGACCGCCTCCTGGTGGCCCGAGCGGGCGGAACGCGTGACCGGTGTGCCGGCCACGACGATCCGGCGGGCAGCGCGCGCACTTGCGGCCGCGGCACCCGTGCACGGAGGCGCTGGAGCGTTCATCCTGACCGGGCGCGGTGCAGAGCAGCACAGCAAGGGCACTGACACGGTCACGGCCTGCATCAACCTCGCGCTGGCGCTCGGACTGCCCGGCCGGCTGGGCAGCGGCTACGGCTGCATCACCGGTCAGGGCAACGGCCAGGGCGGTCGCGAGCACGGCCAGAAGGCCGACCAGTTGCCCGGCTACCGCAGCATCGCCGACCCCGCCGCCCGCGCTCACGTCGCGTCGGTCTGGGGCGTGGACCCGGACAGCCTGCCTGGCCCGGGCAAGAGCGCGGTCGAGCTGATCAACTCACTCGGTACGACGGATGGCCCGAAGGCGCTGCTGGTACACGGCAGCAACCTGCTCGTGTCGGCACCGCGACTCTCCTCCGTGCGTGAGCGGTTGGCCGCTCTCGACCTGCTGGTCGTGGCGGACGTCGTGCCGTCGGAGACCGCACTGCTCGCGGATGTCGTCTTCCCGGTCACGCAGTGGGCCGAGGAAGAGGGCACGATGACCTCGCTCGAGGGTCGAGTGATCCGTCGTCGCGCCGCCATCACTCCGCCCGGTGAGGTTCGCAGTGATCTGGCGATCTTCGCCGGTCTCGCCGAGCGCCTGGACAGCATTCCGTTCTCGACCGATCCGGCGGAGATCTTCGAGGAGCTGCGGCTCGCCAGCAAGGGTGGCAAGGCGGACTACTCCGGCATCACCTGGGACCGCATCGACGCCGGCGAGGCGCTGTTCTGGCCGGTGCCTGCCGAAGGCCACCCGGGTACGCCGCGGCTGTTCGCGGACTCCTTCAGCACGCCGGACGGCCGCGCGCACGTCGTACCGGTCGACCACCGCCCGGTCGCGGACGACCTGAACGCCGCGGCGCCGATGTACCTGGTCACCGGGCGGCTGCTGCAGCACTACCAGAGCGGCGCGCAGACGCGGCGGGTGCCGGAGTTGGCCGAAGCCGAGCCGGAGGTGTTCGCCGAGATCCACCCGCGGGTGGCGGCGCAGCTGGGTGTTTCCGATGGGCGCCCGGTCCAGCTGCGCACCACCCGCGGCGCCATGGTCCTCCTGGCCCGGGTGACCACCGACGTCCGTCCGGACACGGTCTTCGTGCCGTTCCACTACGGCGGCGCCGGCGCGGTCAACGAGCTCACCAACGACGCGCTCGACCCGGTGTCCCGGATGCCCGAGTTCAAGGCCTGTGCCGTCGAAGTCACAGCCGCCAGCCTCCCGGCGACTGGAGTTCCGGCATGAACGAACGAATGGTGATCATCGGAGGCGGTATGGCCGGCCGACGGCTGGCTGGCCTGCTTCCGTCGTACGACGTGACCGTCCTCGGCGACGAGGGGTCCTACAACCGCGGCCGGCTGACCGAGTACGTCGCCGGTCGCGCAGCCGAGCCGGTGATCGGTTCGGAATTGGTGTCGACCGCGGCCCGGGTCGACCGCTCGCGGCAAGTGGTCACGGACACCGATGGTCGTGAGTGGGCCTACGACCGGCTCGTGTTCGCGACCGGTGCAACTCCCGTTGTGCCAAAGGGGATTCCGGACGCGGCCGGAGTGCACACGCTTCGGTCCGCGGCCGACGCACGGGCGATCGTGGAGCAGGCCTCGCGCGTACGGCGTGCTGTCGTGCTCGGCGGCGGCGTCCTCGGCGTCGAGACAGCTTGCGCACTGCGTGAACGCGGCGTCGCGGTGACGCTCGTGCATGACGGGGAAACCCTGCTGGACAAGACGATTCGGCTCACTGCCGGTCGGCGGGTCACCCGGGCGGTGCGTGAGCTCGGCGTCGAGGTGCTGCTCAACACGACCCACGAAGGCACGGACCTGCGCGACGAGCGGTTCCGGGCGCTGCGGTTGCGCGGCGGTCGGCAGGTTTTCGGCGACTTGCTGGTCGTCGCCTGTGGGGTGCAGCCGCGCGCCAACCTCGCCGCCGGGCTGACGGTCCGGACAGGCATCGTCGTCGACCGCACGTTCACGAGCCCGGACGACCCACGAGTGCACGCGATCGGCGACTGCGCCGAGATCGACGGTCTGGTCACCGGGACGGTCGCGTCCGCGTGGGCCCAGGCCGAGGCGCTCGCGCAGCACCTGTCCGGCGAGGAGTTCGACGTACCCGACTTCGAGGTGGTTCGGCTGACTGCGGGCGGCCTCGATCTGCTTGTCCTCGGCGACAAGGAGGATGACGGGGAGGTGGTTCGGCTCGAGGACGGTGAGCGGTACGTGCGCGCCGTACTGCGGGACGGCATCGTCCGCTCGGCCGTCGCGGTCGGCGCCCCCGAGGTGGCCGCCGAGCTCGTGCTGCTGGCCGACCGGGGCACACCCGTTGCGGCCGAGGGGCTGCTGGCGGCTCCCGACGTACCGAAGAAGAAGGTGGCCACCGTCTGCAGGTGCAACGGGGTCACCAGGGCCGCGATCGAGGCGGCTTGGCGTGGAGGTGCCGACAGCGTCGCCGGCATCGCCGCGAAGACGCGGGCGACGACCGGGTGCGGCAGTTGCACCGGCGCCGTCGGCGATCTGCTCGACCGCTTCCGCCGCGGCGAGACCGAACCAGTACCAACCAGGAGGGCGACGATGACAGAGCTGAACAAGGCCCGGCACGTAGTGGTGGTGGGCGGAGGAATGGTCGCTCACCGGTTGGTCGAGGCGCTGCGGTCCCGCGACCCGGAGATCCAATGGCGGATCACGGTGCTGGCGGAGGAGCCGCGGCTGCCGTACGACCGGGTCGCGCTGACCAGCTACTTCTCCGGCCGCGACCCGCACGACCTGTCGCTGGGTGACCCGGAGCTCTGGGACGACCCGGCGGTGACACTGCGCAAGGGCGTTCAGGTCACGTCGTTCGACAGCACGGCCAAGACCGTGACGACCGCCCGCGGCGAGAAGATCGAGTACGACGAACTGGTCCTGGCGACAGGCTCGTCGGCCTTCGTGCCGCCGGTGAAGAACAACGACGCGCAGGGCTGCTTCGTCTACCGCACCATCGACGACGTGGCCGCGCTCCGGGTGTATGTCGAGCGGCTGAAGAGCGAGGGCAAGGACGTCCACGGCGTCGTGGTCGGCGGTGGTCTGCTCGGACTCGAGGCAGCTGGTGCGCTCCGAGCCCTCGGTGCGGCGACCAAGGTGGTCGAGTTCGCGCCGCGGCTGATGCCGCTGCAGGTGGACGAAGGCGGCGGCGCCGCGCTGGCCCGGCTGATCGAAGGACTCGACGTCGACGTGATGGTGTCGACGCAGTGCACCCGGGTCAAGCTCACGTCGCAGGGCGCGGCTCGTGCGATGGCACTTGCCGACGGCCCCGATCTGCCGGCCGACGTGGTGGTGTTCGCGACCGGTGTCCGGCCGCGTGACGAGCTGGCCCGCGAGGCCGGCCTGGCCGTCGGTGAGCGCGGCGGTGTGATCGTCGACGAGGCCTGCCGGACTTCGGTGCCCGGTGTCTGGGCGATCGGTGAGGTCGCCTGCATCGAGGGCCGGGTCTGGGGTCTGGTCGCTCCCGGTTACACGATGGCGGAGATCGTGGCCGACCGGCTGCTCGGCGGCGAGGCGACGTTCCCAGGTGCGGACACCTCGACGAAGCTGAAGCTGCTCGGTGTCGACGTGGCCAGCTTCGGCGACGCGTTCGGTACGTCGGAAGGCGCGCTCGACATCGTCTACGCCGACCCGATCGCCGGTGTCTACAAGAAGCTGGTCTTGTCCGACGACGCGCGGACCTTGCTCGGTGGCATCCTCGTCGGCGACGCATCGGCGTACTCCGGGCTCCGGCCGATGGTCGGCCGTGAGCTCGGCGCCGACCCGGCGGCGTTCCTGCTGCCCGAGGGCGCCGGGCCGGTCAAGCTCGAGCTGCCCGACGACGCGCCGGTCTGCTCCTGCAACAACGTCTCGGCCGGCACCATCCGCTGCGCCGTACGCGACGAGGGCTGCAGCGACATCAAGTCGGTGTGCGGCAAGACCAAGGCCGGCACGTCGTGCGGATCGTGCCTGCCGATCGTGAAGAACCTGATGAACACCGAGCTGGCCAAGGCCGGTGTCGAGGTCAGCAAGGCGCTGTGCGAGCACTTCGCGCTGTCCCGCGCCGAGCTGTTCGACGTGGTCCGGATCACCGAGCTGCGCACGTTCAGCGAGATCGTCGAGCGGCACGGCACCGGGCGCGGCTGCGACATCTGCAAGCCGGTGGTCGCGTCGATCCTGGCCAGCCTGGACCCCGCGGGGCACGTGCTCGAAGGCGAGCGGGCGACGCTGCAGGACACCAACGACCACGTGATGGCCAACATGCAGAAGGACGGCACGTACTCGGTCGTCCCGCGGGTCCCGGGCGGCGAGATCACCCCGGAGGGCCTGATCACGATCGGCGAGGTGGCCCGCGACTTCGGCCTCTACACCAAGATCACCGGCGGCCAGCGGGTCGACCTGTTCGGCGCCCGGATCGAGCAGCTGCCGGCGATCTGGAAGCGGCTGGTCGACGCGGGCTTCGAGTCCGGGCACGCGTACGGCAAGGCGCTGCGCACGGTGAAGTCGTGCGTCGGCTCGACCTGGTGCCGGTACGGCGTCCAGGACTCGGTCGGGATGGCGATCGCGCTGGAGCTGCGGTACCGCGGGCTGCGGTCGCCGCACAAGCTCAAGCTCGGTGTCTCCGGCTGCGCCCGTGAGTGCGCCGAGGCGCGTGGCAAGGACGTCGGCGTGATCGCGACCGAGAAGGGCTGGAACCTGTACGTCGGCGGCAACGGCGGCATGACCCCGCGGCACGCCGAGCTGCTCGCCTCGGACCTGAGCGACGAAGAGCTGTTCCAGGCGATCGACCGGTTCCTCATGTACTACATCCGCACCGGCGACCGGCTGCAGCGGACCTCGGTCTGGATCAGCGAGATCGAAGGCGGTCTCGAGCACGTCAAGGACGTCGTACTGAACGACAGCCTCGGGATCGCCGGCGACCTGGACGCCGCGATGGCTCGGCACGTGGACTCGTACGTCGACGAGTGGCGCGCCACCCTGAACGACCCCGACAAGCTGGCCCGGTTCGTCTCCTTCGTGAACGCGCCGGACCAGCCGGACGCCGACCTGCGGTACGTGGTCGAGCGCAATCAGCCGCGGCCCGCCACCCCGGCCGAGCGCGGACAGCTGGAGCCGGTGCTGCTCGCCGGTCCCCGATTGGAGGTACGCCAGTGAAGGAGCGAAGCGAGTTCACCATCAAACACAGCGTGCCTGGTGCCTCAGCCGCGCCCGGAGCGAAGCGAGGACGCGGATGAGTATCACTGCCATGAGTCAGACAGTGGTCTGCCAGTACGACGTCCTGCTGCCGGAGCGTGGGGTCGCCGCCTTGGTCGGCGGAGTGCAGATCGCGTTGTTCCGCACGCACGACGGATCGGTGTTTGCCCTCGGCAACCAGGACCCGTTCAGCGGCGCGAACGTGATGTCGCGCGGGATCGTCGGCAACCGGGGCGACGTCCCGACCGTCGCCTCGCCGATGTTCAAGCAGGTCTTCGATCTGCGGACCGGAGTGTGCCTGGACGATCCCGAGGTGTCGCTGCCTGTCTATGCGGTGCAGGTGGTCGATGGTCAGGTGCTCATCGGTGAACAGTAAGCCGGGGCCGCTGAGCGGCTGCACGATCGCGATCACCGCCCACCGCCGCGCGGAGGACCTGATCGCCTCGTTCGAGCGTCGCGGCGCGAAGGTGCTGCACGCGCCGACCCTGCAGATCGTGCCGGTCGCCGACGACCACGCGCTGATCGAGGCGACCCGGCGGGTGATCGCGAACCCGCCGGACGACGTCGTCGTCACCACCGCGGTCGGCTTCCGCGGCTGGATCGAGGCCGCTGACACCGCCGGGCTGGCCGCGGACCTGCTCGGCACGCTGGAGCAGTCACGCATCCTCGCCCGCGGCCCGAAGGCTCGGGGCGCGATCCGGGCCGCCGGACTGGTCGAACACTGGTCTGCCCGGTCGGAGACGACCGCCGAGGTGGTGGAGTGGCTCCGCGACCAAGGTGTCGACGGGCGGAAGATCGTCGTACAGCTGCATGGACTGTCGGACCCCGGCCTGCAGGACTCGCTGCGGGGAGCTGGGGCGTCCGTACGCGGGCTTGAGGTGTACCGCTGGGGTCCGGCGCCGGACGCGGCTCTCGTCGAGCGGATGATCGGCCAGCTCTGCTCGGGCGCGGTGGACGCTGTGGTCCACACGTCGGCGCCTGGCGCGCAGGCGATGCTCGACGCGGCGGCGCTGACCGGGCAGTACGACGCCCTGCTCACGTCACTGCGAACAGGGCGCGTGCTGAACGCCTGCGTGGGTCCGGTCACGGCCGCGCCGTTTGCGGCGTTGGGGATGGAGCCGCTGGTGCCGGACCGCTTCCGGCTCGGCGCGCTGATCCGGATCGTCACCGATCGGCTCACCGAGGACCACGCACGCTCGATCGAGACGGAGTTCGGGCAACTCGTGATTCGTGGTGGCGCTGCGGTCCTGGACGGGGTGGTGCTGCCACTCGGTCCGGGGCCCCGCGCCGTACTGGCCGCTCTCGTCGCGGCCGGTGGTGATGTGGTGTCGCGACCGGAGCTGCTCGCGGTGCTTCCTGGTGCGGAGGACGTACACGCGGTGGAGGTCACGGTGAACAGACTGCGTACGGCGGTCGGCAGGCCGGAGCTGGTGCGGACAGTCGTACGACGCGGCTACCGCCTGGCCGTGGAACCCGCCGGAGTGGCGTCATGACGATCGACCTGATCGCAGCAGCCCACGGTACGGCGGACCCGCGTGGTATCGCGGTCGTGCACGAACTCGTCCGCGAGATGGCGCGTCAACGGCCGGACATCCCGATGTCGCTGGGTTTCGTGGATGTCGACGTACCGGCTCTTCCCGGTCTGGTCGGCCGGGTCATGGCCGACGCCGGCGAGGCCATCGTCGTACCCCTGCTGCTGTCCAGCGGCTACCACGTGCACGTCGACATCGCCGCCGAGTCGACCCGGTACCCCGGTCGCGTCCACGCCGTCTCCGCCCTCGGCCCCGACCCCGTCCTGGCCGACATCATGGCCGACCACCTCGGCGACCTGCGCCGAATCGACCACGTCGTCATGGCCGCCGCCGGCTCCTCCGACCCCCGGGCTTTGGCCGACTGCGTGCAAACAGCCCGCTTGCTGTCCCGCCGCATCGACCGCCCCGTCGAGGTCGGCTACGTCTCCGGCGCCGGCGAACACCTCACCTCCGTCCTCGCCCGAACCCCGGGCCGCGTAGCCGTAGCCACCTACCTCCTGGCCCCCGGCTACTTCGCCGACAAAGTCCACCGCCTGTCCGCGCACCGTCCCGCTACCCCACCGCTGGGCGCCGACCCCCGCCTGGCAACCCTCGCCCTGACCCGCTACCAGAGCGCACTCCTGGAGACCTCGATCGCCGTCTAGGTGCATTTCGACAGGAGGTGTCTCGGGACTCGGCTCCGCCAACCGCTTTCCTGCGGCGTGTCGTCCCTCGCCGGCCGACTACCTCCTGTCGAAACGTCGGTCGGAGCGGAGCGCGGCCAGGTCGGCCTCGCAGCGGGCTTCGACCTCGGCCAGTTCCCGGAGGGTTTCGTCGATGTCGTGGCGGCGTTGTTCGAGGTCGGCCCGGCGGGTGGTGATCTGGTCCAGGAGGTAGACGAGCTGGCCCTCCTCGCCGGGTTCGGCGTCGTACATGTCGACGATGGTGGCGATCTCGTCCAGGGAGAAACCTAGGCGCTTGCCGCGGAGGATGAGGCCGAGGCGGACGCGGTCGCGGGGGTGGTAGACGCGCACGGTGCCGCGGCGCTCGGGCGTGAGCAGGCCGCGGTCCTCGTAGAACCGGATCGTCCGGAGCGTGACGTCGTACTCGGCGGCCAGTTCGGCGATCGACCAGGTCTCAGCGGGCACCCGGATATTGTGCACACACCCCAGGTTGCTTTACGTTTACGTAAGCGTCAAGCACAGGGAGTCCGCTCATGTTCGAACTGTCCGAGGAGCACCGCGAGTTCCGGCACAGCGTTCGCGACTTCGCCGAGGCGGAGATCGCCCCGCACGCCGCGGAGTGGGACCGCAAGCACTACTTCCCGGTGGAGGTCGTGCAGAAGATGGGCCGGCTGGGACTGTTCGGGCTGACCGCGCCGGAGGAGTACGGCGGCGCCGGCGGCGACTTCACCAGCCTGTGCGTGGCGATCGAGGAGATCTCCCGGGTCGACCAGTCGATGGGGATCACCCTGGAGGCGGCGGTCGGGCTCGGCATCAACCCGATCCTCACCTTCGGCACCGGGGAGCAGAAGGCGACCTGGCTGCCCGACCTGGTGGCCGGCCGGAAGCTGGCCGGGTTCGGCCTGACCGAGCCGGAGTCCGGGTCGGACGCGGGCGCGACCAAGACCCGCGCGGTGCTGGACGGCGGCGAGTGGGTGATCGACGGCTCGAAGCAGTTCATCACGAACTCCGGCTCGACGATCACGTCCTGCGTGACGGTGACCGCGCGGACCGGCGAGAAACCGGACGGCAAGGCGGAGATCTCCACGATCATCGTCCCGGCGGGGACGCCGGGATTCACGGCGGAGGCGTCGTACGACAAGCTCGGGTGGCACGCGTCGGACACGCACCCGCTGTCCTTCGTCGGCTGCCGGGTGCCGGAGGCCAACCTGCTAGGCGAGCGCGGCAAGGGGTTCGCGCAGTTCCTGGCCACCCTCGACGACGGGCGGGTCGCGATCGCGGCGGTTGCGCTCGGCTGCATTCGCGCTTGCCTGGAGATGTCGGTTCAGTACGCCGGTGAGCGCAAGACCTTCGGGGTCCCGATCGGCCGCAAGCAGGGGGTCGCGTTCCAGATCGCCGACCTGAAGGTGATGGCGGACGCGGCCGAGATGCTGGTCTACCGGGCCGCCGCGCTGAAGGACGCCGGGGCGTCGATGGCCGACTTCAAGCAGGCCGCGTCGGTGGCGAAGCTGTACGCGACCGAGTCCGCGGTGACCGCGACCCGGATCGCGACCCAGGTGTTCGGCGGCTACGGCTTCATGGAGGAGTACCCGGTCACCCGGTTCTACCGGGACGCCAAGATCCTCGAGATCGGCGAGGGCACGTCGGAAGTGCAGCGGATGCTGATCGCCCGGAGCCTTGGGCTCCCGGTGGAATGATGGCCGCATGACCCACGATCACTGGACCGAGGTCAAGGTAGCCCGTGAGGCGACCCTCGGCCCGCCCGAGAAGGCTGCGGCCAAGCTCGCGAGTCAGAACAAGCTCTACGTGCGGGACCGGATCGCCCTGCTCGTCGACGAGGGCAGCTTCGTCGAGGACGCGCAGCTGGCGAACGCGCTGAACCCGGGCCTGCCCGCCGACGGCGTGGTCACCGGCCGCGGGCTGGTCGACGGCCGGCCGGCGCTGGTGGTCGCGAACGACCCGACCGTCAAGGCCGGGTCGTGGGGCGCCCGGACGGTGGAGAAGATCGTCCGGATCACCGAGGTGGCGATCCGCGACGAGCTGCCGGTGTTCTGGCTGATCGACTCCGCCGGCGCCCGGATCACCGACCAGGTGGAGCTGTTCCCGGGCCGGCGCGGCGCCGGGCGGATCTTCCACAACCAGGTCGCGCTGTCCGGCAAGGTGCCGCAGATCTGCTGCCTGTTCGGCCCGTCCGCGGCCGGCGGCGCGTACATCCCGGCGTTCTGCGACCTGGTGATCATGGTCGACGGCAACGCCTCGATGTACCTGGGGTCGCCGCGGATGGCCGAGATGGTGGTCGGCGAGAAGGTGACGCTGGAGGAGATGGGCGGCGCCCGGATGCACACCAGCGTGTCCGGCTGCGGCGACCTGCTCGCCACCGACGACGCCGAGGCGATCGACCTGGCCAAGCAGTACTTCTCCTACCTGCCCGGTTCGTGGCAGACCCGGCCGCCGTCGTACGACGCCGCGCCGCCGGCCCGCGACTTCACCCGGGACCTGGTGCCGGCCGAGGAGAGTGTCGGGTTCGACATCCACGACGTGATCGACGCGCTGGTCGACGCGGACACGTTCTTCGAGGTCAAGCCGTCGTACGCGCCGGAGCTCGTCACCGGCTTCGGCCTGCTCGCCGGGCAGGTGGTCGGGATCGTCGCGAACCAGCCCGCCGTCAAGGGCGGCGTGCTGTTCGTGGACTCGGCGGACAAGGCTGCCCGGTTCATCTGGCTGTGCGACGCGTTCAACGTGCCGCTGGTGTACCTGTGCGACGTTCCCGGCTTCATGATCGGCAGCGAGGTGGAGCGGGCCGGGATCATCCGGCACGGCGCGAAGATGATCACCGCGGTCTCGGAGGCGACCGTGCCGACGGTGTCGGTGATCGTCCGCAAGGCGTACGGCGCCGGCCTCTACGCGATGTGTGGACCCGGGTTCTCGCCGGACGCGTGTGTCGCGCTGCCGACCGCGAAGATCGCGGTGATGGGACCGGAGGCGGCGATCAACGCCGTGTACTACAACAAGATCCAGGAGATCGCGGACGAGACCGAGCGCGTCGAGTACGTGTCCCGGCTGCGCGAGGAGTACGAGACCGACATCGACATCCTTCGGCTGGCCGCCGACCTGGTCATCGACGCGATCGTCGAGCCGGAGGACCTGCGCACCGACCTGATCGCCCGGCTGGCCGCCGCCCAGTCCAAGGACCGCCACTTCAGCACCCGGCGGCACGGCGTCCCGCCGGTCTGAGTCACAGGTACGACTCGTCCGTCCACGGCTCGAAGGTCGCGTACTCGAGCGGATCGTCGGCTTCGTCGAGCCGCTCGAACACGGGGGACACCGGCTGGGCGCGCAGCCAGGCCAGCAGGGTGTCGACCAGGCCGTCGGGAAGCGGTGGTCCCTGGTCGTGGTGCCGGGGATAGATGATGACCGGCCAGTCGTCGGGGTCGCCGAGCGTCAGCCAGCCGAACACGTCGCCGTCGATCGAGTCGGCGAACGGCAGGAAACCACCCGGCTCGGGCCAGACCGCCAGCGGCTGGAACTCCGGATGCGCGGCCCGGAGCTCGCGATAGATGTCGAGGATGTCCGTGACGTAGGCGGCCAGGCCGCGGTAGCCGTTCGATCGTGCTGTCTCGGGGTCGCGGAGTGGCGTGACGAATCCCAGCCAGGACCGCCAGCTTCCGGCGCCGTAGGTCTCCATCAGCGTGACGTACTCGGTGGGCAGTCGCGTGCCCAGACGCTCGTAGAGCCGTTCCCAGCTGTCGTCGCCGAGGTACGGCGTCGCCGGCGGCGGTACGAGTTGCTGCAATGCGTCGAGGCCCGTGCCTTCGGTGAGGGCGGCCCGGCGTGAGGGGGCGACCGGTGCGGGCGGAGGCGGAGGCGTCCAGGGACGCGGGTCCGGCAGGAACGCGGTGCGTCGGGCCGTCGGCGGTAGCGACTCCTGGATGGCTGCGTCGAGCATCTCCAGCAGCGGCATGCCGAGGTTCTGCCAGGGATTGTTGCCCGCATGCGCCGTGTCCGCGTCGAAGACGACGACTGGCCACTGGTCCGGATCCGGTGAGGCCGACGTGTCCCAGAACAGGTAGGCCGATCGACGCGTGTGACCCCAGGCGAGCAACCCACCGGGTTCCGGATGAAACGGCGGCGGCGTGTTCGGTGGCGCCGAACGGGACCAGCTCCGGCAGAGCCGATGCGTGTCCTTCAGCCAGTCGCCGTAGTCGAACCGCCCTTCTTGCACACAAGGCACGGACAGCCAGATGAACTCACCGATGTCCAGCGGCCCGTAGGCATCCGCCAGCGACTTGTAGTCCCGCGGAAGCCCGACCCCAAGCCAGGACTCGACGGCCTCCCAGTCGATCGGGATCGGCCGGTCGGCCGGCCCGGACTGGACGGTGAACGGCAGTTCCATGGTTGGTGATACTCGCACAGCGCCCGGCGGAAGCGGTTTAGGGTTGGGGAAATCGTTGGAGGAGAAGACGTGAGTTCTCAGGACTTTGCCGGTCGGCTTCGGGGGCGGGAGAAGCTGGTCGGGTATTGGGTGGTGCTGGATGCGCCGGTGGCCACGGAGCGGATCGCGCGGGTGGGGTACGACTACGTCGTGCTGGACGGGCAGCACGGGCTGATCGGGTACCAGGGTTTGCTGACCGGCCTCCTGGCCGTGGACGCGGGTGCGTCACTCGGGACCGGCTCGGTCGGGCTGGTGCGGGTCGAGGCCAACCACCCGACGCCGATCGGGCGGGCGCTGGACGCTGGTGCCGCCGGGGTGATCGTGCCGCTGGTGGACAGCTCCGAGGACGTCACGCGGGCGGTGCAGGCGGCGAAGTACCCGCCGGCCGGTGTGCGGTCGTACGGTCCGATGCGGTCGGCCCTGCGAGTCGGCCCGGTCCCGGCCGACGCCGACGCGGCGACCGTCGTACTGGCGATGATCGAGACGCCGGACGGGCTGAAGAACGTGGCCGAGATCTGCCAGACGCCCGGGCTGGACGGTGTGTACGTCGGTCCGTCGGACCTTGGGCTGTCCGTCGGGGCGAAATTCCCCGGCGACCCGGCCGTCGCCGAGCCGTTCGAGGAAGCGGTCGCGCTGATCGCGCGGACGGCGCAGGAGGCCGGCATCGCGGCCGGTATCCACACGCCGGACGGGCAGACCGCGCAGCGGCGGTTGAGCCAGGGCTACACGTTCGCGACCGTCGCGTCCGACCTCACGCACCTGGAGGCCGTGGCGGCCGCGCACCTGGACACCGCCCGGTCGTAGGAACACACCGGAGCCTTCTCGGGTTAGGTTCGAAGAGGACCGCGCACCGAGGAGGCTTGGTATGAGGGCGCCCGAGCGAGGAGCACTGCCGCTGCGGCTGGCCGCGACGCTGGCCCGGACGTACGGGCTGGTGACCGAGACCGTGCAAGGGCTGAGCGACGCGGACTTCGCCCGCCGGACCCGCTGCGAGGGGATGCCGGTCGGTCCCCTTCTCGTCCATCTCCTGTACGACGCGGAGCGTGCGCTGATGGCGTTCGCCAGCCCGGCCGCCGCCGTACCGGACCGGGACTTCGTGACCTACTGGCTGGACTCCCCACCGGGGACGGAGGGCGACGACGCCTTCGTGCGTGCGGTCGCGTCGGCGTACCGCAGGCCTGGCCTGCTCGTGCAGCACTGGCGGGAGCTGTCCGAGGCCGCCGTACGTGCGGCCGAGGCCGGACTGGCGGACAAGGGCCGGCGGGTGGAGACGCAGGGGCACGTGCTGCGGGCGACCGACTTCGTCGCGACGTTGGTGCTGGAGGCAACCGTGCACCACCTCGACCTGATCGTCGACCTGCCGGACGCGCCCGAGCCGGATGCCGAGGGTCTGCAGGTCACCGCGCGCACGCTGGACGGCCTGTTCGGCCCGGAGGCGTGGGACGTGATCAACTGGGACACCACGACGTACGTGCTGAAGGCGACCGGCCGGGAGCCGCTCGACGACGACGACCTCGAGATGCTCGGCCCGCACGCAGCCCGTCTCCCGCTGCTGGGTTAGGGCGTATCTGACGCCCTAGAGCACCCCGGCGAACGGGTCGTCGAGGTCCTGCCAGTTCAGGCGGGCCAGCTCGGACTCGGTGAGCAGGCAGGCGTCCAGAACCGCTTGCAGTCGCGCCGGATCCAGGCCCATGCCGGTCGCGACCACCGTGCACTCGGCGAGGTGCTCGGTCTCCGACCACTCGCCAAGCATCCCCAGCGAGGCGCTGTAGCCGGCGGACTCCCACCGCACGCGCTGTGTGGGCCGGTTGGCCAGCCAGACCACGCCACGACTCCGTACGACGC
This sequence comes from Kribbella sp. NPDC050470, assembly GCF_044458365.1. Taxonomy (NCBI): domain Bacteria; kingdom Bacillati; phylum Actinomycetota; class Actinomycetes; order Propionibacteriales; family Kribbellaceae; genus Kribbella; species Kribbella sp. NPDC050470. The sequence continues at coordinate 108,487 of NZ_JBITHV010000016.1, read as the reverse complement.
CGTCGACGATGTCCTCGAGTGCGTCGTTCAGCCGGGCCGGGTGCAGCGGCCGGGTGGACCGCCACAGCACCGTGGTGACGCCGTCGCCGCTCGGTTGCAACCGGTCCGACGACGCTAGCTCGCCTGCCCACAACTCGGCCGCCTGGAAGTCGAACAGACCGGTCCGCGCGACCGGACCGGTCGGCACACCGGCCGGGTCGGCTGCGACGACCGTCGTACGCGGGTTCAGGTGGGTCAGCAGGTGGTGCAGCCGCTCCGGCGCCGAGCTGCGGTGGCTGTTGGCGAGCACGCACACGTCGGCGTACTCGATCTGCCGAGCGGTCAGCTCAGCCACGTTCCGCCGGTCCGGCGGGCCCAGTGCGAGCCCGCGCTCGTCGAGGAGCTCGTCGCCGGACAGTTGCTCGACCAGCAGTACGGCGTCCACTACGCAGGTGACCGTGTCGACCGCGATCTCCGGCATCGTCCCCACCAGCGTCGCGACCAGCGGCCGTGCCTCCATCGCCGGGGGAGCGGCCAGTACGACGTGGTCCCAGTGCTCGCGTGCGGCCAGGGTCTCGAGCAGCGGCAGCAATGACTCGATCAGCTGGCACGCACCGCAGTCGTCGCCCACGGTGAACTCGCCGGAGTCGATCGGGCCGGACGCGTCGAGCACTCGCCAGGACAGCACGCCCCGCCCGGGCAGCTCGTCCTGGTCCACCACGACGGCCACGGTGGAGGGGTCCACCATCGCGGTTAGCACCGGTTCGCGCAGGGTTGTGGACAGGCCGACCAACAGGGACAACGAGGTTCTCGCATGGGCGGTCATGCAGGCAGTATATGAAAACGGTTTTCATCAGTCCAGAGGCCGGGAGGCCCGGGTTTCCCGTCAGACCGGGAAAATTCCCGCCCTCGCGCGAATTCGGAAATCCTGAGCGGTTTGTCCGGGTCGTCTGGTAGGCAAGGGGTATGGCGATCGAGATCGAGCGGTTCAAGGGTGACTGGGACGAGCTGGTGGAGCTCGTCGACCTGGCGTTCGCCGCGCCGTGGAACGACGCTCAGATCGAGTCGGAGCGGCGGGTTTGGGAGCCGGAGCGCAGCACCGTCGCGGTCGACGACCGGCAGTTGGTCGGACACACCGGGACGTTCTCGTTCCTGATGACCGTGCCGGGTGCGCAGGTTCCGGTGGCCGGCGTCACGCTGGTCGGCGTCCGGCCGACGCACCGCCGTCGTGGTGTGCTGCGCGAGCTGATGCGCGCGCAGCTCAACGATGTCTACGAGGCGGGCAACGAGCCCCTCGCGGCGCTGACGGCCAGCGAGCCGGCGATCTACGGCCGCTTCGGGTACGGGCTGGCCTCCGACCACCAAGCGGTCGTCATCCGGAAGCAGTCCCGCGAGCTCCGCCCGGTGGCGGGCATCGACGACGTACGGATCAGGTACGTCGACCCGCGCGAGGCGCTCCCGGTCACGACGGCGCTGCGCAACCGGCTCGTGCCGCTGCAGCCGGGGATGTTCGTCCACGACGAGCGCTGGCAGGAGTACGCGACCGGTCCGAACGTCACGAACGACCCCGGCGGTTCCAAGCTGAGGTGTGTCCTGGCCGAGCGGGACGGCGACGTGACCGGCTACGCGCACTACCAGACTCGGCGTGAGGAGAAGGGCTTCATCGACGTCATCCGCGTCCACGCGGCGGATGTCGCCTCGCATGCCGCGCTCTGGCGCTACCTGCTGGAGCCGGACCTGCTGAGCGAGACCCGGTACGGGCACCTGCCGTCCGACGACCCGCTGCTGGAGCTCCTGCTCGACCCACGGGCGCCATCACCGATCACCCGGGACGGGCTGTGGGTCCGGCCGGTCGACGTACGGCGTGCGCTCGCCGCGCGGACCTATGCGCGCGACCTCGATGTCGTCCTCGCCGTGACCGACGGCTTCCTGCCGTGGAACGCGGGCCGGTGGCATCTGGCCGGCGGTCCGGAGGGTGCGACCTGCGAGCCGACGACTCGTGCGGCTGACCTGACCATCGACGTACGGGAGCTGGGCGCGGTGTACCTCGGCCGGCCGTCGCTGGCTCGCCTTGGAGCGGCGGGACTGGTGCAGGAGCACACGTCCGGCGCGCTCGCGATCGTGTCGGAAGCGTTTTCCGCCAGTCGGCTTCCCTGGCTCGACACCGGCTTCTGATCGGTTAGCCTTCCGTGGTGCAGCCGAGGCGGCGGGGAGCGCTGGTGCTGGTTGTCGTGCTGATGCTCGGCATCGCGGCGGCCGGCTTCGTGGTGCTCGCGTCCGCCGGCGGACCGGTGCGGCCGGTCAGCGAGAGCACGCGGACGACGAGTCCGCGCCCGGTGACTCCGGAACCGGTTGATGAGACTGCGCAAACTCCCAGGCCTGGCCCGCCGTCGGCCCTGAAGGATGTGGAGCCGAAGCCGCTGCCGGCCTGGGTGGAAGCGCTGTGGCAGGCCGTTGTGTGGTTGGCGATCGCGGCGATCGTGGCGCTCATCGGGAGGCTGATCTACCGGGTCGTGCGCCAGGTCCAGCTGCCGGAGGCCGAGGACGAGGACACCGACTGGGAGCGGATCAAGGCCGACCGGCTCGCCGGGGCGGTCGACAGCGGACTCTCCAGGATCGATTCCGGTTCGGCGACCGACGCCGTGATCGCGTGCTGGGTCGCGCTGGAGAACGCGGCGGCATCGGCCGGGGTGCCACGGGAGCAGTCGGAGACTCCGGCGGAGTTCACGGTCCGCGTCCTCGGTGTCGGCGGGATCTCCGAGCCCGAGCTCGTTCGGCTCGGTGAGCTCTACCGCGAGGCCCGCTACTCCACGCACGGCTCGACGGAAGAGGCGCGTGCCGAGGCCCGGGCAGCGCTGCTGCGCTTGCGTGCCGAGTTGTCCGCCGTCACGACCGAGGTGGGCGGATGACGTCGTACAAGTGGACGCCGTTGGACGAGTCGGAGCGACGGCCTCCGGTCGCGCCGCCGCCGGGCCGGCGGTCGGTGCGGCTGGACAAGGTGCTCGTGCAGCACGTCGGGATCACCGTACTGGTGAGCCTGCTGCTGGTGGCCGGGTTCGGAGCGCTCGGGATGGCGCCGCGGCCGATGTGGTTCGTCGCGACCGCGCTTGCGATCGGGTTCGGGTCGCTGGCGATCCGGCTGCTCGTGCCGGAGCTGCTGGAGACCAGTTGGCCGGCCCGGCACGACGAGAAGCTCTCCGCCTTGCGGAGCCGGAGCAACGACAACCGCACGCAGTTCATCGCCACCTGGCTGCAGGAGTCGAATCGCGAGCGCCGGGCCGGTGAGGGCTCGCAGACGTTCGCGCGCCGGATCCAGCCGCTACTGCTCGAGGTGACCACCGACCGCTTGCTGCACCGCCACGGTGTCGACCCGCAGCGCGAGCCGGCCCGGGCCCGCGAGCTCACCGGCGACCGGGTGTGGGACCTGATCACCCGGGACGACAAGCTCACGGCCTCCCTCGACGAGATCGAGTACGCCGTCCAGACCATCGAGAACCTGTGAGGAACCCGTGACGGACGCTGACCTGCCTGCCACCGAACCCGCCGGCCGTGAGCTGCGGGTGGAGGAGGTTTCCACGCTCAGCCAGGAGGTTCTGGCGCGGGTCGGCGAGGCGGTGGTCGGCAAGTCCAAAGCCCTTGAGCTGGTGCTGGCCGGGATCCTGGCTGGTGGGCACGTGCTGCTGGAGGACTATCCCGGGCTGGCGAAGACCTTGGCCGCGCGATCCTTCGCGCAAGCATTGGGGCTGGAGTTCCGGCGGGTGCAGTTCACCCCGGACCTGCTGCCGTCGGATGTCACCGGCGCGTTCGTCTACGACCAGAAGGAGTCCGACTTCGCCTTCCGGCCCGGCCCGATCTTCACCGGCCTGCTGCTGGCCGACGAGATCAACCGGACGCCGCCGAAGACGCAGGCCGCGCTGCTGGAGTCGATGCAGGAGCACCAGGTCACCGTCGAGGGCCAGACCTTCCCGCTGCCGACGCCGTTCCACGTCCTCGCGACCGCGAACCCGGTCGAGTACGAAGGCACCTACCCGCTCCCCGAAGCGCAGCTCGACCGCTTCATGCTGCGGATCGGCTTCGGCTATCCGAGTGCGGAGGAGGAGTGGGAGGTCCTGCGCCGCCGGATGAGCCGCCGGCAGGAGGACCAGACCGTCGCGGCGGTCACCGACGCGGCCGGACTGCTCGCCGCCCAACGGGCGATCGAGACCGTGAACGTCGACGACACCGTCGGCCAGTACTGCGTCGACCTGGCCGCGGCCACCCGTCGCGACTCACAGGTCCTGGTCGGCGCGTCCCCGCGGGGCTCGCTGGCGTTGTTGCTGACGGCCCGTTCGTACGCCGTGATCCAGGGGCGGGACTACGTCGTACCCGAGGATGTGAAGGCGGTCGCCGTACCGGCTCTGGCGCATCGGATCACGGTCCGGCCGGAGCTTTGGCTGCACGAGGTGACGGGTGCGACGGTCGTGCGCGCAGTGCTCGGAGCGGTTCCGACCCCGCCGACCGTGGTGGGCGCGCCCAGATGAGGTGGCAGCCTACGCACGCGCAGATCCGGGTGATCTGTGTGGCGGGGTTGTTGCTGCTCGTGGCGGTGCTGGCGCGGCGGCCGGACGCCGCCGTACTCGGGCTGCCGTTGGCGTTCATCGCGCTCTGGGGGCGGTACTTCCGGCCGCGGGAGGCGCCTGAGGTGCACACCGAGCTGGACACGGATGTGCTGTTCGAGGGGCAGGCGACGACGTACCGGTTGCGCGTGGCCGGGACGCTCGATCCGGACATCGACCTGATCGTGGCGGCGCTGCCGCGGGCGCAGTGGTTCCAGTACGACCCACCGCAGGCCGCGATCGCCGAGCCGGTGATTGATGGCGCGGTGACGCTCGAGGTGGGCCTGCGGTCGAAGCGGTGGGGCCTGCGGGCGTTGGATCGGCCGACTGTCGTGGCTACGTCGACGCTTGGGGCGTACCGCGTCCGGGTGACGTCGACGGAACCGCTGGCGGTCAGCACTCTGCCGTTGCGCGAGGGTTTCGAAGCGGTCGACGCCGTACCGCGACCGGCTGGGCTGGTTGGGCTGCACCGGTCGCGGCGGCCGGGCGAGGGGACCGAGGTGGCCGGCGTCCGGCCGTTCCGGACCGGGGACCGGCTGCGGCGGATCAACTGGGCCGTGTCGGCGCGCACCCGTGAGCTGCATGTCACGTCGACCTGGTCGGACCGCGACACCGAGGTGGTGATCCTGCTCGACACCGGCGGCGAGATCGGCATCAGCGAGGGGATCGACGGCCGGTCGAGCAGCCTGGACACCGGCGTCCGCGCGGCCGCGTCGATCGCCGAGCACTACCTGCGCCACGGCGACCGCGTCCGGCTCATCGACACCGGCAACCTGGTCCGCAGCGTTCGCTCCGGCAGCGGTCGCGGGCATCTGCGCCGGATCCTCGACGCGCTGGTGCACGCGGATCGTCGTGGGCGGCAGCAGGACGAGGAGCAACTCGTCCGCCGGAACCGGATCAGGTCCGACAGCCTCGTCCTCGTGCTCAGCCCGCTGCTCCGCCAAGCGATCATGGGGTACGTCGTCACGCTCGTGCACTCGGGGTGCACAGTCATCGCCGTGGACACGCTGCCGCCGGACGTCGCCTCGGTGATCGACCTCAGCGAGCACGACGCCCGCGCCTGGCCGCTCGCCTGGCGCCTGCGCATGCTCGAACGCCGCCGTGAGCTCGACCGCCTCAGCGACCTCGGCGTCCCCACCGTCACCTGGCACGGCGCCGGCACTCTCGACGAAGTCCTCCGAGACGCCTCCAGACTTGCCGCCGCCCCACGGATGCGCTCATGAAGCGCGCGCAGGATCTGAGGGGGTCGTCGTGACGCCGGCGGAGCAGGTCAGTTTGTGGCTGGCGCAGGGACGGGCAGCCGGGCGGGCTGTGGTGGTTGCCCGGTTGACGATTGCGGTGGCCGGTGCGGTGGCGTTGGTGGTTTCGGCCGTGCAGCCGTGGAATCAGCTGGACATGGTTCCCTTGGCGGGGATCCCGCTGCTGGTGGCGACGGTGGTGCTGCCGGACTCGCTGGCCGGGGTGATCTTCATGATCGTTGTCGCCGGTGGATGGCTGATCCGGGCGCCCGCCGAGGTGGGCTGGGGTGTGGTGCTGACCGGGATCGGCTTGCTGGTGGTGCATCTGGCGACCGCGTTCGCCGCGCAGGTCCCGTCGTACGCGCTCGTGCACCGGGACGCGCTCCGGCGATGGTGGTTGCCGGGGGCAATCGCTGTCGTGATCGTCCCGGTGGTGGCAGTCGCGGCCGCGCTGATCCAGGGGGCCGACGTCGCGGGCTCGATGCTGGTCACGGTCGCCGCGCTGCTCCTCGCCACGGCCGCGATCTGGTTCGCCGCCGGCCAGAAGGTCGGCCGGGACTAGGCCGGGTCGCCCAGGGTCGAGATGACTTCGTCGGCCCAGGGAACCGGTACGGCGGACGGGCCGAGGACCTGCATCGCGGTCATCACGGTGAGCAGCATGCCGGTGCCGAGGAACTCGCGCGCTTCGGTCGGGGATGCGCCGGTGAGGTCGCGGACCAGGCGGTAGATGCCGCCGAAGCGCTCGCGGACCACGTCGCCGATCGCGGGCTCGCCGCTGGCCGAGAAGCCGTGCAACAGGACCAGGAGTAGCTCCCGCTCGGCCAGGAAGGTCTCGTAGCGGCCGCCCAGGCTGGCCAGGGTCGGTTCCTCGGCCGCGGCCTCGCGGAAGGTCTGCTCGATCCGGTCGCACACGGACTGCAGCGCAGCCAGGAACAGCTGCTGCTTGGTGCCGAACAGGCGGATCACGTACGGCTGGGACACCCCGGCGATCCGGGCGATCTCGTCCGTCTTCGTCCCCGCGTACCCGGCCGCGCCGAACGCCTGCACCGCCGCCGCCAGCACCTCTTCACCACGCTCCGCCGCGGTCAATCGCACCCTCGCACCCATGCTCTCTCCCATCTGTTGGTTGACATGTTATCAGTGAATGCATACTTTGGGAGAGCTTGTTATCAGTCAATTACAACTAGGGGTGTGGGCATGACTTCGACCGCTCTCGACGAGAGGCTGGAACCGCAGGCGTCGCCGGGCCGCCGGTTCGGGCTGGGCGCCGTACTGACCGCGGTGGGGATCCCCACCTTCATGGTCACGTTGGACAACCTGGTCGTGACGAACGCGCTGCCGGTGATCAAGGCCGAGCTCGGCGCGTCGCTCTCCGACCTGCAGTGGTTCGTGAACGCGTACACGCTGGCCTTCGCCGCCCTGCTGCTGACCGCGGCCGCAATAGGTGACCGGCTCGGCCGCCGGCGGATCTTCCTGGCCGGCATCGCGCTGTTCACGGTGGCGTCGGCGGCCTGTGCGCTGGCGACCGAGCCGTGGATGCTGATCGGCGCCCGTGCGATTCAGGGCGTCGGCGCGGCCGCGGTCATGCCGTTGTCGCTGACGTTGCTGTCCGGCGCCGTACCCGAGAGGCTGCGTAGCGCCGCGATCGGCGCGTGGGGCGGCATCTCCGGTCTGGGTGTGGCGGTCGGTCCGGTCGTCGGCGGAGCGGTCGTCGACGGGCTGAACTGGCAGTGGATCTTCTGGCTGAACGTGCCGGTCGGCGTGGTCGCCGTACTGCTGGCCGCCCGAGTCCTTGGCGAGTCCAGGGGTACGGCGAAGCGCCTGGACCTGGCCGGGTTGGTCCTGGCGACGTCCGGCGTACTCGCGATCGTCTGGGGCGTCGTGCATGGCGCCGACGACGGCTGGACGTCCGGCGGTGTGCTCGGGTGGCTGATCGCCGGTGTGGTGCTGCTCGCCGGATTCGTCGCCTGGGAGCGGCGGAGCGCGGCGCCGATGCTGCCGCTGCGGTTGTTCTCGAACCGGGCGTTCAGCGTCGTGAACTTCGTGTCGTTCACGTTCTCCGTCGGTGTCTTCGGCGCGGTCTTCCTGCTCGCGCAGTTCTTCCAGGTGGTGCAGGGTTACAGCCCGCTGGAGTCCGGCGTCCGGACGTTGCCGTGGACGATGGCGCCGATGGTGGTCGCGCCGATCGCCGGGATGATCGTCGACCGGGTCGGTCCCCGGGTGCTGATCGCGACCGGCCAGGCGCTCCTCGCGGCCGCGCTCGGGTGGCTCGCGCTGATCACCACGGCCACGACCCAGTACGGCGAGATGGTGCTGCCGTTCGTCCTGGCCGGGATCGGGATGGGCCTGACCTTCGCGCCGGCGGCCAGTGTGGTGATGGCGAGTGCGCCCGACGCTGACCGTGGTGTTGCCTCCGGCACCAACAACACGATTCGCGAGGTCGGCGTCGCGATGGGGGTCGCCGTACTGGCCTCGGTGTTCGCCTCGGCCGGCTCCTACGAGTCCCCGGTCAGCTACACCGACGGCCTCGTCCCCGCAGTCTGGACCGGTGCCGCGATCGTCGCGGTGGGCACGGTCGTCGCCCTCCTCCTCCCTGGCCGCCGGCGCGCCTAGAGTGTCAGGGTGCTGGGTGCTGACGACGTACGACAGATCGCGCTGTCCTTCCCCGAGACGGTGGAGAAGCAGCGGTGGGGACACCCGACGTTCGACGTGGCCGGGCGGATGTTCATCACGATCCCGGACGACCAGACGTCGTTCGCGGTGCGGTGCCCCCGGCTGGAGCGGGACGAGCTGATCAAGGCGGAGCCGGAGAAGTTCTGGGTTCCGCCGCACGAGGCGGGTTCGAACTGGGTTCGGGCCCGCCTCGCCGCGCTCGAGGACGCCGACGAGCTGCGCGACATCCTGATCGACTCCTGGCGCCAGGTCGCACCCGACAACCTCGCCTGACCCACCGCCCACGCTCAGGTCGGGCGCGTGCCGTGGCGGACGTGTTCCTCGAAGAAGGCCAGCACCCGTTGCCAGGCGTCGGTTGCGGCCTCGGGGGCGTAGGTACGCCACTGGTCGTTGAAGAAGGAGTGCTTGGCTCCCTCGTAGACCTTCAGGTCGTGTGCGACGCCTGCAGCCGTCAGTTCGGTTTCGAGAATGCCGGCCGCCTTGGTCGTGAAGTCCTTGCCCGGCCAGGAGCCGACGACGGGACACAGTCGGCGGATCGCGTCTCGTGGCCTGGGTGCAGCGCCGTAGAACGGGGCAATCGCGCTCAGCCGGCCATCGGTGCAGGCCCAGGTCAGAACGATGGAGCCGCCGAGACAGAACCCGATGGCGCCGATGCGGTCGGCGTCGACGTCCGGATGGCTCGCCAGGTCTCCCAGGGCGTCCTTCAGCGAAGGAACGCCGTAGTGGTCGAGATTCCCCCTCATCGCGCCCACGAACATCCGGGCCATGCAGACAACCCGGCTTCGCCCCTGGAACAGGTCGACACCCAGGGCAGCGAATCCCTGGTCGGCGAATCGCCTGCAGATCTCCCGGATGTTGTCGTTGAGGCCGAATGCCTCATGGATCACGACCACGCCGGGGTGTGGGCCCACGCCGTCCGGCAGAGCCAGATACGCGCCGTTCATCGAGTCAGTCGTCATCAGCAGCCGCCGCGCCGGCTTCCAGGTACCGCTTGAGTCCCACCCAGTTCCGACGCTCCCAGGCCGGGCCGACCAGGGCCAGCACCGGGGTCATCACCCGCATCGGTCCGACCAGGCGCATGTCCCAGTCCCATCTCAGGCGCGTCCCGCCCTCCACCTCTGCGAACGTCAACGTGCCGTCGACCTGCAGGTACGACGAGCGCACCCTGTTGTGAAGCCGGCGCGGCCTGTCGTACTCCAGAACCTCGAGAACCATCTTTCCCCGGGCTCCCATCCCCTTGGGTTCGGCGACGAACCGTGCGCCCTGCCCCACTGGACCAGCGCTCACCTTCTCGGCGCGGATGATCCGGGGGTTGTACCTCGGCTCGTTCCGCTCGTCAGCGACCAGGTCGAACACCTTCTCGGCGGGTGCGTCGATCGTGACCTGTCCAGAGATGTGGGCCATCGCGGTCATCCTCTCGGCCTGGCCCGGACGTCAGGTGGCGCCGCCGTAGGGGACGGTGATGATCTCCAGCCAGTGCCCGTCGGGGCCTTCCCAGTAGAGGCCGCGGCCGCCGTCGCCGTGGTTGATCTCCTGCGGCTGCCGCTTGAACGGGTCGGCCCACCACTTGCGGCCGTCGTCGCGCAACCGGCCGAGGATCAGGTCGAACTCCTGCTCGCTCACCAGGAACGCGTAATGCTGGCCGTGGACCTCGCCCTCGGTGTCCATGAAGTCCAGGCTCGCCCCGTTGTCCAGCTTCAGCTCGGCAAACGGCCCGTACGCCCGCGCCTCCGGCAGGCCGAGGATCTCGCCGACATCGCGAGCCGCGGCCCACCGGTCCTTCACGTGCACGATCGTGTGGTTCAGCTCGATACTCATCAGGCCCCCGGATGCGGTCTCGGCGTGGTCACCACTGTGCACCCCGAGTCCGGCTCCCGTGAAGTGTCAGCTGACGTTGTTGGGTGACGCGGTGAAGGTGTTGCAGGTGGCCGGGTTGCCGGTCTTGAAGGACTGGCCCATGAACCGTCCCTGACTCGCCTTGCTGCCGTGGGTGCCCTCGTTCGGCTTGTCGCCGGCGGTGACGACCCACTTGTTCCACACCTGCAGCATCAGCCCGTTGATCGGGTAGCTGCGCTTGGTCACGGCGAGGAAGACCCCGGCGAAGCAGTTCGCCTGCAACTCGGTACGGCGATTCATCCGCAACCGCTCGTCGTACGACGAGGCGTCGTACTCCAGGTCGTGTGCGGCCTCCAGGATCCCGGTGATCTCCTGGACGTGGTGACCGTACTCGTGCGCGATCGAGCGGGTGTACCACATCCGCGAGTACGCCTTGGACTCCGCGTCCGGGTACTCCATGTAGGTCTTCACGAACACGTCGACCTTCATGTACATCGTCTGGTTCGTCGGGCAGTAGAACGGCACCGCGACCGGGCCGCTGCCGCACGGGTTGGAGTAGCTGGTGCCCGCCCAGTAGACCATCTTCGGCGACACGAACCGGTAGCCCGCCTTGGCGACCAGCGGCGCCCAGCCGCGGTCCAGGCAGGGCTTGACCGCGGCCCAGTAGGCGGCGGCGTTGCGCTGGTTGGTCGGGCGGACCCGGGGCTCGCGGCAACCCGTCGCGGCCATCTGGCCGGCCTTGTAGAGCCGGTTCTTCGCGACGACGTCGATCGCCTTCGGCTCCGGCGCCTCCGTGGTGGTGCTGGTCGGCTGCTCCGTCGGCTCGGACGTGGGTTCTCCGGTCGGCTCCGAGGTCGTGGTCGGGGACGGCGTGTACCGGCCCGAGCTCACCGGCGGCGTGTAGTCGTCGTCGGCGTCCTTGCTCACCTGGCTCCAGATGAACGCGCCGGCGACCGCGACCGCGAGCAGGCCGAGCACCAGGACCGCGGGGCCCTTGGACTTCTTCTTCGGCGGCTGCTGCGGCTGCCAGCCAGGCTGGAAGCCGGGCCCTCCCGGCGCGCCGGGACCGGGCGGTCCGAAGCTGGGTCCCCAGCCGAATCCCTGTCCCTGCTGGGGCGCGACCGACACCGGTGCGTACTGCGGCTGCCCGCCGTACTGGCCCGGTGGCGGACCGTAAGGCTGAGGCGGCGGGCCCGGCGGAGGCGCTGGCTGCTGGTACGGCGGGTACGGCGGGTACGGCGGGTTCTGGCCCTGCGGACCGCCGAACGGTGTCTGGCTCAACCCCGGTCCCTTCCTTGAACGGCGACGGCCACAGTATCGGCAGAAACAGGTCAGCCGACTCCGGCCCGCGGGGGTAGGGTCGGCCAGGTGACCGATGCCACCACACCGAGCAGCCCGATCGATCAGCTCTCCGAGCGGTACCTGGAGGAGCTCGTCGTGCTGTCCCCGACCGCGGCCACGTTCATGGGGATCGAGGGCCACGACCACGAGCTGCCGGACTACACGCCGGCCGGGTTCGAGGCGTTGATCGAGCTGACCCGGCGGTCGCTGGCCGAGGCGCGGGCGACGGCGACCGGCAGCCCGCGCGAGGAGGTCGCCAAGGACGCGTTCCTGGAGCGGCTCGGGCTGGACCTGGAGACGTACGAGGCCGGCGTGCCGCAGCACCAGCTGAACGCGATCGCCTCGGTCCCGACCGAGATCCGCCAGGTGTTCGACCTGATGCCGACGGCGACCCCGGAGGACTGGGAGACGATCGCCATCCGGCTCAACCAGGTCGGCACGACGCTCGACGGGTACCGCGAGACCCTGCTCGAGCAGGCCGGTCAGGGCAGGGTGTCGGCGCTGCGCCAGGTGAACGACCTGGCCGACCGGATCGCCAGCTGGACCGGCGCGGACGGCGACGACTTCTTCGGCGGGCTCGCCGCGCAGGCCCCGGACAGCCCGGTCAAGGCGACCGTGGAGGCGGCGTCCGCATCGGCGCGGAAGGCGTTCGAGCAGTTCGGCGGCTGGCTGCGCTCGGAGATCGCGCCGCGGGCTCCGGAGCGGGACGCGTGTGGTCGCGAGGTCTACTCGCTTGCCTCCCGCAACTTCCTCGGCGCCGAGATCGACCTGGAGGAGACCTACGCCTGGGGCTGGCAGGAGTTGGCCCGGATCGAGGCGGACATGCAGGCGATCGCGGCCGGCCTGAACGACGGCGACCGCAGCATCGAGGCCACGGCCGCGCTGCTGGACGACGACCCGGCCCGCAAGATCCACGGCAAGGAAGCGTTCCGGGACTGGATGCAGCAGTTGTCCGACCGGGCGGTGGCCGAGCTGGGCGGCACCCACTTCGACATCCCGGAAGAGATCCGCACCCTGCAGTGCATGATCGCGCCGACCTCGGACGGCTCGATCTACTACACGCCGCCGAGTGAGGACCTGACCACCCGGCCGGGCCGGATGTGGTGGGCGGTGCCGAGCGGCCTCGAGGACTTCGCCACCTGGCGCGAGGTCACCACCGTCTACCACGAGGGTGTGCCCGGCCATCACCTCCAGTGCGCGCAGACCATGCTGCGCACCGACCTGCTGAACCGCTGGCAGCGGATCGCCTGCTGGGTCTCCGGCCACGGCGAGGGCTGGGCCCTGTACGCCGAGCGCCTGATGGAGGAGCTGGGTTACCTCGAGGACCCGGGCGCGCGGTTCGGGATGCTGGACGCGCAGGGCTTCCGGGCGGCACGGGTGATCGTCGACATCGGCATGCACCTCGAGCTGGAGATCCCCGCGGACAACTCGTTCGGCTGGCGGCCGGGGGAGGTGTGGAACGCGGACCTCGGGTTCGAGTTCCTGCGGGCGCACTGCCGGATGGAGACCGAGTTCCTGAAGGCCGAGCTCAACCGGTACCTGGGCTGGCCGGGCCAGGCGCCGGCGTACAAGGTGGGCGAGCGGATCTGGCTGCAGGCGCGGGACGAGGCAAGGCAGCGGAAGGGATCCGCGTTCGACCTGCGCAGCTTCCACTCCGACGCGCTCGACCTCGGCTCGATCGGGCTCGACCCGCTGCGGCGCGCCCTGGCGAAGCTGTGAGCGTCCGGTTCGTGCTCGCGTCGGCGTCACCGGCGCGACTGAAGACGTTGCGCGGCGCCGGTGTCGAGCCGGAGGTGATCGTCTCCGGTGTCGACGAGGACCACGTGACCGCGGAGAGCCCGGGCGAGCTGGCCCGGGTGCTGGCGACGCTGAAGGCGCGGGCCGTGGTCGCCGATCTGACCGAGCACGCGACCGTGCTCGGCTGCGACTCGGTCCTCGAGCTGGACGGCGAGCCCTTCGGCAAGCCCGGTACGCCGGAGATCGCGCGTGAACGACTCCGGTCGATGCGTGGGCGGACCGGCGTACTGCACACCGGGCACTGCCTGATCGACACCGCCTCCAAGCAGGAGCTGCGCGAGCTCGAGTCGACGAAGGTCTACTTCGCCGACCTCACCGACGAGGAGATCGACGCGTACGTCGAGACCGGCGAACCGCTCGTGGTCGCCGGCTCCTTCACCGTCGACGGCCTGGGCGGCGCGTTCGTCACCGGGATCGAAGGCGACTACCACAACGTCGTCGGCGTCTCACTGCCGTTGCTCCGCCGGATGCTCGCCGAGGTGGGCATCAGCTGGCCGGCGCTCTGGAAGTCCTCCCCGCGGACCTCGTACGACGAGACCGAGGCCGCCCGGTACGACGACACCCGCGGCGGCGCCGTACGTGCGCAAGCTGCCGCGGATGCGATCGACTCGCTGCTGCCGAAGGGCGGCCGGGTCCTGGAACTTGCCGTCGGCACCGGCATCGTCGGAGCCGAGCTTGTTGCCCGCGGCAACCTCGTGCACGGGGTGGACCTGTCCACGGCGATGCTCAAGCACGCCCGCATCCGCCTGCCCGGCCATGTCGCGGCGGCCAACGCGGGCCAGTTGCCGATCGCGGACCGTCGGTGCGACGCGGTGGTCGCCATCTGGCTGCTGCACCTGCTGGACGACAGCGAGCCTGTGATCGCCGAGGTCGCCCGGGTGCTGCGCACGGACGGCGTCTTCATCACGACCACCGAGAAATCCGAGGCCAGCCGCTACGCGGACGGCCGTGGTCCCAACGACTCCCGGTCCCAGGACGCCCTCTCCCACCTGGTCGCCACGGCCGCCCGCCACGGCCTCACCCTGGACGCCGCGACGACCTTCCCCGGCCCACCCCGCACCTCCGGCCAACCCGCGCTCTACCCACTCGTCCGCTTCCGCCGCACCGTGACCGGCTAACGTTCGGCCGTGACTGAGTACATCGACGGCGTCCGGGTGCTGCGGCACAGCGGCACCCAGAACCACACCGACGTCACGCTGACCTTCGCGGTCGGCTCCCGGGACGAGACCCTGCGGACCGTCGGGGTTGCGCATCTGCTCGAGCACTTGGTGATGCACGCCGTACGCCACCTGCCGATCGAGATGAACGCCGAGGTCGACCTGATGACGACCACGTTCGTGGCGTCCGGGTCGGCGGCGCGGGTCGGGGAGTTCCTGTCCGGGTTGTGCCGCGCGCTCGCCGCGCCATCGGTCGAGCGGATGGCTGTGGAGGTTGGTGTGCTCGCGGCCGAGGACGGTCATGACACCCATCCGGTGGTGGCTCAGCTGCTGAACGTGAAGTACGGCGCCAGTGGCCCAGGCTTGGCGTGGTTGGAGGGTCCTGGGTACGACGGCCTGACTGCGGAGCACGTCACCGCGTTTGCTCGGACGTGGTTCGTCCCGTCCAACGCGGTGCTGCAGGTGACCGGTCCGTTGCCGGACGACCTTCGGCTCGAACTGCCCAGCGGCACAGTGCCTCCTCGGGACTACCCGGTCGGCCGGTCCTTCGACGGTCCGGTGGTGGTCGGGTACGGCATGCCGGCCGCCGGGGTCCTGCTCACGCTGCCGCCGGACGATGCCGTACGGCGTTCCACCCTGGCGATCGACGTACTGCGGCAGCGGGTCGAGGAGGAGTGCCGGCACGCCGGCGGGCACAGCTACGACATCGGATGCGATCTGGTCGGGACCGACTGGGTGGTGTACGCCGAGGCGCGCGAGGGCAGCGAGGAGGCGGTGTCCCGGGCGTTCGTCGAGGCACTGACCGACCTGGCCGAGAACGGCCCGACCGAGGCCGAGGTCGCGTTCCAGCTCGCGCGGTATCAGGAGCAACTCGACGCCGGCGAGCCCGAGCTCCGCCGGACTTTCGGGAACGCGATGGCGCGCAGGTTCGGTGAGCCTGAGCGAGAGGCAGTCGATCGCGTGGAGTTGGCGGGACTGCTGCCGGCCGACGTTGCCGCCGTACTGAAGGCCGCGCTTCCGGCCGCGATCGGCTACACGTATGAAGACGCTCCGGTGATCTGGGAGCAGGCCGGTTTCCGCCAGGAGTCGCTCTGCCCGGTGATCCCGGCGATGCCCGCCGGTCAGACGTTCAAGCCGCCGCTGACGGCGCGGGCCTTCGTCAAGGAGGCCCGCTCGATGCTGTGGGTGCGAACCGATACCGCACTCGTCCTGCGGGACGAGGACGGCGTGCACGAGATCAGCTGGGACGGGATCGCCGGCGTGATGCGGTCCGAGGACGGCCCGACCGTCGTACTCGGCCTGAACGGTTGTGCGATCCCGATCGGCGCCGGCATGTTCCGCGGCGCCGCCGGTCTGCTCACCGAGCTGTCCGAACGGGTCCCGCCGGAACTCTGGTTCGACGAGACGAAGCTCGACGCCTAAGCGGTCAGCCCGGACTTCTCGTCGAGCAACTGCAGAAGGTCGTGGGCAGCGAGCTCGACAGCTTTGTGCCGCCACTCGGAGGCCCGGTAGACCGAGGCGATCAGCGCGGTCCGATGGATCCGCCGAAAGTCCCCGATCACGAACCCGTACCGGGCCTTGGTCTCGTCCGACGGCCCGACCGTCAGCCCAAGATGCCAGGCCGCGTACTCCTCCCAGCTGTGGTTCTCCAGGTACGCGTTCTGGTCGTCCGCCCGGGGCTGCACCTCACCCCAGTCACTGTCCAGCACATACTGCCGCCCCTCGATCAGCCGCTTCGCCTGCTCGACAGCCGCCGGGTTGACCTCGTACTTGGCCATGCCCCCAGTGTTACGGGTGAGCCGACGCTCGCCAACGACCCGGGCCGGGATGGAAGGGCTGCCGGGCGTGTCGCCAGTACGTCGCCCAGTCGGACGCCCGGCCGGGCTCCGACGGTACGGCGGTGACCGTGGAGCGGGCTGCGATCACGGTGACGAGCGCGGCGAGCTCCTCGGGAGTGGGGTCGCCTTTGACTACCTGGAGGATGGTCACAACGGGATGTTCCCATGCTTCTTCGGGGGCAGGGTGTCGCGCTTGGTGCGGAGCAGGCGGAGGGCGCGGACGATTTCGGCGCGGGTCTCGCTCGGCTTGATCACCGCGTCGATGTAGCCGCGCTCGGCCGCGATGTACGGGTTCGCCAGGTGGTCCTCGTACTCGGTGATCAGCTGCTGGCGACGCGACTCGGCGTCGTCGGCCGCGGCGAGCTCCCGACGGTACAGGATGTTGACCGCGCCCTGGGCGCCCATCACCGCGATCTGCGCGGTCGGCCAGGCGATGTTCATGTCGGCGCCGAGGTGCTTCGACCCCATCACGTCGTACGCGCCGCCGTACGCCTTGCGGGTGATGACGGTGATCATCGGAACGGTCGCCTCGGCGTAGGCGTAGATCAGCTTGGCGCCGCGGCGGATGATGCCGTTCCACTCCTGGTCGGTGCCGGGCAGGAAGCCGGGCACGTCCACGAAGGTCAGGATCGGCAGGTTGAACGCGTCGCAGGTGCGGACGAACCGCGCGGCCTTCTCGGAGGCGTCGATGTCCAGCGTGCCGGCGAACTGCATCGGCTGGTTCGCGACCACGCCGACCGGGCGGCCCTCGACCCGGCCGAAGCCGACGATCATGTTCGGCGCGAACAGCGCCTGCACCTCGAGGAAGTCGCCCTCGTCCAGCACCGCCTCGATCGCGGTGTGCATGTCGTACGGCTGGTTCGGCGAGTCCGGGATCAGCGTGTCGAGCGCCAGGTCGGTCTCGGCCGGCTCCAGGTCGGCCTCGAAGTCGTAGGCCGGCGGATCCTCCAGGTTGTTCTGCGGCAGGTGCCCGACCAGCGCCTTCACCCACTCGATCGCGTCCTCCTCGTCGCTGCCGAGGTAGTGCGCGTTACCGGACTTCGTGTTGTGCGTCCGGGCGCCGCCGAGCGCCTCCTGGGTGACGTCCTCACCGGTGACGGTCTTGATCACGTCCGGCCCGGTGATGAACATGTACGACGACTCGTCCACCATCACGGTGAAGTCGGTGACCGCGGGGGAGTAGACGGCGCCACCGGCGCACGGGCCCATGATCAGCGAGATCTGCGGGATCACCCCGGAGGCGCGGACGTTGCGGCGGAAGATCTCGCCGTACAGGCCGAGGCTGACCACGCCCTCCTGGATCCGGGCGCCGCCGGAGTCGTTGATGCCGATCAGCGGGCAGCCGATCTTCATCGCCAGGTCCATCACCTTGACGATCTTCTCGCCGAACACCTCGCCGAGGCTGCCGCCGAAGACGGTGAAGTCCTGGGCGAACACGCACACCTGGCGGCCGTCGATGGTGCCGAACCCGGTCACCACGCCGTCGCCGTACGGACGGTTGCCGTCCAGCCCGAACGCGGTCGAGCGGTGCCGCGCGAACTCGTCCAGCTCGGAGAAGGAGCCCTCGTCCAGCAGCAGCGCGATCCGCTCCCGGGCGGTCTTCTTGCCGCGCGCGTGCTGCTTCTCCACCGCGCGCTCCGACCCGGCGTGCACGGCCTCGTCCAGCCGGTGCTCGAGGTCTGCGAGCTTCCCGGCCGTGGTGTGGATGTTCACCGTCTCTCCCATAATCGGGCAGCCTACGCGCCGGTACGCCGTACTGCCCTGTGACGTCCACCGCAACGCCGTGACTGAACCCGCACCCTCGGTAGGTTGCTCCGCGTGGCCGACCCGGTGCTGAACGACCTCATCCGCAAGATCAACCAGCTCGTCGTCGACGACACCGGCGGCCGGTCGATGGCGACCGGTGACCAGGTGCCCGGCGTGACCCGCGGCAACCAGCGTCGGCTGCTGCCGCTTGCGGAGAACCTCGACATCCCGGCCCGCCTCGCGCCGAGTCCCGAGGCGGTGGTCAACCGCGGCGACGGCGAGACGTACGACCAGCGCGTGGGCATCCGGGCCGCGCTGACCGAGGTGGTGGCGAGCTGCGCGAACACTCTCGAGCCCCCGAGTCCGCTGCCGGCGCCTGCCGACTCGTTCCACCGCAGCCGCCTCGGAATCGCAGTGAGCAGGGCGTATGCCGCCGCGGCGACGCCGAGGCTCGCACCACAGCTCTTCGCGAACGGGCGGGCCGACGACCTCGGCCGGTTCACGCAGCCGATCCTCGAGGGTGACGTCGCGGCTGCGCGGGCGCTGGCCCTCGCGATCGGGGCCCGGGTCAACCAACGTGACGACATGGTGCTGACCGCACTCGTCGGGGCCGGCCGCGGCGGCGTTGCTCCGGAGGCCGCCCGGATGGTGCTGGGCGTCACGCCGGGGTTCGCGACGCTGCCGGATGCCGAGCAGGAGGCCGCCGTACGGGCGTTCGCGCAGGACCTCGAGACGGGCTTCGCGGCGCGCGACCTGACCGGAGCCAGGTCCCGCAAACTGACCGAGGAGGTCGAGAACCGGCGTCAGGACATCGCCGCGGGAGCGGGCGCGGTCGACACGGCGCACCGGCTGGCCGCCACCGAGATCCAGAAGCTGCACGGGTTCCTGGACGAGTTGGACACGTGGCATCCGGCTCGGCGGGAGCGGGCGCAGAAGATCACCGGCGTGCAGCGGCCCGAGTCCGTCCACCAGTTGGTGGAACGCATCGAGCGGGAGGTCGGTGAGCTGACCGGCGCTCCGCGGTCCCGGTGGACCCGTGACGACGGGTCGCTCCAGCTCACTGACGACCAGGAGCACGCCCTGGCCAGGTTGGCCGAAGCCGTCCGGCTCCGGCCGGAGGAGGTGACGGCCGCCCGGGACGGGTTCCGGCAGGCCACCGCGGAGTTGGCCCGCATGGCCGTCCCGGACGAGTACGACTGGCGGTACGACGAGGCGGCCGCGAGTGTCGCGCCGCGGTTCCTCACACTCGAACAGGGCGTCAGTACGGCGTTTGCCGAGGACAACGTCAACGTGATCGTCGGCCGGACCCTCCCGGCCACGCTCGCGACGCAACTCCAGGGACCGCGGGAGGTGAGCCAGGACGGGCCTGCGGCTGTCGCGCGCGGGTTCGCCGCGGCCGTCGACGCGGCCAACCGGCGGCCGGCCGGCGAGACCCTTCGCCTGATGGCCGGACAGGGCCGGGCCGGGATGGCGATCGTGGCGGCGGAACGAATCGCGGCCGGAGTCCCGAACCTAGAGCGGCCCACCGCGGTCACGCTGATCGCCGAGGCGATCGACCAGAGCTTCGACGACCTCCCGCAGGTCCGGGACGCCCAGGCGTACGGCGCGGACGTCGCCCGGCTGGCCCAGTCCATGGCCGAGAACTTCGCCGAGGAGGCAGCCGAGGCCGCCGCGCCGCTGCGGCTGCAACCGGCGGCCGAGCGCCCGGCGAACATTCGTCAGCTGATGGAGCGCATCCAAGGCAGCGTCGGCGAGCTGACCGGCGCACCGGACTCCCTGTGGAACAACCAGTTCGAACTGATGCCGCAGGAAGCTGTCGCGCCGTCCGCCGAGGGCACGATGTACGTCGAGCGCAACGCCGACCTCGCGATGGTGCAACTGACCGATGGCGCGGACATGCCGCTCGTGGCGGCCCTGCGTGACTCCTCTGGCAACATCACTCGCGAGCAGTTGGCGGACGCGTACGAGGGCATCACCGCAGCCACCGCGTCGTACGCACAGTGGGCGGTGCCCGCCGGACAGACCCGCGAGGACGAGACGCGGGCGGAAGCGGACCCGCAGTACGGCGCGCTCGCGGCGTCGGTGCGGAACGCCTTCGTCGAGGACAACCGCGACGAGATCATCGACAGCGTGCTGCCGGCCGAGCTCGCGGACCAGGTGAAGTCAGCAGGGCCGTCGTACGTCGACTCGGCCTGGGCGCCGGCGGCGCGCGGACTCGCTCAGTCCATCGACGAGGCCACCGAAGCAGCGCCTGGCACGACGCTTCGGCTGTTGGCGGGACAGCCGCGCGCCGGGATCGCCTCGGCCGCCGCGGAGGCGTTGGTGGCCGACACGGATATTCCGGATGCCGACCGGCCGGCCGCCGTACGCGGGGCCGCGGATCGGATCGGGCACGCGTTCGGCAACCTCCCGGCTCAGCTCGCGGCCTGGCAGGAGGCGGGTACGACGGACGCCGACCTGGCGGCCAAGTCGTTCGAGTACGGGCAAGAACTGGGTATGGAGGCCAACGACCTGGTCCGCGATCGTGAGGACAGCATGTTCACGATCGCGGCGCCGGCCGATCCGCACCTGCGGTTCGCCAACGACCCGGCGGCGGCGCGGCCGGTCAGCGTCAAGGCGCCGGCGGCCGCTCCGGGAGCGAACCGTGGGA
Source organism: Kribbella sp. NPDC050470 (assembly GCF_044458365.1). NCBI lineage: Bacteria > Bacillati > Actinomycetota > Actinomycetes > Propionibacteriales > Kribbellaceae > Kribbella > Kribbella sp. NPDC050470. The sequence continues at coordinate 87,637 of NZ_JBITHV010000016.1, read as the reverse complement.
CCGCCGAGTCCAAGCCCCGCGGTCTGGGCGAGCGCGGCTGACCAGCGGCTTCGAGCTGACCGGCGGCTTCGAGCTGATCGCGGCTTCAGGCCGGCCGGTGGCTCAGGCTGGGCCGACGGCGAAGATCTTGGTGAGGCGGGCGGCCAGGGCCAGATCGCCGCGGACCGAGAGGCGTTGTTTGAGGACCGCCAGCACGGGGTCCTCGATGCCGGTGACGACGCGCAGCAGCGTGGCCGGGTCGGTGCGGATGGAGATGTCGGCGCTCTCGGGCCGATCGTCGAGCAGCCGGCAGCGACCGTCGCTGACCCGGATCCAGAACTCGTCCACGTCCCCCGCGACACCGTTCCCGCCGGCCCCCGTGATCTGCCAGGCGACGACTGCGTCGAACCCGGCAGCCCGGGCGGGTCGGAGGTACTCCGGCATCCGGCGAAAGATCTCGCGCAACGCGACCTCCCGCACGCCCCCGATGAGCCGATGCCGAAGCTCCCGCTCCGACGTCCGGTCCACCAGCCGGGCGAGCTCACCCGCGTCGAGCGAGGTCAGGCCGTCGGACTCCAGCCAGCCCGCGCTGCCTCGCTCGGTCATGGCGACCTCCCCGAAGGTGTGGAGACCCGGGACCGTAGGCGCATTCCGGACCGGGTTCCTACCAGACCGTAGGAATTTCCTACGATCTGGTAGGTTTTGTCAAGTGGTGGAGGACTCCGAACCGCGCCGCCGGGCGGCCCATCTGGGCCCGGAGCGCCGGCGGCCGATGATCCTGGACGCCGCCCTGGGGGTCTTCTCCGAGAAGGGCTACGCCGGAACGACGATGCAGTCGGTAGCGGACGCCGCCGGGGTGACCAAGCCGGTCGTCTACGCCTCCTTCGCCAACCGCGACGAGCTCCTGCTGGCCCTGCTGGCCCGCGAGGAGCAGCACCTGGTCATCTCGATCGTCGCCGCGCTCCCGGCCGACCCGAGCGTCGGCACCCCCGAGGAGCACGTCCTCGACGGCCTGACCGCCTTCCTCACCACCGCCGCGCAGCACCCGCGGTCCTGGCGGATCGTCTTCGGAGCCCAGTACGGCGCCGCCCCTGTCGTCGCCGAACGCGTGCGAGCCGCCCGGGCGTTCCTGGTCGAGGGCGTGCGGCTGACCCTGATGAAGTCCCTGCCCGGCGTCACCGCCCCGGACGCGAACCTGCCGGTGCTGGCCGAGCTGCTCGCGTCGATGACCGAGGCCTGCGCCCGGATGCTCGTCGTCGACGGCACCGACCGGACCCCGGCGGAGCTGGCCAAGGTCGTCTCCCAGGTCGTCGGCGGCGGCTTCGGCAACGTCTGACCCGCCGTACTGGGAAGTAGCTCCAGACACGGTCACGATCAGGCTTCCAGCAGGCGGACTGGGCGGCGCGGGCGTGCGCCCGCCGATAGGGTGGGCGAACGTGACCGAGACCGGTAGTGAGACCCGTACCCGCGCGCGGTTCGAGGTGCCCGAAGAGCTTCGGGCCGACGTGCGCCTGCTCGGCGAGATCCTCGGCAAGGTGCTCGTCGAGTACGCCGGTCAGCCGCTGCTCGACGACGTCGAGAAACTCCGCGAGCTCACCATCGCCGGTGACGGCGCGGCGGCCGAGCAACTGGTCGCGTCCTGGCCGCACGAGCGGGCCGAGGACGTCGCGCGGGCGTTCACCTGCTACTTCCACCTCACCAACCTGAGCGAGGAACTGCACCGCGCCCGGGTGCTGCGCGAGCGTGACCGGGTCGGGAACGCGCCGGTGGTGTCGGAGCTGGCCCAGGCGGTCGAGAAGATCTCGTTGGAGAGCGGCGAGCAGCAGGCCCGCGCGCTGCTGAACGGGCTGGAGTTCCGCCCGGTGCTGACTGCGCACCCGACCGAGGCCCGGCGGCGCGCCGTACTGGCGACCATCCGGCGGATCTCGTCGCTGCTGGAGGAGCGGTCCGACCCGCGCGCCGGGGACAGCGAGCTGGCCGAGAACCAGCGCCGCCTGGTCGAGCAGGTCGACATCCTTTGGCGTACGTCGCAGCTGCGGACCAGCCGCCCGTCACCGCTGGACGAGGTGCGGTCCGCGATGGCGGTGTTCGAAGAGACCCTGTTCGATGTCGTTGGCAACGTGTACCGACGGCTCGACGACGCGCTGGCCGGTGACGCGGCCGGGACGAAGCTGCCCGTAGTCGCGCCGTTCGTCCGGCTCGGCTCGTGGATCGGCGGCGACCGCGACGGCAACCCGAACGTCACCGCGGCGATCACCCGCGAGGCCATGCAGATCCAGGCCGACCATGTCCTGCGGGCGCTCGAGCGAGCCACCGACGAGCTCGGCCGGGCGCTGACCCTGGACGCGGCGACCACTCCGCCGTCCGCGCCGGTCCGCCGCATCCTGGAGGACGCTCGCGCGGTCAACCCGGACCTGATCGCCGACATCGAAACCCGCTCGCCCGCCGAACCACACCGTCAGCTCCTGCTGCTTGCCGCGCGGCGGCTGGCGGCGACGCGCGCCCGGGACGCCGACTTCGGCTACCCGCGAGCTGCTGACTTCCTGCACGAGCTGAAGGTCCTGCAGGACTCGCTGGTCACCGCAGGCGCTCCACGGCAGGCGTACGGCGAGCTGCAGCAGCTCATCTGGCAGGTGAACTCGTTCGGCTTCCACCTGGCCGAGCTGGAGGTTCGCCAGCACTCGTCGGTGCACACCAAGGCGCTTGAAGAGGTGCTCGGCGGTGGTGAGCTCTCCGACCAGACCGAAGAGGTGCTCGCCACGCTGCGCGTGATCGGCCAGATCCAGCAGCGCTTCGGCCCCGAGGCATGTCGGCGGTACGTCGTTTCGTTCACCCGGAACGCTGGTGACCTCGCTGCGGTCTACGAGCTGGCCGACGCCGCGATGGACGGCCGGCCGATCGAGCTTGACGTCGTACCGCTGTTCGAGACCGGTGAGGACCTGCAGAACTCGGTGGAGGTGCTGGACAACGCGATCCAGCTCACCCGGGTACGACACCGGCTCACCGCGAACGACCGGCGCTTCGAGGTCATGCTCGGGTACTCCGACTCCGCCAAGGACGTCGGGCCGGTGTCAGCGACGCTGGCTCTGTACGACGCGCAGGCGCGGATCACTGCGTGGGCTCAGCGCAACGCGATCCGGCTGACCCTGTTCCACGGCCGCGGTGGTGCCCTCGGCCGTGGCGGTGGTCCTGCGAACCGCGCCGTACTCGCGCAGGCTCCTGGGTCTGTGTCGGGGCGCTTCAAGCTCACTGAGCAGGGCGAGGCGATCCCTGCTCGCTACGGCAACGCGGCCATCGCCCAGCGGCACATCGAGCAGGTGACTGCGGCGACGCTATTGGCATCCACTCCGGCTGTCGAGGAGCGGGCGGCCGCTGCGGCCAACCGGTTCTCGGTGGTGGAGAAGACCCTCGACGAGGCCGCGCGTACGGCGTACCACCAGCTGGTGAAGGCGGACGGCTTCGCGGAGTGGTTCGGCCGGGTGACTCCGCTGGAGGAGCTCGGTCAGCTGCCGCTCGGGTCGCGTCCTGCCCGCCGTGGTGTGGCGGTGTCGTCGCTGGAGGACCTGCGGGCGATCCCGTGGGTGTTCGCGTGGTCGCAGGCCCGCGTGAACGCGCCCGGCTGGTACGGCCTCGGTTCAGCGCTGGCCGCCGTCGGGGATGTCGCCGTACTGCGGGACGCGAACCAGAACTGGCCGCTGTTCCAGGTGATGCTGGAGAACGCGGAGATGTCGCTGGCCAAGACGGACCGGCGGATCCTCGGCCGCTACCTGGAGCTGGGCGACCGGTCGGACCTGACGCAGCTGATGCTCGACGAGCACGCCCTGACGACCGAGTGGGTGCTCAAGGTGCTCGACCAGGACCGCCTGCTGGCCGGACGGCGCGTGCTGGGCCGTGCAGTCGAGCTGCGCAACCCGTACGTCGACGCACTGAGCTACCTGCAGCTGCGTGCACTGCGGACGCTGCGGACAGACGACTCACTGGACGAGGAGCAGATCGTCCGGACCCGGCGGCTGCTGTTGCTGACCGTCTCGGGTGTTGCCGCCGGCCTGCAGAACACCGGCTGATGTTCAGCGACCTGGAACGGCCGCCGCTCGACGCGCGCTTCCTGAGTGGGCGGCTGGTACGACCCGGCTCGCTCTGGACGCAGATCGACGTACTGACCGAGACGGAGTCGACGAACGCCGTCGTGGCCGCTGCTGCGGCTGCCGGCGCTCCTGAGGGGCTGGTGGTCACTGCGGAGCATCAGTCGTCGGGTCGTGGGCGGCTGGGGCGTACGTGGACCACTCCGCCGCGGTCTGCGCTACTGACGTCGGTTCTGCTGCGTCCGACGGCTGTGCCTGCCGCACGGTGGCCGTGGCTCGGGTTGCTGGTCCCGTTGGCAGTGGCAGCCGCCGTACGACGGGTGGGGGAGATCCCGGCTCAGGTGAAGTGGCCGAACGACGTACTGGTCGAGGACCGCAAGCTGGCCGGCATCCTGCTCGAGCGCGTCGAAGGACCCGCGGCTGTGGTCGGTATCGGGCTCAACGTGACCCTGCGCGAGTCGGAGAAGCCGCATCCTGCTGCGACGTCGCTGGCGCTCGAGCATGCTGCGACGACTGACCGGGTGACCGTGCTGGCCGCCGTACTGCGGGAGCTTGCGACTCGCTACGAGGCGTGGCGCTCGGAAAACGGCGACCCGGAGACGATCCTGCCGGAGTACCGCGAGTACTCCGCGACGCTCGGGCGTCAGGTGCGCGTGGAGTTGCCGGAGGGGACGTTCCTGGAAGGCACCGCACGCGATCTGGCCGACGACGGCCGGCTGATCGTCGACACCCCCGGCGGCGTCCGACCGCTCGCCGCCGGGGATGTCACGCATCTGCGTACTAGCTCGTGAAGATCTTTGCCGCGGTGATGAGCGTCTGGATGACGCCGTAGCCGAGTAGTACGGCGACCAGCAGCCAGGAGATCACCAGGCGTGGGGTCTGGTTCATTTCGCCTCCTCCATCGTCGGCTCGGATCGCTCGTGGAACCGGGCGGCGACCGGGCGGATCAGCCAGCGGCTGTATCCCGGCGGAGCGACGGTGTGCTCCCGATCGAGTACCGACAGAACGGCCATGGATGGCTCCCTTTCGCACCAAGATCAGCACTGCATGCTCGGGCGGTTACTCCTCGCGCATCTTGGCCCACTGTATGCATTTTGTGAAGTGTTGAACCACTGGGCGGAAAGGCGGTCGTGTCGGGACAGGACAAGCGAACCCGGGAACTGTGACACTGTGACCATGGCGATCTCGGCGAAGTTGTTGGGCGAGGACGAGTACGTCGTCGTCAGCACCCGGACGCACTGGAAGGCGCTGATCTTCCCGGTGTTCGTGCTGCTCGTGGTGGCGGGCGTGGGTGGTTTCGTGGCCGCGATCGTGCCGTCCGGCAGCCTGCAGACCCCGGCCCGGATCGCCGTCCTCGCGGTCGGGGTGGTGGTGCTGGTGACGTTCGCCGCGAAGCCGTTCCTGAACTGGTTCTTCTCCACCTACACGCTGACCAACCGCCGGCTGATCACCCGGCACGGCATCCTCACCCGGACCGGCCGGGACATCCCGCTGATGCGGATCAACGACGTCTCCTACGAGCACGGCCTGATCGACCGCATCCTCGGCTGCGGCACCCTCCACATCGAGTCCGCCGGCGAACGCGGCCAGGTCGTCCTGCCCGACGTACCCCACGTGGAGCACGTCCACCTGCAGATGTCCGACCTCCTCTTCGGCGGCCCCGAAGGCCGCCCCGGCGACGGGATCCTCGACAACGAGGAGCCCCCTGACCACATGCGCCGCCGCCCCCAGGCGGAGCCGGACGCCGAGACCCTCTTCAGCTCCGACGACAACGACCGCCGCTGACGGTTAGTGGTGGCGCTGGTAGTGACGGGCGACGCGGGCGCGGTTGCCGCAGGCGGTTGAGCACCATTCCCTGCGTGGGTGGTTCTTCACGAAGTACAGCACGCAGCTGGGCGCCTGGCAGGCCTTGAGCTGCAAGGGGTCCTCGCCGGTGAACAGCTGGATGGCCTCGGTGGCGATGGCCGACAGCGACCGCATCGCGGGACTCGCCGTACCGGCCGCGTGTTGTTCGAGGTGTCCCCGGCGAAGGCTGAGCTGGGGCCAGTTGCTGCCTGCGGTGACGGCATGGTTGACGTCCGCGACCGCCTGCTCGACGTCGAGATCCGTGGCGGCGGCCGACCGGGTGTCTTCGGTCAGCAAGGCGGCCAGTCGCCGTAGCGCGTCGCGGAGGGTTCGGTAGGCGGTGAGGTCGGCTGTGACCAACCGACCGGGAACCGCCGGGTCCGCCGCCGGGCCGAGCGCCGTCAGCCAGGAACGCAGGTCGCCGACGTCCACGAGCGCGTCGTACACGCCATGGCGGTCTGCCCAGATCGTGTTCATCAATCGCACCGGCGCCGGCTCGCCGGGCAATGGCAGGGCAAAACTGTGGCTCATCGTCACCTCCGGCTTCTAACGATACTTGGCCTTGTTCCCATTAGAAGATCATGGTTCACTTCTAATGCTAAGGCGTCTTCTAACACATTAGGAGATGTGATCGACGAGGAGGGCAGCTGTGTACGTCGAGGGGCTCTGGCGTTATCCGGTCAAGTCGCTGAGCGGCGAGGCGCTTGGCGAGGCCGGTCTGACCCGGGACGGGGTCGCTGGTGACCGGACCGTCCACGTCCGCGGCCGCCGCGGGCCGCTGACCGGCCGGACCCGGCACCAGTTGCTGACCGTTCCGGCCGCTACCGGACCCGACGGTGTGCCCTTGATTGCGGGTCATCCGTGGCACACATCAGCCGCGGCGGAAGCTGTACGAGCAGCAGCGGGACCGGACGCGGAGCTCGTCGCCTACACCGGACCCGAACGGTTCGACGTCCTGAACCTGCTGATCGCCACCGACGGGGCAGTCGCGGAGCTGGGCGCCGACGTCCGCCGGCTCCGTCCGAACCTGCTGATCGGTGGCGTACCGGCACGAGCAGAGGGTCACTGGCCGGGACACGCCCTGGTCATCGGCGAGGCGGTCATCGGCATCCATTCCACCCGCGGCAGGTGCATCGTCACTTCGATCGATCCCGACACCGGAGCCCAAGATCTCGACGTCTTCAGACGCATTCGTCACGACTTCGGTGGCGAGCTGGGCCTCAACGCCTGGGTGATCCGGCCGGGCCGGGTGCGGATCGGCGATCCGGTGACACTCGAACGCACCAGCGCCCGGCCGCACTCCGTCGGCGGATGGATCGTCGGCGCACCGTACGCCGGCTGACGAAGCCGACTGCCTCGCGGGCGACGCTCAGCCGAGGCCCTTCAGGAGCTGGCGGGCCATCACGATGCGCTGCACCTGGTTGGTGCCCTCGTAGATCTGGGTGATCTTGGCGTCTCGCATCATGCGTTCGACGGGGTAGTCGTGGGTGTAGCCGTAGCCGCCGAGGAGTTGGACGGCGTCGGTGGTGACCGCCATCGCAACGTCGGAGGCGAAGCACTTGGCGGCGGCGCCGAAGTAGGTGAGGTCGGCGTCACCGCGCTCGGAGCGGGCGGCGGCGGCGTACGTAAGCTGGCGGGCCGCCTCGGTCTTCATGCCCATGTCGGCGAGCATGAACTGCAGGCCCTGGAACTCGGCGATCGCCTTGCCGAACTGCTTGCGCTCCTGCACGTACCCGAGCGCGTAGTCCAGCGCGCCCTGGGCGATCCCGAGCGCCTGCGCCGCGATCGTCACCCGGGTGTGGTCCAGCGTCGCCATCGCCGTGCCGAAACCGGTGCCTTCGGCGCCGATCATCCGGGTGGCGGGGATCCGGACGTTGTCGAGGTACACCTCGCGGGTCGGCGACCCCTTGATGCCGAGCTTCTTCTCCGGCGCCCCGAACGAGACCCCCTCGTCGCCCTTCTCGACCACGAACGCGCTGATTCCCTTGGACCGCGCCGCCGGGTCGGTGACCGCGAACACGGTGTAGTAGTCGCTGACCCCGGCGTTGGTGATCCACCGCTTCACGCCGTTCAGCACGTAGTGGTCACCGTCGAGCACCGCGCGGGTCTTCATCGAGGCGGCGTCCGAGCCGGCCTCGGGCTCGGACAGGCAGTAGGAGAACATCGCGTCGCCCGCGGCCACCGGCGGCAGGTACTTCTGCTTGACCTCCTCGGAGGCCGACAGCAGCAGCGGCAGCGAGCCGAGCTTGTTCACGGCCGGGATCAGCGAGGTGGAGGCGCAGGCCCGGGCCACCTCCTCGATCACGATCACCGTGGCGAGCGCGTCCGCCCCGGCGCCGTCGTACTGCTCCGGGATGTGCGGGGCGTGGAAGTCGGACGCCTTCAGCGCGTCGTACGACGCCTTCGGGAACTCGGCCAGCTCGTCCACGTCACCGGCGTGCGGGGCGACCTTGGCGTCGCAGACGTCGCGGACCGCCTCCCGGATCGCCTGGTGCTCCTCGGACAGCGCGTACAGCTCGAAAGAGTTACTCACGAGTTGCACTGTACGACGAACTCCGCGCGAGCGGAGGGCGTCGTACGCCGAAAGTGACCAAGAGCGCACGGGCCGGACAAGTGCCGGTCACCGGCTGATAACCACGATGGGTAGAGTCCCCGACATGAGTGAAGCGACCTCCCGCCCGCTGCGGATCGCCGTGATCGGCACCAGCTACCTCGGCGCGAACACCGCGGCGGGGATGGCCGAGTTCGGTTTCGACGTGATCGGCGTCGAGATCGACGAGCACCGGCTGAAGCTGCTGAACGACGGCAAGGCGCCGCTGTACGAGCCCGGACTGGACCCGCTGCTGAAGAAGCACGTGGAGTCCGGCCGGCTGCGGTTCACCAAGGACTACCGTGAGATCGCGGACTGGGCCGACGTGCACTTCATCGCCGTCGGCACCCCGCAGCTCGAGGGCAGCGAGGCGGCCGATCTGTCCCAGGTCAACTCGGTCGTCGACATGCTCGCCCCGCTGCTGACCAAGCCGACCCTGGTGGTCGGACGCTCGACGGTCCCGGTCGGCACCTCGCAGCACGTCGAGCAGCGCTTCCACGCCGAGTCCCCGGCCGGTACGGCGATCGAGATCGCCTGGCAGCCCGAGTTCCTGCGCGAGGCGCACGGCGTGGACGACACGCTGCACCCGGACCGGCTGGTGTTCGGGGTCGAGTCCCCGACCGCCGAGGCCCGGCTGCGCGAGGTGTTCGCGACCCCGATCGCCGAGGGGTCGCCGGTCGTGGTCTGCAACCGGCCGACCGCGGAGCTGGTGAAGGGCGGCGCGAACGCGTTCCTGGCGACGAAGATCTCGTTCATCAACGCGCTCGCCGAGATGGCCGACGCGACCGGCGCCGACGTGACCCAGCTCGCGGACGCCCTCGGGTACGACAAGCGGATCGGCCGCGGCATGCTCAACGCAGGCCCTGGGTACGGCGGCGGCTGCCTGCCGAAGGACCTGCGTGCCTTCATGGCCCGCGCCGGTGAGCTCGGCGTCGAAGAGGTGATCACGCTGCTGCGCGAGGTGGACGACATCAACCACCACCGCCGCGCCCGGATCGTCGACCTGACCCACGAGGTCCTCGGCGCGGAGTGGGTCGGGCGGAACGTCACCGTCCTCGGCGCCGCGTTCAAGGCCGGCACGGACGACGTCCGCGACTCGCCCGCCCTCGACATCGCCGGCCGGATCCAGCTGCACGGCGCCAACGTCACGGTCTACGACCCGGAGGCGATGGAGAACGCCCGCAAGGTCCGCCCGACGCTGCGGTACGCCGCGTCCGTGCTCGAGGCATGCGAGGGTACGCACGCCGTACTGCACCTGACCGAGTGGCCCGAGTTCCGTGAGCTGGACCCGGTGAAGCTGAAGGAGGTCGTGGACAGGCCCGCGCTGGTCGACGCCCGCTTGCAGCTGGACTCGAAGCGGTGGCGCGCGGCCGGCTGGACCTACCGGGCGCCCGGCAAGCCCTAAGCGACGGTCGCGGTGCGCAGGACGGGTCTCGTCAGTACGACGAAACCCGTCAGCGCAGCCGCGACCGAGATGAACAGGCAGACACCGGTGATGCCGAAGCCGTCCACGTCCGCGAGCGTGCCGAGGACCGGGTTCATCACCACGAGTGCCAGGTTCTGACACAGCACCACGACCGACTGCAGCCGGGACTGGTACTCACGCTCGACCGAGTTCATCAGCAGCGGCAGCACGTGACCGGTGAACGTCCCGACGCCGATCCCGCTGAGCACACCGGCGGCGAAGGCCAGCGGCAGCGGCTCGAGAACCGCCAGGCCGAGCAGCCCGACCGCGGCGACGAGCAGCCCCACCGCGGCGAAGATTCCCGGCCGCGGAAACGCTCCGCGCATCAGGATGCGCAGCGCGATCACCCCGACTCCGAGACTCCGGCTGGCCACCAGCAGGCCCGCGGTCGCCGCGTCCCACCCGTGCGACCGGGCCAGCAGCGGGAACAGCAGCGCGTCCAGCGGCATCAGCAATCCGGCCGCCACCGTCATCATGATCAGCAACGCCCGGGTCAGCGGCCGCCCGAACGCCACCTTGATCCCGGCCGCGATCGACCGGATCATCCCGGTCGGCATCTGGCCGGTCGGGGTCATCGTCTTCCCGAGCAGGACCAGTACGACGATCATCACGCCGAAGGTCAGCGCGTCGAAGGCGGACGCGGCCGCCAGCCCGGCCCAGCTGACCACGACGCCGCCGACCGCCGTGCCGCTGACCGCGAAGACCACACCGGTGACCTGGAAGCTGGCGAGCGCCCGCGGCACCTGCTCCGGCGGGACCAGCAGCCGCGGCATCGAGCGGGACGACGGCAGGAAGAACGCGTCGATCACGCCGACCACGAGGGCCAGGCCGAGCAGCAGCCAGACCGGCTCCCCGACCGCGAGTGTGGCCGGGACGAGGGCGGCTGTGACGGCGAACATCGCCGTACAGCTGACCAGGAGGACGCGTGGTGCGCCGAACCGGTCGCCGACGGCGCCGCCGACCAGCAGCAGGGCGGCACGAGGCGCGGCGGCGAGGAGCAGGACCAGTCCGGCGGCCTGGCCGCCGTGTTGGCTGGCCGACCATCCGATGGCGAACGTCATCGTCAGGTCGCCGAGCAGGGACACGGCAGCACCGAACAGCCAGATCCAGTAGCGGACCGGGATGCGCTGCGTATCCGATTCAGCGGGCGGAGTCACGATCAAGGACCTTAGACGACGTCGGTTGGGATCTCACGACTACCCGGCCATGACCTGTGGAAAACCGGCTGTGATCAGCCTTTACGGAGTTGTTCGGCCCCGTCACGGACGGTGCTTCCCTTGGCCCGGGCGAGATCGGCCAGCGACTCCTGGAACGCGACCATCCGGTCGCGCAGCTTGTCGTCCGACGCGGCCAGGATCCGGACCGCGAGCAGGCCCGCGTTGCGCGCGTTCCCGATCGACACCGTGGCCACCGGGACCCCGGCCGGCATCTGCACGATCGACAGCAGTGAGTCCATCCCGTCCAGGTACTTCAACGGCACGGGTACGCCGATCACCGGCAGCGGAGTCACCGACGCCAGCATGCCCGGCAGGTGCGCGGCCCCGCCGGCGCCGGCGATCAGCACCTTCAGCCCGCGCTCGTGGGCCGACCGGCCGTACTCGATCATCTCCGTCGGCATCCGGTGCGCGGAGATGACGTCCGCCTCGAACGGCACGTCGAACTCCGTGCACACCTCGGCCGCGGCCTTCATCGTCGGCCAGTCCGAGTCCGACCCCATCACGATGCCAACAGACATTGCCCGCTCCTACTCGTCGATGGTGCCGGTCAGGTACGCCGCCGCGTGCCGGGCGCGCTCACGCACGTCGTCGAGGTCGTCGCCGTACGCCGTGACGTGGCCGACCTTGCGCCCGGGCTTCACGGACTTGCCGTAGAAGTGCACCTTCAGCCCCGGATCACGCGCCATGCAGTGCAGCAGCCCGCGGTGCATGTCCTCGACGTCACCGCCGAGCACGTTGACCATCACCGTGTACGGCGCTCGCGCTGCCGGCGACCCGAGTGGCAGGTCGAGCACGGCCCGGAGGTGGTTCTCGAACTGTGAGGTCACGGCACCGTCGATCGACCAGTGGCCGGTGTTGTGCGGACGCATCGCGAGCTCGTTGACCAGCAGGCGGCCGTCACGGGCCTCGAACATCTCCACCGCGAGGATGCCGACGACACCGAGCTCGCCGGCGATCGTCAGCGCGGTCCGCTGGGCCTGGGCGGCTTTGTCCGGTGCCAGGCCGGGTGCGGGCGCGGTGACCTCGACACAGATGCCGTCCTTCTGCACCGACTCGACGATCGGGTAGGCAACTGCCTGGCCGTGCGGCGACCGGGCCACGATCGCGGACAGCTCACGGACGAAGTCGACCTTCTCCTCGGCCAGGATCGGCACCCCGCTGCCGAACGCCTCCGCGACAGCCTCGTCGTCCGGGCCGTCCACGAACCAGACGCCCTTGCCGTCGTACCCGCCGCGGGTGGTCTTCAGGATCACCGGGAAGCCGCCGACCCGCTTGGCGAAGTCCTCGACGTCCGCCGGCGACTCCACCATCTGGTGTGCGGGCGAGGGCGCGTCGAACGTGTCCAGCCGGCTGCGCATGACCGCCTTGTCCTGGGCGTGCACCAGGGCGTCCGGGCCGGGGAACACCTTCACGCCCTCGGACTCCAGCGCGTGCAGCAGGTCGGTCGGGACGTGCTCGTGGTCGAACGTGACCACGTCGCACTCGGCGGCGAAGCGCCGTACCGTCTCCGGGTCGCGGTAGTCGCCGACGGGCGCGTCGGCCACCGCCTGGGCCGCCGACACCGCCGGGCCCTCGGCGAGCACCCGGAGCTGGATACCGAGCGCAACCGCGGTCTCCTGCGTCATCCGGGCCAGCTGGCCGCCGCCGACCATGCCGACGACCGGCGTCCCGACCGGGAGGTCCTTCCGTTCGAACTTCACAGCCTGGAGCCTAATGTCCATACATCAGGTCAGCGGCAGCGGGCCACAGGGACGCGCGGGGGCGCGCGGGCGATTTCGGAGTCGGGCCCGTCGCCGGGTACCGTGGGAAGCTGCCCTCCCGTCGCAGTGTGATCACAGAAGGTTCCGGAGACCGTTGAAGCTCGTCACCACGCTGTACCGCCAGGTCGAGCACCTGGTGCACGAAGTGGCCAAGTTCGGTCTGGTCGGTCTGCTCGGCATGGCGGTGGACCTCCCGATCTACAACTGGCTGGTCTTCAACAACCCGCTGGTCATCGCCGACTCCGGAGTCGGCATGCTGCACCACAAGCCGCTGACCGCGAAGTTCATCTCGGTCACGGCCGCCACGATCGCGACGTACCTGGGCAACCGGCACTGGACCTGGCGGCACCGCGAGCGCTCCGGACTGCACCGTGAGTACGTGCTGTTCTTCGTGCTGAACGGCATCGGCCTGCTGATCGCGGCCGCCTGCCTCGGCTTCTCCCGCTACGTGCTGGACCTGCACAGCTGGCTGGCCGACAACATCTCCGCGAACGTGATCGGCCTGGGCCTCGGCACGCTGTTCCGGTTCTGGTCCTACCGCAAGTTCGTCTTCAAGGAAGAGATCGAGCTCGAGGAGGCCGAGCAAACCCCGGCCCCCGAGTCACCGGCCGCCCTCGACCCCGAGTCACCGGCCGCGCTCGACCCCGAGTCGACCGGCGACCTTCCCGCCGTGCGCTGATCACTCCCCATTGAGCGGTCGGCAGTCCGCTTGTTGGTCGCGGGGCCAGAGGAGGGGCTGGATCGTGGGGTCGGTGTAGTCGGGCGCGTTGGTCTGTGGGTCGGTGCGGACCAGGACGTCGTTGGGGTGGGCGGAGCCGGGGCGCCAGCGGTTGGTGGTGGGTTGCAGGTGGATGGCCAGCGACCGGCGGGGTTCGGTGCCGCGGTTGGCGGAGCTGCCGTGGACGGTGCGGCAGTGGTGGAAGCTGACCTGGCCGCGACGCATCCGTGGCGTGAAGGGTGTCGGGTCGAAGCCTTGCGCGACGAGTGCGGCGTCGAGGGCCGCGCTGTCCTGGGAGAAGAAGTCGAGGCCGGTCACGTCCCACCGGTGGCTGCCGGGCAGGAACGAAACCGCGCCGTTGACCTCGTCGACATCGTGGAAGCCGACCCAGGCGGTGAGCATGGTGTCCGCCGTACAGGACTGCCAGTACTGCCGGTCCGTGTGCCACCCGACGCGTGCCGACCCACCCGGCCCATCGACCGGCTTCCGGAGCAGTTGGTCGTGCCACAAACGGATCCCGTCGGCGCCGGACAACGCAGCGGCTGTAGCGGCGATCGCCGGATGCCGAACCAGGGCCGCCAACTCGTCGACCCGCAGCGACGCGTAGTCGTTCTTCCGCAGTACGTCGCCATCGCTCGGCTGCCACCCACGCGTCACCGGAACATCGGGGAGTTGATGGTCGTGGTCGCCGGCGTAGAAACGCTCCATGCCCCGCTCGGCCGCGTCGAGCACCTCGGCCGGCACGATCACCGGCGAAATCCAGTAGCCGTGCTCCCGGTAGAAGGCAATGTCATCAGGTCCTGGCTGCATGCCTTGACCCTAGGCAGGAGCTGGGCGACGCGGCGTTGCCGATGTTCAGGCGACTGGGCACAATCTTCAGGTGTCTCTGAGCCGACCGGACGGGTTGCGCGCCGGCTTCCACGCCGATGTCCACGACCCGGTCAGCGGCCTCGTCCATGCGGGTGAGCAGTGGGTGCCGGAGCGGTTCCTGATCGAGCCGCACGAGCATCCGGTCTGGGAGATCTACCTGCAGTTGCACGGCGTCACGCGGTGGGTCGCCGGTGGGGAGAGCTATCTGCTGCAGCCCGGGCACCTGTTCGCCGTACCTCCGAAGCTCGAGCATCACCTGGCCGGGGCCTCGGGCAACCATCACTTCTACTTCGCCGCGATCGACCTCGATCCCGTCGTACGGCGGCATCCGTCACTGGCCCTGGATTGGCCGGCGATCGTGGTGCATCGGGAGGCGGGTGAGGTCGCGTATGCGTTCGCGCAGCTCGTGCGCGAGCTGACCACGCGGTACGAGTACGCCGACATCGGCCTGACTCTCGCGGTCGACCACCTGGTGCTCGCGGTCAACCGGGCGATGGCTCCGACCGCCGCGCCGGAACTCGCGATCCATCCGGCGGTGCGGACCGTCAAACGCCTTCTGGACCAGGAGTTCGACCAACGCTGGACACTCCGCCGGCTCGCCGACCGGGTCGGCCTCGCACCGTCGTACCTGGCCGAGCTCTTCACCAGTCACCTCGGCCAGCCACCCCACCGCTACCTCAACGAACGCCGCATCGACCGCGCCCGCCAACTCCTCGACACCACCGATCTCAGCATCACCACCATCGCCCAATCCCTCGGCTACAGCTCCAGCCAACACTTCGCCCGCACCTTCCGATCCCACACCGGCACCACGCCCACCGCCCACCGTCGCGGCTCGGCGGCTTCGGAAAGGCTCGGCTGAGCGGGCTTTCCGGTTGGTTACGGGTGCGGTGGGGGTATAGGCGGTCGGGGGTGGGGGCGTGACACTGGCGGTGTTGGAGCTGGGGCTTGGGGCAAGTGGCTAGGGGAGTGTCATGGCTTTGTTCATGGATGTGCACGAGAGTTTGCCGGAGGGTGCGACGGCCAAGGATGTCGCCGAGGCGCACAAGGCGGACGTGAAGGTGCAGGACGCGTACGGCGTGAAGTACCTGCGCTACTGGGTCGACGAGGCGAACCACAAGGTGTTCTGCCTCGCCGAGGCGCCGGATGCCGAGGCCGCCATCGCGGTGCACCGGGAGGCGCACGGGTTGGTTGCCGAGCGCATCTACGAGGTCATCGAAGGTAGCTGACAGGCGGGACGTCAGATCGTGGCGATCGCGGTGACGCCGATGGCGATGCCGATGACATAGGTGCCCAGGGCCCCTATATCGCGCAGCGGTTAGGCCGGATCGGTCGGCGCCTGGTTGCCGCCGCCGCGGATCGCCCGGTGCCGGGTGACGTTGGCACCCAGCAGGAACAGCAGGATGCCCATCAGGGCCATGCAGACAATCGTCACGGTGCTCATATCAGGACTCCTTCGTACTGGGTGACCAGCCGGCTCACCATCGAGTGGCTGAGCGTGCAGCCCGGCGAGCGGGTCGGTGACGAACAGGATGCCGGTCATGCGACGAGCTTCACTTCGGGAAGGAGTTCGTGACCACGAGCCGCGGTGTCGGCGTCTCCGGCAGCGGCCGAGCGCCAGTGGTCAGCCAGGTGTGCACGCTTCGGCTCGAGTGCGCGCAACGCAGTGCGTCGGCGGTCGTCGTCGTACACCAGACTTGTCAGGGCAGTGATCACGTCGCCGATTGCGTGCGGTTCCTGGGCGTCGAGGAAACGGACTTCGAGGTACGTCGATCGCGGCCGGACCGGCGGGAACATCGTGGTGAGGTGGTCGACCGGACCGCCGGTCACGAAGACCGTGGCACCGGCGGCGAAGGCGGTGTACGCCGTGACCGGGTCGTCGCCGTACAGGAGTCGATCGTCGAAGCCCGTCCGTGCCGGGTCGGTCTCGAGCCAAGTGGTGAGCCGTCCGTGCGGTCCGGCGCTGCGTGCGAACGCGGCGGCGAGGAACGGGCCGGCGAGGTTGAGGACCCGCCACTGCTCGGCGCCGGCGCGACCGGGCCACCAGTCGAGGCAGACCTGGGTGGACGCGGTACGACGCATCATCCGCCGGCCGGCTGGACCGATCGAGTCGAAGTGCCGGTGCATCGCGACGTACCTCGGCGTTGTCAGCTGCAGCGGGACCTCGTGCTCCGGCCGTGGGTCGACCGGCAGTGCGTAGATGCTGAGGTGTTCCGCGGTGAGGTGGCGCTGGAGGTCGTCGGTCAGCGAGCGGACCTGCGTCACCGGGTCAGTCGTGCACGGCAGGCTCAGCTCGAGCTGTCCGCCGGGCTCGAAGCCGACGTACGGCGAGGCGATCGCCGTCGCGGCCGCCTGCCTTACCCGGTCGATCGGTACGGCGGCGCCGGTGGTGCTGTCCGCGACCAGGAACTCCTGCTCCACGGCGACCCGGACAGTCCGGCGACGGCCCTGGGCGAACAGGCCGGCGACGATCGGGCGAAGCTCCTTGGGATCCATGGGTGCTCCTGATACTGTAAGGATTCCTGTCGAAATGTTGAAAGGAATCCTTACGGATGTCAAGAGCGGAGGGGGCAGAGGGCAGGCCGTCAAGACCGTCGAGGGTTGAGCTTGCTCGGCTTGGGCGTAAGCCGTTCATTGCGATCGTCGACCGGGCCAACCGGGCGCTGCAGGCGGACATGGTCCGGCACGGGCACCGCGACGGTCATCCGGAGCTGAAGCCGGCCCACAACGCTGTCTTCGGCACACTCAGCATCGAGGGCTCCCGCGCCGCCGACATGGCGGTCCGGGCCGGGATCACCCGGCAGTCGATAGGTGAGGTGATCCGCGAGCTGGTCGGCCTCGGCATCCTCGAGATGCGCCCCGACCCCGAGGACGGCCGGGCCAAGCTGGTCACCTACAGCGAGCACGGCCGCGAGGTCGCCGCCGACGGGTACGCACACCTGCGCGACCTCGAGGAACGCTTCGCCGCGGAGTTCGGTCCCGAGGACTACGAGACCGCGCGCGATGTCCTGTCCCGCGTTGCCGACCTGCTCGACCGCTGGGCCGCGGAGCGGGCGTCCGAGGCTGCCTCCGGATAAATCACGCGAAAGTGTCCGCGGGCCGTGTGAGGATCGGAGAATGACCGAGCAGATCGCCGTACGACCGGCCGTGCGTGAGGACTACGACGAGTTCCGGGCGCTGTTCGCCGCGGCGCTGATGTTCGAGCCCTCGGCCACCAACGACCTGGGCCGGGCCCTGTTCGAGCCCGAGCGCGCACTGGTCGCGACCGACGGCGACGAGATCATCGGTACGACGCGCGCCCTGACGCGAGACCTGTCGGTGCCGGGAGCGGTGGTGCCGGCTGCGCACGTCACCTCCGTGGGAGTGCGGGCGACGCATCGCCGGCGTGGGGTGATGTCCGAGCTGATCATCCGGCAGTTGCGCGAGGCGCCGGAGGCGATCGCGGTGCTGTGGGCGAGCGAGTCGGGCATCTACGGGCGGTTCGACTACGCGCCCGCCGCTTGGGGTGTGTCCTACGAGATCGATCTGCACAGGGTCGGCCCGCCGGACGTGCGAGTCCGTCCTGGCGAGCTCGGCCTGCTGGCTGCGGAGGGGGCCGCCGAGCAGCTCGCACCGCTGCTGAAGCGCCTGCAGGAACGGCGTCCCGGCGTCTCCGGTCGATCCGGCCTCGGCTGGCAACAGCACCTGGAGGACAAGCCGGACTCACGGGGTGGGAAGACCGCCCGGCAGATCCTGGTGCACCGCGATGAGTCCGGCGCCATCGACGGATACGCGCTGTGGCGCGGCAAGATGAACTGGGACCCGGTCGGCCCGTCGAACGAGGTGTCGGTCGAGGAACTGGTCGCGATCGAGCCGGCCGCCTACCGGGCGCTGTGGCACTACCTGCTCACGCTGGATCTCGCCGCCAAGCTCGAGTACGGGCATGCCGCGGTGGATGAGCCGCTGCAGCAGCTCGTCACCACCCCGACCGCGCTGACCCGGCGGCTGAGCGAGTCCTTGTGGGTCCGCGTGACCGACGTCCCGCGGGCGCTGGCCCAACGCCGGTACGCCGTACCCGTCGACCTGGTGTTCGAGGTGGCCGACGACCTGATCCCCGCGAACGCCGGCCGCTTCCGGCTGACCGCCGACGGCCCGTCCGCACCCGCGAAATGCTTCCAGACCGACGACCCGGCCGACCTCACCCTGTCAGCCCGCGAGCTCGGCGCGATTTACCTGGGCGGCCGCCCGCTCGCCGAGTTCGCCGCCACCGGCCGCGTCACCGAACACCGCCCCGAGGCCCTCACCACCGCCACCGCTGCCTTCGGTTGGCCGACCCCGCCGGTCAGCATCGAGATCTTCTGATCGGCCCTTTCGGGCAGAGTCGGTTCGCATCGAGCCGGCCGGAGTTATCGTCGAACCGAGCCTGGGGGGTGAGGGGGCGGTTCTGGTGGTGACGCGCGAGTTGTCGCAATCGCCTCAGGCGACAGTCGTTGATCCGGTCGGCCTGCTGGCGGTCGGTGGGATCTGTGGACTCGCCTGGGCGGCCGGACTGCGCGGATTCATGGCGCAGGTCGCCGGCGACGAGGCCGGTGTCGATTGGGTCGGCACGTTCGTCTGGATCCTGCTGCCTGGCCTACTCATCGGCGTCCTCCTGGGATGGGCCGAGTACCTCCGCCGCACCGGCGGACGTCCGCACTGGCGATGGCTCGCACTGTCGCCGTTGCTCTTCATGGCCGTGCTGACCCCCGATCCGCTCGGGGTGCTGGAAGACGGCATCGGTGGCGGCGCCATCGGCGTACCGCTGTTCGGCATGCTCGGCGGGTACGCGATCGCCGGCCGCGGTCGCTTGGTGTGGCGAGTGATCGCGGGAGTTCTGGCGTTCAGCGTCGTACCGATCTGGGCGCTGACGGTCGAGTCCTTCGCTCCGGAGCTCGGACTCGAGACTCCGGCCGGTCTGTGGGTCGCGCTGTACTACTACTCCTTCATGGCGGTGCTCATGCTCGCCTGCTCGATTCCTCATCGTCCGGTGGTGGCAGGGTCGGGTAGTCGAGGATCGGGTAGAGGCCGACGGTGAAGCCGTAGGTGGTGTTGCCGGAGCGGGGGAGTTGGTCGAAGTCGTGGATGAGGCGGTCGACCTGCTGCCAGAACTCGGCGGCGCGTTCCTCGGGGATGCGGGCGTGCCGGATGAACGAGCGGAGCTGACCGTCGTCGTACGCGGGGGTGGACTCCTTCGCCGCGACCTCGAAGTCGTTGAAGTCCGGCGGCAGCGGTTCGCCGTCCGGTCCGGAGCGACCCAGGCCGACGAAGAACATCCGCGCGGCCCGGCCGTAGAAGCGCTCCTCGATCGCCCGCACCCGCCGGGTCCGGACCACCCGCAGGATGCCTGCGTCCGCCAGCACCTTCACGTGGTGCGCGACCGTGCTCTTCGGCCGCTTGACCGCGGCCGCCAGCTCGGTGACCGTCGCGGCCCGCTCGTGCAGCAGGCCGAGGATCGTCGTCCGCAGCGGGTCGCTGATCGCCCGGACCTGCTCGGCGGTGGTCAGCTCGATCGTGTCCTCGAGCTCGTAGTCCGGCACCGGCCCCTTGATCGGCATGATCGGATCAGACTAACATCGCCAATCGTTCGAGATATTTGGATCATTGGAGCTGATAATGGCCGAGATCGTGCTGTACCACCACGCCCAGGGACTCACGGACGGCGTGCAGGCATTCGCCGAAGAGCTACGCCGGGCGGGTCACACGGTCCACCTGCCTGACCAGTACGACGGCAACACCTTCGCCACCCTGGAGGAGGGGCTGGAGTATGCGAAGAAGGTCGGCTTCGGCACGCTCCTGGAGCGCGGGGTCGCTGCTGCCGAGAGCCTGCCGGAAGAGCTCGTCTACGCGGGCTTCTCGCTCGGCGTGATGCCGGCGCAGCAGTTGGCGCAGACCCGCCCCGGCGCCAAGGGCGCGTTGTTCTACTACTCCTGCCTGCCGGTGGAAGAGTTCGGCGCGTGGCCGGACGGCGTCCCGGTGCAGATCCACGGCATGGACCAGGACCCCTTCTTCACCGAGGAAGGCGGCGACCTCGACGCCGCCCGCGCGCTGGTCGCCGCGACCGATCAGGCCGAGCTCTTCCTCTACCCCGGCAAGGAGCACCTCTTCGCCGACTCGTCCCTACCGTCGTACGACGAATCAGTTGCCGCCCTCCTCAGGGAGCGGACGTTGGTGTTCCTGGCCGGAATCGAGTGAGGTAGGTGTCAGAGGGCGTGCAGCTTGGGGAACGGGGCGAGGACACGGATCAGCTTGCCGCCACCGAAGTCGACGACGACCGCGTGGCCGGCGTCGACCGTGCTGATCCGGCCCAGGCCTTCCTTGTCGTGAGACACCCGCTGGCCGACCTCGAAGACCTTGATCGGGTCCGGAACACGGGGTTTGAAGGGACTCGTGGACAGGTGACGACGCGTCGTCGCGCGGAATGAATCCATCAGGGTCCCAGTATGCGCCACAGCCCGCCGCTTGACCCTTCTTCGTCAGGAAACCGCGGCTCGGGTGGCCTCGGCCTCGGAGCGAACTGGAGACTCGACCTCGGCCTTGCGGGTCGGGATGAAGGAGGCGACGGCCAGCGCGGCCAGCGCGGCGGCGGCGCCGATGATCAGGACGACGCGGAAGCCGTTCTGCGACGGGAGCGCGTAGCCGCCGAGGTCGATGGTGAGCTGGGCCAGGATGACACCGGCGACGGCGCTCGACACCGAGGTGCCGATCGAGCGCATCAGGGTGTTCAGGCTGTTCGCGGCCGCGGTCTCCGACACCGGCACGGCGGCCATGATCAGCGCGGGCATCGCGCCGTACGCGAGGCCGATGCCGGCGCCGATCAGGACGGAGACGAGGACGAGCTGCCAGACGGCGGACATCAGCACGACGCCGACGCCGTACCCGGCGGCGACGACCACGGCGCCCAGCATCAGGGTGGTCTTCGGGCCGCGGGTCCGGGAGATCTTCGCCGACAGCGGCGCGGTCAGCAGCATCACCAGCCCGGACGGGCCCATCACCAGGCCGGCGCCGAGCATCGACTGGCCGAGCCCGAAACCAGTTGCCTTGGGCATCTGCAGGAGCTGCGGCAGGACCAGTGACATGGCGAACATCGCGAACCCGAACACCATCGACGCGAGGTTGGTCAGCAACACCTGAGGGCGGGCCGTGGTCCGCAGGTCGACCAGCGGCTCCGGAGTACGGCGTTCCCACCAGCCCCACGCCAGCAGCGCGACGACGGCCAGCGCGAACAGGCCCAGTGTGCGGCCGCTGGTCCAGCCCCAGTCGGCGCCCTGCGAGATGGCCAGCAGCAACGAGATCAGGCCGGTCGACAGGCCGACGCCGCCAAGTACGTCGAACCGGCCGCCCGACCGCACCGCGGACTCCGGGACGAGGCGCAGGACCAGGCCGAACACGATCACGCCGAGCGCGGCGGAGATCCAGAACAGCGTGTGCCAGTCGAAGTTCTCGGCGAGCAGCGCGGCCGCGGGAAGTCCCAGGGCGCCGCCGACGCCGAGGGATGCACTCATCTGCGCGGTCGCCGTACCGAGCTTCTCCGGTGGCAACTCGTCGCGCATGATGCTGATGCCCAGCGGGATCACGCCGGAGGCAAGTCCTTGCAGCGCGCGGCCGACGATCATCGGGGTCAGCGAGTCGCTGAGAGCGGCGACGATCGAGCCGGTGACGAGCATGCCCAGGCTGAGCAACAGCATCCGGCGCTTGCCATACATGTCGCCGAGCCGCCCGATGATCGGCGTCGCGACGGCGGCCGCGAGGAGCGTGGCGGTGATCGCCCAAGCGGTTCCGGCGGCCGAGGCGTTCAGCAGCCGGGGCAACTCCGGGACGAGCGGGATCACCAGGGTCTGCATCAGCGCGACCGTGATGCCGGCCGAAGCGAGCACCGGTACGACGGCACCGGTGCGCACAGGCGCTGGTGGCGCCTCCACCGACGAGGGGACTGCGGACATCACGAGCCTCCGAAGGACGACTTGAATAGTTGGTTTATGCAACTAGACTTTAAGTCAGGCAGTTGACTTAAACAAGTCGACCGGGCAGGCTGGACTCAGATCGACGCGGAGGTGCTTTCCGATGGCAGGCGGTGACCGAACATGATGATGGCGAAGGCGGTCCGCTCCGAGCGCGTGAACGCGACCCGCGAGCTGATCCTCAGCACGGCGGAGCGGCTGTTCGCGGAGCACGGGGTGCACGAGGTCTCCAACCGGCAGATCAGCGAGGCGGCCGGCCAGGGCAACAACACGGCGGTCGGGTACCACTTCGGGACCAAGGCCGACCTGGTCCGGGCGATCGTGCGCAAGCACTCCGAGCCGATCGAGGCGCGCCGCCGGGAGTTGCTGGCCGAGCTCGGCAGGGACGCGGACGTCCGCGACTGGGTGACCTGCCTGGTCCGGTCGGCGACCGACCATATGGGCAGTTTGGGCAACCCCAGCTGGCTGGCGCGGTTCAGCGCCCAGCTGATGACCGACCCGTCGCTGCGTCAGATCCAGATCGAGGAGTCGGTCACCTCGCCGACGCTGCGGCAGATCCTCGACGGACTCAACGAGTGCCTGGCGGACCTGCCGGTTCCGGTGCGGATGGAGCGCGGTGACATGGCCCGGCACCTGATCATCCAGATGACAGCGGAGTTCGAGCGCGCGCAGGCCGAGGGCACCCCGACCGCGCGAGCGACCTGGCAGGAGATGGCCGACGGCCTCATCGACGGCATCGTCGGGCTGTGGACCGCGCCGGTGACCACCACATGACGGTTCCGCGGTTCCCGGTGGTGGCGGTCACGAGGATCATCTCGGCCACAACCCCGCCGCGGCACGCTATTCCGGCCGCGTAGGTTCGGGGCATGCGAGAGTTCAGGATCGACGTCCCGGACGAGGCGCTGGACGACCTGGCCGAGCGGCTGCGACGCGTTCGTTGGCCGCAGCAACTGCCTGCAGACGGGTGGGAGCGTGGGGTTCCGGTCGAGTACCTGCGGCAGCTCGTCGAGCGCTGGCAATCCTTCGACTGGCGGGGCTGGGAGGCGCGGCTCAACGAGTATCCGCAGTTCACGACCCGGATCGACGAGCAGACGATTCACTTCCTGCACGCGCGATCAGCCGAGCCGGACGCGCTGCCGCTGATCCTCACGCACGGCTGGCCGGGTTCGGTCGCCGAGTTCCTGCCGATCCTCGGTCCGCTCACCGATCCCGCGTCGTACGGCGGTGATCCGCGCGACGCCTTCCACATCGTCGCCCCCTCGGTCCCGGGGCACGGCTTCTCGGTGCCGCTCGAGTCGCCGGGCTGGAACCACCGCCGGATCGCGAACGCCTGGGCCGAACTGATGGCGCGCTTGGGCTATCAGCGGTACGGCGCCCAGGGCGGCGACACCGGATCGGTCGTGTCGCCACTGCTCGGACACGTCGATCCGGCCCACGTCATCGGCGTACACATCAACGGGGGATTGGCTTTCCCGTCGATCGAGCCCGGCGATGTCGACCAGCTGACCGACGTCGAGCGGGAGCGGCTGGCCGCGGCGGAGCGGCTGCGCGAGGTCGGGACCGGATACGCCGAACTGCAGGGCACGCGGCCGCAGACGGTGTCGTTCGGGTTGAGCGACTCGCCGGTCGGGCAGCTGGCCTGGATCGTGGAGAAGCTCTGGGAGTGGACCGACCCAGCCCGTGCGCTGCCCGAGGACGCGGTCGACCTCGACCACCTGCTGACCGACGCGTCGATCTACTGGTTCACCAACACCAGCGCGTCGTCCGCCAACCTGTACTACGAGAATCGCGTGGCGGCCGACGATCCGGCCGAACCGTCCGGGCCGCCCACCGGGGTGGCGGTGTTTCCGACCGACCCCGCGATCCGGCGGGTGCTAGCGCGTCGGCACCGCATCGTCCACTGGTCGGACTTTTCCCGCGGCGGTCACTTCGCCGCGCTCGAGGCGCCAGACCTGCTCGTCGGCGACATCCGGGCGTTCTTCCGGGAGCTTCGCTGACACCAGGAAGTTGATCAGCGCGCCGTCGCGCTCGACCGTGGCGTCCGGCCAGCGGCGGCGGATCATCCGCAGGGTCCGGTCGTTGGCCGGGCTGACCACGAACAGGAACCGGGTCGCGCCGGCCGCGATCGCGTCCGCGGCGGCGATCGACAGCATCCGTACGCCGAGACCGCGCCGCTGCTCGGGTTCGCTGATGACGGCGGCGAGCTCGGCGGTCTGTTCGTCGTACCCGATCGCCCAGGCCCACATGGCGTGACCGACGACCTGGTCGTCGCGGGTGGCGACCCAGGACTGGCCGGACGGGCAGAGCATGCGCAGCACCAGCGCGGGCCGCGGTGGGCGGCCGATGGCGGTCTGGAACCGGAGGTAGAGGCTGAGGTCGGTCAGCCCCGTGAGCATCGTGGTCAGATCCTCCGCGTCGGGTTCGCCGGCGCGCCGGATCATCGGCCGCTGAGTCTGGTTCACGGATTCAGCCTTGCCTGACTTGGCTGAGTCTGTCAAGCGGACTTATCCTCGAGGTATGACTGCGCAGGTGCCCGAGGCGATGAGCTGGTCGACCGAGAACTGCACGATCTCGCGGACGATGCAGATCCTCGGCGACAAGTGGACGTTCCACGTGCTGCGGGAGTTGTTCGTCGGCGTCCGGCGGTTCGAGGACATCCGGGTCCGGGCCGGGATCCCGCGGCAGGTGCTCACCGAGCGGCTCGCGGCGCTGATCGAGCGCGGCCTGCTGCGGCGGCATCCGTACCGCCTGCCCGGGCAGCGCGAGCGGTACGAGTACCGCCTCACCCAGGCCGGCCTCGACCTCTACCCGGTGCTTGTGGCGATGATCCAGTGGGGCGACCAGTACCTCCCGCTCGACGGCGGCCCACCGATCGTGCCGCAGCATCGCGAGTGCGGTGAGCAGGTCAGCGTCGTACTGCGCTGCGAAGCCGGCCATGAGCCGGGCGCCCGCGAGATCGCGATCCGCCCCGGGCCTGGCGCCAAACCCCGGGAGCTCGCGAGCTAGAGCAGATCGATCGCGTTGCGGATCAGGCGCTCGGTCTCGCGGGGCTGGGCGGCCGAGATCGACAGCGTGTCCATGGTGATCGTGTAGCCGTCGACCTCGTCTCGCTTGTCGACGTAGACCGCGCTGGTGAGGTGCTCGATGTAGACGATGTCCGGCAGGTCGGCGTCGTTGAACCGGAGCAGCGTGAATGCGCCGCCGGTGGCGCCGTACCCGCCGGTCTCGAACGGGATGATCTGCAGTGTCACGTTGTGCCGCTTGGACGCGACGATCAGGTGCTCGAGCTGCGCCTTGAGGATCTGCTTGTTGCCGATCGGGCGGCGCAGCACGGCCTCGTCGATGACTGCCCACAACCGGGCCGGACGCGTCCGCGTGAGCACCTGCTGGCGCGACATCCGCAGCGTGACGAGGCGTTCGCGCTCCTCCGGCGGCATCGGTTTGTCGCGGCCGAGCTGGAACACGGCCCGCGCGTACTCCGGGGTCTGCAGCAGGCCCGGGACGAACTGGAGCTCGAAGGTCCGGATCAGGTCGGCCGCCATCTCCAGGCCGAGGTAGGAGTGGAACCAGGTCGGCGTGACGTCGTCGTACCGCTGCCACCAGCCGGGGTTGTTCGCCTCCCGGGCCAGGTCGAGCAAGCGCTCGCGCTCGGCCGGGTCGTCGAGTTTGTAGAGAGTGAGCAGGTCGTCGACATCGCGGACCTTGAAGCCGACCCGGCCGAGCTCGAGCCGGCTGATCTTCGACTCCGAGCCGCGGATCGCCCAGCCGGCGTCGGTGCGGGTGATGCCGGACTCCTCGCGGAGCCGGCGCAGGTGGGCCCCGAGCATGATGCGCAGCGCGGTCGGCCCGCCGTACGCGCCCGGCTCAGTCACCCTCGCCTCCCCAGATCGTCACATCACGGCCGATCG
The DNA here is from genome assembly GCF_044458365.1 of Kribbella sp. NPDC050470. Classification (NCBI taxonomy): domain Bacteria; kingdom Bacillati; phylum Actinomycetota; class Actinomycetes; order Propionibacteriales; family Kribbellaceae; genus Kribbella; species Kribbella sp. NPDC050470. Next base: position 61,227 of record NZ_JBITHV010000016.1, on the reverse strand, counting down.
ATCATTTCACAACAGAATGTGACGCGGTCCAGCCCGACGCGCGTGCACCCCGTGTTCACGGCCCCCTACGGTCAGTAGAGTCGTGCCACACACATCCCGACAGCTGCGAGGTTCGCCGATGCCCGATGCCACCAAGGCGCCCAGTTCGATTCCGGTGGGCGTGGACACCACCCGGGCCAGCATCGCGCGGGTGTACGACGCCGCGCTGAACGGCAAGGACAACTACGAGATCGACCGTGAGGTGCTGCGCCAGGTGGCCACCGTGGCCCCGCAGGTGAACGACCTCGCCTGGTCGAACCGGAACTTCCTGATCCGGGCCTGCCGCTTCCTGGCCGGTCAGGCGGGTATCACGCAGTACCTCGACTGCGGCTCCGGCCTGCCGACCGCGGAGAACACCCACCAGGTCGTGCAGCGGCTCCTGCCCGAGGCGAAGGTGCTGTACATCGACAACGACCCGGTGGTGCTCGCGCACGGCCGCGCGCTGCTGGAGGAGAACGAGAACACGCTGTTCGTCAGCGCCGACATCTTCGAGCCCGACGAGGTGCTCGGGCTGCCGGAGGTGAAGGACTTCCTCGACTTCTCGCAGCCGATCGCCGTGATCCAGAACGGCACCTTGCACCACTACATCGGCGACGACGGTCCCGCCATCATGCAGAAGTACGTCGACGCCGTGGTGCCGGGGTCGTACACCGTGATCGCGCACTTCTTCGACCCGCAGACTCCGGAGCACTCCGAGATCGCGCGCAAGATGGAGGAGAAGTTCACGCACAGCCCGATGGGTAGCGGCGTCTTCCGCACCCGCGAGCAACTGCTGGAGCTGTTCCCCGACCAGGAATTGATCCCACCCGGCCTGGTGCTCTGCGACGACTGGTGGCCGGACGGCCCCCGGGTCAAGCCGCTGAACCAGGTCGAGGAGTGCATCGTCGGCGGCGTCGGCCGCAAGCTCTGAGTCAGGGCTGGGCAGGAAGTCAGACGTGTTCGGAGACGAGGACGGCTGAGGTGTTCTCTTCGAGGGCTTGGAAGATGTGGGGGTGGTCGCCGGGGTAGGCGACGTAGTCTCCTGGGCTCAGTTCGATGGGGGAGTCGGTGGGGCCGACGAGGGCTCGGCCGGAGCTGAGGACCACGTGCTCGACGACGCCGGGCATGTGGGGTTCGGACTTGCGGCCGGGGCCGGGGGAGACGGTGATGCGGTAGATGTCGCGGCGCGCGTTCGGGGGGCAGGAGGCGACCAGGGTGGCCGCGTACTCGGCCTGGTCGGAGTAGATCACCGGGCCCTCGCCGGCGCGGATCACCTGGACCTTGGGGCGCGGCGGGTCGAGCAGGGCGGCGAACGGGGTGTCGAGCGCGACCGCCAGCGCCCACAGGGTCTCGACGCTCGGGTTGCCGGTGCCGGACTCCAGTTGGGACAGCGTCGACTTCGCGACGCCGGCGCGCTTCGCGACCTCGGTCAGCGACAGTCCCGCACGCGCCCGGTGCCGGCGCAGCGAGGCCGCGATGACGTCGAGTGGTGCCTTGCCGGGCATGGTGCTGTCCATCGATGTTCGCTCCATCGGTCCAATTGTTCGGCTTGACGAACGGGCGGCCTGTTGTTCATCATAATGCCCATGCGTTCGATCTGGCGAACACTCGACCGTCGGCTGGCCCGGGACATCGGGCTGGTCTGTCTCGCCGACGGCGTGGTCGGGCTCTCGTACGGCGCGATCAGCGTCGGCGGCGGCCTTCCGCTGTGGGTGCCGGTGGTGCTCTCGATCGTGGTGTTCGCCGGCGCCTCGCAGTTCCTGTTCGTCGGGATCGTCGCGGCCGGCGGCAGCCCGATCGCGGCGATGATCGCCGGGCTGCTGGTGAACAGCCGGCACGTCGCGTTCGGCCTGGCGGTCAGCGACGTGATCGGCAGCGGCTGGCGCCGGGTGCCGGGCAGCCACCTGATGACCGACGAGAACGTCGCCTTCGCCCTCGGGCAGGACGAGCCCCGGCAGCGGCGGGCGGCGTACTGGGCTGCCGGGATCGGGATCTTCGTCTGCTGGAACCTCGGCGTCCTGGTCGGCGGCCTGGCCGGCACCGTGATCACCGACACCGACGTGTTCGGACTGGACGCCGCCTTCCCGGCCGTGCTTCTCGCGCTGGTCCTGCCGGCCCTCCGCGACAAGGCGACACGTACGGCGGCCCTGGTCGGGATCGTGGTCGCGCTCGCTGCCACGCCGTTCCTGCCGGCCGGCCTCCCGGTCCTGCTCGCCCTGGTCGGCTTGCTGTTCTACCGCGCGGAAAAGCCTGCGCTGGAGGTGGCCCGATGATGACGAACACCCCCGTGTTGCTCGCAGCCATCGCGGTGCTTGCTGTTGGCACCTTCTCGTTGCGGTTCGCGGGGCCGTTGATGCGGAGCCGGTTCGAGGTGCCGGAGCGGGCTCAGCAGTTCATCGCTGCCGCGGCGGTCGTCCTGCTCGCTGCGCTGGTGGCGACGGCGGCCCTGATGGACGGCCACGGGCCGGCCGGGGTCGCCCGTCCCGCCGGTGTGCTGGTCGGCGGCGTGCTGGCCTGGCGGAAGGCGCCGTTCGTCCTCGTCGTGGTGGCCGCCGCCGCGACCGCGGCGGGTCTGCGGTTGCTCGGCGTACCCTGAACCCCGCTACGGTTCAGGCATGAGTGCTTATCCCGGGCAGACGGAGCCGAAGAAGAACAAGACGCTGACCTGGCTCGCGGTCGCGTGTTTCGTGATCGGGCTCGGGCTGACCGGGTTCTTCGTCTACCGGATCGTCGTGACGGCGCCGCGGACGCCGGAGCCGATCGGCGAGAGCGGTGTCGTCCACCTGGACGAGGAAGGGCTGACGATCTACTCGTCCGTGCCGGTGCTCACGCCGCCGTGCGAGGCGAAGAACGCCGACGGTGCCGACGTCCCGCTCAAGCCGGTGACCGGTTCGGAGCAGATCAGTGTCAACTCCGACACCTGGTACGTCGTCGCCCGGTCGGTCGAGACCGTGCCGGCCGGTGACTACACCATCTCCTGCGCCGACGACGAGACCAGCGCGACGTACTTCGCCGGGCCGAAGATGTCGGTGCTCGCGTTCGTGGTGTCGATCCTCGGCACGGTGTTCTCGCTGCTGATCTTCCTCGGGCTCGGGATCACCTTCCTGACCGTCGCCGCGGTCAAGAACCGCCGCCGCAACCGGCCCGGGCCGACCTTCCCGGGCGCCCCTGGACCGGGCACCCCTGGACCGGGCGGTCCGTGGCAAGGTGCCCCGGGCAACTACCCGCCACCCGGGAACACCTTCCCGAACCAGCCGGGCGGCGGCTTCCCGCCGTACCGGCCCGGGCCGAACCCGGACCGGCCGCAGGACCGCCCGCAGGACCGCTAACTGCGGATCGCCGTTCTGACCTTCGGTGTCAGCAGGAACGCCCCGACGTAGAGCAGCGCGGCGACGATCAGCAGCCCGTCGAACCCGATCAGCAGCGCCGCGTACTCCAGGCAGCCGCCGAGCATCGCGCCGAGCAGGTTCGCGCCGAACGACGCGGTCCCGTCCGCGGTGTCGGTGAACCGCTTGGCGAAGATCACGTTCGCCGCGAAGATCGGCAGGAACGCGATCAGCACCGCGACCACCGCGCGCAACCCGACCGGCATCGCCAGCAACCAGTCGTCGGGGAAGATCCACGACAACGCCAGCCCGCCGAACAGGACGACGTACATCACCTTCAACGGTGGTGTCTTGAACCGTCTGGTCACTTCGACAGCGGCCAGTACGGCGACCAGGACGCCGGCGAACACGATCGCGTTCACCACCCACGTCGTACCGAACAGCAACGCGAAGCCGGTGATGCTCTTGGTCTCCAGCAGCATGAAGCCGGCGCCGAGCAGGAACAGGTCCGCGTACGGACGCATCCGCCGGTACGACGAACCACCGCCGGCGATCCCGACCCCGATCAGGCCGGCCACCATGATCAGGCCGAGGGTGACCAGATAGAGCGACGGGATCCGGTCGGTGAACAGGTACAGGAACGGCCGGTTGTCGGTCGCGGGCGGCGGCGTGATCGACGTCGCCCCGGCCCACGCCGTCTCGCCGCAGGTCTGGTCGGCCTCGGTCAGCCCGACCGTCACCACCGCCTGCTGCAGGTCGTCGCCGACCTGGTCGACACACGGCTTGTGCCCGAACGCGGTCTCCGCGGTCGACGCCAGCCGGTCGATCAGCCAGGTCTCGCGGTAGTAGTTGTACATCGCGAACGCGCCACCGGGGTTGAGGTGCTCCTTGGCGCTCTTGAACGCCTCCTCGGTGAACAGGTAGCTCTCCAGCCGCAGCGAGCTCGCGCCGTTCACCAGCGTCAGCGAGTCCGGCAGGGCCAGCAGGATCAGGTCGTACTTCTTGTCCGTCCGGGACAGGAACGCGCGCCCGTCGTCGATGTGCGAGGTCACCCGCGGGTCCTGGTACGGCCGGTCCGGGTGCAGTTCCTTGCCCAGGTCACGGATCCGCGGGTCGATCTCGACCGCGTCCACGTGCTCGGCGCCCTTCTTCAGCGCGATCGCGACGTCCGAACCCGAGCCGGCGCCGATGATCAGCACGTTCTTCGGGGCTTTGCCGGCGTTCGCCCGCTCGTACGGCAGGCCGTACTGCGGCTCCCACTGCAGCCGGGAGTCGGCGGGGATCGCCTGCTGGTGCGGCACGCCGTTCACGGTGATCGTCAGCAGCGGAACGCCTTGCCAGGTGTAGCTCTTGGTCTGCACCTTGTAGTACGGCGACCAGCTGTTCTGCGGCTGCCTCGACTCGTGGAACAGCACGCCGAGCATCACCAGCAGCGGTGACAACGTGATGACCGCGCTCAGTCCGACGGCGACGGTCCGGCGGCCGGACTCGGCGGTCCGCGGGATCATCAGCGCGCCGAACATCCAGGTGACGATCGCGCCCCACCAGATCGGCGGCGCGCCCAGGAACGACAGCCCGGTGAACGCGCCGATCCCGATCAGGCTGCCGATCAGGTCGAACCGGTACGCCGTCAGTCGCGGCAACTCGGAGAAGCACCGGCCGACCAGCTCGGCCGGACCGGCCAGGATCACGGCGGCGGCGACGAAGACGATCGGCAGGATCACCCAGGTCGGCGGGCCGGTGGTGTTCAGGCTGGTGAAGTAGATGACGCTCTCGGAGGTGCCGCGGTTGACCGTGACCGGCTTCCAGGCGATCACCAGGACCAGCAGGCCCAGCATCACCGGGGAGTAGTACGGCAGCCGTTTCGCCCGGCTGGACCGCAGGATGCCGACCCCGATGCCGAGGAAGGAGCCGAGCAGCACGAAGTTGGAGAAGTAGCTCAGGTGGACCACGTTGGATCCGGTCCAGCGGATCAGGGCCAGCTCGAGGAAGAGCATCAGCGCACTGGACGCGACCAACCGGGTCCGGACCCCGAAGGGGCTGGGCCAGTTCGTCGTACTGACTTGGTCAGTGGAGGAGTCGACTGCCATGCGCCGCGACGTTACCGGATCAGCAGTGTGATGCGTCACTCCACCGGTGTCAGGCGTGTACGGCGACCACGCGCGGTGGTCGCCGTACACGCTCGGTCAGCGGCGGGAGGCGGGCTTGGGAAGCTGGCAGCCGGACTTGTTCAGGTCGATCGCGCGGGTCGCGGTCAGGCAGGTGTAGATCCACCAGGTCTGCTGACCGTAGGCGGCGCCCTGGTCGACCGTGATGTTGCCATCGGCGTCGACCTCGCACGGGTTGTTCACCGTGCAGCGCTCGCCGTCCTCGTTGCCGGTGTTGTTCACGCCGATCACCTCACCGTTCGAGGTGCTCACGACCGGTGATCCCGAGGTGCCGCCGATCGTCTCGCAGCCGGGCTGCTGGTACTTGATCGAGTTCTGCCAGGTCCAGTTGCCCTCGCGCAGCTGCGGGATCGTGGCCTGCACCGAGCAGGTGTAGATGCGCTTCCAGTAGCCGGACACGACCGCCATGCCGGCGCCGTCCGCCGGGCCCTGCTTGGCCAGGGTCAGCGGGGTGACGTCGAGCCGGGACCGGATCGACGCGTACGACTCGTTCACCTCGTACACGAGCATGTCGGTCTTGGTCATGGTGCCGAAGATGATCCGGCGGGCCCGGACGGTGCCGGCCCGGCTGGAGTCCGGCCGGAGCAACGTGATCGACCGGCTCGACGCCCGGTTCACCAGTACGACGCCCGGGTTGAGGAACCCGCCTTCGTAGCAGTGCCCGTTGGTGAGTACGAGGGCGCGATCGGTGTCGACGGACTCGGCGTACCGGACCAGGGACGCGGAACAGTTGCTCAGGGCGGCGATCCCGGTGAAGTCGGCGCCGGGCGCGGCGGCTTCGGCGACCTCGGCGGCCTGAGCCGTGGCGGTGCCGAGCAGGGTGATGGTGGCCGCTGCGGTGGCAGCCAGGAGGGTACGGAACAGTTTCATGGGGCGGTTTCCTGTCCTCACTGAATGTGGTTGCAGCACTTCGTAACGCATCCGTCCGGCGTCCACCATCACATCTGCGTGAAACCCGCTGTCCACAGGGTGTCTGCACGGGTTTTCCTGCGCTGAGTGAGAGGGCTGCTACCCTTCGTTTCCGGATCCGCCTCTGCTCGAACCATCTCGCCGCCCGGCACGTCGTACCGGGTGGTGGTGGGACGACAAGGTACGGTCGACAACAGCATCGGTCCGCCGTGCTGTGTGAGACCAAGGAACGGAAGGACGTCATGCCGCAGGAGAAGCCTGACCTGCGCAGTCTCAGCGAGCCGGTGCGGTTCAAGCGGGCGTTGACGCTGGTGCTGATGACCCTGGTGCTGCCCGGGTCCGCGCAGATCGTGGCCGGCAGCAAGCGGGCCGGACGCTGGGCCTGGCGGGTGATCGCCGGGCTGATCGCGATCGTCGTCTTCCTGGTCGTGCTCTCCCTGGTGTGGCGGTCCGGGACGATCAACCTGATGGCCCGGCCGGGGACGCTGCGGATCGTCCAGATCCTGCTGATCGTGCTCGCGATCGGCTGGGCCGCGCTGTTCGTCGACGCGTACCGGCTCGGCCAGCCGCTGACGCTGGAGCGCAACCACCGGCTCGCCACCAGCATCCTGGACGCGGTGCTGGTGTTCGCGGTGGTCGGCGCCCTGATCTACGGCAGCGTGATCGTGAACACGCAGCGCGACTTCGTCGCCAGCGTGTTCGGCAGCGGGCAGAAGTCGAAGGCCGAGAAGGGCCGCTACAACGTGCTGCTGCTCGGCGGCGACTCCGGCGCGGACCGGATCGGCACCCGGCCGGACAGCATCACGCTGGCCAGCATCGACGCCGACACCGGCCGGACCGTGCTGATCGGCCTGCCGCGGAACCTGTCCAAGGTGCCGTTCCCGGCCGGTACGGCGATGGCCGAACAGTTCCCCGAGGGCTTCACCTGGAAGAACTGCGGGTCGAACTGCCTGCTCAACGGCGTCTTCATGTACGCCTCCGAGCACAAGAACCTGTTCCCCGGCGACCCGCACCCGGGCGTGACCGCGACCAAGCAGGCGGTCGAGGCGACCACCGGGCTGAAGGTGAACTACTACGTGCTGATCGACCTGGCCGGGTTCCGGGACCTGCTGAACGCGGTCGGCGGGATCACCCTTGACGTCGGCAAGCGGGTCCCGATCGGCGGCGGCAGCTCGCCGATCAAGGGCTACATCGAGGAGGGCAAGAACCAGCACCTGGACGGCTACCACGCGCTCTGGTTCGCCCGGTCCCGGGAGGGCTCGACCGACTACGAGCGGATGACCCGGCAGAAGTGCGTGATGTCGGCGATGCTGAACCAGCTGTCGCCGCAGACCGTGCTGACCAAGTTCCAGGGCATCGCCGCGGCCAGCAAACAGGTGGTCCAGACCGATATCCCGGCCGGCGAGCTGGGCACCTTCACCGATCTCGCGCTGGACGCGAAGAAGCTCCCGGTGTCAAGCTTCTCCGCGGTCCCGCCGTTGATCCGCACCGGCGATCCCGACTTCGCGCTGATCAGGACCAAGGTCGCGGAGGCGGTCGGAAAGTCGGAAGCGCTGGACAAGGCGGCCCCGGAAGGAGACGGTAAGACTTCGAGTACTCCGCGTAGTACTACGAGCAAGCCGACGACCAGCACCACCAAGAAGACCCCGAAACCCAGCAGCTCACCGTCCAAACCCACCACCGACGTCGACGACGTCGCTTCGATCTGTAAGGCCTGACCTGATATGCCGCTGTCCCACTGGCCGCCCGTGTCCGTCGTGATGCCCGTGCTGAACGAGGAACGCCACCTCGAGGAAGCGGTCGGCCGCGTCCTCGACCAGGACTACCCCGGCGAGCTGGAGGTCGTGCTCGCCATCGGCCCGAGCAAGGACCGGACCCAGGAGATCGCGGAGAAGCTCGCCGACCGCGACCCGCGGATCACGATCGTGCCGAACCCGACCGGCAAGACTCCGGCCGCGCTGAACGTCGGCATCGCGCACGCCAAGCACGACATCCTGGTCCGGGTGGACGGCCACGGCGCCCTCACCGACGGGTACATCACCCGGGCGGTCGAGGTGCTCGACGAGAGCGGCGCGGACAACGTCGGCGGCGTGATGGCGGCCGAGGGCCGGACGCCGACCGAGATGGCGGTCGCCTGCGCGTACCGCTCCCGGCTCGGACTGGGCGCGTCCACCTTCCACCAGGGCGGCAAGGCAGGGCCGGCCGACACCGTGTACCTCGGGGTGTTCCGGCGGGCCGCGCTGGAGCGGGTCGGCGGGTTCGACGAGACCATGCACCGGGCTCAGGACTGGGAGCTGAACTACCGGATCCGCAAGACCGGCGGGCTGATCTGGTTCAGCCCCGACCTGTCCGTCACCTACCGGCCGCGCTCGTCGCTGTCCGCGGTGGCGAAGCAGTTCTTCCACACCGGCCAGTGGCGCCGCGAGGTGATCCGACGGCACCCGGAGACCGCGAACAAGCGCTACCTGGCGCCGCCGGTCGCGGTCATCCTGCTGGCGGTCGGCACGATCCTCGGCATCATCGGCCTGGCCACCGGGATCAGCTGGCTCGACCTGGGCTTCCTGGCCCCGCTCGGCTACGCGCTCCTGCTGCTGGCCGGCTCGGCGTTCGAGGGTCGCTACCTGCCCTGGAAGGCCCTGTTCTGGATGCCGCTGGTCTGCGCGACCATGCATGTCTCCTGGGGACTGGGCTTCCTGGTCGGTCTGCGCGAGCAGCCGTCAGCCGCGCGTTGACTTGATGTAGGCGGCGACCACCTCGTCGGCGGGGCCGTCGGCGCGGAGCACGCCCTGGTCCAGCCAGAGGGCGCGGTTGCAGGTGTCCAGGACGACGTCCAGGCTGTGGCTGACCAGGAACACCGTGCCGGCCTGGTCGCGGAGCTCGCGGATCTTGCGTTCCGACCGGACCCGGAACTCGGCGTCCCCGGTGGCCAGCGCCTCGTCGACGAGCAGGATGTCGTGCGTCTTGGCCGACGCGATCGCGAACTTCAGCCGGGCCTGCATCCCGGACGAGTACGTCGACATCGGCAGGTCGATGAAGTCGCCGATCCCGGAGAACTCGACGATGTCGTCGTACCGGCGTTCGACCTCGGTGGCGGACATGCCCATCGCGAGGCAGCCGAGGACGACGTTGCGGTCGCCGGTGAGGTCGTTCATCATCGCCGCGTTGACGCCGAGCAGGGACGGCCGGCCGCCGGTGTAGATGGCGCCGGACTCGGGTGGCAGCAGGCCGGCGACCGCGCGCAGCAGCGTCGACTTGCCGGAGCCGTTGCGGCCGATCACGCCGATCGCGTCCCCGCGGTAGGCGGTGAAGGTGACGTCCTTGACCGCGTGCACCTCGCGGATCGTCGGCCGGTCCTGCCGCTTCAGGATCCGCCGGAACGCCGTGGCCGCCGTACCCTTGCCGCCCTGGCCGGCGATCACCTTGTAGACGATGTCGACGTGGTCGGCGACGACCGTGGGCTCAGCCTCTGCCATAGCGATCCTCCGCCTGCCAGAAGTAGAGCAGCCCGCCGGCGAGCACGACGAACGACCAGCCGATCGCGATCGGCCACGCGTACGGGAGCTGGTTGGCCTCGTGCTCCGCGAGCAGGGACCGCCGGACGATGTCGATGTACGCCGAGATCGGGTTGAGCGCAAGCAGGTGGACCACCCAGTCCGGCGCGTTCGCCTCGGTCAGCTTGGCCGGCAGCGAGAAGAAGATCCCGGACGCGTACAGCCAGGTCCGGGTGACGAACGGCAGCAGCTGGCTGACGTCGGAGACGAAGGTGCCGATCCGCGCGAAGATCAAGGTGATGCCGACGTTGAACATGCTCTGCAGCACCAGCGCCGGTACGACGAGCAGCCAACTCCAGGCGAGTCCGTCGGTCACGCCGACGATGACGAGCAGCAGGCCCATCGAGACGAGCATCTGGTTGAGCTCGTTGAGCACGTAGGCCAGCGGGAGCGTCGCGCGCGGGAAGTGCAGAGTGCGGATCAGCGAGAGGTTGAGGGCCAGCGAGCGCGAGCCCTCGGTCATGCAGCGCTGCGTGTAGGTGAAGACGAAGATGCCGCTGAGCAGGAACGAGACGTAGTTGTCGATCCCGTTCTTGGTGCCGAGCAGGACCCCGAACGCGAGGTAGTAGACGGCCGCGTTGAGCAGCGGCGTCAGCACCTGCCACAACGACCCGAGGCGGGCTCCGGCGTACATCGCGTAGGTGCGCGCAGTGGCGTAGCTGAGCACGAACCTGCGACGGCTCCAGAGCTCACGCAGGTAGGCGGGGAGCGTCGGCCGTTGTGAGCTCTTGGTCAGCCCGTAGCGTTCGGCCAGCGCCGCCGGGGCTGTCGCTGGCCCCGTCACGGGGCCTCCCGGCCTGGACTGAGGAGTGGAGGGAGCGAAGCGACCGGAGGGATGAGGGAAGGCCGGGAGCTTGGGCCCCGTGACCGCCGCGCCGGAGGTGCGGCATTCAGCACGGCGGTTGGCATGCGGGCCAATGTACTGCGCTGTGTCACCCGGAGATGACTCAGGTCAGGCGCTTGCGCAGGCGGTCCAGGTCGTCGGTGGTGAGGCCGCCGAGCCGCAGGTAGGCCTCCGGGCCGCCGTACTTGTCGTCGAGGTGGCGCAGGATCGCGACGATCGACTCCGCCCGGGTGTCGCGGAACTCGATCATCTCGGGATGTTTCGACGTGTCCGGCTCGTCGGCCAACTGCTCGGCCAGCCACGCGGCCATCCGTGCCTGGGTCAGGAAGTAGTCGGCGACGATCTCTTCCTCGGGTACGCCGGCGATGCTCAACGCCAGCGCAACGACCATGCCGGTCCGGTCCTTGCCGCCGTGGCAGTGCACGACCACCGCGCCGTCAGGGGCGTCCGCGATCGCCTTCAGCGCAGCCGCGAACAGCGCCGGGCGCCGATCCAGCATCCAGGTGCACGCGTCGACGATCGTCGCCTGCCCGTGCTCCGGGTCCGCCGGGTCCTGCAGCGCCTGCCGAATCGCCAGCGGATCGTCGGTGAACGGCGTCGGGAACTGCGCCACCTCGCCGTCGCCGCGCAGGTCCAGGATCCGGCCGACGCCGGAACGCCGTACCACCTCGACCCCGTCGGCGGAGAGGAACTGCAGGCTGTCCGCGCGGATCAGCACCCCCTCCCGGATCCGCCCGCCGTCAGCGGTCGGCAGCCCACCCACATCCCGGACGTTTCGGCACCCCGGCCAGTCAAGGTCCACGACAGCCATCCAAACAGAGCCGTCAAGTGTCGAGGTTGCGGCCTTCGGGGGTGATCCGGGGCTGGGTGATGCGGACGTAGGCGTGGTCGTTGTAGTCGGCGACCTTGGTGATGATGCGTTCCGGCGTCAGGGCGGCTTCCTCGAGGACGGTGAAGCGGCCGGGCCGGGTCTGCGGTGCGAAGGCGACGATCTCGGCGAACTCGTCGAGGGTGAAGCCGAGGTCGGCCGGGCGGACCGGGAGGCCGTGCCGGTACAGGCAGTCGACGGTGGCGTGGAACTGGTCGACCTCGCCGCGCAGGAACCAGGCGAAGGCCGTGCCGACGCCGACCTGCTCGCCGTGGAAGCCGCGCCGGCCCGGGTACAACAGGTCGATCGCGTGCGAGATCTCGTGGCAGGCGCCCGAGCAGGGCCGGGACGACCCGGCCACCACCATCGAGATCCCGGACAGCACCAGCCCTTCGGCCAGCGCGGTCAGGAACGTGTCGTCGCCGATCCCGCCCGGGTGGTTCATCACCGCCTGCGCCGCCGACCGGGCCAGCGAGATCGCCAGCCCGTCGATCGTCTCGCCGCGCAGGAAGTGCGAGGTCTCCCAGTCGGCGATCGCGGACAGGTTCGAGACGATCTCGCCGATCCCGCTGCGCACCGACCGGGGCGGCGCCTGGCCGATCAGGTCCAGGTCCACCAGGACCGCGATCGGCGCCGGCACGCCGTACGAGCCGCGGCCGGCGTCGTTGCCGAGCGTGCAGATCGGCGAGGCGAACCCGTCGTGCGCGAGGTTGGTGGCGACTGCGACCATCGGCAGCCCGAGCCGGGCCGCGGCGAACTTGGTCACGTCCAGCACCGTGCCGCCGCCGATCCCGACGATCGCGTCGTACCGCTGCAGCTTGACCTCCTCGACCAGCTTGATCGCCGCGTCGAGGGTGCCGCCGCCGACCGTGAACCAGTCCGCGCCCGGCAGGCCGAGGTGGAACTTCTCCCGGACCACCGGCCCGTACGTCGCCCCGACCGCGACCGCCATCCGGCCGGACGACGAGATCCGCTGGTCGGCCAGCACCTTGCGCAGGTCGCCGAGCGCGCCGCGCCGGACGTCGACCAGGATCGGCGACGGAATCATCCGGGCTAGGTAGGACATACGATGTCCCGGGCCCGCGCCAGGTCGTCGTGGTCGTCGATCTCGACCCACGCGACGTTGCCGATCGGGGTGACGTCGATCCGGAATCCTTGGTCCACGAGGATCTGGTACCCATCTTCGTAGTACAAGTGCGGGTCGCGTTCCCAGGTTTCCTGCAGCGCGTTGGTGAGGTCGTCGGCGGCCTCGGGCTCGATCAGCGTGACGCCGATGTACTCGCCGGTGGCGGTGGCCGGGTCCATCAGCTTGGTGATCTGCTCGACCCCGGCGGCCTCGGACCAGATCACCTTCATCTCCTCCTCGGCCAGCGCCTTCTCGGTGTCGAGGGCGAGGATGATCCGCCGGTCGTCGCCGCGGGCGCCGAGCAGGGCGCGCTGGACCGACGCCGGGTGCACGGTGTCACCGTTGGCGAGCAGCACGCCCTGCGGCAGAACGTCGCGGGCGCACCACAGCGAGTAGGCGTTGTTCCAGGTCTCGGCCTTGTCGTTGTGGATCAGCTCGAGCGTGACGCCGTACCGCTTCTCGAAGGTCTGGACCCGGGACTCGATCTGGTCCGCGGCGTACCCGACCACGACGGCGACGTCGGTGATGCCGACCTCGGCGTAGTTGGCCAGGGTGAGGTCCAGAACGGTGCCCGAATCGGAGGCAGGGTCGATCGGGACGAGTGCCTTGGGCAACGTGTCCGTGTACGGGCGGAGGCGCCGGCCGGCTCCGGCGGCGAGCACAAGTCCGATCATTGCCTGATGGTACGGGTTCGGCCCGTCTGTGCGCCCTGGCTTGCGGTCCGGTGGCAGGATCGAGGACATGACGTGGCTCGTGACTGGTGGTGCCGGATACATCGGGGCGCATGTGGTGCGCGCGTTCCTCGCGGACGGGATCGACGTGGTGGTGATCGACGACCTGTCCAGCGGGAAGGCCGAGTTCGTCCCGGAGGGCGTCCGGTTCGTGCAGGCGAACCTGCTCGACGGTACGGCGGTCCGCGACGCGCTGGACGGGGTCGACGGGGTCGTGCACCTGGCCGGGTTCAAGTACGCCGGGGTGTCGGTCGAGCGCCCGCTGCACACCTACACGCAGAACGTGACCGCGATGGTGTCGCTGCTGGAGGCGATGGCGGACAAGGAGATCCGCAACATCGTCTTCTCGTCCAGCGCGGGCGTCTACGGGACGCCGAAGGTCGAGGTGGTGACCGAGCAGACGCCGCCGGACCCGCAGAGCCCGTACGGCGAGTCGAAGCTGGTCGGGGAGTGGCTGCTCGCGGACCAGTCCCGCGCGGTCGACCTGCACCACACCTCGCTGCGGTACTTCAACGTGGTCGGCTCCGGCGACGTCTCGGTGTACGACTCCAGTCCGTACAACCTGTTCCCGATCGTCTGCGACCTGCTGACGCAGGGGAAGATCCCGCAGATCTACGGCACCGACCACCCGACCCCGGACGGCACGTCGGTCAAGGACTACGTCCACGTGGCCGACCTGGCCCGCGCGCACGTCGCCGCGGCCCGGGCGCTCGAGGCCGGCTCGCCGCTGGAGCGTGTCTACAACCTCGGCAGCGGCACCGGTACGTCGGTCCGCGAGATCATGAACGCCGCCCGCCGGGTCACGGGGATCGACTTCACCCCTTCCGAAGGCCCGCGCCGGCCCGGCGACCCCTCCCGGGTCGTGGCCGCCGGCGACCTGGCCGCCCGCGACCTCGACTGGAAGAACTCCTACACCGTCGACGACATGTTCTCCACCGCCTGGGAGGCCTGGCCCAAGGCCTAGTACTCCTTCGGGAAGGCGCCAGTAGGTGTCAGGTTGAGGACGCCGGGCCCGGTGAGGACGCCGCCTTCCACCGGGAGCGTATGGCCGGTGATCCACGAGGCGTCGTCGGAGGCCAGGAAGGCGACGGCGGCGGCGATGTCCTCGGGCTCGCCGACGCGCCCGAGCGGGTACATTTCGCGGAAACGTTCCAGGGTGTCAGGTTGGTTGTCCCAGTTGGGTGTCCGGATCGTGCCGGGCGCAACCACGTTGAAGCGGACGCCCATCCCGCCGTACCGGGCCGCGTAGTTCACCGTCATCGCGATCTGGCCGGCCTTCGCGGCCGAGTACTCGATGTTGCCGAACGCGGCGAGGCCGTTGACCGAGCTGATCGTGACCACGTTGCCGCGCGTCTTCACCAGGTGCGGCAGCGCGGCCTGGATGCACCGCGCCGCGCCGACCAGCGTCAGGTCCAGCTGCTGGTGCCATTCCTCTGCGGACGCGTCCTCCGGCACCGACGTGACGATGCAGCCGCCGGCGTTGTTCACCACCACGTCCAGCCGGCCGAACCGGTCGACCGCCGCCGCGACCGCCGCGTCCACGTCGTCGCGGTTCGTCACGTCGACCCGCAACCCGATCGCCTGCTCACCGAGCTCGGCGGCGACTTGGCCGACCTTGTCCTCCTGCAGATCGGTGACCACCACGGATCCGCCTTCGGCCGCGATCCGGCGCGCCACGGCCGCGCCGATGCCCTGCGCCGCCGCGGTGACCAGTGCCACCCGTCCCTCGAACCGCTGCACGTCAGCTCCCCACCACTCGATCGACCTTTTCGTCTGCCACCCGCCGCTCCAGCTTGGACTCGTCCAGGTTGCGGCAGAGCACGATCGAACCACCTCCGGCGATCACCCCGACCAGCAGCCCGACCCCGTCGCGGCTGACCAGGTCCTGCGTGACCAGGATCCGGTCGGTGACGGGTTCCGCCGTACCGATCAGGTCGTCGTGGGTCAGTTCGTCGTACGCCGGTGACGCGGGCGACGGTGGATCGAACGGGACGAATACGTCCGGGTGGTTGTAGACCTCGGCGCCGTAGTCGTGGACGCCGGCCGGCAGCGGCTCGCGGAACCGGCCGCCGAGCGGCAGCAGCGCGGACGCGACGGTCTCCCGCTCGCCGCGGATCGCGAAGTCCGGGCCGGTGATCGCGAGCGTGCCCGTGCCGGTGGTCAGCGCGGCCCCGGCCGACCAAGTCGACAGCGCCCAGACGACGCCGAGCCAGTGCGGCGGCAGCCCGATCGCGACCGTCTCGCCGGAGTCCAGGTCGTACTCGTCGACCAGCAGGTTGGCGGTCTTGGCCACCCAGTTCGCAGTGGTGACGGCGCTGAGCTCGATCCGCTCACCGGTCGCGTCGTCGTAGTAGGTGAGGAACGGGGCACCGCCGTCGCGGCGGACCGCGGCGGCGAAAAGTTCCGGCAGAACTCGTGACATATGGCCCACCCTACGGTTCGCGCACCGGCCTACGGTGGCGGGGGATTTCCGGAAAGAAGGCCTGCCATGGTTCCACTGCTCGAGCTGCCCCAGGGCGGCGAATGGGTCGTCATCCTGATCATCGTGGTGCTGCTGTTCGGCGCGAAGAAGCTGCCCGAGCTCAGCCGGAACGCGGCCCGCGCGATGGTCGAGTTCAAGAAGGCGACCGCCGACGAGAACGAGAAACCGCCCCCCGCGGAGTCAGGAGGCGCCGATCTCGGCAGTGGCGGCGCGCAAAGCGTCGGCGAGCAGCCCCGCGGCGGCTGACTGCCGCCCGGGGATCCGGGCCAGGACGGTACGTCGCAACTCCTGCGGTCCGCCGCGGACAGTGAGGACGCGGACGCCGGGCGGCGCTGCCGGGACCATGGAGGCCGAGATCGTGGTCAGCCCGGCGCCGGCGGCGACCAGCTGCAGTTTCGCCAGCCAGTCGCGGACCGTGTGAGCGATCTCCGGGCGTTCGTCGAGTCCCGGCCACACGCCCATCAGCAGTTCCTCGCCGGACGGCGGCCCGGCGATCCAGCGCTGCCCGCGGAGTTCGGACACGTCCACCGAGTCGTTCGCGGCCAGCGGATGACCGGCCGGCACCGCCAGCCGCAGGCTGCGCTCCGCGAGCGTCTCCAGCTTCAGCGCGGGCGACTCGGCGTCCGGGGGCCGGAACGGCGGCGCCGAGGCCAGCAGCGCGAGGTCCACGCTGCCGGCCCGCAGCGCCCGCACCAGCGCCGGCGTCGAACCCTCCCGCGTGGTCACTGTGATCGACGGATGGGTCCGGCGCAACGCACTGATTGCCCTGGGCAACACCACCGCGCCGGCACTCGGGAACCACCCGAGCCGCACGGTCCCGCCCGTCTCCGGCAACCCGGCCAGCTCGCGCGCGGTCGCGTCGAGCTGATCCAGCACACCGGCGGCGCTGCGCAGTACGACCTGACCTGCTGCCGTCAGCCGCACGCCTTCCCGGCGCCGCTCCAGCAGTCGAGCACCCGCCGCGCGTTCGAGCGCAGCGATCTGCCGGGACACCGCCGACTGCGTGTACCCGAGCGCCGTCGCCGCCGACGTGAACGTCCCGCGCTCCGCGACCTCGCGGAACACCCGTAACGCGACCATCGAGACATCGGTGAAATCCATGACGTTTACGCATACTACGTGTGCCGAAGTCTCGTTGGAGTCATGCCGGAGCCGGACCTAGGTTGGCCGCATGACACCACCTCGCACAGCAGTCGTCACCGGCGCCAACCAGGGCATCGGCTTCGCCTTCGTCCAGGAGCTTGCCGCCCGGATGGACCCTGGTGACCTCGTCCTGCTCACCGGGAGAGATCCCCAGCGGGTGGAGGAGGCGGTCACCCGGATCGACGGCGTCGCCCGGGTCGACGGGCGGGTGCTGGACGTGACCGACCCGGACGCGGTCGCCGGCTTGGCCGCCGAGTTGGGGGCGGTCGACATCGTGATCTCGAACGCGGTCGGGCCGTTGGTGCCGGAGCGTCCCCAGCGCGAGCAGGTGGACGTGTTCGTGGACGTGGCCAACCACGGCGCGCAGTACGTTCTGAGGTCGTTCGGCCCGATCGTCCGGCCCGGCGGCCGGCTGATCGTGGTCGCGAGTTCGCTCGGGACGCTGGACCACCTGCCCGAGCGGCTTCGGCCCCGCTTCGACGGGGTGCCACTGGCCGAGGTCGAGCGGGCTGTCGAGGACTGGCTTCGGTCGGTCCATGACGGTACGGCGACGGAGCAGGGCTGGCCGGAGTGGATCAACCTGCCGTCGAAGGTCGCTCAGGTCGCGGCGGTGCGGGCGGTCGCCGCAGCTCGCCGTAGTGGGGATCTGGCCGCCGGCACCTTGGTCGCGGCGGTCTGTCCGGGGCTGGTCGACACGCGGGCGTCCAGACCGTGGTTCGACGACTTCAGCCAGGCGAAGTCGCCCGCCGAGGCGGTCGTGCCGATCGTCGACCTGATCCTGGCCGACCGCGTCGATCCGGCGATGTACGGCGAGTTGGTCCGGGACGGGAAGGTGCTGCCCTGGAAGTAGTCCACCCCTCGATCAGCCCCAGGCACCGGGGCGCGCCGCAAGTTAGGGTTGCCTAAGTTCTGACGGGTGCGGCTGGGGAGATCGGGGTGGCATGAGTCGTACGACGATGCGCGGTGAGATCCGGCGGTTGACCAGGTCCGGGGACTCCCGGGTGATCTGCCCTGTGACGGTGCAGCGGGTCGAGGCGCTGACGCCGCACTTCAGCCGGGTGACCGTCCAGGGCGACGGGCTGGCGGCGTACCGGACGATCCTTCCGGCGGACGCGTTCAAGCTGATGATCCCGCCGGACGGCGTGGGCAGCGTGCGGATGCCGAAGATGAGCCCCGACGGCCTGCCCGTCTGGCCGCAGGACCGGCCGATGCCGCTGATGCGGGCGTTCACCGTCCGGACGTTCGACCCCGAGACCCGGCGGCTGACCTTCGACGTGGCCGTGCACGGGACCACCCCGATGCACGCACCTGACCACCGGAATCGCTCGAAGGAGCCCCACCACGGTGCACTAAAGTCGATGCATGCTGATCCTGGCCGGCCTGGGCCTCATCCTGGTGCTGACCGTTGCCACCGGCTACTTCGTCGCGCAGGAGTTCTCCTACGTCGCGGTCGACCGCAGCCGGTTGCAGTCGCTGGCCGACGCCGGTGACGCGGCGGCCGGCCGGGCCCTGAAGGTGACGGCTCGGCTGTCGTTCGTGCTGTCCGGCGCCCAGATCGGGATCACCATCACCGCGCTGCTGGCCGGGTACGTCGCCGAGCCCTACCTCGGCGAAGGCCTGGCCCACCTCCTCGGCGGCGCCGGGGTGCCGGAGACGGTCAGCCTGTCCGTCGCGGTGATCCTCGCGTTGCTCGTGGCAACGATCATCCAGATGGTGTTCGGCGAGCTGGCGCCGAAGAACCTGGCGATCGCGAAGGCCGAGGCGATCGCGCTGCGGCTGTCCCGGTCCACGCTGATGTACCTGGCGGTGGCCGGCCCGGTGATCCGGATCTTCGACTCGGCCTCGAACCGGATCCTGCGCCGGGTCGGCATCGAGCCGGTCGAGGAGCTGCCGCAGGGCGCCACGGCGCAGGAGCTCGACCGGATCATCGTCACCTCCTACGAGCAGGGCCTGCTGGACGAGGACACCATGCGGCTCCTCGACCGCGGCCTGGACTTCCGCGGCCGGACCGCCGGCGAGGCGATGAAGCCGCGCGTCGACGTGGTCACCGTGCACCAGGACGACCCGCTGACCCGCGTCGTGGAGCTGCTCGACACCGGGCACAGCCGGTTCCCGGTGATCGCCGCGACGGTCGACGAGGTGGTCGGCGTGGTCGCGATCGCCGACGTGGTCGGGGTCGACCCGGCCGAGCGGGACCAGGTCAGCGCAGGCTCGCTGGCGTCGCCGCCGGTCGTCGTACCGGACACCCTGCCGCTGCCCGCCGTCCTGGAACGGCTGCGGACCGCGCACCGCCAGCTCGCGATCGTCGTGGACGAGTACGGCGGATTCGCCGGGATCGTGTCGCTGGAGGACATCGCCGAGGAGCTGGTCGGGGAGATCCGGGACGAGGACGACCTGCCCGAGACCGGGCTGCAGCAGGGCGCGGACGGGTCCTGGGTGCTGCCGGCCCGCTGGCGGCTCGACGAGGTCGCGGAGGCGACCGGGATCCAGCTGCCGGAGAGCGACGACTACGAGACGGTGTCCGGGCTGGTGATGGCGCAGCTCGGCCGGGTTCCGGTGGTCGGTGACGACGTGATGGTGGAGCTGCCCCGGCGGTTCGACCACGACGGCCGGCCGGTGCCGCCGGAGATCGTCCAGCTGACCGTGCAGAGCATCGAGCGGCACGTGCCGGGCATCGTCGTCCTGGAGCGAGTGACATGAGTACGCCGGTCGCCCTGCTCATCTCGGCACTGCTGCTGATCCTGAACGGGTTCTTCGTCGCCGCCGAGTTCGCCCTGGTCGCGTCGAAGCGGCACCGGCTCGAGGAGGCCGCCGCGGCCGGCAGCCGGTCCGCGCGAGCCGCGATCGCCGGTGTGAGCGAGCTGTCGCTGATGCTGGCCGGCGCTCAGCTCGGCATCACGCTCTGCACCCTCGGCCTCGGCTCGCTGAGCGAACCCGCGGTCGCGCACCTGCTGCACCCGCTCTTCGAGCTGATCGGCCTGCCCGAGAACGTCGGCCACGTGATCGCGCTGATCATCGCCGTCGGCGGTATCGGCCTGCTGCACGTCCTGCTCGGCGAGATGGCCCCGAAGTCGTGGGCGATCAGCAATCCCGAGCGTTCGGCGCAGCTGCTCGCCTGGCCGTTCCGCGGTTTCACCTTCGTCTTCCGCCCGCTCCTGATCGTCCTCAACTGGCTCGCCAACGCTTGCGTCCGCGCGCTGAAGGTGACCCCGCAGCAGGAGCTGGCCAGCGCCCACGGCCCGGCCGAGCTCCGGCTGCTGATCCAGTCGTCCCGTGAGCACGGCACGCTCGAGGAGCCCGAGCACGAGTTGCTCACCGCGATGCTCGCGTTGCAGAACACCACGGTCGTCCAGGTGATGACGCCGATCACGCAGCTCAGCACCATCCAGGCCGGCGCGACCGCCCGCGAGGTCGAGGTCACCAGCCTGCGCGAGGGCCGCTCCCGCCTCGCGGTCGTCAGCTCGGTTACGACGATCTGCGGCATCGTGCACGTCCGCGACGCGGCCCGCGCGACCACCGGCGCCGGTACGACGCTGCGCGCCTCCGACCTGATGACCGCGCCACTGCAGCTGCCCGCCGACACCCCGGTGGCGACGGCGATCCGGACGATGCGCGATCGTCGTTCGCAACTGGCCGTCGTACAGGAGCAGGATCAGCCGCTCGGGGTGGTCGCGCTGGAGGACCTGCTGGAGGAGGTGATCGGGGAGTTCGACGACGAGACGGACCCGATCATCCGCGCCGCGAGGGCAGAATCACCGGAGCAGTAGTCTCCGGGTGCGGCCAGACCAGGACCGGGTGCCGGTACACCTCGCTCAGCAGCTCCGCGGTCAGCGTCTTCTCCGGTACGCCGTACGCGGCGAGCGCACCCCGGGACAGGACCGCCACCTGGTCGGCGTAGCCCGCGGCCAGGTTCAGGTCATGGAGTACGACGACAACCGCCTCGCCGGCCGCCGCACGGTCGCGCGCGAGTTGGAGGACCGCCTCCTGGTGGTGCAGGTCGAGCGCGGCGGTCGGCTCGTCGAGCAGCAGCAGCTGGGACTCCTGCGCCAGCGCCCGCGCCAGTGACACCGGGCTTCGCTCCTGCGCCTCTGGCGAGCTACAAGGTGAGGCTGGTTGGATGCCGCTGCCAGCTCGGGGCATGAGTGCTGCTAATCGGGGGGCTGAGACAGGAAACGGTGTCCGTGCACCAGCAATAGCTTGTAGAAGGGCTCCGACTCGCGGGGTCCAGCCACCACAGTTGGCACACGTGCAGGCGCAAGAGACAGCCGCCGCCGGACGCGGTGTCCGATAACCCGCGGTCCGCAGTTGGCTCGCCGACCGCGTGAGGGGGAACCAGGATGTGCGGCCCGCCGGAGGCGCAATCGGAACAGCCGCCACCGGAGGCGGTGTCCTTTGGGGCGTAGTACTTTCCGGATGGCGACTACCGTGGGGGCAGTAGTCGTCCGGAGGAGGAGTGTCGTGCCTGTGCGCCGGCTTGGGCTTGTTGTTCACCAGGGGCGTCCGGTGGCCGTGCAGACGGCCGGGACCGTGCGGGAGTGGGCTAGCCGGCACGGGATCGGGTGTACCGACATCGACGTGTGGAAGGCGCACGAGGACCGGCGCAGCGGCATGGACGAGCTGCACCACGCCGGGGACCCGGACCTGGTCGTCACTCTCGGCGGTGACGGGACGTTCCTGCGGGGTGCCCGGATCGCGGCCAAGAACGACGCCGCCGTACTCGGGGTGGACCTCGGCAAGGTCGGCTTCCTGACCGAGGTGGCATGCCGGGACGTGGAGGAGGCGCTCGAGGCGGTGCACCACGGCGGCGCCACCATCGAGGAGCGGATGACGCTGACCATGCGGGCGTCCCGGCCGCTGGAGATCCCGAGTGGGATCGAGTCGCTGCTGCGGTACGGGCACGGTCCGTCGCTGCCGCCGCCGACGGTCCGGCCGGAGAGCACCGAGGGCGACGGCTGGGGGGTCGCGCTGGACGTGACCGCTTTGAACGACGTCGTACTGGAGAAGCTGGCGCGGGACCACCAGGTGGCGCTTGGGGTGTACCTGTCGGGGCGGCTGCTGGCGTCGTACTCGGCCGATGCGGTGATCGTCGCGACGCCGACCGGGTCGACGGCGTACAGCTTCGCCGCCGGTGGGCCGATCCTGTCGCCGAGCACCGAGGCGATCGTGTTCACTCCGGTTGCGCCGCACATGACCTTCAACCGGTCCGTCGTCGCGGCGCCGGACGAGTCGATCGGGCTGCGCGTCCTCCCGCACTCCGGGCAGGCCGCGGTCAGCATCGACGGGCAGCTGCGCGGCGTACTCGATCCCGGCGACTGGATCGGCGTGTACGGCGCGCCCCGGCGGCTCCGCCTGGTCCGTCTCGGCCCGACCGACTTCTACGGCCGCCTCCGCGACCGCTTCCGCCTGACTGACGCCCCCGCCACCGCCCTGGACGGCGAATCCGACGCCTTCTGGCGCCCCACCACCCCAGTCCCACCCGACCTGGCCCACCTCCGCCTCCCCCCACCACCCCCCGACGCCCACCCTTCCCTACCCACACACGCCCATCCTTCGCCACCGCCTGGCGACGACTGCCTGTCCCCACCACCCGGCGACGCCGACGCTCCGCCGTCGGAGGTGGCTCGGGCCGTGTCTCCGCCTGGGGATGACCGGTAGGGTCTCTCCTCATGCGAAACGTGGTGATCCTGGCCGGCGGTTCGGGGACGCGGCTGTGGCCGCTGTCGCGGGCCGACAAACCCAAGCAGGTGCTGCCCCTGGCGGCCGGCAACTCGCTGCTGCGGGTGGCGTACAACCGCCTGCAGGGGCTCGTCGACCCCGCGAACATCTACGTGTGCACGGTCGCCGCGCACACCGACCTGGTCCGCGAGCAGATCCCCGAGCTCGGCGAGCACAACATCATCGGCGAGCCGGTCGGCCGCGACACCGCGAACGCGGTCGGCCTCGCGTCCGCGGTGGTCGCCCGCAACGACCCGGACGCCGTACTCGCGATCGTCGGGTCCGACCACCTGATCACCCCCGAGGAGGAGTTCCGGGCCGCGATCGCCCGCGGCTTCGAGCTCGTCGAGCAACGACCCCGGTCACTGGTGACGTTCGGGATCGAGCCGACCCATCCGCACACCGGCCTCGGGTACGTCGAACGCGGCGAGGTGATCGACGGTACTTCGGCGTACGTCGTCGATCGGTTCCGCGAGAAGCCGGACCGGGCGACCGCCGAGGAGTACCTGGCCACCGGGCGGTTCTGGTGGAACTCCGGCATGTTCGTCTGGCGGGCCGAGACCGTGCTCAGCGTCCTCGACGACCTGCTGCCCGAGTCGGCCGCCCAGCTCCGCCAGGTCGCGTCTGTCTGGGACACCCCGACCCGCGATGCGACGCTCGCCGAGATCTACCCGCAGCTGCGCAAGATCAGCGTCGACTACGCCGTGATGGAACCCGCTTCCCAGGGCAAGGTCGACGCTGACGTGGTCGTCGTACCCATGCCGGTGCACTGGCTCGACGTCGGCTCCTGGGCCGCCCTGGCCGGCACGTACGACGTCGATGCCTGCGGCAACCGAACCGACGGCACCACGCTGAGCTGCCTGCTCGACTCCCACGACAACATCATCGTCACCGACGACCCCGACCACCTCGTCGCCGCCGTCGGCCTCCGCGGCCACATCATCGTCCACACCCACGACGTCACCATGGTCTGCCCGCTCGCCGACGGCGAACGCATCAAGGACCTGGTAGCCCAAGTCCAATCCGACCACGCCCAGCGCTACACCTGAGGCCCACAGCCGCCGCCGACGGACACCGCCCAGGCGGCGGCTGTTCTTTTGGCGTGGCGTGGTTGCTGGCGGATCGGGTTGCCGCTGGCAACTGTGGTGGGTGGTGAGTTGCCCGAGCGGATCCTGGGTGGACCGCGGGCTCCGCTGCGAGATCGTGCTGGTCGGGAAGGACGCAGCTACGCGGATCCCGCGGGAGGTGTGACCCGAGGACCGTGGTGAGCTCTGGGCGAAGGTGGTTGGTGGCGTTGTTGTCGCGGGATCGGGTTGCGGTCGGCAACTGTGGATTGCGAGGGCGCCGGATGGAGCGCAGGGAGTTGTCGAAGTTCGTGGGATCCGGCCAAGCGTGGATTTCCCTGCAGATCGGTGTCGGCAGGTCGAGAATGGGGTCCGTGCCGACGCGGTCGGGACCTTGAACACATGGTCAGATGTTCACGGTCCCCGGTGGGTGTTCAAGCCCCTGGCGGTTGGCGTTGGTGCGGTGGCGGCGCACGCTCCGGCGGGCGGGGGCTGCGACGGGAAGTCGGTGCCTTGAACAAGCAATAACGTGTTCAAGGTCCCCGCATCGCGGGTCAGGCCCCCACAGTTGCCACGAGTACAGGGGCAGTCCGTTCGCCGATCAGCTGGCCGCGGATCCGCGATGTCCGGCCCGCCGGAGGTGGTGTCCGGTCCTCCGCGGTTGGCTCGCCGAGCTCGTTGGGCGGATCCACCATGCGCGGCCCCGCCGAAGGCGGAACAAAAGCAGCCGCCGCCGAAGGCGGTGTCCTTTTGGACGGGGCCTCGGCGGCGGCTGGAGCTAGCGGGAGGTCAGCCGCCGTTGGGTTCTTGGGCGTCGGAGGCGGGGTACTTGTCCATGAACTGCTGGAGGGCGGTGCCGGAGACGGAGCCGCAGAACTGGCGGTGGCCGAGGGCGGTGGTCTGGCCGGCGGCGTTGCCGCTCCAGTGGGAGAAGGCGACGTTCTTGCCCTCGGGCCAGGGCTTGCCGTCGGACTCCTTGAAGGGGGCGGCGATGAACTTGCCGATCGAGGAGTCGGGCAGCTTCGCCTTGGAGATCTTCTCGATCAGGTCGATCTGGTCCTCGGGAAGGGTGTCGCGGTACCACAGGATCGTGTAGCCGTGCTCCAGGTTGTGCACCAGGTTCGGCACCGCGGGGCGGTCGTCGACGGTGTAGAACTTCTTCCCGAACGGCGCCCAGACGGCGTAGTGCGGGCCGGACGACGGCGGCGACACCGGGTAGGCGATGACCTCGCCGTCCGGCTTGTGGTCCTGGGTGCCGGAGGCCTGGTCGTCGATGACCTTGTCGCAGGAGGCGGCCGTGGCGTCCACGCCGAGCTCGGCGATGGCCTGGTTCTTGGTCCGGGAGTCCTGGATCAGCCGGATCGCCGGGTAGGCGATGATGGCCAGTCCGACGATGATCGACGCCACCACGATGAGGATCGTCCGGTTGCGGTCGGACCGCGCCTGGTCCCGCTGCATCTTCTCGATCATCTGGCGGCGCGACTGCTTCTGCGACGACGCTTTACCCACAGTGTTCGTCTTCCCGGGTCGGGGCGGCCAAGACGCCGCCGTGCGGATGCAGTGTACGCACCGACCCTGAGAGGTTGCCTAGAAGCTACTTCGACCGTGAGCCGAACGTGATCGTGGCCTCACTGCCCGGCCCAGTGCGGACCTCGACGCCGTACCCCTCGGCATGCAGCAGTACGGCGATCCGCTCGGCGATCACCCCTACCGCGACCGGCTCGTCCCCGAACACCGTGACAGCGTTGTCAAGCACCTCGAGGTGGATGTCCTCGACCTCGTCCAGCAGCCCGTCCCACAGCGCCGGGTCCACCTCCCGCGGCCCGGCCGGAGCGCTCCGCTCCAGTACGGCGGCCCGCGCGGCCTCACGCGTCCCCAGGCTGAACATGTCGAACTCGGCGTCCCGCACCAGCGCCCGTGCGCCCGGTCCGTCCTCGCCGATCGGGAGTACGACGTCACCGAGCCCCCGCAGTACGGCGACCGGCACACCGTCGGCCTTGCCCTTGACCAACTCGCTCGCACTGGCGATCTCGTCGGCCAACGCCGGCTCGGTGACCGCGAGGACGTTGCCGTGGCTGTCCGTCGTACCGCGCAGGTCTTCCACCACGCGCACCCCGGCGGCGCCGATGGCCAGGTCGGTCTGGCCGTTGCGCCACGGGCGGCCGAGGGTGTCGGTGATGACTACGCCGACGTTCACGTCGTACCGCTCCTTCAAGGCGGCTCGGAGCGCCCGCGCAGACGCGTCAGGGTCGACAGGGAGCAGCAGGACGGTGCCTGCGGCCGTGTTGGACGTGTCGGTGCCGGCGGCTGCCATCACCAGGCCGTGGCGGGTCTGCACGATGCGGGTCTCGCCACGCTGAGCGACGATCCGGACCAGCTCGGCGTCGACCGCCTCGTGGCGGGTCGCGGTGGTGAGCCGGCCCTCGGCCTTGCTGACGATCTTCGAGGTGACCGAGACGACGTCGCCGTCGCGCAGGTCCGCCTCGTCACCGATCAGCGCCGCCAGATCGGCGCCGGCCGCCACCTCGGGCAGCCCGATGACCGGGTAGATCTCCAGGTGCTTCCTCATCGCCGGACTGCCTCCGCGAGGTTCAGCGCCGCGTTGGCCATCGCGGCGGTCGTGTTCTCGTCAGTCATCCACAACGGCACCGCCTGGACGTGAATTCCGGCGCCGGCGATCGAGTCGGCCTGGATCGCGTCAGAGGTGTCGATCAACCAGCCGTCCAGTACGCCGCCCGACGTCCGCGAACCGTAGTACCGAGCCACCGCCGAGGCGGTGGACGCGACGCCGACCGCGGCCAGCACCTTGTCGGCCATGCCGCGGACCGGACCGGTGCCGATGATCGGCGACAGCCCGATGACCGGCGCGGGCGTCTCCCGGACCGCCTCGCGGATCCCGGGGACGCCGAGGATGGTGCCGACCGAGACCACCGGGTTCGACGGCGGGATGATCAGTACGTCGCAGTCCGCGATCGCGTCGAGCACACCGGGAGCCGGCTTGGCCTTCTCCTGGCCGACCGCGACGATCTGGTGCGCCGGGACCTCGGCGTGCAGGCGCACCCAGTACTCCTGGAAGTGGATCGCCTTGCGCCGACCGGGGTTGTCCGGGTCGTCCACCACGACGTGGGTCTCGATCCGGTCGTCGCTCATCGGCAGCAGCCGCACCGGCAGCTTCCAGCGCTCGCACAGCGCCTCGGTGACCGCGGTCAGCCCGTAGCCGGCGTCCAGCATCTGGGTGCGGACCAGGTGGGTGGCCACGTCCCGGTCGCCGAGACCGAACCAGGTCGGCTCCACGCCGTACGCGGCGAGCTCCTCCTTGATCACCCAGGTCTCGTCCTCCCGGCCCCAGCCGCGTTCGGCCGAGATGCCGCCGCCGAGGGTGTACATCACGGTGTCCAGGTCGGGACAGACCCGCAGCCCGAACAGGGTGATGTCGTCCGCGGTGTTCCCCACCACGGTGATCTCGGCGTCCGGGCGGGCCTTGAGCAGGCCGCGCAGGAAGGTGGAACCGCCGATGCCACCGGCCAGCACTGTCAATCGCATGAGAAGAGTCTGCACGAGTCGTCAATGCGTCGGACCACCGCACGACTATGCTGCGGTGGGTCATAACCAACCGCACAGCTGTTTGTACGGCCCCCAACATCCCGAGGAGCCCTCGTGGTCACCGACGCAACCAAGAAGCTCAGAGAGCCGGTCGCGTATATCCTGCTCGCTTTCGCCGGCCTGATCGCGCTGGCTTCGCTGATTCGCCTGTTCGTCGGCGGCGCCGGCTTCACGGCTGCCGCCGGAGGCGTGCAGGGCACGCTCACTCCGCCCGGACTCACCGCGCTGGTGATCCTTCTCTCGCTGGTCGGCTCGGTCTGGCTCGTCAACGAGCTCGGCGAGCGCACCCCCAACGCGCGGACCGTCACCCTGGCCGCGCTGGTCATCGCCGGCGTGGTCGTGCTGCTCGGCCTGATCACGGCCTTCGCCGGGTTCGCCGAGACCAGCACCGCCGGCCTGAAGATCGTCGGCTTCATCTACGCCCTCGGCGGCCTTGCGCTGTACGGCGCCGCCGGGCTCTACATCCTGAAGACCTTCCAGTCCCTCCCGGCGCCGGTTCGCGCGCCGAAGCAGGGCCAGTTCGCCCCGCAGGGCCAGTACGGCCAGCAGCAGTACGGACAGCAGGGTCAGTACGGCCAGCAGGGTGGCTACGGTCAGCAGCAGGGCCAGCAGTACGGACAGTACGGCCAGGACCAGGGCCAGGGTCAGTACGGCGCTTACGGCGCGGCGGCAGCCGGTGGAGCAGCCGCGGGTGCTGCCGGTGGGTACGCAGCCGCGCAAGGCGGCGAGCAGCAGTGGCCGCAGGAGCAGGGCTGGAACCAGGGCGAGCAGCAGAACTGGTCGGCCGGTGACGCCGAGGCTCAGCGCCAGGTCGGTGAGCAGGGATGGTCCGCTGAAGGCCAGCACGCCGCCGAGCCGACCCAGGCGTGGAGCGCCGAGGGTCAGCAGCAGTGGTCCGGCCAGGAGCAAGGTCAGCAGTGGCCGCAGGAGCAGCAATGGAGCGGCGGCGACGCCGGTCAGCAGCAGTGGAGTGGTCAGGACTACGGCCAGCCGGGACAGCAGGAGTGGTCCGCGCAGCAGTCCGACGCGGGTCAGGCCGAGCCGGAGGCTCCGTCCTGGCAGCAGGGTGCGACGGAGCAGGTGCAGCCCGAGGCCCAGCAGTCCTGGCAGCCGGGCGAGCAGTCCTGGTCGGCCGAGGAGACTCCGGACGCCGACGCGCAGCCGGCGACGCAGCCGGAGCAGCCGGCCGCCGAGGCAGCCGACGAAACCCGCGTGGATCCGCGGGTTTCCGAGTCCGACAAGGACGAGCCGGGACAGCAGCAGGGCCAGGGACAGGGCTGGTGGTCCCAGCCGTCCTGACCGGGCTCGGCATCAGGCGCTGCATCAAGCACTGCATCAAGCACTGCATCAGGTGATGAATCAAGCCATTGCCTGATCGAGCCCGCTGCGCCCGAATCGCCTTCCTGACAAGGCAGCAAGCCCTTACCCAACCTGCGGGGTCAACATTTTTCCGCCGGTTCGGTGGGTACCACACGGATGCGAGAGGCCTGTGTACGCAGGCCTCTCGTTCTTTTGCAGCCGTGTTGCGGATGATGCCAATAGCAGACCACGGCTTGACTTTCGTGGATTGCAGGAATGTAATTTCAACCGTGTCGTTCGTTGGACACTCGGTATCGGGGACCGTTGCAGAGCGCAGGACGGACGAGGTCAGGCATGTGGACCGCAAACCCACATGTACAGGGGAACGAACAGGGTCGAGGAGGTCGTACCGTGACAGAGGGCCTGATGGCGATTGTCGACGGTGAGGCGATCGAGGAGGAGCCGAACTGGCAGGAAAGGGCGCTGTGCGCCCAGACCGACCCGGAGGCTTTCTTCCCGGAGAAGGGCGGATCCACCCGCGAGGCGAAGAAGGTCTGCCTCGGCTGTGACGTCCGGGGCGAGTGCCTCGAGTACGCACTGCAGAACGACGAGCGCTTCGGGATCTGGGGCGGGCTGTCGGAGCGGGAGCGCCGCAAGCTGAAGAAAAAGGCCGTCTAGGCCCCGCTGATCGTTCCGGTCCGGTGCCCTGCCACCAGGCCCCGACCGGGGCGGCGGGGTGGGGAAGGAATCAGCACAGTTCGGCAACCACAGCAGGACAACTCGAGAGATACACCCGCGGAGGCCCCGGCTCGACATCTGTCGCCGGGGCCCGCGGCTGTCCACAGGGAGTTGGGGTGAGCGGGGCGTCGCTCACCGTCGCGGCTGTATGGTGAGTCCTCGTCGCGACTCCCCGGGGTCGCGGGTGCAGGCCGTCCTTCCCCCGCAAAGGTGTCACCGCTCCGCATGGAACAAGAAGCTCCGGCCGGCTGGGAGTTCTTCGACGCTGTCGACTTCCCGACCGACCACACCCACGACCCGATGGGTCGCCCGCGGGTCCGGCATGTCGTCACCGCGGTCGTCGTCGGGCACGAGGGCGCGGCCTGGCTGCCCCGGCTGTCCGAAGCACTCTGGGCCCTCAACCCACGCCCCGACCGGTTGATCGCGGTCGACACCGGCTCCACCGACGAGACCGCGGAGCTGCTCGCCGCGATGCCCGGCGTCGAGCCTGTGGTCAGCGTCTCCGCCCGTACCGGCTTCGGTACGGCGGTGTCCCGCGGCATCGAGGCGGTCGGCTTCGCGCCGATCCCGTCCGCGGTCGGCCCATACGGCGACGACGGCCACATGCCCGTGGTCGAGTGGCTGTGGCTGCTGCACGACGACTGCGCGCCGGCCCCGAAGGCGCTGGAGAAGTTGTTGCTTCAGGCCACGATGGCGCCGGAGGTCGGCGTCTGGGGGCCGAAGCTGCGGCTCTGGCCGCGGGACCGGGAGCTGCTCGAGGTCGGCGTCACCACCTCGCTCGGCGGCCGCCGCGACACCGGCATCGAGAACGGTGAGCTCGACCAGGGCCAGCACGATCAGCTGCGGAACGTGCTCGCGGTCAGCTCGGCCGGCATGCTGGTCCGTCGCGACGTCTGGGAGGCGCTGCACGGTTTCGACCCGCGGCTGCCGATGTTCCGCGACGACATCGACTTCGGCTGGCGCGCCAGCCGCGCGGGCTACCAGGTAGGCGTCGCGCCGGACGCGGTCGTCTACCACGCACAGGCCGCGGCGACCGGTGACCGTGCGCTGGCCGGCACCCGGCGGCACGCCTACCAGCTCGACCGCTCGCACGCGTACTACACCGTGCTGGCCAACGCGCCCGGCAAGCTGCTGCCGCTGCTGATCCTGCGTTTCCTGTTCGGCACGATCCTGCGCTCGATCTGGTTCCTGCTCGGCAAGACGCCGTCCGGCGCCGTCGACGAGTGGACGGCCTTGCTCGGCACGTTGCTCGCGGGTGGCTGGACCCAGGCCCGCAGGGACCGCCGCAGCCTCGACCGAGTCCCGTACGACGACATCAAAGGCCTGTTCTCGCGGTCCGTGCACGCCTTGCGGCACAACCTGGAGGAGACGACCAGCACGATCTCCGAGCGGATCCGCGAAGCCTGGGCGGACGAGCCGGAAGAGCAGGTCGTCACCAGTGCACGCCGTGCGAAGTCCACTGCCCGCGTAGCCGTCGACCAGCCGCGCTGGCGCCGGCAGCTGATCCGCCGCCCGTTCCTGATCGCCTGGGTCTTCCTGGCGATCGGTGCGTTCGTCGCCGGCCGCAGCCTGATCGGCAGTGGCGTGCTGCGGTCCAACCTGCTGCTGCCTCCGCACGAAACGCTCGGTGCGCTCTGGCAAGCCGCGGCGTCCGCACCGCCAGGTGTGACACCGCCTGCTTGGCTTGGACAGTTCTGGGCCTTCTCCACGGTGATGTTCGGTCCGTCCGGCGCGACGAACCTGCTGCTCCTCGGCGCTGTTCCGTTGGCCGGACTCTCCGCATGGGTTCTGCTGCGCGCGTTCGTCATGGACCGTGTCGCGCGGGCCTGGGGCGCATCGGCGTACGGGCTTGCTGTGTTCACCAACGGAGCGATCACGCAGGGGCGGCTCGGCACGGTTGTGGCGGCGATCGTGCTGCCGCTGCTCGGTGCTGCTGTCCACACGGTCGCCCGGCGGCGTCGCGTCGTCATCCAGGGCAGCTGGCGGGCCGCATGGTTCGCGGGGATCTGCCAGGCGGTGCTGTTCGCGTTCACGCCGGCGCTCGGTCTGCTGGTCAGCGTCACGCTGGTCTTCGCCGCTGTGCTCGGGCTCGGGTGGCGTCGACAGGGTCGCCAGCTCGTGTTCTCCGTCGTGCTGGGTCTGTTGCTGGTGCTGCCGTGGACGATCCAGTTGGTGCTGCACCCGTCGCGGCTCGGGCAGGAAGCTGGCGGACCGCCTACTGCTGCAGTCGGCCCGGGCGACAGCCTGCCGCATCTCATGACCGGTACGCCGATTGGTGCGCCGACGCCGTGGTGGTTCGTCGTACCGCTGATTCTGGTGGCCTTGGTGAGCCTGCTGCGGGAGTCCCGGCAGCGGTACGAGTTGCTCGGATGGTTCGCCGCCCTGCTGGGTCTGCTCGGGACGCTCATTGCCAGCCGGCTCGGTGGCGGCAGTGGTCCGCTGATGTTCCTGATGACCGCGGGCTGGATCGTCGCGGTGACGGTGGCGTGGGACTCGGTCGGCAAGTCCACCGCGCTCCTTGTGCAGGGCGTGCTCGGGATCGTGCTGGTGACCACGATCGTGACGGCCGGGTTCTGGCTGGTGCGTGGCGCCGACGGTCCGCTGTGGCGCGGTCCGGCTCAGGACCTCCCGGCGTACCTGATCTCCGCGCAGGATCCGCCGGAGGACGCGTCCGTCCTGGTGGTGCGCAAGGACGGGAACAACCCGATGCGGTACTCGCTGGTGAAGGACGGCGGCCCGCGGATGGGTTCGCTGGAGGCCGCGCCCAAGGCGGAGCAGACCAAGCCGATCACGGATGTGCTGTCGACGCTCGGCGGTGGCGGCACGGGTGAGGAGGGCCGGCAGTTGGCCGCGCTCGCGATCGACTACGTCTACCTGCCCGCGCCGGTCGACCCGACGCTGCAGGCGACACTCGATTCGCTGCCCGGTCTCACCCGGGCCAGTGCCGACGACGGCGACGCCGCCTGGCTGGTCGACCGCTCGGAGAACCCGGGCAGTACGCCGCTCACCTATGACACGCATAGCGTGTGGCGGGTGCTCGGACTGATCGCCTGGATCATCGCGCTGGTCTTCTGCCTCCCGACGGTCCGCCGGACCGTCGCGATGCCGCACGGCACCCACGCGAGGAGGGACCGATGAGGCGACTGCTCTCGGACGCGCGGATCCGGCTCGGTGCCTGCGTGCTGGCGATGGCTGCCGCGGCTGGTCTCGGCGTGGTGACTCACGCCAAGGAGCCGTCGACCCAGGCCGAGACGACCGGCGAACCCGCCCGCACAGTGGTGAACCGTACGGCGCTGTCCTGCCCGGCCCTCGCGGGCGGCGGCAAGCTGTCGAGCGTGGTCAACGCGGTGTCGCCGACCCTGCCCGAAGGGACCCCGACCGCCGCGGGCGACGACACGCCGCTGTCGATCGCGGCCCTGTCGGAGAACGCCGACCCGGTCGGCTCGTTGCTGGTGCGCGGCAAGATCGGCTCGAGCACCCCGGTCACCAAGCCCGCGCCGTTGTCGATCCGCGGCGTCGGCCCATTGGCGGCCGGCACGGTCGGCACGAGTACGACGACCTCCATCGAAGGCGTGAACGAGGGCATGGCAAGCACCCCGTGCCAGCTGCCCGGCTCGGACTTCTGGTTCGTCGGAGCCTCCGGCGCGACCGACCGGCGCGACGTGCTCGTGCTGACGAACCTGGACAGCATCAACGCCGAGGTGAACGTCACCATCTACGCGCGCAGCGGTCCCCAGGACCTGCCTGCGGCTCGCGGCATCGTCGTGCCGGCGCGGGGGACCACCGAGCTCTACCTCGGCCTGGTCGCCCGGAACCTGCGGGACATCGCGCTGCACGTCGAGTCCACCGGCGGCCGGGTCGCGCCGGCGCTGCGGGACAACGCGACCAACGGCAAGAAGCCGGCCGGTGTGGACTGGCTGAACCCGTCGGCGCCGCCGGCGGCCAAGGTGTTCGTGCCAGCGGTCGCGCCGGGGGCCGGACTGCGGATCCTGTCGGTGGCGAACCCCGGCGACCTGCAGGCGACCGCCGGACTGACCGTGCACGGGCCGAACGGGCCGTTCAAGCCCGCCGGCCTGGAGACCGTCCAGATCCCGGCAGGCTCGGTGAAGACGTTCCGGCTCGACCCGGTGCTGCACGGCGACCCGAGTGCGGTCACGGTGACGGCCGACCAGCCGGTCACGGCGTCGATGCGGATGGTGGACGCGAGCGGCAGCGACTTCGCGTCACTCGGGTCGGCCGAGGCGCTGACCGGTCCGGCGTACCTGGTGCTGCCGGCGCACAAGCAGCCGGCGATCCTGCAGGTGACCGCGCCGGGCAAGAACGGGAGCGTGAAGTTCGAGCTCCGGGACGCCAACGGCAAGGTTCTGAACACCCGGGCGCTGGACGTGCTCGCCGGAGCGACCACCCAGATCCCGTTCCCGGCTCAGCCGCGCACGACGTACCTGACGGTCGAGCAGACCCGGGGCACGATGATCGCGGGTGTCACGTTGATGCCGGCCGCCAAGCCGGACGAGGACGACGTCGCCCAGGTGGCCGCGTGGCCGCTCAACACGTCGCTGGTGTTCCGGGCCCAGCTCGGCGCCCAGCCCGACGTCCGGGCCGCGCTGCGCTAGTCAGCCTTCGGACGAGTTCGCGCCGGGATCCTGCAGCATCCGCAGGTGACCTCGGCGGGCCACCTCGACCGGCGCGCCCGGCGCGCCGCGACCCGGCTCGCGCGGAGGAAGCGGGCGGGCGGCTTCGCGTACGGCGTTCGCCAGCGCCTCGAGGTCGTCCGAGGACGGTCCGGCCGCAGCCGGGTCCGGAGCCAGCCGGATCACCTCCCAGCCGTTCGGCGCGGTCAGCCGGTCGGCGTGGTCGGCACACAGGTCGTAGCAGTGCGGTTCGGCGTACGTCGCCAACGGGCCGAGCACACACGTGGAGTCGGCGTAGACGTACGTGAGCGTCGACACAGCCGACTTGTGACAGGCGGCGCGCGAACAGATCCTGGCGATGCTCACGACCAGACGTTACCCCCACTAGGCTGAGCGCGTGACCGAGGCTCGCCGTCATCGCAGGCACATCGACCGCCACGGCCGCGGCATGCTCGGCCCGATCAGCCGCCCGAGCAAGTTCGCGCCCCGCGGCCTGCCGCTGCAGCGATCCGCCGCGGCCCAGTTCGACGAGGTGGTCGCGGTCGAGGTGACCCGGCTGGAGAAGCGGCTGCCGCAGGTCGTCGCCCGGGTCGAGTTCGCCATCGAGGACGTGCCGAACCTGGACCTGGACGCGGTCGAGATCCCGCTCACCCACTCCAGCGGCGGCACCTCGCACGAGCCGTACCGGATCGTGGTCTTCCGCCGCCCGATCGAGCTGCGGGCCGAACGGTCCGCGACCAGCCTGGCCTGGTTGGTCCGGTCCGCGCTGGTGCTCGAACTGGCCGACGTACTCGCGCTGTCGCCGGAGCAGATCGACCCCGAGTTCGAGGCCGGCGACGACTGAGCCGGCGCCGCGCCGGACAAGACCACCTGCGCACTGGTGTCCAATCCTGTTCCGTACTGTGGGAACCGGTTTGTGTCCGTCGTTGTCATTCGAGAGGATCGTGCGTGTGAACGATCAAAAACTGCGCGTCGGAGTGGTCGGCCTGGGCTTCGCCGGGCGGACGGCGCTGGAGGCCTTCTCCGAGCTGCCGGACGTCGAGGTGCTGGCGCTGGCCGGCCTGGAGAAGGACACGCTGACCAGCCTCGGCGAGAAGCACCACGTCCCGCACCTGTACGAGAAGTGGGAGGACCTGCTCGAGACCGAGGGCCTGGAAGCGGTCAGCATCGGCACGCCGACCCAGCTGCACGCCCCGATCGCCCTGAAGGCGCTCGAGAAGGGCCTGCACGTCCTCTGCGAGAAGCCGCTGGCCCGCACGGTCGCCGAGGGCACTGCGATGGTCGAGGCCTCGAAGAAGGCCGGCAAGGTGCTGAAGGTCATCTTCAACCACCGTGAGCGCGGCGACGTCGCGGCGCTGAAGCACCAGATCGACGAGGGCCAGCTGGGCCGGGTCTACTACGCCAAGGCGCACTGGATGCGCCGCAACGGCATCCCGGGCATGGGCGGCTGGTTCACCAACCGCGAGCTGTCCGGTGGCGGTCCGCTGATCGACCTCGGCGTACACATCCTGGATCTGGCCCTGCACCTGCTGGGCGAGCCGCAGGTGACCACGGTGAGCGCGAACACGTTCGCCGAGCTCGGCCCGCGTGGCAAGGGCAGCACCGTGCCGAACGCGAACACCCTCGGGTCCGCGTTCGAGGTGGAGGACCTGGCCACCGCGTACCTGCGGCTGCAGGGCGGCGGCGCGCTGCAGCTGGAGACCAGCTGGGCGACCTACCGCGCCCCCGGCGACAACTTCGGGATCGAGCTGTTCGGCACCGACGGCGGCGCCAAGATCGAGGTGCAGAACTACACGACCGTCGACACCCTGCGCATCTTCACCGACGTCGGCGGCGTGCCGGCCGAGGTGAAGCCGGCGACCGGCGCCGGGCTCGGCCACCGCGCGGTGGTCCAGGAGTTCGTCCGGATCGTCCAGAGCGGCGACTGGGCCGCACACAACGGGTCCGAGGCGCTGCTGCGGACCGAGGTCATCGACGCCTGCTACGCCTCGGCGAAGGCGGGACGAGAGGTTGTTCTCCATGACTGAGTCAGCTCGAGGTCCGATCCGCGTCACCGTCTGGGGCGAGAACGTGCACGACCAGCGCGACGCCTCGGTGCAGAAGGTCTACCCGGACACCATGCACGAGACGATCGCGGCCGCCGTGCGCGCCAAGCTCGGCGACAACGTGGTGGTCCGGACGGCCTGGCTGCAGCAGCCCGAGCACGGCCTGACCGAGGAGGTGCTGGCCGAGACCGACGTACTCACCTGGTGGGGGCACGCCGCGCACGGTGACGTTGACGACGCGGTCGTCGAGCGGGTGCAGCGGCACGTGCTGTCCGGGATGGGCCTGATCGCGCTGCACTCGGCGCACTTCAGCAAGATCTTCATCCGGCTGATGGGCACCACCTGCTCGCTCGACTGGCGGTCCGACAACGACCGCGAGCTGCTCTGGACCGTGGCCGCCGGCCACCCGATCGCCCAGGGCGTCCCGCACCCGCTGGTGATCGAGCGCGAGGAGATGTACGGCGAGCTGTTCGACATCCCGCAGCCGGACGAGCTGGTGTTCGTGAGCTCGTTCTCCGGCGGCGAGGTGTTCCGCTCCGGCTGCTGCTACCGGCGCGGCCAGGGCCGGGTCTTCTACTTCCGCCCCGGCGACCAGGAGTACCCGACGTACCACCAGCCGGAGGTCCAGCAGATCATCGCCAACGCGGTGGGCTGGGCGGCTCCGACGAGCCCGCGACAACTCCCGGAGGTCCACCACCGGAAGCACCCGGGCTGGTTCGACAACGCCTGAGACACCTGCAATCGAGCGGCGCCTCTGAGCCTCAGAGGCGCCGCTGCCAGGTCAGGTGGCCTTCGTCCATGGTGGCGTGGCCGTCGGCGCCGGCTGCGACGTTCGGGTCGTGGGTGGCGATGACCACCGCCGCCCCGCGCCGGGCCTCGCGGCGCAGCAGGTCGAGGACTCGCTCCCGGTTCGTGCCGTCGAGTTCGCTGGTCGACTCGTCGGCCAGGATGACGCGGCCCTGCTGGGCCAGCCCGCGGGCGACGGCGACGCGTTGCTGCTCGCCGCCGGACAGCTCCTCGACCAGGTGGTCGCCGCTGTCCTGCAGCCCGACGTCGGCCAGCGCCTGATCGACGGCGCGGTCGACCGTTTCCGGTTCGTTGCGTTTGGCAAGCAGTGGCAGGGCGAGATTCTCCCGCGCGGTCAGCACCCGGGCCAGGCCGTTGCCCTGCGGGATCAGTACGACGCCGTGCCCCGCGGCCGCCGGCCGGTCGCTGATCGTGAGGCCGTCCACCTCGACCGTGCCGGACTTCGCCGGAACCGCGCCGGCGATCGCCCAGAGCAGCGAGCTCTTCCCGGCTCCGGACGGCCCGCTGACCGCGAGGACGAACCCGGGCGGCACACGCAGGGACACGTCCGCCACGGCGATCAGATCGTCGTACGCGACGGTGAGGTTGGTGACCGTGATCACGACTGTCCTTCTTGCTGGATCGGGCTCAGGCGAACCTCGCCGGCCTCGGTGGTGGTGACCCGGAGCAGGGTGCCAGGGGGCAACAGCTCGGCGACGTGCGGCGGCAGCGGCAAGGACCCGTCGGTGGCGACGACCGCGAACTCCTCGCCGCTGCGCCCTTCGGACGCGATCCGGCCATCCCGGATGGTGATGGTCCGGGGGAGCACCGCGGCGACCTCGGGGTCGTGGGTGATCAGCAGCACTGTCATGCCGGTGCTCTCGTTGATGGTCGAGATCGCGGCCAGGACCTCGTCGCGGGCGCGGTGGTCAAGCTGGCTGGTCGGCTCGTCGGCCAGCAGCAGACCGGGGAAGGTCGCGATCCCCACTGCCACTGCGCAGAGCTGGATCTGCCCGGGCGTGAGCGACGGCAACGGGCTCCGGGCCTGGTCGGTCAGGCCGACCAGCTCGAGCACTTCCTCCGGCTTCGGCAGGGACGGATCGCGAGAAGCGGCGCGCTGTGCGTACCGGACGTTGTCGATCGGGGACAGGTACGGAACGAGGTTGCGTCCGGCGCCCTGCAACACGATGCCGACGTCCCGCGCGCGCATCCGGTCGAGCTCGGGCTCGGTCATCGTGGCCAGGTTGTGCTCGCCGATCTGTAGGCGCCCGGCGCTCGGCGTCAGCAAACCACCGCACAGCTGAAGCAGCGTCGACTTGCCGGCGCCTGACGGGCCTAGCAGTCCGACAAGCTCTCCGGGCCGCACAGTGATGCCGATCCCCGACAGTGCAGCGACGTCATGGCCTTGGCTGCGGTAGATGTGGACCAGGCCGCTCGTGCTGATCGCGAGTCCGCTCATCTGCGTCCTCGCTTCGCTCCGGGCGCCGATGAGAGCATGCTCTGCTTTTTGATGAGTTCGCTGCGCTCACTCATAGGTCCTCCCGAATCCGGCTGTAGCCGGCCCGCCGGTTCACAGTGGTGCCCAGCACCAGCGTGGTCGCGGTCAGCACCACGGTGCCGGCCAGCCAGAGAATCACCGCTCCGGGCCAGTTGATCGCCAGGTCGAGTGGCACCGGCGACGGCTCGGAGGTCTCCGCGAAGAGCGGGAACATCGGTAGTGCGATGTGGGCGCCGACAACGCCGCAGGCCGACCCGAGCAGCGCAGCCAGCGCGACCGGTCCGGTGTGCTCCCAGCGCGCCGCCCCGCCGGTCGTGGTCGCCGGTACGCCGTTGATCCGCAGACTCGCGTAGTCCTGGGCCCGCGACCGCCAGGAGCTGACGCCCATCAGCAGCAGCACGATGATCGCAAGGGCCCAGCTGGCGAGTCCGACGATCGGGGTGAGCTGGAGCGCGAGCGCGCTGGCGGACCGCCCGTACCCGGCGATGCGGTCCGACTGCCGATCGACAATGGTGGGAGTGATCCCGGCCGCGGTGAGGTCCGCGACGATCTTGTCGACGTTGGCGAGCCCGTCGGCGTTCAGCCAGAGCTCGAAGTCGGTCGAGGTGTCGTCGACGCTGCCGCCGAGCCGCCGTACGGTCTCCAGGTCGAGGACGGCGACGCGCTCGCTGTGCCGCGGCATCGGGGTGTGCAGGCTGTCGAGCTTGTGGATCGGGATCGAGAGCCCGTCGAGGCCGGGCACGGTCTGGACCTCGCTGACGGCGAAGTCCGGACTCACCAGCGCCGGGACTGGCGTAGGGATGGCGGCGTACTGCAGGTTCTGGTCGCCGCCGACACTGGCCACCTTGAGAGTCAGGCCGTTCGGCAGCGTGCCTGCCTCGATGGTGCCCTGGTTGTCGGCTCCGGTCTGCGGACCGCTCACCCAGTCCTGCGCCCGACCCAGCGGTACCGACTGCTGCGTGTCGGTCGCCAGTTGGCTGATCGCGATGTCGCCCTTGACGCCCACGGAGTCACCGACCTCGCGGGCCACCCCGAGCCGGATCAGGTGGCAGGACGGCTTGCAGTCGATCGGCGTACTCAGCCGGACCGGCTTGCCGGCGCGCAACGCCAGCGGAGGGAACTGCACCAGGTAGCGCGCACCTCGGCGCTGATTGATCACGGTCGCCTGCAGGACCACGGATCTGGCCTGCTCCTCGGGCGGCGGCAGCACACCCTCATTGGAGGGCGGCACGTACGGCGTCATCTTGCCGAGGCTCGCGGTCACCATCAGCCGATCGCCGCTCAGCTCGATCGCTTTCGGCTCCGTGGGTGCCTGGAGGTTGCCGAACCCCTCGGCATCGGTCAGCTCGTTGCCGCGGAACGCGATCCGCCGATAGCTGTCCGGCTCGATCAGTACGGCGCGCAGGCTCTCGATGGAAGGCGGTTGCGAAAGGACGACAGGGGTCAGCCATCGCCGGTCCGGGTCGACCTTGTCGACCGCTGCCGTGAAATCGCCGAGGTTGGTCGTGTCCATTGCCAGGA
The DNA here is from genome assembly GCF_044458365.1 of Kribbella sp. NPDC050470. Taxonomy (NCBI): domain Bacteria; kingdom Bacillati; phylum Actinomycetota; class Actinomycetes; order Propionibacteriales; family Kribbellaceae; genus Kribbella; species Kribbella sp. NPDC050470. The sequence goes on along the minus strand of NZ_JBITHV010000016.1, from coordinate 21,161 downwards.
CCGCCTCGGCGCCGGTCTCGTAGCCGGCCCGCGTCTCCCGGTTGCGGTCAGCCACCGACGAGGCCTGACCGGCGAACGACACCAAGCCAGTCGCGACCGCGACGACGGCGACGAGTCGCGTGACGGCCGGGTGCCGGGACACCTGCAGAGCGCCGAGGGCGAGTCCGAGTCGTCCCTTGCGCAGCGCGTGCCGGCTCAGCAAACCGGCTGCTGGCAGCAGCAGGTGGGCGAACGCCAGGCCGGCCGCCAGAGCGAGCAAGGTCGGAGTCAGCACAGGCAGGGGGCCGCGTCCGCCACTGGTCAGCCCGCTTAGGAGGCCGGCCGAGGCGAGGACGATGACGGTGAGATCGATCAGGCCGATGGCTCGGTGCCGTCGGCGGGGCGGGATGCGCCGGAGCAGGCTGGAGATCGGCTGGCGGACGACGGCACGGATCGACAGCGCGACCACCGCCAGCCCGGCCAGCGCCGCGAGGGCGGCCGCTGCGGGAACGGTCCACGGCACCTCGAGCGGCGCTGCTCCGCCGAGCCAGGCCGCACGGACCACGAGGAGCAGGACGAAGCCGGAGGCCACGCCGATCGCCGTACCGATCAGGACGGGCACGCTCAGCTCCACAGCGAGCGTCCGGCCGATCCGGCCGGCACCTGATCCGCGCAGTCGTGCGACAGCCAGTTCCGGGCGGCGTTGGTCGACTACCGCTGCCAGCGCCAGGCCCAGTACGACCACACCGAACAGAGCGACCTGCACCATCACCAACGGGATGATCGTGCCGGCCTGCCGGCGCTCGGCCTGGATCCCGTCGATGACGTCGATCAACCCGGAGTTGTTCCTGGCGTCGAGGTTGAGCTCGGAGTTCCGGGCTTCGAGCTGATCGGTCACCTGCCGGATGCGGTCCAGGTCGTCGACTCGCGCGCTTCCCGGCTGCGGGCGGGTGTCCAGCGTCGAGTGGTAGCCCCATCTCCCGGCGGCGAACGTCTCGCGTTCGGTGAGCAGGAAGTCGGCCTCCGCCGGTCTGCTCTCGCTGGCCGGCCTCGAGTGGCCGGTCGGTCCGCGGCCGAACCAGTAGGTGGCCTCGTCGTCCGCCTGATAGAGCCCGACCACGCGGAGACCGCTGTCCGTGTAGCTGCTGGTCTCGGCCTTGATCGTCGTCCCGACCGTGGCGCCGAAGTTCTTCGCGTCAGCGGTCGATGCGACTACCTCACCGGGGCTGGTCGGGCAGCGGCCGGCGGTCACCTCGAGCTGGGCGCAGTACCCGTCCCGCCAGACCAGTCGGCCTCCGATCGTTGCCTTGTCCTTGCCGAGACCCCACGTCACGCCGACGGTCATCCCGTACGACGGCGGCGTGAACAACGGCTTCAGGTCCGCCGGGATGAGCTGGGCCAGGTCCTCCGGCGGGGTCGGATCGGTCGGCCCGGACACCGCAGTCGGCGGGGTCGCATCCAGCTGCCAGGCCGCGGCGTTCCACTGACGGGTCAGCGTCTCGGTTGCGACCGTCTGCTCGACCGCCCGGGCGAACCAGGGCGCGAACGCCGCGCACGTGCCGATCAAGAGGCTGACGCCGGCCAGGACCAGGGCTTGGGACCACCGGTACCGCAGAGCCTGCCGCAGGAACATCACTGGCCACCCCCCCAGCCGCCATGCCACCCCGGGTCGGTGACCTGGGCCGAAGATACGGAACGAGGGGGGCAGCGTCACCTGAAATACAGCTTTGCGGGCGGGGCGGATAGGGTCCACGCATGGTTGACGTTGCTGCGATCTTCAAGGCGTACGACGTACGAGGGGTCGTCCCGGACCAGCTGGACGAGTCGGTGGCCCGGGCGACCGGGGCAGCCTTCGTCGAGGTCCTGGACGTCCTCTCGTCTCCGGGGGCAGTCGTGGTCGGCTACGACATGCGGCCGTCCAGCCCGGGACTGGCGGCGGCGTTCGCCGAGGGGGTGACCAGCACCGGCGCCGACGTGATCGACATCGGCCTGGCCTCCACCGACCAGCTCTACTTCGCCTCCGGCAGGCTGCAGCTGCCCGGCGCGATGTTCACCGCGAGCCACAACCCGGCGCAGTACAACGGCATCAAGCTGTGCCGCTCGGGCGCCGCCCCGGTCGGCTCGGACTCCGGTCTGCGCGACATCGCCGACCTGGTCGCCAAGGCGCTCACCGAGGGCCCGTCGACCGGCTCCGTGCCGGGCAAGGTGACCCGCAAGAACCTGCTCACCGCGTACGCCGACCACCTGCACGACCTGGTCGACCTGAGCGGCAGCCGTCCGCTCACAGTCGTTGTCGACGCCGGCAACGGGATGGGTGGCCACACCGTGCCGGCCGTGTTCGCCTCCGGCCCGATCACGATCGTGCCGATGTACTTCGAGCTGGACGGCAACTTCCCGAACCACGAGGCGAACCCGCTCGACCCGAAGAACCTGGTCGACCTGCAGGCCAAGGTCCGCGAGCTCGGGGCCGACCTCGGCCTGGCCTTCGACGGCGACGCGGACCGCTGCTTCGTGGTGGACGAGAAGGGCGACCCGATCTCGCCGAGCGCGGTCACCGGCGCGGTCGCGGTCCGGGAGCTGGCCAAGCACCCCGGCTCGGCCGTCATCCACAACCTGATCACCTCCAAGGCCGTGCCGGAGCTGATCACCGAGCACGGCGGCACGCCGGTCCGGTCCCGGGTCGGGCACTCCTACATCAAGCAGAAGATGGCCGAGACCGACGCGGTGTTCGGCGGCGAGCACTCCGCCCACTACTACTTCCGGGACTTCTGGCGGGCCGACACCGGCATGCTGGCCGCGCTGCACGTGCTGGCCGCGCTCGGTGAGCAGGACAAGCCGGCCAGTGAGCTGTTCGCGGAGTACGAGCGGTACGTCGCGTCCGGCGAGCTGAACAACAAGGTCGACGACGCGGCCGCGACGGTGGCGGCGATCGAGGACACCTACGGCGGCCGGGACGGCATTACCGTTGACCATCTGGACGGTCTGACCGTGTCGGCGGGACAGTGGTGGTTCAACGTCCGTGCGTCGAACACGGAACCGTTGCTGCGGCTGAACGTCGAGGCTGCGGACCGGCCCACCATGGAACGCGTCCGCGACGAGGTACTGGCGCTGATCACCGGCGCATCGGTGAAGGAGAACTGAATGGCAGTCAATCTGGACCCGGACCTGCTGAGCATCCTGGTCTGCCCCAAGTGCCGGTCGGAGTTCCGGGTGGACGACGAGGCGAACGAGCTGGTCTGCACGAACGGCGCCTGCGCGCTGGCCTACCCGGTCCGCGACGACATCCCGGTGCTGCTGATCGACGAGGCGCGAGACACCAAAGAGGTCGCGGAGAACTGATGAGCTTCTTCGACGACTCGCGGCTGGACGACCCGGCCGCGCTCGGCGCGGCGGACCACCTGCTCCGGCGGCTGGCGATGGCCGGCGCCCGGGTCCGGGCCGAGCTGGAAGCGGCCGAGGAGGCCCTGTCCAAGGTCGACTCCGACGGCTTCCGGCCGCGGGCGGTGCTGGCGGCCGGCCGGGACGCCCGGTTGGTCCGGGCCATCCTGGAGCCGGTCTGCCCGGTCCCGTTCGTCGCCTGGCCCGGTCCCGGTCTGCCGGGCTGGGCCGGTCCGCTGGACCTGGTGATCGTCCTGGGCGGCCTGACCGAGGACTCCGACGCGGTGTCGGCCGCCTCGGAGGCGGAGCGCCGCGGTTGCGGTCTGATGGTGGCCTGCCCGCCGGACTCCCCGGTCGCACAGGCCTCCGCGGGCTCGCGGCACGCCATCCGGCTGCCGTCGCAGTCCGACGACCAGTTGGCTTCGGCTGTCGCCGTACTGCAGGGTCTGCACCAGATGGAGCTCGGTCCTGAGGTCGACCACAAGGCGGTTGCGGCGCTGCTGGATGACGTGGCCATCGAGTGCTCGCCGAACAACGACGTCGCGTCCAACCCGGCCAAGGACCTGGCCCTGATGCTGGCGGATGCGCTGCCGCTGGTCTGGGGTGGCTCCGTGCTGTCCGCGCGTGCAGCGCGTCGTGTGGTGGAGGCCCTGCGGCTGGCGAGTGGCCGGCCGGCCCTGGCCGCTGACGCCGGGCACCTGATGCCAGTGCTCAACCAGCCGCCGCGCGATCTGTTCGCCGACCCGTTCGACAAGCCGGAGGAGCTGCGGCCCGGTCTGGTCATCCTCGACGACGGTGTGGAGGACGCGGGCGTCGCCGAGCACCGGCGCAAGCTGGAGGCGAAGGCGGAGGCCCACGACGTCCGCGTGCACGTCGTCACGCAGGCCGACGGCACCGACATCGCCCGGTACGCCGCCCTGACCCAGCACGGCCGCTACGCCGCGGCCTACCTCGGCATCGGCCTCGGCCGCTACGGTACTGCGACCGACGCCGAGCCCACCGAACCAGGAATCCCCTCGGAGGACCCAGCGTGGTAGTGCGGCTGCAGAACACCATCCGGGACTACGCCTGGGGCTCACCGACCGCGATCCCCGAGTTGACCGGGGTGGAGCCGGACGGCCGCCCGCAGGCGGAGATGTGGATGGGCGCGCACGAGTCCGCGCCGTCTGTGCTGCCCTCGGGCGACTCCCTGTACGACGTGGTCTCCGCCGGGCCGTCCGACGTACTCGGGCCGGAGACGGCTGAGCGGTTCGACGGCCGGTTCCCGTTCCTGGCCAAGCTGCTGGCGGCCGCACAGCCGTTGTCGATCCAGGCCCACCCCTCGCGGGAGCAGGCGATCGACGGGTACGCGCGGGACGAGGCCGCCGGGATCCCGCGCGACGCTGCCGACCGCAACTACAAGGACGCCTGGCCGAAGCCGGAGATCCTGATCGCGCTCGGCCCGTTCGACGCGCTGGTCGGGTTCCGGCCGCTGGAGGCCACGGTCGCGTTCCTCGACGCGCTGGCGCCGGCCGGGTTCGAGGAGTGCACCGACCTGCTCCGCAACGGCAAGCTGCAGGACGTGTTCACCCAGATCATGAGCAGCGACCGGGACACCATCCGGCCGCTGGTCGCCGCTCTCGGCGAGGCCATCGCGCAGTACGCCGGCCAGGCCTTCGAGCTGGAGCGGGAGGCGCTGGCCAAGCTGTGCGCGGACTTCCCGGACGACCCCGGCGTACTGGCCGCCCTGCTGCTGAACCGGGTCCGCCTGGAGCGGTTCCAGGCCGTCTACCTGCCGGCCGGAAACGTACACGCCTACCTGCACGGGCTCGGGTTCGAGGTGATGGCGAACTCCGACAACGTGCTGCGCGGCGGCCTGACCAGCAAGCACATCGACGTACCCGAACTGGTCTCGGTGGTCGACTTCGAGCCACTGGCCGACCCGGTGCTGACGGCGACCCCGCTGAGCGACGGCGTCTCGTCGTACGAGACCGGCTGTGAGTACTACGCCATCCGCCGAATCGACCTGGACGGCGGTGAACAAACGGTCACCGGCGAGGGGCCGCGGATCGTCTGCTGTGTGGCCGGGAGTGTCGAGGTCGATGCCGAGGGCACCGATGGCGCTGTGATGTTGTCCGCCGGTCAGTCCGCGTTCGCTGCGGGACCCGAAGGACCCTGTAGCCTGCGTGGTTCCGGCACGGCGTTCGTCGTGTCCGCGCGCTGATCACCCGATTGTTGGAGGACCTGGAGAAATGGCTGGTGGCGGAACCAAGGCGGTCGTCGCGGCACTGCTGGCGAACACCGGGATCGCGATCACCAAGTTCGCCGCCTGGGGCCTGACCCAGTCGGCATCGATGCTCGCCGAGGCGATCCACTCGGTCGCCGACGCCGGCAACCAGGTGCTGCTGCTGGTCGGCGGCAAGCGGGCCCAGCGGGAGGCCGACGAACTGCACCAGTTCGGCTTCGGCCGGGAGCGGTACGTCTACTCGTTCATCGTGGCGATCGTGCTGTTCAGCGTCGGTGGCCTGTTCGCGCTGTACGAGGGCTACCACAAGATCCACGACCCGCACGGGATCGACGACTGGAAGTGGGTCCCGGTCGTCGTCCTGGTGGCCGCGATCATCATGGAGACGTTCTCGTTCCGGACCGCGATCGTCGAGGCGAACAAGGTCCGCGGGCCGGTCGGCTGGGCCAGGTTCATCCGCAACGCCCGCTCGCCCGAACTGCCGGTCATCCTGCTGGAGGACTTCGCCGCGCTCACCGGCCTGGTGCTGGCGCTGATCGGCGTCGTCCTGACGCTTGCCACCGGCAACGGTGTGTACGACGGCCTGGGCTCGATGGCGATCGGCGCGCTGCTGGTCTGCGTCGCGATCTTCCTGGCGATCGAGATGAAGTCGCTGCTGCTCGGCGAGTCCGCGACCCGGGAGTCGCAGCAGAAGATCGTCGCCGCGATCGAGAACACCCCGGGTGTGCAGCGGCTGATCCACATCAAGACCCTGCACCTGGGTCCGGAGGAGGTCCTGGTCGCCGCCAAGGTCGGCGTCGAGCCGACCACCGACGCGTCCGTGGTGGCCCAGACCATCGACGCCGCCGAACGCGCCATCCGGGAAGCCGAGCCGATGTCGATCCACGTTTACCTGGAGCCCGACATCTACGTCGAGGGCTACCAACGCGCCGAACGCCCCCCCGTCCCCGAAGCCCCCTCCCACTAACCCCACCCCGCGGCCGGCGTTCGAGGGGATATCCCCGCGAACGCAGGGTTCCCTGCTCGTGCACGCGGGGAGAAGGCACGAGTCGAGGGGTTATCCCCTCGAACGCGAGGCGGCGGGGTCAGCGGGGTTCGGGTGGGAGGACGCCGGAGCGGCCGAGCCAGCGGAGGGCTCGTTCGCGGTCGATCTCCGAGCGGGTCGGCGGAGCGGTGAGGCGGCCGGTGCGGTAGCCGAGGTTGCGGATGTCCGCGGCGACCGACGGCTCGGCCAGGGCCCGGAGTGCGAACGCCAGCGCGGCCGGCGTCACGTCGTACCGGCGTTCCAGGTCCAGCGCAAGCTGTACGGCGGCCAGGTCGCGGTCGTCGTACTGGCGCTGGGCCGTGTGCGCGGAGCGGGAACGGGGGAGCAGGCCGAGGGCCTCCCGGTACCGCAGCATCCGCGGAGTGGTGCCCAGCCGGCGGGCCGCCTCGGTGATGCGCATACCTCAATCCTGACATTTCAGTGTCAGAAACGCTCCCCCACCGATCAAACCCCGGGCCTGGGCCCTCTAGGCTCTGGCAGGCAGGAAGCAATCACAGTCTTCAGGGGAGCGGAACCGGTATGACCTTCGACTACAAGGTGGCGGACCTCGGGCTGGCCGAGTTCGGCCGCAAGGAGATCCGGCTGGCCGAGCACGAGATGCCCGGCCTGATGGCGATGCGCAAGCAGTACGGCGACAGCAAGCCGCTGGCCGGCGCGAAGATCATGGGCTCGCTGCACATGACGATCCAGACCGCCGTGCTGATCGAGACGCTGGTCGCCCTCGGGGCCGAGGTGCGCTGGGTCTCCTGCAACATCTTCTCCACCCAGGACCACGCCGCCGCGGCCGTCGTCGTCGGCCCGGAGGGCACCGCCGAGAACCCGGCCGGTGTGCCGGTCTTCGCCTGGAAGGGCGAGACCCTGGAGGAGTACTGGTGGTGCACCGAGCAGGCGCTCAGGTGGCCCGGTGAGGGCCCGAACATGATCCTGGACGACGGCGGCGACGCCACCATGCTCGTCCACAAGGGCACCGAGTTCGAGAAGGCCGGCGCCGTTCCGGACCCGTCGACCGCGGACTCCGAGGAGTACGCCGTCGTCCTCAAGCTGCTGACCCGCACGCTGCAGGACGACCCGCAGCTGTGGACGACCATCGGCCAGGGCATCAAGGGTGTCACCGAGGAGACCACCACCGGTGTGCACCGGCTGTACGAGATGCACAAGGCCGGCGCGCTGCTGTTCCCGGCGATCAACGTGAACGACTCGGTGACCAAGTCGAAGTTCGACAACAAGTACGGCTGCCGGCACTCGCTGATCGACGGCATCAACCGGGCCACCGACGTACTGATCGGCGGCAAGGTCGCGGTCGTCTGCGGGTACGGCGACGTCGGCAAGGGCTGCGCGGAGTCGCTGCGCGGCCAGGGCGCCCGGGTGATCGTCACCGAGATCGACCCGATCTGCGCGCTGCAGGCGGCGATGGACGGCTACCAGGTCAGCACCGTGGACGACGTGGTCGGGACCGCCGACATCTTCGTCACCACCACCGGCAACAAGGACGTCATCACCGCCGACCACATGGCGGCGATGAAGCACCAGGCGATCGTCGGCAACATCGGCCACTTCGACAACGAGATCGACATGGCCGGCCTGTACAAGGTGGACGGCATCGAGCGGGTCACGATCAAGCCGCAGGTGGACGAGTTCCGCTTCCCCGACGGCCACACGGTGATCGTCCTGTCCGAGGGCCGCCTGCTGAATCTCGGCAACGCCACCGGGCACCCGTCGTTCGTGATGTCGAACTCCTTCACCAACCAGGTCCTCGCCCAGATCGAGCTCTTCGTGAAGACCGCCGACTACCCGACCGAGGTCTACGTCCTGCCCAAGCACCTCGACGAGATGGTCGCCCGCCTCCACCTCGATGCCCTGGGCGTGAAGCTCACCGAGCTCACCAAGGAGCAGGCCAACTACCTCGGCGTCCCCGTCGAAGGCCCGTACAAGTCAGACCACTACCGCTACTGAGTTTTCAGTACGCCAGACAGGCGCCCCACCGGCCGGTGGGGCGCCTTTCCGTTGTGGGTGGCCGAGGTTACGGCGGGGGAGAAGGAAGCCGGCTCGCCCCGGGCTGAGGTTACGGCGGGGGGAGAAGGAAGCCGGCTCACTCGACGCCGATGATCTCGGCCGACGGGAAGCGGGCGGCGGCGCGGGCCGAGATCGAGCCGGGGCCGCACGCCAGGTCCACGAAGCGGCTGGGGTCGCCGACCAGGCGGGCGACGATGTCGAGCATCAACGCGAACTGTTCCTCGCGGTCCGGCAGATAACCGGCCTGCTGGTCGTCCCACCGCTTCAGCCAGCCGGCCCAATCCACTATCTGCGACATAGTCGCAAGACTAGAACCACTGTCCAGACTCGTTGCTGCCCGGTGCCGCCCACCCCTGCGGATTGACCGCAGCAGGCCGGTACGGCGCAACCGGAGCTGGCGCCGGGAAAGGCCCAGGCGCAGGCACACCAGCAGGCGGCGCCGGCGGCAACGCGCCGTACGGACTCGGCGCAGCAAACGGCCCAGCAGGCACGGCATACGGCCCAGCAGGCACGGCGTACGGCCCAGCCTGCCCGGCAGGTACGGCGTACGGCCCAAACGGACCGGTGTTGACAGCCGCTCGAGGCACTGCGAGCCGGTTCAGCTCGCGCCGCCGACGCTCAGCCAGCACTGCGGACAGAAACGCCGGCGCGACCATAGGCACCGGCGGCACCGGCGCAGTCACCTGACTGACCCGATAGGCCAGCGCATCACCGATCGCATCCCGAGCCCCCGGCAACAACTCGGTGTACCGCGCCAGGTACTCCCGCGAAGCATTGGCCAGCTCATCAGACAGCCGCGACAACTCCAGCGACTGCGCCCACTGCACCAGATGCCCCGGCACGAACAGCGGCGGCGACGCCATCGGCTGGTGCCGTTCGCGGATCACCACGGTGCCCGCGACCATGTCGCCGATCCGCTTGCCCTGCTTGTTCATCAGGCTCGCCACGATGCCGGGGCAGGCCGCGAACCAGGGCGCGAAGTCGACGAAGCACCACATCAGCGTCCGCACCAGCGCGTGCCGGAACCGGATCGAGCTGCCGTCGTCGCGGACCACCTTGAGCCCGAGCACCATCTTGCCGAGCGTCCGGCCGCGGGTCAGCGTCTCCATCACCACCCGGTAGCCGACCACGACGACCAGGACGACGAGGAAGATCAGCGCCACCGCCAGCGCCTCACTGGCCTCGCCGCCGATCAGAAACCCGGTCAGCAGCGAGATCAGCACCCCGAGTACGACGCCCTGCAGGATCACGTCGATCGCGCACGCCAGCGCCCGGGTCGGCATCCGTGCGATCCGCACCTGAAGGACGACCGCCTCGCCCGTGACCAGCTGAGACACTTCGTCGTCGCCCCCCTCCTGCCGAGACACCAGTTCCGGCTAGTCTGCCAGCGCGGGGAGCCAGAACCGGGAGGAGGGGCCACTGTGGACGTCGAGGCGTTCGTGTCCGTGCACCAGGCGCAGTGGGACCGGCTGGCGTACCTGACGCGCCGTCAGCGCCGGCTGACCGGTGCAGAGGCCGAGGAACTCGTCACCCTCTACCAGCGCGTCGGCACTCACCTGGCCGCGCTCAGGGCAGCCGGTGCGGACCCGGTGTCCATCGGTCGCCTCTCCGGCCTCATCGCCGACGCACGTGGTGCCGTCACCGGTGCGCACGCTCCTGTCTGGCGTGACATCTCCAAGTACTTCCTCGTGAGCTTCCCGGCCGCGCTCTACGCATCCAGACGCTGGTGGCTCACCATCGGCCTGCTCTTCTACCTGGTCGCAGCCTGGGCCGCCTGGCGGATCATCGCGCACCCGGAGGTGGTGGACTCGTTCGCCACCTCGGCGCAGGTCCAGGAGTTGGTCGACAACGAGTTCGCCGCCTACTACTCGGAGAACCCGGCTCAGGATTTCGCCTTCCAGGTCTGGATCAACAACGCCACCATCAGCGCCGCCGTGCTCGCACTCGGCATCCTGCTGATCCCGTCGATCTTCATCCTCTGGGACAACGCGCTGAACCTGGGCGTCAACGCCGGCCTGATGATCGGACACGATCGCGCGAATGTCTTCTTCGGCCTGATCACCCCGCACGGCCTGCTCGAGCTGACCGCGGTCTTCGTCGCGGCCGCGGCCGGTCTGCGACTCGGCTGGTCCTGGATCGTCCCGGGTCCGCGAACCCGCATGCAAGCGCTTGCTCAAACTGGCCGCGCCACCATCGGGATGGCGATCGGCCTGGCCGCGATCCTGCTGGTCACCGGCATCATCGAGGGCTTCGTCACGCCGTCCGGCCTGCCGACCGCGGTCCGGGTCGGCGTCGGCGTACTGGTCGAGATCGGCTTCGTCCTCTACGTCTGGATCCTCGGCCGACGCGCCTTCCGCGCGGGCGAGTACGGCGACATCGACGAGGCCGACCGTGAGGCGACGGCGCCGGTTTCTGCATAGTCGTGGGCACTAGAGGTGGGTGAGTACCGCTCAGCAAACCCGCCAAAGCCGCGCGTACGACGTCGCGATCACCGTCGGCCTCATCGCGTACGGCGTCGTCCACCTGTTGATCGCCTGGGTCGCCCTGCAACTCGCCCTGGGCAAGTCCGACCAGGAAGCCTCGCAACAAGGAGCCTTGGAGGAGTTGGCCGGCAAACCGCTCGGCGGCGTACTGCTCTGGGCGGTCGCGATCGGCCTGTTCGCGCTGGTGATCTGGCAAGGCCTGCAACTCACCTACGGATCGTTGAAGACCTCGAAGAAGATCTCCGCCGTCGGACGAGGCCTGGTCTACCTCGGCCTGGGGTTCCTGGCGATCAAGGTCGCCGTCGGGTCCGGCGGCTCGAGCAGTGGCGAGCAGAAGACGATCAGCGCCCGGCTGATGGAGTACGGCGCCGGCCGGGCACTGATCGTGGTCATCGGGCTGGTGATCATCGGGATCGGCGGACACCAGATCTACAAGGCGATCACGGTCAAGTTCATGGAGGATCTGGTCGGCGGCGTCTCCGAGGTGACCGTGCTGCTCGGCCGGATCGGGTACGCCGCCAAGGGGATCGCGTTCATCGTCGCGGGAGCCCTGTTCGGCTGGGCAGCGATCGACTACGACCCGGAGAAGGCGGGCGGCCTGGACGCCGCCCTCCACACCATCAAGGAGCAGCCCTTCGGCTCCGTCCTGCTGTCGGTGCTGGCGATCGGAATCGCCGCCTTCGGGGTGTTCGCGTTCGCGTGGTCCCGCAACGCCCGCCGCTGATCAGCCGACCGGCATGTCCCGCCGCCGCAGCCCGACCAGGCCGACCGCGCCGACTACAACGGCGATCGCGACCAGCGTGATCACCGGAGCGGCCGACACCGAGCCGCCGGGCAGTTGCGGAAGATGGCTGAACGGCGAGATGTCCTTGACCCACTTGGACAACTCGGTCCCGGTCGTCGTCATCACGATCACCAGACAGATCGACGGCGGAACCCAGGCAACCGCGGACCATCGCGGGAACAGGCCGAACAACGCGATCGTGATCGCGGCCAGCACCCAGACCGCCGGCAGTTGCACGAGTGCAGCACCGATCAGCCGCGGCACCTGCCCGCCGACGTCACCGATCGCTGCGCCGTACGCCAAGCCGGCACCCAGCCCTGCGACCAGCAACGTCACCGCCGGCCCGAGCAGGCCGAAGAACAAGTGACTCGCGGCCCACTGCAGTCGTCCAACACGCGTCACGAGCACCGGCTCGGCGCGCCCGCTCATCTCCTCGGTACGCAGCCGCAGTGTCGCCTGGACGGCGTACGCCGAGGCGATCAGCCCGACGATCGCCATCACGCCGGCGAAGTACGAGTCGATCAATCTGGCCGCGCCACCAAGCCGCGCGAACACCTCCTGCACACCCGAGTCGTCCCGCATCAGGTCGCCGACCCCTTCGGCCACTCCGCCGAACAGCACGCCGAGTACGGCGAACCCGGACGTCCACGCGATCAGCAGACCGCGGTGCAGACGCCATGCAAGCGCCAGCGGCGAGCTCAGACTCGGCGCACCGTCGGCCGGACCCAGCCGGTCCGCCAACAGGCCGGCGCCGACGTCTCGCCGGGACTGCAGTTGGACGGCAACGGCCACGAGTACGACGGACACCGCGAGCACCACGACGACGAGCCACCAGCGGTTGTCGCCGTACGGGCGGATGCGTTGTGCCCAGCCGATGGGTGACAGGTACGACAACCATGCCAGTGGGCCGTCTGAGTGCGCACTCGTGTCACCGGCGGCACGCAGTACGTACGCCGCGCCGAGCACGCTGAGCGCGATCCCACGCGCCGTGCTTGCGCTCGCGGTCAGTTGCGCGGCGATGGCTCCAACCCCTCCGAAGAGCCAACCGACACAGGCGAACTCGAGGCCCAAGGCAAACGATCCGGCGAGCGGTAGACCCTGGCTGTTCATGCCCAAGGCAAGCAGTACGGCGAGCAGCAGGTTTGCGAGGAACGTGGTCACCAGAGCGGCCGCGAGGCCGGCGTGCCTGCCGACGACACTCGAGCCGAGCAGCTCGGCGCGGCCGGTCTCCTCCTCGACCCGCGTGTGCCGGATCACCGTCAGCAGGCTGATCAGGCCGACCATCACCGGGACGAACCCGAGTCGCCAGGTGAGGAACTCGCCCAGGCTGGTGCCGTGCAGCTCGCCGTACAGGGTGACGAAGCCGGCGTTGCTCGCGTACTGGAGCCGGGACTCGGCGGTCGGGAACAGCTCGTCGAAGGATCCGACGTAGCTGATCGGGATGCCGATGATCAGGATGAGCCAGATCGGCAGCACGATGCGGTCGCGGCGCAGGATCAGCCGGATCAGGCCGCCGGTGCCGGCCAGGGTCTTCATCGTGATCCCTCCGGCTCGTACAGCCGCAGGAACAGCTCCTCCAGCGTCGGCGGCTGACTGACGAGGCTCCGTACGCCGATGTCGGTCAGCCGCTTCAGCACCGGGTTGATCTCGTCGGTGTCGACGTCGAACCGGACCTGGCCGTCCTCGACCCGTACGTCGTGGACGCCGGTCAGCTGCGCCAGGCCGTCCATCGGGCCGACGAGCTCCGCCTTGATCGACGTACGCGTCAGGTGGCGCAGCTCGGACAGCGTGCCGCTCTCGACCGCGCGGCCGGCCCGGATGATGGTGACCCGGTCGCAGAGCGCCTCGACCTCGGACAGGATGTGGCTGGACAGCAGGACCGTCCGGCCGTCGCGGTCGCTCACCTCCTGCACGACCTCGCGGAACACCTCCTCCATCAACGGGTCCAGCCCGGAGGTCGGCTCGTCGAGCAGCAGCAGCTCGACGTCGGAGGCGAACGCGGCGACCAGCGCGACCTTCTGGCGGTTGCCCTTCGAGTACGTCCGGGCCTTCTTCCGCGGATCCAGGTCGAAGCGCTCGAGCAGCTCTGCCTTGCGCTTCTGGTCGACGCCGCCGCGCATCCGGCCGAGCAGGTCGATCGCCTCGCCGCCGGACAGGGTCGGCCACAGCGTCACGTCGCCGGGCACGTACGCCAGCCGCCGGTGCAGCTCGGTCGCGTCCGACCACGGGTCGCCGTCCAGGAGCCGCGCACTGCCCGAGGATGCGCGGGTCAGGCCGAGCAGAATCCGGATCGTGGTGGTCTTCCCGGCGCCGTTCGGGCCCAGGAAGCCGTGCACCTCGCCGGTGCGGACCGTGAGGTCCAGGCCGTCCAGGGCGCGGGTGCGCCCGAAGGTCTTGACCAGCCCGTCGGTGCTGATCGCAGCGGTCATTGCTTGTCAGTGCTCCTCTGAGTATTTCCGTAGTTGTTCGGCCTGCTCCGGCGTCATCACCGGGATCGTGAAGATGTCGAGCATGGCCTTGGTGAGCCGGGCGTAGCCGGAGGGACCGGCGATGTCCTCGCCGATCGCCTTCGAGACCTGGTCGCGGAGCACGAAGACGCCCATCTTCATCGCCGCCAGCACGGCGGCGTACGCCCGCCGGTCGCTGGGGTCGGTGGGCAGGGTCTTGGTGAACTCCTCGCCGGCGTCGACCATCTCCAGGAACAGCGCGGTCGCGGTCTCCGAGCCGTCCATCATCGAGCGCACCAGGTACGTCTGCAGCGGCATCGTGATCGGGTGCATCGCGCTGACGTCGGTGTGCGCCGCGCCGCCCTGGTACACGAGCTCCTCGCCGATCTGCAGCATCCGCTCCTTGGCGTACCGGTCACAGGCCTCGCGCAAAGCCTGCTTGGAGCCGAAGTGGTGCCGGACCAGCCCGGACGAGACCCCCGCCTCGGCCGCGATGTCGCGGATCGAGGCGCCCTCGATCCCGCGCTCGGTGAACAACTTCATCGCCGCGTCGCGGATTCGGGCGCGGGCGGTCAGGTCATCTGCTGGTCGATCCATTTCAGATCCTCTCGCTACACACAAAAGCAAACTACTACACGATCGTGTAGTCAAGGCGGTGGGATGTGGTCCAGCCCACGCGTGCTGCGCATCCAGTGGGTGGTGTGGTCGGCCTCTGCGTGCTCCGCAGGCGCCCGCGTCGTACAGCCCAGGCTGCACGCCACTCACCGCACCTACTACACGATTGTGTAGTCAAGTGGAAAATTATGACTACGTTCGGAAACAAAGCAGTGACAAATGTCCGTAACTCGTTGACAGGAGAACGCTTGCTGGTGTGGTTTCTTCCCCAAACGGACTAGGGCGGAAGGTGCGTGGGGCGGATGAGGAAGGTCCTGGCGGCTGCGGCTGCCATTGCACTGCTGGTGTTACCCGGGACGGCGGCGCAGGCGGCCGAACCGTCGGAGAAGGTGATCCGGGTCGGGGTCACCCAGGCGGTCGACTCGATGAACCCGTTCCTGGCGGTCCGGCTGGTGTCCGGCTCGCTGCAGCGGTGGATGTACGGCTTCCTGACCGTGCCCGACTCCAAGACCCTGCAGCCGAGCCCGGACCTGGCCGAGTCCTGGACGACGTCGCCGGACGGGCTGACCTGGACCTTCAAGATCCGGGAGACGAAGTGGTCGGACGGGCAGCCGGTGACCGCGGCGGACGCGGCCTGGACGTTCAACAAGATGATGACCGACGACGGAGCCAAGACCGGCAACGGACCGGCGGTGGAGAACTTCGCCAGCGTCAGCGCGAACGGTCAGGAGCTGACCATCAAGCTGAAGGCCCCGCAGGCCTCGATGCTGGACAACCCGGTCCCGATCATGCCGAAGCACGTCTGGGAGAAGGTCTCGGACATCTCGAAGTACGAGGCCGACGTCTACCCGGCGGTCGGCAGCGGCCCGTACATCGCGGTCGAGCACAAGAAGGACCAGTACGTGAAGCTCGAGGCGAACCCGAACTACTGGCGTGGCGCCCCGAAGATCGACCAGCTGCAGATGATCTTCTACGACAACCCGGCCGCCGCGATCGTCGGCCTGAAGAAGGGCGACATCGACCTGATCGGCCGGCTCGCGCCGCCGGACTTCGACTCGCTCAAGGGTGACGACAACATCGTGCAGTGGAACACGGCCGGCCGGCGGGCGACGTACCTGCAGATCAACCACGGCGCGACGACCAGCGACAACAAGCCGATCGGCGACGGGCACCCGGCGCTGAAGGACCCGCTGGTCCGGCAGGCGCTGCACTACGCGATCGACAAGCAGAAGCTGGTCGACGAGGTGCAGAACGGCCTCGCGGTCCCGGCCGACGGCTCGATCGTGCCGCCGATGTACAAGGACTTCTTCTGGCAGGCCGAGGGCGACAAGAAGGTGACGTACGACGTTGCCAAGGCCAACAAGATCCTGGACGACGCCGGGTACAAGAAGGGCGCCGACGGCATCCGGACGATGCCGGACGGGTCGAAGAAGCTGGCGTTCCGGTTCAGCATCCACACCGACACCCCGATCGAGGACAAGCTGTCGGAGTACCTGACCGGGTGGTTCAAGGAGATCGGCATCACGCTGACCACCAAGCGGCTCGACTCCAGCAAGTTCACCGAGGAGACCGGGACGACCGCGCTGTTCGACATCGCGATCAGCGGCTGGTCGGTGAACCCGGACCCGGAGGAGGTGCTGGCGACGCACCTGTGCAGCCGGCGGCCGACCGCAGCCGGTACGGGCGGCGGGACCGAGTCGTTCTACTGCGACCCGCAGTACGAGGACCTCTACAAGCAGCAGCAGAAGGAGCTCGACCGGCCGAAGCGCGCCGACTTCATCAAGAAGATGGAGGAGCGCCTCTACACCGACGCGCCGGTGATCGCGCTGTACTACCCGAACAACCTCGAGGGCTACCGCAAGGACCGGATCGCCAAGGTGACGCCGATCCCCGAGGACAAGGGCCTGCTGTACGGCGGTAGCGGCTACTGGCCGTTCTACACGCTGGAGGCCGTGACGACGGACGCCGCGTCGTCGGACGAGGGTGGTTCGAGCGCCGGGATGATCGGCGGGGTCGCGGGCGGCGCCGCCGTACTCGCGGTCGGTGGGTTCTTCGTGATGCGGCGCCGCCAGGGCGCCGCCGACGAGCGCGAATGACCGTCGGTCAACCGGCCGTCGAGGTCCTGGACGAGGCCCCGGCCCGCCACGGTCTGCTGCGGTACGCGGCGACCAAGGCGGGCGGGGCGCTGTTCAGCATCGCAATGGTGATCGTCGCGACGTTCTTCCTGTTCCGGCTGCTGCCGGGTGACCCGGTCCGGGCGCTCGCGCAGGGCCGGAACATGACGCCGGAGCAGCTCGACCTCGAACGGGCCCGGCTCGGCCTGGACAAGTCGTTGCCGGAGCAGTTCCTGCAGTTCGTCAAGCAGACGCTGCAGTTCGACCTCGGTACGTCGTACGAGTACAAGCGCCCGGTGCTGGACCTGATCGGGGAGCGGATCGGGTCGACGCTGCTGCTCACCGGGACCGCGCTGGTGATGGCGGTCAGCCTCGGGATCTGGCAGGGCGCGCGGGCGGGCTGGAAACCGGGCAGCCGGTTCGACAAGTTCTCGACCGCGATCTCGCTGGTGCTGTGGTCGGTGCCGACGTTCTGGCTCGGACTGCTGCTGCTGATGGTGTTCGCGGCCGGGGTCGGGCCGATTCCCGGGGTGTTCCCGACCCGGGGGAGCTCGAGCGTGGACGCGCCGGACGGGTTCGCGTACGTGCTCGACGTCGCGCAGCACATGGTGCTGCCCTGTCTGACCATGGTCGCTGTCGTCTACGCGCAGTACCTGCTGGTGATGCGGTCGTCTGTGCTCGACGAGGTCGGGCAGGACTACATCACCACGGCACGCGCGAAGGGGCTCCGGGACGACGACATCCGGCGGAAGCACGCCGTACCGAACGCGTTGCTGCCGACCGTGACGCTGGTGTTCATGCGGATCGGGTTCGTGGTCGGAGGTGCGGTGACGGTCGAGGCGATCTTCAGCTGGCCGGGGCTCGGGCAGCTGTTCTACGAGGCGATCCGGGTGCCGGACTTCACCTTGATGCAGGGCACGTTCCTGCTGATCACGGTGTCGGTGATCGTGATGAACACGCTGGCCGACGTGGTCTACCACGTTCTCGATCCGCGAGTGAGGTCGGCATGAACGAGCGAAGCGAGTTCATCATCAAACACAGCGTACTCGTGCCTCATCCGCGCCCGGAGCGAAGCGAGGACGTGGATGAGTAACGTTGCGTGGATGCGCCGGCAGCGGGCGTTCAAACGGTTCTGGGCCGACTTCCGGACGTACCGGGCCGGTGTGGCCGGGCTCGCCATCCTCGTGCTGGCGGTGGTGCTTGCGCTGATCGCGCCGCTGTTCATCGACTCCGGCGTGACCAACGTGGTCAGCGGCACCGGCGAGAAGATGGCGCCGCCGAGCCTCGACTACCCGCTCGGGACCGACGAGTCCGGGCGCTCGGTGCTGCTGATGATCTGGTGGGGTTCGCGGACCTCGCTGCTGATCGGTTTCCTCGCGGCCCTGCTGAGCATGGTGATCGGGACCGTCCTCGGTATCGCGGCGGGGCACTTCCGCGGCTGGCTCGGGGCGATCATCCTGCGGATCACCGACTGGTTCCTGGTGCTGCCGTCGCTGGTCACCGCGCTGGTGCTGGCGGCGATCCTCGGCGGCAGTACGGCGACCATCATCGTCGCGATCGGGGTGACGTCCTGGCCGTCCACGGCCCGGTTGATCCGGGCCCAGACCCTCGCGGTCGAGGCGCGCCCGTACATCGAGCGGTCGCTCGCCCTCGGCGCCGGCCACTGGCACATCACCACCCGGCACGTGCTGCCGAACGTCGCACCGTTGCTGTTGGCAAGTACGACGCTCGAGGTGGCCAGCGCGATCGTCACCGAGTCGACGCTCGCGTTCCTCGGGGTGAGTGCGAACAAGACCTCGTGGGGCACGATGCTGCGCGGGTCCTACGACTGGGGTGCGGCGACCGCCGGTGCGTGGTGGTACATCCTGGTGCCGGGTCTGTGCATCGTGATCGTGGTGATGGCGTTCACGCTCTGCGGGCGGGCGCTGGAGAGTGTGCTCAATCCCCGGCTGCGGACGAGGGCGGCATGATGACTCTGCTCGAACTGGACGACCTGTCCGTGACGTACCGGATCGCATCCGGCGAGGTTCCCGCCGTACGCGGGGTGTCGCTGTCCTTGGCGGCCGGTGAAGCCGTCGGGCTGGCGGGTGAGTCGGGATCGGGGAAGTCATCCGTTGCGATGGCCCTGCTGCGGTTGCTGCCTCGATCGGCGCGTCTCGGCGGGCGCGTGATGCTCGACGGCGAAGACATCCTGGCGATGAAATGGGGCCGGCTGCGGGCGGTCCGGTGGTCCGCGGCGTCGATCGTGTTCCAGGGGGCGCAGCATGGGCTGAACCCGGTGCAGCGGATCGGGGATCAGATCGCCGAACCGCTGCTGGTGCACCGGTTGGCCTCGGGGGATCAGGCCCGTGCTCGGGTGCGGGAGTTGCTGGAGCAGGTTGGGCTGCCGGCCTGGCGGGAGCGGAGTTACCCGCACGAGCTCAGTGGTGGCCAACGGCAACGAGTGATGATCGCGATGGCGCTGGCGTGCTCGCCGCGGCTGATCATCGCGGACGAGCCGACCACCGCGCTCGACCTGATGGTCCAGGCGCAGGTGCTGACGCTGATCCGGCAGTTGATCGCCGAGCACGACATCTCGCTGCTGATGATCTCGCACGACTTGTCGGTGCTCGCCGACGTGTGCGACCGGCTGGCCGTGATGTACGCCGGGCGCCTCGTCGAAGCAGGTCCGTCGTCCGGGGACTTCCAGCACCCGTACAGCCAGGCGCTCGCGGCGGCGTTCCCGACAGTCGGCGATCCGGCGTCGCGGCTGGCTCCGCGTGGGTTGGCCGGCGATCCGCCGGATCCCCAGCAGTTGCCGGGTGGATGCACGTTCCATCCGCGCTGCCCGGTGGCGCTGGAGACATGTTCGACCGTTGCTGTCGACCTGCGTCCGGCCGGCTCCGGGCGTACGGCGGCTTGCGTCCTGGTGGGGGAGGGAACTTGCTAGAGGCAACTGAGGTCAAGGTCGAGTTCAACGGTCGCGGCGGCCGGCGGGCGCGGGCCGTGGACGGAGTCAACCTGTCCGTCGGCGCCGGTGAGATCGTCGCGCTGGTCGGCGAGTCCGGCTGTGGCAAGACCACGCTCGCCCGGACCCTGCTCGGCCTCGAACGCCCGACCTCCGGCCAGATCTCGTACGACGGTACGCCGCTGAGCTACACGGGTCGCCGCCTCCGCGCGTTCCGCCGACAAGTGCAGTTGGTGCTGCAGGATCCGATGGGGTCGCTGAATCCTCGGCAGACGGTCTACGAGGCCGTGGCCGAGGGGCCGCGGATCCACGGGCTGCCGGACGAGGAGGCGGTGGTCGCGTCGGCGCTGTCGCGTGCTGGGCTGCGGCCGCCTGAGCGGTTCTTCCTGCGGTACCCGCACGAGCTGTCGGGCGGTCAGCGACAGCGCGTGGTGATCGCGGGTGCGTTGGCGTTGAGCCCGAAGTTCCTGATCGCCGACGAGCCGGTCGCGTCGCTGGATGCGTCGGTGCGGGGTGAGATCCTCGCGTTGCTGCTGCGGTTGCGAGACGAACTCGGTCTTGGCGCGCTGGTCGTCACCCACGACCTCGGCCTGGCCTGGAACATCGCCGACCGGGTCGCGGTCATGTACCTCGGCCGCATCGTCGAGTCCGGCGCGACCGAGGAAGTCCTCACGAACCCGCAACACCCCTACACACAGGCGTTGCTGTCGGTCCTGCCGGAGTCCCCGGAACGCATCGTCCTCACCGGCGAGCCACCCGACCCGACCCGAATCCCCACCGGCTGCCGCTTCCACCCCCGCTGCCACCTAGTCGCTGCCGGCAAAGGCGTCGACGCCTGCCGAACCGCGACCCTCTCCATCCTCCCCGCAACCGACCCCACCGAAGTCGCCTGCCACCTAATCCCCGTCCCCACCACCACCCCCTGACCCGGGCCCGCACCATCCCCAATCTCCGGCCGCCTGCCCCCAACGACGTAGGCCCCGGCCTGAACCTCCCGCCGCCGGCCCGAACCTCCCGTCCCCAGCCGAAACCTCCCATTCGAGGGGATAACCCCTTCGCTTGTGGGTTCTCCCCTCGCAGACGAGAGGAGAACCCACAACTCGAACGGATATCCCTCCGAAGGTCAGGCCCC